>NZ_JAGHRG010000005.1:280323-319396 GCF_017743915.1 Sulfitobacter sp. R18_1
CCCGCCCCCTCTCACGCTATCGGAGGCCCTGCCCCGCAGCCCCTACAGACGGAACCCTCGCATGAAGATCAACGACGAAAGCCCCGTTCTGCTGGCCCTTCTGGACGCCGCCGTCGATGCCATGGTGGTGGCCGATCACGCGGGCAATATCCTGCGGGTGAACAAGGCGGCGGCCATGCTTTTCGGCCATCCGGTCGAGGATCTGGTAGGGCAAAACGTGCGCATGCTGATGCCGGGGGATATGGCCGTTCAACATGACGGCTTTCTGCGTCACCATCTTGAGACCGGAGAGAAACGCATCATCGGCGTGGGCCGTGACGTGGAAGGGTTGCGCGCCGATGGCAGTGTCTTCCCGCTGCATCTTTCCGTGGGCCGCGCCGATATCTCGGGCGAGGTCGCCTTTGTCGGCATCATGCACGATCTGTCGCGCCGAAAAGCCGCCGAGGAGGCCACCGCCCGCTCGCAACGGATGGACGCCATCGGGCAGATGACCGGCGGCATCGCGCATGATTTCAACAACCTTTTGACGGTCGTGATCGGCAATCTGGAACTGCTGGAGATGTCGGAAACCTCGGCCAAAAGCGGCGCGCTGATCTCGGACGCGCTGGAGGCGGCAGAGATCGGCGCCGATCTCACCTCACGCCTGATGGTCTTTGCCCGCAAGACAACGCTGAACGCGGCGGAGATTGACCTCAACGCCGAAGTCTCAAAAGCCGTGGCGATGCTCAAACGCACCATCGGCGCGCATATCGCGGTCGAGACGGGTTTTGCCGAGGACCTTTGGCAGGCCAAGGTAGATGCCACCCAGCTTCAGACTGCCGTGCTCAACATCGCGCTCAATGCCCAAGACGCCATGCCTTCGGGTGGGAAAATTACGCTGGAAACGCGCAACATGCAGCTTGACGACACCTATGTCGCACAGGAAATCGGCATCGACATGGGCAACTACATCCGCCTGTCGATCGCGGACACGGGCGAAGGCATGTCTGCTGAGACTCGCACCCGCGCGATGGAGCCGTTCTTTTCGACCAAACCGGTCGGCCAAGGCACGGGGCTGGGCCTGTCGATGGTTTACGGCTTCATCAAGCAATCCGGCGGGCATATCGCGATCTACAGCGAATTGGGCAAGGGCACGACGATCAGCCTCTATTTCCCCGCCCTCGTGGACAGCACCGGCGCGCGGGCGGCCTCCAGCGACGCGCCAGAGCAGCACGCCGGGATCGGCACCGGCCTGCGCGTGCTGCTGGTGGAGGATGACCCGATGGTCCTACGCCTGTCGGAGCGGCGGCTGGAGTCGCTGGGGTTCGACTGTGTCACGGCGACCACCGGCGATGCGGCATGGGACATCCTGCAAGACCGCGACGACATCGACGTGGTCTTTACCGATCTGGTGATGCCGGGGGAGTTGTCGGGCCATGCGCTGGCCAAACGGGTCACGACGGAAATGCCCGACCTGCGGATATTGATCACCTCGGGCTTCTCCGAAAACGTCCTGCGCGGCGAGGAAGAGAGCCATGCCTTCGCCCTCCTGCGCAAACCCTACAGGCAAGCGGATCTGGCCGAAGCGTTTCGCGCCTTGTTACAAGACTAACCCGAGGTGGCGGTGGGGCTTTCGGTCAGCACATAACCCACCCCGCGCACCGTCTTGATCAAAAGCGGACGCGCCGGATCACGCTCGACCTTCTTGCGCAGCCGCGCCACTTGGTTGTCGATAGTGCGGTCCAAGGGTGCCCAGTTCTGCCCGTCGATCAGATCCATCAACCGGTCCCGCGATAAGGGCTTTTTCGCGTGGTTCACAAAGGCGGCCAAGAGTTTGAAATCAGCCGTGGTCAGATCCCCCTCCTGCCCGTTCCGGCCCACCAGCAGCATCCGCTCGAGGTTGATCTTCAGCCCATCAAGCGCAAGCCAAGGGTCCGCGCTTTGCGGTGCGGGCGCCTCCGCCTCGCGCTTGCCGCTGCGCCGCAGGACGGATTTCACGCGAGCCAAGACCTCACGCACATGGAAGGGTTTTGTCAGATAGTCATCCGCGCCCAGCTCCAGCCCGACAACGCGGTCGATCACATCGTCCTTGCCCGTCACCATGAAGATCGGCACGTCATGATCGCGGCGAAGGTCGCGCGCGATGTCCAGCCCGTCCTCCGCGCCGAGGTTCAGATCCAAGGTCACCAGATCGAAAGCCTCCGCCGCAAAGGCCGCGTCCACGCTCTGCGCGTCATGCGCCTCGGTCACGAGGTAGCCGTCGCTTTCAAGGCAGCGCCTCAGAAGCGTCCGGATCTTGGCATCGTCATCAACAACAAGGATCTTCTTCGCGGCCACGCCCATCACCCCAAAAGTTGCGTTTGTATAGTCCGCAACCCAAGCGAGCACCACCCGCCACGCCGTCCCCTGCGACAAAGCGTTACAAACGGATACAAGACCAAAGGTCGTTCTGCGACATGCGCCTGAGAATGTGACCGCGCCGCAGAAAGGACGATCGCATGTACGTGACGCTATCCAATGAGTTCACCCCCGCAACCAAAGTGCCCGAGGCGCAGCTTTGCCCCCGCACCCCCGCCGCGCAATCGCCGCGCAAGCGGCAGGCGGTCGGCAGCCATCTGTTTCGCGAGGGCGATATCGCCAACCATATCTATGAGATCACCTCGGGCGTCTTTCGCCTGACCCGCGTGCTCGACAACGGGCGGCGGCAGGTCATCGCCTTTGGCCTGCCCGGCGACATCATCGGCTTTCCCAATGGCGCGCTCCATCACAGCGATTGCGAGGCGATCCAGACGGCAGAGGTGATTGCCCACCGCCGCCATGCGCTCGACGATTTCGAGGGGGATCACGAGACGCATAAACGGCTCTTGAACGCTGCCCTGCGTGAGATTTCGGCGATGCAGGATCACTTCATGATGCTGGCCCGCAAATCCGCGCTGGAAAAGGTTGCCTCCTTCCTCATCACGCTGGCGGAGCGCACCGGCAGGCCGATCGGCAATTACACCACCTGCGCCCTGCCGATGACCCGCAGCGACATCGCGGATTTCCTCGGCCTGACGATTGAGACGGTGAGCCGCACCCTGACCCGCCTGCGCAAGCAAGATATTATCGCGCTAGAGACCTCCCAGACCGTGCTGATCAAGGATATGGACGCGCTGATCTCGGCCTCTCAGGCCGCCGACTGACGGCGGGCTTCTACTGGGTTAAGAAAACGCGGGTCTCGGCCCGCGTTTTGCGTTTTTAGGTCGCCTTTTCGGTATCTCGCTGGTGGGTGTCCCCATCAGGCGCGCCATTCTCCAGCAAAATCCGCGCCGCGTCTCCTTCAAGGTCATCGTATTGCCCATTGCGCAGCGTCCAGAGACAGGCCGCAAGCCCCGCTGCGCCAAGACAGACGGAGACGGGGATGAGAACGATCAGGATATTCATCGGCGCACCGCATTCAAAACCACGAGGATAGACGAGGAAGACATCACCGCCGCCGCCATCAGCGGGGTGGCGAAGCCCATGACCGCCACCGGGATCGCGACCGCGTTATAGGCGGCGGCCAGCCCGAGGTTCTGGCGAATACGGCTGCGCGCCCGGCGGGCCAGCCGCAGGGTATCGGCGACCGCCGAAAGATCACCGCCCAGCATCACCCCGTCCGAGGCGACCCGCGCGGCATCCAGCGCCGTGGCGGGCGCGAGAGAGGCATGCGCCCCGGCAAGCGCCGCCGTGTCATTCAACCCGTCGCCCACCATGAGCACCCGCTTGCCCCGCGCAGCCATGTCGCGAGCCAGACCGGCCTTATCCTCGGGCCGAACGGCGGCATGAACCGTGGCGATCCCGAGGGTGTTGGCCAGCGCTTCTGCACGCTGCGCGGTATCGCCAGTGACCATCGCCACTTCCATCCCACGCCCGCGCAGGGCGTTGACGGCTTCCGCCGCCCCGGCGCGGGGCGTCTCGGACAGGGGCAAGGGAATAGAGCGGTCTGGCAGATGCAGTTCCGGCCCCTCCTGCCCGCGACGCAGCGAGACCCGCGCCCCGTGCCACAGGCCGCAAACGCCCTCGCCCGGCACCTCTTGCAGGTCGCGCAGATCGGCGGGCATCTGCCCCTGCAACGCCGCCGCCAAGGCGCGCGAGGCGGGGTGGTCAGACGCCTGCGCGAGGGCAAACGCGACCGATGCCACCTCTGCATCAAGCGCGGGCAGTCGCGCGACGCCTTCGGTCAACGTCCCGGTCTTGTCGAAGAGAACCGTGTCGATCTCGGCCAAACGCTCCAACGCCGTGGGGGATTTCAGCAGCACCCCCGCGCGGAACAAACGCCCGGTCATCGCCGCCGTCACCGCCGGAATGGCCAACGCCAGCGCGCAGGGGCATGTGATGATCAGCGTCGCCGTGGCCACGGCAATCGCGTGATAAAGGTCCCCCGTCAGCGCCCACCAGACCACGAAAGCCAGCGCCGCCAGCCCATGCACAACCGGCGCGTAAAGCCGCGCCGCGCGGTCGGCGATCCCGCTGTAGCGGTGTTTGCCGGTCTCGGCGACCTCGACCAAAGCCGCAAGGCGGCGCAGGGTGCTATCCTCGGCCCGGCGGGTGACCCTTAGGGTCAGCGGCGTGCCAAGGATCACCTCCCCCGCGCAGATCGCCCCGCCCGCCGCCACCGCGACGGCGTCGGCCTCTCCGGTCAGGGCGGAGCGGTCCACCATCACCGCGCCCAAGGCGATGCCATCCACCGGCGCGCGCGCCCCGGCGGCAAGGGCGATGCGGTCATCGGGCATCAGGGCGCTGACGTCCACCGTCTCACGCCCCGTGGCGGTCAGACGCGTCGCGCGGGGCAGTTCCAGCGCCGTTAACTCCGCCGCGGCGGAACGTGCAGTGGCCCGCGCGCGATGCTCAAGATAGCGGCCCACCAGCAGGAAAAAGGTCAGCGAGAGCGCCGCATCGAACCAAGTATGCGCCCCGGTGGCGGCGAAAGTCTCATAAAGCGAGGTCGCCGCCGCCAGCAGGATCGCCAGCGCAATCGGCACATCCATATTCATCCGCCCAGCCCGCAGGGCGACCGATGCCGAGGCGAAGAACGGCACTGCCGAAAAGGCCAAGGCGGGCAGCGCGATGGCGGCAGAGACCCAGTGAAACATCTCGCGTGTGATATCGCCCGCCCCGGACCAGACCGCGACGGAGACTGCCATCACATTCATCATGGCAAAGCCCGCCACGGCGGCGCGGGCCAGCAGACGGCGGCCCGTGTCATCCCCCGCAGGGCGCAGGGCGGTTGCATCCAATTCATGTGCTTCGAAGCCCGCATCGTTCAACGCCTGAAGCGCGGCGCTGGCGTCATATCCGGGGCTCAGCACGATCCGCACCCGTTTGGCCCCAAGGTTCACCCGCGCGGCTTTGACCGAGGGCAAGCGGGCCAAGACCCCCTCGACCCCCGCAATACAGGCCGCGCAGCGGATCTGCGGCAGGGCGAGATGGATGGCCTTGTCGTTCTCCGCAATGCGGTGCGCCGCAGCCACGGCCGAGGGGGTGCCTGCGACACAGCCGGGACAGGCAGCGACGGTCATCGTGTCACCCGCAAGGGAATGCGGCGGCGAAAGAGCGTGCCATCGGCGGCGCGCATCTCGATCCGCAGGTTCCAGTTGCCGGGGCCTGCGGTAACGGGCGCGGTCCACGCATGGCCATCCCAGGCGAAGTCGGGCGTCATGTCATCTGCCACGGTGGTCGCCCGGCCCAATGTCGCCGCGATGATCTTGGGCTGCACCACGCCATTGGCATCCTGCACCGCCAAGCGGAGTGTCTCCCCTGTCAACTCGGTCTGTACCGCCCAGCCGAGCGCTTCCTGCGCCGCGCGGTCGCTGTCGAAATTTTGCGAGGCGACGTAACTCGATTCGGTTTCCTTGCCCGGGAAGGTGCGCACCGCGTTGAAAGCGAGCGCGAGGTTCACCGCGATGATGATCGAAAACCCGCCCACGAAGATCGCCAGCACATGCCAGCCTGTCAGGGGGCGCCCCCGTTGCAATTGCGCTGCGGTCATTGGCTGTCCTTTCCATTGAAAATCGTGTCACCAAAGGCCCGCTCGCCCGAGCGGACGTCTTCGACCCAGAACCGCAGATCGCTGCGCGGCGCGGTGGCGGCGTCACTCTGCGGCGGGGCGATGACATAGACCCGTTGCAGGCGGGTGGTGTCGGCGGGGACGGAGACCACCGGATCCGCCGCCCCCTCGACGCTGAGGTCCAAGCCACGGTCTCCGGCGAGAGACAGCCGGAAATCCCGCGCCTCCCCATGTTTGTTGCGCAGGCGGATGTCATAGGCGTTGCGGATCGACCCGTCCGAGAGGGTGACGAAGGTCGGATTGCGCACCGGCGCCACGGTCATGTCGATCTCAGGCCGGATGAAGAGCGCCACGACAAGCGCCACACCGATGGCGGCCCAAGCGGCGGTATAGATTAAGGTACGCGGGCGGAAGACATGCTGCCAAAGCGGCTTGGGCTGCCAGGGCGGCGCAGTGGCCCCGGCGACGTCACCAGCAGGCGCCTCGGCAAGGCCCGCCACGGCGGCGCTTTCCTTGGGCGCGGTGGGCGGCTCATCATCCAGCGCGAGGTAGTCGATCAGCCCGCGCGGTCGGCCAATCTTGGCCATCACATCGTCGCAGGCATCGATGCAGAGCGCGCAGGTGATACATTCCATCTGCTGGCCTTCGCGGATGTCGATCCCCATCGGGCAGACCGCCACACAGGCGTTGCAATCAATGCAATCGCCCAAAACCTCGCCGTCCCGCGACTGGCGGTCGCCCGCGGTGTTCTTGTCGAGCGCCGCACCATAGCGGGCCACCGCATCGCCGCTGCCGATCGCCTCTGCCGCCGCTTTCTGGCGCTTCACCCCGCCCTTGGCGCGCGGCTCGCCCCGCCATTTGCGGTAGCCGACGGTCAGCGTGCCCGGATCCATCATCGCGCCTTGGATGCGGGGCCAAGGGCACATGTAGATGCAGACCTGTTCGCGCATGAAGCCGCCAAAGATAAAAGTCGTGGCGGTCAGCACGGCGATGGTGGCATAGGCCACGGGGGCGGCTTGCAGGGTCACGAGGTCACGCGCGAGAGTGGGCGCATCGGCAAAGTAAAAGACCCAAGCCCCGCCCGTGGCCACCGCGATCAGCAGCCAGACCACCCATTTCGCCCCCCGCAGCCGCGCCTTGCGCAGGCTCCACGGTGCGTTGTGCAGACGGATGCGCGCGTTGCGGTCGCCTTCGATCCAACGCTCCACAGTCATGAAGAGATCGGACCAGACGGTCTGCGGGCAGGCATAGCCACACCAGACCCGCCCCAGAGCGGAGGTAAACAGGAACAGCCCCAGCCCCGCCATGATCAGCAGCCCGGCCACGAAGTAGAATTCATGCGGCCAAATCTCGATCCAGAAGAAATGGAAGCGCCGGTTTGCGAGATCGACCAGTACCGCTTGGTCCGGCAAGTTTGGCCCGCGGTCCCAACGGAGCCACGGGGTGACGTAATAGACCCCCAGCGTGAGGATCAGGATCACCCATTTCAACCGACGAAAGAATCCGCTGACCCGGCGGGGGAAAATCGGCTCGCGGGCGGCGAAAAGCGGGGGGGCGGCGTTGGACATGGGCAGTAGGCTCCGGTGTTACGTCTTGCGGCCTACACCCGGAGGGCGCAGGCCGCTTTGATCTGCATCAATCTGCAGATTATTTGTCGTACCGGTTTAGTCGGCGGCGGCACCCTCGGCATCGGCCGCAGCCTCGCCGCCGCCCAGACCGTGGACATAGGCGGTCACGGCGCGCACCTCGGCCTCGCCCAGACGGGCCTGCCACGGCGGCATCACCCCCATGCGCGGCGCTTTGAGTTGTCGCAGGATCGCCTCATGGCTGCCGCCGCGCAGCCAGATCGCATCGGCAAGGTTCGGCGCGCCCATCTCACGGTCCCCAAGGCCGCGCTCCCCATGGCAGGCACTACAGTTGTCGGCATAGACCTCTGCCCCCGCCTGCGCCGCGCCCGCGTCATGCTCAAGCCCCGAAAGGCTGCGCACGAAATGCACGGTGGCGTCGAGCTCGGCCTCCTCCATCCAATCAAACGGCGGCATCTCCGAGAAACGCGCGTCGGGGTCATCCTCGTTGCGGATGCCATGGCGCACGGTATAGGCGATATCCTCCATCGTGCCGCCCCAGAGCCAGTCATCGTCCAAAAGGTTCGGATAGCCCGAGGCCACCACACCCCCTGCCCCCGCGCCGTGGCATTGCGAGCAATTGGCCGCAAAGACCGAGCGCCCGGCCTGTGTCGCGAAACGGTGCAGTTCTTCGTTGTCCTTCAGCACCGCCAGATCGACGTTGACGAGGCTTTCGGTCAGGTCAGCATTCGACAGGTCCACACGCGCAATCTCGGCGGCGACTTCGCCACGGGTGGAATAGCCGAGCAGCCCCGCCGTCGCGCCAGAGACCATCGGCCAGGCGGGATAAAGGATGGTATAGATCACGCCCCAGACGACGGTGGCGTAGAATGTCCAGAGCCACCAGCGCGGCAGCGGCGTGTTCAGCTCTTCGATCCCGTCCCAACTGTGGCCTGTGGTCTCGGTCCCGGTGGCGGGGTCGATCTTGCGTTTATCGGTCATGTGCGGGCTCCGTCATTGCGGGCTTGATCGGGGTCGTCGTTGCGAAACGGGACGGCGGCGGCAGCGGCGTGCAGGGCGCGCGAGCCGGGGCGAAAGGCCCAAGCAATGACGCCCAGAAAAATCAGCGTCAGGATCAAAAGCGCCCAGCTATCAGCCAGTTCACGCAGGAAAGAATAGGTGTCCATTGCGGCCTCCTCAGCGGCTGGCGTCAGGCACGAAGGTCGAGAAATCGACCAGCGTTCCGAGCATTTGCAAATAGGCGATCAGGGCATCCATCTCGCTCACCCCCGGCTGGCCGTCGAAGTTGCGCACCTGCGCGCCGGGGTAGCGTTCCAGCAGCCCGTCGTAATCGCCGAAAGGGTCGACCTGCACCCGGAAGTCGCCACGGACATTCGCGATCATCTCATCGCTATAGGGCACGCCGACCGTGCGGTGGGTGGCGACCAGATCGGTCACATCCTCAGGCTCAAGTTTGGCGTCCATCAGGAAAGCGTATTTCGGCATGACACTTTCCGGCACCACCGATTGCGGGTCCATCAGGTGATCGACATGCCACTCATCCGAATAGCGCCCGCCCACGCGCGCCAGATCCGGCCCGGTGCGTTTGGAGCCCCATTGAAACGGGTGGTCATACATGGATTCGGCGGCGAGGCTGTAGTGGCCGTAACGCTCCGTCTCATCGCGCATCGGGCGGATCATCTGGCTGTGGCAGACATAGCAGCCCTCGCGCACATAGATCTCGCGCCCGGCCAATTCCAGCGGCGAATAGGGGCGCATGCCCTCGACCTCTTCGATGGTGTTCTCCAACCAAAAGAGCGGCGCGATTTCGACGATCCCGCCGATGCTCACCACCCCGAGCGAGGCGATCAACAGCAGCGTCGCATTGCGCTCGAACCGCTGGTGAAAGGTGATCGCCTCCGTCTCGGGCGGCAGTTCGTTGGGGACTTTGCCCTTCTTCAAGCCTTCGCTGGCGGTGACCACCTTGGGGTCGTCAGCGGGGTCATAATTGGGGCTGTGGGGGTTCTTGGCCATTGATCTTACTCCGCTGGCAGGGCGACGGTGACGGGGCGGGCTTGCGGGGCGCGGATGGTCATCCACATGTTCCAGACCATCACCGCACCGCCCGCGAGGTAGAGAACCCCGCCCAGACCACGGACCACATACATCAGGAATTTCGCTTCGACGGTGTCGGCAAAGCTGTTGACGAGGAAGCCATTGGCATCGACCTCACGCCACATCAGCCCCTCCATGATGCCCGAGACCCACATCGACGCCGCGTAGAGCACGATCCCAAGGGTCGCGAGCCAGAAGTGCAGGTTGATCGCCGCCATGGAGTGCATCTGCGCCCGGCCCCAGAGCCGCGGGGTGAGGAAGTAGAGCGCGCCAAAGGTGATGAGCCCGTTCCAGCCAAGCGCGCCGGAATGCACGTGCCCAATGGTCCAATCGGTGTAGTGGCTTAGGCTGTTCACCGCGCGGATCGACATCATCGGCCCCTCGAAGGTCGACATCCCGTAGAAGGCGAGCGAGGCCACGAACATGCGGATGATCGGATCGGTGCGGATCTTGTCCCACGCGCCTTCGAGCGTCATCAGCCCGTTGATCATGCCGCCCCATGAGGGCATCCACAGGATGATCGAAAACACCATCCCCAGCGTCGCCGCCCAATCGGGCAAGGCGGTGTAATGCAAGTGGTGCGGACCGGCCCAGATATACAGAAAGATCAGCGCCCAGAAGTGGATGATCGACAGCTTGTAGCTATAGACCGGACGGCCTGCCTGTTTCGGCACGAAGTAATACATCATGCCAAGGAAACCCGCCGTCAGGAAGAAGCCCACGGCGTTGTGGCCGTACCACCATTGCATCATCGCATCCTGCACGCCCGCAAAGACCTGCACCGATTTGGAGCCCCAGATCGACACCGGGATGGCGAGGTTATTGACCACATGCAGCATCGCCACGGTGATGATGAACGCCAGAAAGAACCAGTTGGCGACATAGATATGCCGCTCACGCCGCTTCAGGATCGTGCCGAAGAATACGGCGAGGTAGACCAGCCAGACGATGGTGAGCCAGATGTCGACGTACCATTCCGGCTCGGCATATTCCTTGGATTGGGTCGCGCCGAGCAAATAGCCCGTGGCCGCGAGAACGATAAAGAGCTGATAGCCCCAAAAGACGAACCAAGCCGCGTTCCCACCCCAGAGCCGTGCCGAAGAGGTGCGCTGCACGATGTAGAAAGACGTAGCGATCAAGGCGTTGCCGCCAAAGGCGAAGATCACCGCGCTGGTGTGCAGCGGGCGCAACCGGCCAAAGTTGGCATAGGGCTGCGCCCAATCAATGTTCAGTGCCGGAAAGGCCAGTTGGAAGGCGATGAAGGTGCCCACCAAAAACCCCACCACGCCCCAAAAGGCGGTGGCGATGACGCCATAGCGAATGGGGCCATCCATATAGCCCTGCGGCGCCGCAGGCGCGACCGGCTCCGCGTCCTCGACAGGCATCCGACGCAACTGCCAAAAAAACAACCCTGCGGCCACCAACATGACCAGCAGGGCGTGAACCATATAAGCCGGATCGCGCGCCCAATCCGCCCCGAGTGCTGCAAAGAACACTATAAGCGCAAGCACGATCAACTTGAGCGTATCGAACATATTCCGAATCCCTTCATCTTTGGGAGACGGATCACATGGGCCCCAAGCCGCCGCTTTGATCTATGTCAAAACTCGGCGGATAAGCCTGCGAAGGGCGCGTTTTCGTAAGGCGACGGCCTAGCTTTTGGTCCGCGCCCCGCTGGGGTCATACATCGGTTTCAAACTGGCCTCGGCCTTGATCCGGCGGCCCGCCACGTCGATCTCATAGGTCGAGGCAAGCAGATCGGCGGGGCTTTCGCCCGCGCAGGGCACATAGCCCAGCCCGATCGCTCCCCCTAAGTGATGGCCATAGTTGCCTGAGGTGAGATAGCCCACGATGCCCCCCTCCCGCAGGATCGGTTCAGCGTGGTAGAGCAGTGGCTCGGGGTCCGTCAGGCGGAATTGCAGCATCCGCAGTTTCAGCCCCTCTTCCTTTTTGCGCAGCACCGCGTCGCGGCCAATGAAGTCGGGCTTGTCGGTCTTCACCGCAAAGCCCAAGCCCGCCTCCAGCACATGATCCTCGCAGGTGATGTCATGACCGAAGTGGCGAAAGCCCTTTTCGATCCGGCAACTGTCCATCGCATGCAGACCGCAAAGTTTCAGGCCGAAAGCCGCGCCCGCTTCCATCAGCGCCTCAAAAACATGGCCTGCCATCTCGGCGCTGACGTAAAGCTCCCAACCCAGTTCGCCCACATAGGACACCCGATGCGCCCGGGCGAGGCCCATGCCGATCTCGATCTCGCGCGCCATGCCGAAGGGGTGCGTCTCATTCGAAAAGTCATTGGGGGAGACCGCCTGCAACACGTCCCGCGCCTTCGGCCCCATAATCGCGAGCACCGCCTCACCCGCCGTCACATCGGTGATCACCACAATCCGGTCGCCAGCATGGCGGCGCAGCCATGTCTCATCCGCCAGCCGCGTCGCTGCCGGAGTGACGACGAGATAGGCCGTCTCGCTCAGCCGGGTGACGGTGACATCCGCCTCGATCCCGCCGCGGGGGTTGAGGAACTGGGTATAGACGATCTTGCCCACCGGCACCGCCATCTGCGCGCCGCAGACGTGGTTCATGAAAGCCTCGGCCTCTGGCCCCTCGACGCGGATTTTGCCGAAAGACGACATATCGTAAAGCCCCACGCCCGCGCGGATGGCGGCATGTTCGGCGGCTTGATTGTCGAACCAATTCTGCCGGCCCCAAGCATAGCGATATTCGCGCGGCTGCCCGGGATCGGCGAACCAATTGGCTCGTTCCCAGCCTGCGAATTCGCCCATGACCGCGCCATGCTCCAGCAGATGCGCATGGAGCGGGCTGCGCCTAATGCCCCGCGCGGTGGCCTTTTGGCGGTAGGGGAAGTGATCGGCATAGAGCAGCCCCAGCGTTTCGGTCGACCGTTCCGCCAGATAGGTCTTGTTGCCCTGAAACGGCTGCATCCGCGCGATATCCACATCGCCCAGATCGAAGGGTTTCTGCCCGTCCTCCATCCACTGCGCCAGCGCAATGCCCGCCCCGCCTGCCGATTGGATGCCAATGGAGTTGAACCCGGCGGCGACCCAGACATTGTCCATCTCGGGCGCTTGGCCGAGGTGATAGGCATCGTCGGGGGTGAAACTTTCGGGGCCGTTGAAAAAGGTATGAATTCCCGCCTCCGCCAGCAGCGGCAGCCGTTTGACCGCCATTTCGAGGATCGGCTCGAAATGGTCGAAATCCTCGGGCAGTTGATCGAACTCGAAACTCTCGGGGATGCCATCCAGCGCCCAAGGTTTGGCGACGGGTTCGAAGGCGCCGAGCAGGATCTTCCCCGCATCCTCTTTGTAATAGGCGTATTCATCGGGGATGCGCAGCACCGGCAACTCGTGCAAGCCCGGCACGGCCTCGGTGACGATATAGAAATGCTCACAGGCTTGCAGCGGCACGTTGCTGCCCAGCATCCGGCCCAACTCGCGCCCCCACATGCCCGCGCAATTGATGACCTGTTCGGCCTCGATCCGGCCCCTGCTGCCATCCTCCCCGGCCCAGTCCACCGCAGTGATCCGACGCCCCGCGCGGGTGACACCGGTCGCCTTGACCCGCTCGGCCACCACTGCGCCGCGCGCCCGGGCGCCCTTGGCCAAGGCCAGCGCGATATTGGCCGGATCGCCCTGCCCGTCTTTCGGAAGATAAACCGCGCCGGTCATGCCCTCGGTCTGCACATGGGGGTATTTCGCGCGGACTTCTTCAGGGGTGATCTCTTCGACCTCGACGCCAAAGGCGCGGGCCATGGCGGCCTGACGCAAGATCTCCTCTCGCCGCGCAGGCGTCAGGGCGGCGGTGATCGAGCCCACGCGTTTGAACCCCGTGGCGACCCCGGTTTCCCCCTCCAATGCGCCGTAGAGTTCTTGGGAGTATTTCGCCAGCCGCGTCATGTTCTGCGTCGCCCGCAGCTGTGCGATCAGCCCCGCCGCGTGCCATGTGGTGCCGGAGGTCAGTTGTTTGCGCTCCAGCAGTACCACATCGGTCCAGCCGAGCTTTGTCAGATGATAGGCGACCGAACAGCCGATCACGCCACCGCCGATAATCACCGCGCGGGCCTTGGAAGGCAGCTGTCCCATCTCAGACCTCCTGCGCGCGAATGCGCGTGTTTTGGCTGTCCCAAAGCGGGGTGTCGGGCTGCACCGTGGCGCGGTAGCTTTGGCCGTAGATTTCGACCGTAAGTTCGGTACCCGGCACGGCAGCATCAGCCCGCACCACGCCAAGGGCGATGGAGGCATCGACCCGGTAGCCATAGCCGCCGCTGGTCACCTCGCCCACGGCATCTCCGTTCAGGCGCAGCGTGGCCATCGGCGGCGCATCTTGCGGGTTACCTCCGACCACCAACGTCACGAAGCGGCGCTGCGGCCCTGCGTCCCTTTCGGCGATCAGCGCCTCCTTCCCCGGAAATGCCTCTGGCTTGTCGAGGCGCAGGAAACGGTCCAAGCCGGCCTCCAGCAAGGTATATTCCTGCGACAGATCGCCCTTCCACGTCCGGTAGCCTTTTTCCAGCCGCATGGAATTGAGCGCGAACATCCCAAAGGGCGTGGCCCCGCCCGCGATCAGCGCATCATATATCGCGGGCATGTCTTCGGGGGCCGCGTGGATTTCCCAGCCCAACTCGCCCGCGAAACAGACCCGGGCGAGCAGCGCAGGCCTGCCCTCTACCGACGCCTCTTGATGGCTGAGCCACGGCAGCGCCAGATCGGCCTCCGGGCCCAGCCGCGCCAGCAGGGCGCGGGATTTCGGACCGCATAGGATCAGGGTCGAGACTGCATCGGTGCGATCCGTCAGGCTGATCTCGCCCTCTTTGGCCAGCGCATCGCGCAGCAATTCATAGTCATGCCATTGCGCGGGAGCGGCGGTGATCAGGGTGAAGTCATCCTCAGCATGGCGCAGGATCGACATCTCGGTCAGCACCCGGCCCCGGCTGTCGGGGAAATAGCCCAGCGTCATCCGCCCGACCTTCGGAAGCGCGCCCGCGATGCGGCCCCGCAACCATTCCGCAGCCCCCGGCCCCGCAAGCGCGAAACGCGAGAACCCCGGTAGATCGAGCACGCCCACATGGTCGCGCACCGCCACGACCTCCTCACGAACCCGCGCCGCCCATGGGCCATCCCGGTCCCATGTCTGGGTCGCGGCCTCGGCGGTGTCATCACCGGGTTTGGCGAACCAATTCGCCCGCTCCCACCCGTTGTAGGCCCCCATCTGACCGCCCGCGTCGCGCAGCCGGTTGTGCAGCGGCGACAGCTTCTTGTCGCGCCCGGCGGGCCATGCGTGATGCGGGAAATGCATCGCATATTCATGGCCATAGGTCTCAAGCGCCTTGGCGAGGGTAAAGTCGTGATCGGCATGGGCGGTGTAGCGGCGCGGGTCAACATCCCACATGTCCCACTCCGTTTCGCCTTGCGTGATCCATTCGGCCATGACCTTGCCCGCGCCGCCGCCCTGCGCGATGCCAAAGGTAAAGCTATGCGCCTCGAAAGCGTTTGGCACGCCGGGCATCGGGCCCAGCATCGGCAGCCCATCGGGCGCATAGGGGATCGGCCCGTTGATCACCCGCCCCACACCGCTCTGGCCCAACAGCGGCATCCGCGCCATGGCGTCTTCGATATACCATTCCAGCCGATCTAGATCGTCGGGGTAAAGCTGAAAACTGAAATCCTCGGGCATCGGATCGTCGGGGGTGATCCAATGCGCCTTGCAGTTGCGCTCATAGGGGCCGAGGTTCAGCCCGTTCTTGTCCTGCCGCAGGTAGTAGGAACTGTCCACATCGCGGACCATTGGCATCTTATGGCCCTTCTCGGCGGTCCAAGCGGCAAGCTCGGGGATTTCCTCGGTCAGGAAATACTGATGACTCATAACCACCGCAGGCACTTGGCGGCCCCCATGGGGGCGGAACCATTCGCCCACCCGTTGCGCGTAATAGCCGGCAGCGTTGACCACCTTCTCGCAGCGGATCGCGCCCTTGTCGGTATGGACGATCCATTCATCCCCTTCGCGGTCTATCCCGGTCGCGGGGGTGAAACGATGGATCGCCGCGCCCGCCTCTCGCGCCCCTTTGGCAAGGGCTTGGGTCAGCTGCGCCGGGTCGATGTCCCCGTCCAAGGGATCCCACAGCCCGCCAGCTAGGTCGTGCAACTCTATGAAAGGGTTGTGTTCCTTCAATTCGGCGGGGGTGCACATCTCCATCCCCAGCCCCTGCGCGCGGGCCATGGAGGCGACATGTTCAAACTCCTGCATCCGCTCGCGACTATGCGCGAGCCGCAGCGCCCCGGTGACATGGTAATTGATCGGATAGCCGACCGCCTCACCCAAACCGCGGTACATCTCAAGCCCGTAGCGCTGCATGTTCATCACCGCCCAAGAGTTCGAGAAGTTCGGACAGTTGCCCGCCGCATGCCAAGTAGAGCCTGCGGTGAGTTCGTTCTTTTCCAGCAGGACGCAATCGGTCCACCCCGCGCGGGCGAGGTGATAGAGGGTCGAGACCCCAACCACGCCGCCGCCGATGATCACCACCCGTGCCGTTGTCGGAAAATCAGCCACATGCACCTCCTATCGCCATGCACCGCCAAAGGGTTGGCCAGAGGCGCCCCCGGACAGTTTGTAATTGTTCGAATTGATGAAAACCCGGTTCAGTACACCGGGGGAGAGATCACCCAGACCACCACGGCGGGCGTGTCGTAGGGATTGTCCCAAGTGTAATATTCGCCCCGAATGCGAAAGCTGTCGCCGGGGCCAACGGAAAAGCGGCGTTCCGCGATCGTGAGGTTCAACCGGCCCGAGATGACGAAGCCGACCTCCTGCGTTTCGCGCCTGACGGGCGCCTCCAGCCCCGAATAGGCGGCAAAGGTCGAGTGGATTACCTCGAAACTGTCGGTGAGATCGGGCGACAGCAGTTCTTCCGTCAACCCATTGGCCGCGCTCCCCATGGCGCGCCGCGCCCCGGCCCGCACGACATAGCCACGTTCTTCGGGGCTTACCGTCGCTTCGCCAAAAAGCAGCGAGATTGGCACGTCCAAGATCTCGGCGATGCGGCGCAGGTCGGCGATGGAGGGGGTCGAGATGTCGCGTTCGATCTGACTGACCCAGCCGACCGACCGGCCCAAAGCCTCGGCCAGATCCGTGAGAGTCAGTTTGCGCCCCTTGCGGATCGCCCGTAGGTCGGCCCCCAGAGAGCGTGGCCCCACGGCCTCCGCCCCGGGTCTTTTCGCTCGGGTCATGTGAAATTTTCCTCCATTTTTTCACTGTGGCGCGGAATTCGGCGTCTGGCAAGGGCGGCTCCTTTCAAACAGAAGGGGATGGCGGGCGGGGTTAAGACCGCCCTTTCCAAGGCACCAGCAACCGCTCAGCCTTGCGCATCAGCATGTCGATACCGAACCCGATGATGCCGATCAGGATGATCCCCATAAGCACGATATCGGTCAGCTGGAATTTGGAGGCGACCATGATCATCATCCCCGCCCCTTTCTCTGCCGCGACCAGTTCGGCGGCGACCACCGTGCCCCAGCAGACCCCCATCGCCACCCGCGCACCGGTAAAGATCTCGGGCAGTGAGTTTGGCACGATGACATGGCGCATGATCTGCGCCTTGGACGCGCCCAGCGAATAGGCCGCATGGACCTTGGTGATATTCACCCCCGACACGCCCGACCGCGCAGCGATGGCCATGATCCACAGCGCCGCGAGGAACAGCAGGATGATCTTGCCCACCTCCCCGATCCCCGCCCAGATGATCACCAGCGGGATGAGGGCAAGCGGCGGCACCGGGCGCATGAATTCGACAATCGGATCGAACCAGCCCCGAAACCAGCCCGACAGCCCCATGGCATAGCCCAGCGGAATGCCCACCAGCGCACCAAGGGCGAACCCCACCACCACGCGGAACAGCGAATAGCCCAGATGCTCCCACAGGGTGCTGTCGCGGTAGCCTTGGCTTGAGATTTCAGCAAGGCGGGAGACCACGGCTTCGGGGGGCGGCAGCCAGATCGGCTCCATCTGCCAGCCCTTGGCAGGCTCGAAGTTCAGCGTGCCCTTGGGCGACATGCCCACGCGGCCAAACTCGGTCTGCACCTCGCCACCGGGCGCGATCTCCTGCCCGTTCACGGCGACGACCCGGTGCCCGAGATCGCGGCCCTTCTCGTCATTCTTATCAACACGCAACAGCCCCGAGCGCCAAGCGCCGATGGTGAAAGCGTCATTCTTGGCCCAGCCTTCGCCGGGATCGACCTGCGGCGTCTCGGCGTCTTCGCCCACCGGATGCACCAGCACCGTGATCGTGCCATCATCGCGGGAGCCGTCATCGGCCTCGGCAGTATAGGTCAGCTCGGCCAGCCCCTCGAACGGGCCGGGCGCATGTAAAAACCGGGGCAGCAGGGAGGAGCCGGTGAACGCGCCCCACAGCAGGAAGATCGTCAAGATCGAGATCACGCTGGCGGTGCGGTTCGACGTCACCGCGCTTTCGTCGCCAAAGGTTACCGTTTTACGCGCCGCGAAACCGCTGGCTGTCTGATCGACGACCAAGCGGACAAGGAAAAAGGAAAGCGCGAAGATGACGATATAGATAAGCAGGATCAACATCATGCCTCCTCCGTCCGGCCCATGATCTCTTCCTCCATGTCCCAGATCATACCGAGGATTTCCTCGCGCCTTTCGGCGAATTCCGGGTGTTTCTTGACCTCACGCAGGTCTTGTCCCACGCCCAGATCGGCAAAAGGCAAACGGTATTCACGGTGAATGCGCCCCGGGCGCGGCGCCATGACCAAAAGCCGCTCGCCAAGCAGCAGCGCCTCTTCGACGGAATGGGTGATCAGGATGATGGTCTTGCCGGTCTCTTTCCACAGTTTCAGGACGAGGCTTTGCATCTTTTCGCGGGTCAGCGCGTCCAGCGCGCCCAAGGGTTCGTCCATCAAGATCACATCGGGGTCATTCGCCAGACAACGCGCCAGCGCCACCCGCTGCTGCATCCCGCCCGAGAGCTCATAGATCGCCTTTTCCTTGAAATCGCCCAGCCCGACGATATCGAGCAGATGGTCAACCTCGGCCCCGTATTGCTTTTCGCCCTGCCCCTTCATGCGCGGACCGAAGCTTACGTTTTCACGCACTGACATCCACTCAAAGAGCGCGCCCTGTTGAAAGACCATGCCGCGCTCGGCATCCGGCCCCGTGACGCTATGGCCGTTCATTACGATCTCGCCCGAACTCGGGGCAAGGAAACCCGCCACGATATTGAGCAGCGTCGTCTTGCCACAGCCCGAGGGGCCGAGGACCGACATCAACTCCCCCTCCGCAAGGTCAAGCGATACGTCCTCAAGCGCCTGCACATGACTGCCATTGGGCAGATCAAACCGCATCGACAGGTTTTCGATTTTCAATCCCGACATGCCGCCCCGCTGCTTATTCGTTTATCGGCGCGCCCCGTCTGCCCGGTCCCTCGCAATCAGGCACCGGGCTGCAATGGGGCGGCCTATTTTTGCGCCGCTTGGCTTACATATCGCTCGCCGCTTGCAGCGGGCCGGTGTTCACCGCATCTTCATAACTGTCGAGCGCACCGTCGATCGCGCCTGCTTCGACAAAGACATCGGCCACGCCTTTCATGAACTCCTGCGCGCCCCCGCCGAGCCATTTCTCACCCATCTGCTCATCAACCGTCGGGAAAGAGAATGTCGCGATGGTTTCCATCGTGGCGTCTTCGTCCATACCGGCGTCCTTGGCGATGACGGGCAGCATCTTCTCGCGGTTGGCCTCATCCGCCCACATCGCGTTTGCTTCGGCCGTCACGCTCAGGAAGGCGGCGACCGTGTCAGAGTTTTCGGCCACCCAAGAGGCCGGGCCGGAGGTCACGTCGAAGACGAGAATGCCCAGCTCTTCCTTCTCCGCGCCGGTCAAAAGGATATTGCCATGTTCCATCATCCGGCGCAGCGACCCACCCCAGCCGCAGGCCATATCGACCGATCCCTGCGCGATGGCCGCGGCCCCATCTGGCGGCGCCATATCCACCACGTCGAGCGATCCAACATCGACGCCGAAGTGTTTCATTTGTTTGAGAAAACCGTAATGCGCAGCCGTGCCAAGCGGCACCGCGACCTTCTTGCCCGTCAGTTCCTCGGCAGAGGATTTGTCGATCTCCAGCGCCTCGCGCACGACGCAATTGTCATTCTCGGAATAGCTGACCGCGACATCGAGAATTTGCAGATCTTGCCCCGCCGAAGTGGCGACCACGAAGGGCGGCACGCCTTGGCTGAGCGACAACTGCACATCCCCCGAGGCCATCGCCGCCGACATGGCGGTGCCGGAATCGAAGCTCACCCAATTCACGGTCGTCCCGAGCGCTTCGTCATACATCCCCTCCGCCTTGGCGTATTGGAACGGCATCGGCCATTCGAGGAAATACCCTACGGTCAGATCCTGCGCGGCGGATTGGCTGACCCCCAGCACAAGCAGGCTGGCGGCGGTGCCCATCAGTTTCACGGTCTTCATGATAGTCTCCCTTGGTTTGTTATGGTCGCGTCTTGCAGTCGAACTCCCGTTCACATGGATCGCGACCATCGGCCCTGTCAGACATCAGGAAGGGCAAGCCCCGGGTCATGTGAAAAAATCCCTCACGATTTCACGATACGGGCGGAAATGAACTTTTCAACAATTTTCTTGCGCCGCAGCGCAACATAATTTCAATGTTAAGAAGTATGCGTAGAAAATACGCCAGAGCGCGCGTGATCTCCGAGAACTACGCGGGATTTCTAAACAGAAATTTAATGGTTTTAGCTGACCGTCAGCCTCGACCCAATGATTAGGGGAGTCTTAACCAGTCAAAATGCCCCGGCCCTGGCCGGGGCGCTCTTGACCCGCGGAGGCGCGGGTCAAGTCTATCAATACGCTTCTAGAACAAGCGCTTACCAGGAGGTGATGACCGTGCCCTGATAGCTTTCATCGATAAAGGTTTTGATCTCATCGGAGTGATAGGCCTTGAGCAATGTCTCAACCCATGCCGCTTCCTCGTCGCCTTTGCGGACAGCGATGACGTTCACATAGGGGTTCTCGGCGCTTTCCATCGCGATGGAATCTTCCTTGGGGCTGAGGCCCGAGGCGATCGCGTAGTTGGTGTTGATCAAAGCCGCATCCAGATCGGCCAGCGAACGCGGCAGTTGCGCGGCGTCGAGCTCCTTGAAGGACAGATCTTTGGGGTTCTCAGTGATGTCGAGGACGGTGGGCACCAGACCTGCGGCCTCATCGACTTTGATCAAACCGAGTTCTTGTAGAACCAACAGCGCGCGGCCACCGTTAGTGGGATCGTTCGGGATGCCGAATGTTGAGCCTTCTTCGAGATCGGCAAGATCGGTGATCTTGTCGGAATAGACGCCCATCGGGGTGGTGATCGTGTTGCCGACCACGCTCAGCTCAAAGCCGCGGTCTTTCATCTGCGCTTCGAGATAGGGCACGTGCTGGAAAGAGTTCGCCTGAATGTCGCCATCGGCGAGCGCTTGGTTCGGCACCACATAGTCAGAGAATTCGACCACATCGATTTCAAGGCCCATAGGCTCCGCGATGCGGGCGACTTCTTCCATGATTTCGGCGTGTTCACCGGGGGAAACGCCGACCTTGATTTCCTCGGCGGCAGGGCCGGTGGCCATCAGCGCCAGAACGGAGGTGAGTGTTGTAAGACGAAGCATAGTAGTCTCCTTAGATTGAGAGAACGGATGTAAGGCGCGGCCTATTGACCGCCACTTTTGGTGGCCCGTTTGTCCACGGCGCTGGCGATACGCTCGCCAATGGATTGCACAAGCTGCACCAGAACGATGAGGATGATCACGACAATCGCCATGACATCGGGCATAAACCTCTGATATCCATAGCGGATACCCAGATCGCCCAGACCTTCGCCGCCCACGGCGCCGACCATGGCGGAGTAACCGATCAGGCTCACGATGGCGAGGGTGAGGCCCAGTGTGATGCCGGGCAGCGCCTCGGGCAGCAGCACCTTGCGGATGATCTGCAGCGGTGTCGCACCCATGGCACGGGCGGCTTCGATCAGACCGGAATCGACCTCGCGGATGGCGTTTTCCACCAGCCGGGCGATGAAGGGCACCGTGGCGATGGTCAGCGGCACGATCGCCGCCGTGGTGCCAATGGAGGTGCCGGCGATCATGCGGGTGAAGGGAATGATGGCCACGACCAGAATGATGAACGGCACGGAGCGCGTGGCGTTCACCAACAGCCCGAGCACCTTGTTCACCCATGGCGACGACAGCAGTTCTCCGCGTTGCGATGTGGCCAAAAACAGCCCCAGCGGCAGGCCGAAGAGCGTGCCGAGGATGGCCGAAATCGCCACCATATAAAGCGTTTGCCCCGTGGCTTCGATCAATAGGTTTATCAGGTTAGCCGACATAGCCCAGCACCTCCGTCAGAAGCCCGTGTTGTTCCAAAAAGGCCCGCGCTTGGGCGGCCTGCGCCACGGGCATCGACACCAGCAGGTTGCCGAAGGGCCGCGTGCCGATCTCTTCCACCGCACCGGCAAGGATATTGACCGGAATGCCCATCTCTTGCGTCAATCGCGCCAGCATCGGATCGGTGGCATGGGTGCCCGCAAAGGTGACGCGGATGACCTCTTCGCCCCCCGCCGTGGGCGGGGCTTGGGTCAGGCGGTCTTTGACGAAGGCAGGCAGGGTAACGCCCGTCACGCCCGACAGGAAGGACCGCGTCGTCGCATGTTGCGGCGCGGTGAAGATGTCATAGGTCTCCCCATGCTCCACGATGCGGCCCGCGTCGATCACTGCCACATGGCTCGCGATGTCGCGCACCACGGCCATCTCATGGGTAATCAGCAGGATCGTCAGCCCCAGATCGCGGTTAATGTCCTTCAAAAGCGCCAGAACCGTTTGGGTGGTTTCGGGGTCGAGCGCCGATGTCGCTTCATCCGAAAGCAGCACCTTCGGCCCGGTGGCCAAGGCCCGCGCGATGCCGATGCGCTGTTTCTGCCCGCCCGAAAGCTCCGCCGGATAGCGCCCGGCCTGCGCGCTGAGACCGACACGGTCGATCAGGTCGGCCACCCGCGGCTTGATCTGCGCGCTCGGCATTCCCGCCACTTCGAGCGGCAGGGCGATATTGCCCGCCACAGTGCGTGAAGACAGCAGGTTAAAGTGTTGAAAAATCATGCCAACGTCACGGCGTATCGCGCGCAGCTTGCCGCCCTTCGCAGTGCCGACATCCTCACCCCCGACCAGCACTTTGCCGGTCGTCGGACGCTCCAACCCGTTGACCATACGCAGCAGGGTCGACTTGCCCGCCCCCGAACGTCCGATGATCCCAGTGATAGAGCCGGGTGCCACGTCGAGGGAAATCCCTTCGAGCGCGTTCACGGTCGCACCGCCCGCTTTGGTAAAGGCCTTGCCGACCTTGTCAAAGGCGATCGAGGCGCCTTCTGTAGTGATATCAGTCATTTTCCGTCCGGATCGGGGTGGGTTTCGAGTGGTGCCCCCGTAGATAGAACCCCTGCGGGCGATGCAAGGCATGATCATGCATAGCTGCCTTGTTTCTCGGGCCTATCTCTCGCAGCCGCATTCGCCCCTTGTGCCGCAAATCGATGGGGATGATTATATTCACGAATCGGAATGAATGATGGGAGGGGAGCAGATGAAGATTAACAGACGGATGGTGCTGGCCGGAATGGGGGCGGCCGCGCTCGCCCAAACGCCGCTGCGCGCCTTCGCCATGACCTCGGCCCAGATCGGCGGCTATGAGTTCATCAGCGTAAGCGACGGCAATCTGGTACTGCCGCGCAGCTTTTTCTTCGAAGGTTTGCCGCAAGACGCGCTGGCGGAGGCTTTGGCGCCCTTCGACCTGCCGCAAGACCAGTTGGAGCCGCCTTGCAACCTGACGCTTTTGCGCAATGACGAGCGGGTGATCCTCTTTGACGCGGGCGCGGGCCCTGCCTTCATGCCCTCCGCCGGGTCGCTGCTTGACAGCCTTGATGCCGCAGGCGTCGTGCCGGAGGCGGTGACCGATGTGGTCTTTACCCATGGCCACCCCGACCACCTGTGGGGCGTGCTGGACGATTTCGACGATCTGGTTTTCCCCAATGCGCGCTACCATATGGGCCAAGTCGAATGGGACTATTGGCGCGATCCGGCGACGGTGGACCGGATTGGCCCGGCCCGTGCCGCCTTTGCCGTGGGGGCCGCGCGGCGGCTGGAAGCGATTGAGGATCGGGTGAGCCATTTTGCCGATGGGGACGAAGTGCTGCCCGGCATCACGGCGCAGGCGAGTTTCGGCCATACGCCCGGGCATATGTCTTTCCTTCTAGGCGCGGGCGGTGATGCGCTGTTGATCGGCGGCGATGCTATTGGCAACCACCACCTTGCCTTTGCCCGCCCGGGCTGGGCCAGCGGATCGGACCAAGACCCCGAGCAAGGCGCGAGGACCCGGCAGCGCTTGCTGGATCGGCTGGCGCAGGAGCAAATCTGGTTGATGGGCTTCCACCTGCCGCAGGGCGGATTGGGCCGCGTAGAGCGCCGTGGCGACGGCTATCGTTTTCTGGGGGCCGCGCAATGAAGCACCTGATTTGCGCCGCCGCCCTTCTGCTCGGCTCGAACGCCATGGCCAGCGAGGATATCGCCGATAAATACCCCGGCTCCCTGCTCTACGACAAACCCTATGAAGTCATTCCCGGCGTCTTTTCGGCCATCGGTGCGACGGCCCCGCCCACCTATGAAAACGCAGGCCGCGTGTTCAAGCAGATGGAGTTCGAGTAGCCCCCCCGCTACTTCCCCGCGAGGCTGAAGGGCTGTGATGCGGCCCCGTCGCGATACCAGCGCATGATCTTGCGGCGCTCTTCTTCCTCCATGAAGGACACATTGGCGGGGGGCATGGCGTTGGTCACCCCCGCTTGCAGATAGATCTGCCGCGCGGCGCGGGCGATGTCGGCGGGTGTTTCAAGCAGCAACCCCTTGGGCGCGCGGTGGATGCCGTCGTAGAACGGCTCGCGCGCATGGCACATAGCGCAACGCCCCGGCACGATGCTGGTGACATCGTCAAAACCCGCGGCCTCGGCAAAGACCTGTTCTGTCGGCGTCAGCTCGCGCGCCTCGGCGGCCTCGATGTCGTCCTGCATCAGCGGCGCGGTCGACAGCCACATGATCGCCACGAACAAAAGCGCGGTCACGCCCCATGTCCAATGCGGGCCCTTGCCGGTTGCGTGCATCGTGTTGAAGTAATGCCGGATCGTCACGCCCATCAGGAAGACCAGCGCGGCGATCAGCCAATTGTACTCGGTCGCGAAAGCCAGCGGGTAGTGGTTGCTAAGCATCAGGAAGATGACCGGCAGCGTCAGGTAGTTGTTGTGGGTCGAGCGCAGCTTGGCGATCTTGCCGTATTTCGCGTCCGGCGTGCGCCCTTCTTGGAGGTCCTTCACCACGATGCGCTGGTTCGGCATGATGATGAAAAACACGTTCGCCGTCATGATCGTCGCTGTAAATGCCCCCAGATGCAGCAGCGCCGCGCGACCCGTGAAGACTTGGTTGTAGCCCCAGGCCATCGCCACCAGCAGCACGAAGAGAAGCAGCATCAGCACCGTGGGCCGGTTGCCGAGTTGCGATTTGCACAGGAAATCGTAGATCAGCCAGCCCAGCGTCAGCGAGCCCGCCGAGATCAGGATACCTTGGAAGACCGAGAGGTCCGCCTTGGCCGGATCGATCAGGTAAAGCTCCGCCCCCGCCCAATAGACGACCATCAAGAGCGCCGCGCCCGAGAGCCACGTCGAATAGCTCTGCCATTTGTGCCAGATCAGGTGCTCGGGCATGTTTTCGGGTGCCACGAGGTACTTCTGGATATGGTAAAACCCGCCGCCATGGACCTGCCATTCCTCGCCGAAGGCTCCGGCGGGCAGATGCGGCACCTTGCGCAGGCCGAGGTCGAGCGCGATGAAGTAGAAGGACGCGCCGATCCATGCCATGGCGGTGATGACATGCACCCAGCGGATGGCAAAGCCGATCCAGTCCCAGATGATGGCTAAGTCGTGCATGAGGTCTCTCCGGATGATTCACCGAGCAGACTATTCAATCGCGGATTTTACCGCTAGATTTGGCATTCCCTAAACTCTATCAAAAGTTCCCGATAAATGTCCTATTTCGACAACATCCGCACCTTCGTGCGTGTCTACGAGCTTGGCAGCATGTCGGCGGCGGCGCGCGACCAGCGGGTCTCGCCTGCCGTGGCCTCGGCGCGGATCACGCAGCTGGAGGGGCATCTGGGCGTGCGATTGTTCCAGCGCACCACGCGCAGCCTCTCGGCCACCGAACAGGGGCGGATTTTCTACGATGGCGCCTGCAAAATCCTCGCTTCCGTGGCCGAGGCCGAAGCGGGTATCGAAGACGTCACTGACAATCCGCGCGGCACGCTGCATGTGGCGGCCCCCTTGGGCGTTGGGCGACGGCTGATCGCACCGCATGTGCCTGCCTTTGCCGAAGCCTATCCGCTGGTCGATCTGCG
The DNA here is from genome assembly GCF_017743915.1 of Sulfitobacter sp. R18_1. Lineage (NCBI taxonomy): Bacteria > Pseudomonadati > Pseudomonadota > Alphaproteobacteria > Rhodobacterales > Roseobacteraceae > Sulfitobacter > Sulfitobacter sp. R18_1. The sequence continues at coordinate 306,511 of NZ_JAGHRG010000005.1, forward strand.
GCTGCGCCTCAGCGACCGTAAGCTCGATCTCACCGCCGAAGGGTTGGACGTGGCCTTTTTTCTGGGCCGTCCGCAGGATTCCACACTACGGATCCGCAAAGTGGCCGATTGCGAGCGCGTGCTCTGCGCCAGCCCGGCCTATGTCGCGGCGCGTGGGAATCCGCGCTCGGGGGCCGAGATCGACCGCGGCCAGCACAATTGCCTTAACCTGCGCTTTCCCGGCGCGACCGAATTTCAATGGCAGCTACAAGGCCCTGAAGGCGCGGTGAAATACGACGTGCGCGGGCGGTTTGAAAGTGACGATGGCGATGTGCTGACCGATTGGGCGCTGGCGGGGGCGGGCATCGCCATGAAACCGATCTTCGAGATCGCCGAACATTTGCAAAGCGGCGCTTTGGTGCGGGTCGTGGAAGACACGCCGCCCCTGCCCGTTCAGATGGCCTGCCTCTACACCCATCGCCGCCATCAAGACCCCAAGACCCGGCTTTTCATGGATTTCATGATCGCGCGGATGGAAGACGCGCTAAAGGTCTAGCTGCCCCGATAGGTGGAATAGCCGAAGGGCGAGAGCAGCAGCGGCACGTGGTAATGCGCGGCCTCGGACATGCCGAACCGCAGCGGGACGACATCCAGAAAGCGCGGTTCCTCTGCCGGGACGCCCTGCGCGTCGAGGTAATCGCCGCAGTGGAACAGCAGCTCATAGGTGCCGGTCTGGAACTCCGCCGCGGGCAGGATCTGCTCATCGGTGCGGCCATCGGCATTGGTGGTGAGGCTGCGCAGATGGGTGCGCGTCTCGCCCTTCAGACGATAGAGGTCGATCTTCAGCCCCGCCGCCGGGCAGCCGCGCGCGGTGTCCAATACATGTGTTGTCAGATAGCCTGTCATCATACCCTCCGTGCCTAACCCTTGATCGCCCGCGCCGCGCCCGAGCGAAAGTGCCCTTTTCACGATAGTCTTTCAGGAATTAATTGAAAGCAATCCAAGACCTTCCGGTCTAGACAGAGAACGACAGAAGGAGAACGACATGACTCGCTACCCCCGCGACATGCAGGGTTACGGCCCCACCCCCCCAGATGCACAATGGCCCGGTGGCGCGAAGATCGCCGTGCAGCTGGTGCTGAACTATGAAGAAGGCGGTGAGAACAACATCCTGCATGGGGATGCGGCGTCAGAAGCGTTCCTGTCCGAGATCGTCGGCGCCGCGCAATGGCCGGGCCAGCGTCATGCCAATATGGAATCGATCTATGAATACGGCGCGCGCGCCGGGTTCTGGCGGCTGCACCGTTTGATGAAAGACCTGCCCGTCACGGTCTATGGCGTCGCCACGGCGCTGGCGCGCTCGCCCGTGCAGGTCGCCGCGATGATCGACGCAGGGTGGGAGATGGCGACCCACGGTCTGAAATGGATCGAACACAAGGACATGGCAGAAGACGCAGAGCGCGCAGCCATCGCCGAGGCGATCCGCCTGCATACCGAAGTGACAGGCCAAGCGCCGCGCGGCTTTTACTGTGGGCGCTCGTCCGAGAACACGCTGCGCCTTGCGGCAGAGACCGGGCAGTTCGCCTATGTCGCCGACGCCTATGCCGATGACCTGCCCTATTGGATGGAGGTCGGTGACCGCGACCAGTTGATCGTGCCCTATACGCTCGACGCCAACGATATGCGTTTCGCCACGCCGCAGGGGTTCAACGCAGGCGCGCAGTTCTTCGACTACCTCAAAGCCAGTTTCGACGCGCTTTACCGCGAAGGGGTCGAGGGCGCGCCGAAAATGCTCTCGGTCGGGTTGCACTGCCGCCTGATCGGCCGCCCCGGGCGGGTCGAGGCGCTGCGCCAGTTCATCGAATACGCCCAAAGCCACGAGGGCGTTTGGTTCGCCACCCGTGAGCAGATTGCCGATCACTGGGCCGCCACCCATCCGCACCAGCGCCGCGCGCGTCCCAGCCAGATGGACCGCGAGACCTTCGTCGCCGAATACGGCAGCATCTTTGAGCACTCTCCGTGGATCGCCGAGGGCGCCCATGCGCTGGAGCTTGGCGCGGGTCATGACACCGCCATCGGCCTGCACAACGCTCTGGCGCGGATCTTCCGCTCCGCCTCAGATGCGCAGCGCCTCGGCGTACTGCAAGCCCACCCCGATCTGGCGGGCAAACTGGCGCAGGCCAAGCGGCTGACGGCTGAGAGCACCTCGGAACAGGCCGCCGCGGGGCTGGATGCGCTGACGGATGAGGAGCGGGAAACTTTCACCCAGTTGAACGACCGCTATGTCGAAAAACACGGTTTCCCCTTCATCATCGCCGTGCGCGACCACGACAAGGCGGGCATCCTCGCCGCTTTCAAGCGCCGCATCGACAATGACCGCGACACCGAGTTTGCCGAGGCATGCCGCCAAGTCGAACGGATCGCGCAGCTGCGCCTGAAAGACCTGCTGCCATGAGCAGGCAGATCCTGCTTCAGCCCCTCACCGCCGAGGCTTTCGCCCCCTTCGGCGAGGTGTTGGAAGTGCGCGGCGCGCCCGACAAGATCATCAACCAAGGGCTTTGCGGACGGCACCACGATCTGGCCGATCTCGACTTTGGCGGGGGCCGCGCGGGCATCAGCGTCTTTAACGCAGAGCCGCGCGCCCTGCCCTTCACCCTTGAGATGGTCGAGCGGCATCCGGTTGGCGCGCAGGCTTTTCTGCCGATGCACCAAAACCCCTATCTCGTGGTCGTCGCCCCCGATGACGCAGGCCGCCCCGGCCCCCTGCGGGCGTTTCTCGCAGGCCCCGGTCAGGGCGTGAACTACCGCCGCAATACATGGCACGCGGTTTGCTGCCCGCTGAGCGCCCCCGGTCTTTTCGCCGTGGTCGACCGGATCGGCGAAGGCGACAATTTGGAAGAACATTGGTTCGATCAGCCGTGGGAGGTGGTCGCAGCCAAGGAATAACCGTCATGCCCTCATCAGAAGCGGCAGACGGGATCGGTCAATAGGGAGAATGACATGACTGACGCTTCACTGGGCACGCCGGCGCAACTGCGCGACCCGAATTATACCCCCGCGCTGTCCAAGGCCGTGCCCTTGGGCATTCAGCATGTCTTGGCGATGTTCGTCTCAAACGTGACGCCCGCGATCATCGTGGCGGGGGCTGCGGGCTTTGGCTTTGGCTCGGACGCCGGGGCGCAGGGGTTTCCGGACATGACCTATCTGATCCAGATGTCGATGCTCTTTGCGGGCATCGCCACGCTGTTTCAGACCATTGGCATGGGTCCGGTGGGGGCGCGGCTGCCTATTGTGCAGGGTACGAGTTTCGCCTTCCTGCCGATCATGATCCCGCTTGTCGCGGGCAAAGGCGTCGAGGCGCTGCCCGCGCTCTTTGGCGGCGTGCTGGTCGGCGGGCTGTTTCATGTGCTGTTGGGCACTTTCATCGGACGCATCCGCTTTGCCCTGCCGCCACTGGTAACTGGGCTGGTGGTGACGATGATCGGTCTCGCGCTGGTCAAGGTGGGCATCCAATATGCCGCCGGGGGCGTGCCCGCGATCAACAGCCCCGAATACGGCAGCCTGTTGAACTGGTCGGCGGCGCTGGTGGTGATCGTGGCAACGTTGGGGCTGAAGTTCTTCGCCCGGGGCATGCTGTCGGTCTCCGCCGTGGTGATCGGCATTGGCGTGGGCTATCTCTATGCGCTGGCGATGGGGATGGTCACCTTTGAGGGCATCGCCACCAGTTGGAACCGCGCCGCCGCCGTGGCGCTGCCCGTGCCCTTTGCCTATGGGTTCGAGTTCAGCTTTGCCGCCATCGTCGGTTTCTGCCTGATGGCCTTCGTCTCGGCGGTTGAGACCGTCGGCGATGTCTCGGGCATCACCAAGGGCGGCGCGGGGCGTGAGGCGACGGATGCCGAGATCACAGGTGCCACCTATGCCGACGGTTTGGGCAGCGCGGTGGCCGGGGTCTTTGGAGGTTTTCCCAACACCTCTTTCAGCCAGAACGTCGGCCTCATCGCCATGACCGGCGTGATGAGCCGCCATGTGGTGACCGTGGGCGCGCTGTTCCTGATCCTTTGCGGACTGGTGCCCAAGGTCGGCGCGGTGATCCGCACAATTCCCATCGAAGTGCTGGGCGGCGGGGTGATCGTGATGTTCGGCATGGTGGTCGCGGCGGGCATCTCGATGCTATCGGACGTGAACTGGAATCGCCGCAACATGGTGATCTTCGCGATCTCGCTCTCGATCGGTCTGGGGCTGCAACTGGACCCCAAGGCGGTGCAATACCTGCCCGACACGCTGCGGGTGTTGATGACCAGCGGGCTGCTGCCTGCCGCGCTGATCGCGATTGTGCTTAACTTGGTGTTGCCTGAGCAATTGTCGGATGAGGCGACCGAGGAGGTCTCCGGCGGGCTTTCGGGGCATGGTTCGGGGTCGTTGGAGAAGCGGGTTTGATGATGAAGGGGCGCCCGATGCGGCGCCCTTTTGTTTTGACCAACTCGGCTCGACACAATGCGATAGGCAACCGGCTAGCGCATGTAGCTTAAGACCACCGATTTTGGAAACCACCTTGGCCCGGAATCAAGCCGCAGGCGCCGGGCCATCGCCTGCCCGCCCCACCGGGTAGGCGATTTGGCGAGGCTGGGCGCGACCTAGCGAGCACACATCATGACTGAACCATAAAGTGGCACGAACCAAGGTATGTTCGCCCACCCGCGGGCAGGCGATGGCCCTCACCGCTTCACCGCAGCTTCATATGCCGGTTCACATCCTTATAAAGCAAATACCGGAACGGCCCCGGACCACCTGCGTAGCAGGCCTGCGGGCAAAAGGCGCGGAGCCACATGAAATCACCCGCTTCGACCTCGACCCAATCCTGATTGAGCCGGTAGACCGCCTTGCCCTCCAACACATAGAGCCCGTGTTCCATCACATGAGTCTCGCAAAAGGGGATCACCCCACCGGGCTGTAGTGTGACGATGGTCACATGCATGTCATGGCGCAAATCGTTGGGATCCACGAACCGCGTCGTCGCCCAGACCCCATCGGTATCAGGCATCACATTCGGCTCGATGTCCTGCTCGTTCAGAACCAGCGGATCGGGGCGGTCCAACCCCTCCACCGCCTCATAGGCTTTGCGGATCCAGTGAAAGCGCGTCACGGCGCCGCTGTCGTTTTTCAGCGTCCAATCGGCCCCCGCGGGGATATAGGCATAGCTGCCCTCGCGCATCGCGTGCTGCTGGCCCCCAATGGTCAGGGTAAAGCCACCCTCGACCACGAAAAGCACCCCCTGCGCCTGCGCATCAAGCTCGGGCCGGTCCGAGCCGCCACCGGGCTGCACTTCCATGATATATTGCGAGAATGTCTCCGCGAAGCCGGTCATCGGGCGGGCGATGACCCAAAGCCGCGTACCCTCCCAAAACGGCAGGAATGAGGTCACGATATCGCGCATCGTACCGCGCGGGAGAACGGCATAGGCCTCTGTAAAGACGGCGCGATCTGACAAAAGCGTTTTTTGATCCGGGTGGCCGCCGGTGGGTGCGAAATAGCTTGGGGGGGTCATCAACTCTCTCCGTCGGGATGGACTGCAGAATTGCCGCTTCCCAGGCCGAGGCCAAGGGTTTTATCGCTGAAGGATTGTTCGGGGATATTTGATAGTCCCGACCCCGCTTAGGGGGGAGCAACAAACCGGCCCCGCCTGCCGGGACCGGTCTGCGCAGAGAGCAGCCTCAGAAGAAAGCCGCCGCTTCCAGCTCAACTGTGATCACCCCGATAATTGCGCCGTCCGATGGCTCCGTGATCGGCATCGAGACGCGGCTTTGATGGGCCTTCGACCTCTCGTCAACGGCCACCTGATCGATCACGAAAATCCCCGACGGCGGCGAAAAACGGTTGCTGTTCTTGGGCTTGCCGCCCTTGAAATAGACCGAGGCGCTGCCGCTGGAGACCACGGTCAGCCCATAGGCATCCAGCAAAGTCACCCCGGCGATCTGACCCTCGGCGCGGGCGATCTGCGTTTGGAGAAAGGCCGCGGCAATCGGGGCTTTCGGCTGAGCCACCCCGGCGCCCGGCCCGGTGACTGCCGCCGGCGTGACCGCCAGCGCATTCATTTCGCGGTGCCGCGCGTTCTGCTGTGCAATCGCATCGACAATGCGGGCATCATTAACCCAAGACAGCAATTCGCGGTCGATGTAATCGGTCACCGCCCAAGGCACTTCGGAGGCGGAAACCTTGAGCCCGGAACACAGGATGAAGATGAGCGATACAAGTGGCAGGTGTCGTAGCATCGGGGAGCCCTCATGAGGTAGGCGGCACAAATACCGCGGGAGAGCTACACCCTAAGGCTTGACTGGTTTACGCCCCATGAACGGCGATGGCGGGTTAGGCTTCTTCGCCCTTAAACCCTGTCGCCACCACGAATTTCTCCGATGAATCGGGGCGGCTGGCAGGTGGTTTGATATTGGCGACCTTGGCAAAACGGCGCTTGAGCAGCTTTTGCAACTCACCTTCCGCGCCGCCTGCCAGCACCTTGGCTACGAATGTGCCGCCTTCTTCCAGCACATCGAAAGCGAAATAGGCCGCCGCCTCGCAAAGCGCGATGATGCGCAGGTGGTCGGTCTGTTTATGCCCGGATGAGGCCGCGGCCATGTCCGACATCACCACATCTGCCTTGCCGCCGAGCCATTCCTTGACCTTGAGGTCGGCGTCATCCTCCATGAAGTCGAGCTGGTGCAACTCGCAGCCCGCAATCGGCTCCATCTCTTGTAGGTCAACGCCCAGAATGGTGCCCTGCGCCTTGCCCTTCTTTTCGCCCAGCACGTTGCAGCGTTTGACGGCGACCTGACACCAACCGCCCGGCGCGGCACCAAGGTCGACCACCCGCGCACCGGGGACGAGGAAACGATATTTATCGTCCAACTCCATGATCTTATAAGCCGCCCGCCCGCGATAGCCTTCGGCCTGCGCGCGTTTGACATAAGGATCGTTCAACTGCCGCTGCAACCAACGGGTCGAACTGAGCTTGCGCCCGCGTGCGGATTTCACCTTGACCTTGAGGTCACGCTGACCGCGCCCCGAGGTGTTCTTTCCGTCCGGTGTCTTGGCCATCAAAAGACCCCTTCTTCTAATACGCCATCGGCGCTCATCTGTGCATATAGCAGGCCTTCGCGCAAACCGCGATCCGCAACTGACAGCCTGTCGGTCGGCCAGCAGCGCATCAAGGCTTGCAGGATCGCAGCCCCCGACATGATCAGCGCCGCCCGGTCTTGCCCAATACGCGGATCGGCGCGCCGCCCGCCCGGCCCCATGGCGATATAGGAATGGATCACCTTGTCGATCTGGGCGCTGGTCATGCTGAGGCCGTCGACCTTTGTCCGGTCATAGCGCTTCAGGTTCAGGTGGCTTGCCGCCACGGTGGTCACGGTGCCCGAGGTGCCGACGATCTGGAACCGCTTTTGCGACTGGATCGTCTGATAGGGCGTAAAATCGGTGAGGTTCTCTTCGAAAAACCAGCTCATCAGGGCAAAGCGCGCGGCATCGTCTTCGACGTCAGAAAATTGATCGCGCAGGGTGGCCACCCCCAATGGCACGCTGATCCAATCCACCACCCGGGCGGCGGGGACATCGGATTTCGCCTGATAGAACCCGCCCTGAAGCCGCATGATTGAGCGTGCGCGGTCGGCCCGCGGCACTTTGGAAATGTCGATCCAGACCAGTTCGGTGGAGCCGCCGCCGATGTCCACCACCAGCAGGTTTTCCGTCTTGCGGCTGACCAGCGGCGCGCAGGAAATCACGGCGAGCTGGGCTTCTTCCTCGGGGCGGATAATGTCGAGCTTGAGACCGGTCTCGCGCTGGATACGGCGCATGAACTCCGCCCCGTTCTGCGCACGGCGGCAGGCTTCGGTCGCGACAAGACGCATGTTCTGCACCTTGTTGCGCCGCAACTTTTGCTGACAGATGCGCAATGCCTGAATGGTGCGCGCCATTGATCCGCGCGAAAGCCGCCCGGTCTTTTCCAAACCGGCACCTAATTGCACCGATTTCGAAAAACTGTCCACCACATGGAAACCGCTGCCCCGAGGCTGGGCGATCAACATGCGGCAGCTATTTGTACCCAGATCTAGGGCCGCATATAGCTCATTAGATCTGGGCGGAACTGGCGCGGGGCTCAGAGCCGGAATGTCCTTATCGAGCGCACCCGCACCTTTGGGACGCTGTGGCGCCATGGTTACGCGCCTTTCATATCGAGTTGCCCCCAAGGTATTCCCTGCGCCCAGCCGGTGCAAGTGGTAGCGGTGCCTTGGGCCAATTTCCGCGGCGTCCGCGGGCCGCCCTCGCCCCGCCATCCGGGCCACCTCACAATCATCTTGAGAATAATGGGGGCGCCGCCCCCTCGTGATGACAGGGCTAATGCGCTATCACCTCTCCCAAGTCGCGGATGGGTCGTGTTTCGTCGAAAAACGGCCCTGTCCTGACCGCGACGCTCGTTAGACAGGTTTAAACCGGAGGAATCGTCCCATGCCCGCAGTCACCATCGTTTACTGGCGCGACATTCCCGCTCAGGTGATCGTCGGCAAGGGCCGTCGCGGGTCAAAACGCCCCCTGCCCGAACGCTTTGAGCAGGCCATCGACCGCGCGGCGATGAAGGTGGGGGCCGCCACTACCGATGCCTATCTCGCGGAATGGCGCAAGGCAGAGCCTTTTGAGCTCGAGGGCGATCCCGACAGCATCGCCGATGCCGAAGCCGCCCGCATCGACGCGGAATACGACCGCGACCGGATTAAGCAACTGATTGACAACGACGGCTGGGCATAGCCTGCCAGCCCTATGATCAAGGACACGCTCATGGCACTTTTGAACTTCCGCAAAAAGGAAACACCGGCCCCAGAGGCGCCGGTGGCCGAAGTCGAGGCGCTGTTGAAAGATTACTCGATCGAGGTGATGCCCCGCACCGCCGAAAAGGTTGAGGATTGCCGCGCCCTGCTGCCAGAGGGCACCCGTGTCTATATCGCCCATATCGACGGCACCCCGATCGAAGATATGGTCGCCACCGCCGCGCGGTTGAACGCGGATGGGTTCAAGGTCATGCCGCATTTCCCGGCCCGCATCATCAAAGACCGCGCCACACTGGCCGATTGGATCGCCCGCTATCAGGGCGAGGCCGATGTGCGCCAAGCGCTGCTGCTGGCGGGCGGTGTCACCACCCCGGCTGGGGAATTCAGCGACTCGATGCAGTTGATGGAAACGGGGCTGTTCGACAAGGCGGGCTTTACCCGCCTGCATGTCGCCGGCCACCCCGAGGGCAACCGCGATATCGACGCTGACGGCGGCCGTCTCAACGTCGATGCGGCGCTGAAATGGAAGAATGATTTCCAGACCCGCACCGATGCCGAAATGGCCATTGCCACGCAATTCGCCTTTGACGCGCAGCCGATCATCGAATGGGCCGACAGTCTGAAGGCCGCTGGTATCACCCTGCCCATCCACATCGGCATCGCGGGCCCCGCCAAACTGCAAACGCTGATCAAATTCGCCATCGCCTGCGGTGTCGGCCCCTCGCTCAAGGTGCTGCAAAAGCGGGCGATGGATGTCACCAAGCTGCTGTTGCCCTATGAGCCGACAGATGTGATCAGCGAACTAGCCGCCCACAAAGCGGCGCACCCGGATTTTAACATCACCCATGTGCATCTGTTCCCGCTGGGCGGGATCAAGACCAGCGCCACATGGGTCCAAGAGAATGGCGGCGCCTCTGGGGTGCCCGCCGACGCAGCCTGAAGGAAGTTACATGACCAGAACCGTCATCGAATCCAAGACCAAGACCGCCGTCATCGGCTTTGACGAGCCGTTTTGCGTGATCGGAGAGCGGATCAACCCCACGGGCCGCAAGATCCTCAGCCAAGAGCTGGAGCAAGGCAATTTTTCACGGGTCGAGGCGGATGCCATCGCGCAGGTCGCCGCAGGCGCCACGGTGCTCGACGTGAACTCGGGCGCGGTCTTCTCCAACAAAATGGCCGAAGACCCGCGCTATGCCGACAACAACTTTGTCGAGCCGATGCTGATGCCGGAGCTAATCAAAGTCGTGCAAAACGCCGTCGACGTGCCGATCTGCATCGACAGTTCGGTCCCCGGCGCGCTGGAGGCGGGGCTAGAGGCCTGCGAAGGTCGCCCGCTGCTGAACTCCGTCACCGGAGAGGAAGAGCGGCTTGAAGTCGTGCTGCCGCTGGTCAAGAAATACAACGTGCCTGTCGTGGCAATCTCCAATGACGACACAGGGATCTCCGAGGATCCGGATGTGCGCTTTGCCGTGGCGAAAAAGATCGTCGAACGCGCCGCCGACTTCGGCATTCCCGCCCATGATATCGTCGTCGACCCGCTGGTCATGCCGATTGGCGCCATGGCGACAGCGGGCCATCAGGTCTTTACCCTTGTCCGCCGTTTGCGCGAGGAGTTGGGCGTGAACACCACCTGCGGCGCCTCCAACATCTCCTTCGGGCTGCCGAACCGTCATGGCATCAACAATGCCTTCCTGCCCATGGCGATGGGTGCGGGCATGACGAGTGCGATCATGAACCCGGTGGCCGTGCCGCTGAACGCCACCAAAATCGCCGAAAAACGGGCCGAGATTGCCGCCGCGGGGATTATCCTGCCCGAAGATATGGATGACGAGACTTTTGCGACGCTCTTCAACCTAGGCTCGACCAAACCCCGCCCGGGCAAGGAGATGGAGGCCATCCGCGCCGCCAACTTCCTCTTTGACCGTGACCCTCACGGCAGCGCTTGGATTGAGTTCAACAAAAGCGCGCCCAAAGCGGGGCAAGAAGGCCGCGGTCGCGCGGGCCGCTCAGGTGGGCGCCGCCGGCGCTAAGACCGCCTGACAAGATCGAAAAGCCCCGCCAGCATCGCTCGGCGGGGCTCTTTTCTATACGGGCAGGTGGAAGTCTGAAACGATGCTTTCCGGCGCTACTCCGCCCGGTTCCCACTCACCAATTCTTGGATCGCAGCCATAACGGCGGCTACATGATCGGGGTCTTTTGCCGCGCTATGCGGCTCATTGAACCCGCCCATGTCATTGTCAAAATAGGCGCCGGAGGCCCCTGCGAACTCATCCGAAAGGGCTGTTCGGGCAAGAATGTCGGCCCCGATGCTCAGGTCGTTCCCGGCGACGCCAAAGCCTTCCTTCACCATCTTCGACGCCAAGAGAGAGCCCGGGTTCACCGCGATGAAGAGCGGCCCGTCCTGATGGGCGCGGGCCATCTCTTGGGTCCAGATCGTGATCGCCAATTTGCTCTGCGCATAGGCCGCCATATCGTCGAGCGCCACCTCGCCCCTAAGCGCGGCCACCTCCACCGGCGCCTGCGCGGCGGACGAGAGGTTCACCACCCTGCCCGCTTTGGGAAGCACCGGCAGCAACAGTTGAACCAGCAGATAAGGCGCCAGCGTGTTGACCACGAAACGCGCGTCCAAGCCCGCCTCGGTGCGCGGCTCAGGCAGTTTCAGGACACCGGCATTGTTGATCACCACGTCGATCTGGCTGTGATCAATGCGCAGCGCCTCTGCCAGCGTCACGACCTCTTCCAGCCGCGACAGGTCCGCGCGGTAAGTCTGAGGATTGCCCCCCACCTCCGCCGCGGCAGCGCTGAGTTTCTCGGCACTGCGCCCGTGCAGCAAAACGCTATGCCCCTGCGCGCTGAGCTTTTTGGCGGTCAACAGACCGATACCGTCGGTCGCGCCGGTGATGAGGATCGTCTTGGTCATCTGTCTCTCCTTACTTGGTCTCTGCGCGGGGATGGGAGTGGCTCTGCGCGATCACCACCCGCCCAGAACCTGCTTGCCGATCACCCGCCCACTTTCCTGACGCTCATGGGCCGCGCGAAGGTTTGCCACATTTATCACGCCCGCATGTTCCGTCACGGTAGAGCGCAAAATGCCTGCGTCGATCATCTGCGACACCCGGTTCAACAGGTCGCGCTGCGCAGTCATGTCCTCGGTCTGGAACATCGAGCGTGTGAACATGAACTCCCAATGCACGCTTAGGGCTTTCGGTTTCGCCGCTTTCATATCCAGCGTCTCAGGGTCGTCGATCAGCGCGATCTGCCCGCGCGGCGCGATGGCTTCGATGATGGCGGGCCAATGCGTATCGGTGGCCGTCAGCGCGGCGACATAGCTGGGCGTGAGATCGAGCGCGGCAAGCTGCGCCACCAGATCGCCCCGGTGATCCACCACATGATCCGCCCCCATCTTGCGCACCCAATCTTGGGTCTCTGGCCGCGAGGCGGTCGCGATCACGGTCAAACCGGTCAGGGCCTTTGCCAGTTGAATAAGGATCGACCCCACGCCCCCGGCCCCGCCGATGACCAATATCGCCTCCCCTTCGCCAGCGCCCTCTGCCAGCCGGAAGGAATCGAACAGCATCTCCCAAGCCGTGATCGCGGTCAGCGGCAGACCGGCGGTCTCCACGAAATCAAGGGTTTCCGGCTTTCGCCCGACGATCCGGGAATCGACCCTGTGGAAGGCGGCATTGGTCCCCGCGCGGGTCACGTCCCCGGCATAGAACACCTCATCCCCCACCGCAAAATCGGTAACCTCTGCGCCCAGTTCCACGACCACGCCCGCGGCGTCAAAGCCCAAGACCTTCGGACCATCCTCAGGCGCCGAAAGCGCGCGCAGCTTTACATCCACCGGATTGACCGAGATGCCCTTCACCTCCACCAAAAGGTCATGTGGTCCGGGTGTGGGACGCTCGACTTCAAGCATCTCCAAAACCTCTGCCGGCCCGGTGGTATTATAGCCGATGGCTTTCTGTAGCCGCAAAGCAGTAATGTCACCCATCGGCAAAGCAGAAGTGTCACTCTCCTTGCATACGGTAGCGAGGATTAGTGGACATGGGATGGGTGACGATGAGTGAGCGCGAGTTGAACCGCGTTGA
>NZ_JAGHRG010000006.1:0-292139 GCF_017743915.1 Sulfitobacter sp. R18_1
AAGAGACAGCAGGATCGAAGAGGTCTGAGAATTTAGGCTGAGGGCCATCGCCCGCCCGCGGGCAGGCGATGGCCCTCAGCCTAAATTCTCAGACCTCTTCGATCCTGAGCGCTACCGGTTCACCGGCCAGCACGCCCGTCTTGTCCATATTCGCCAGCGCCTCCAGCAGCGCGTCGCGGCTGGTCTTGTGGGTCACGATCAACACGGGGGCCGAGACATCCGCATGTTCATACTGGCGCATCCGGTAGATGCTCACACCCGCTTCGCCCAGCACCGTGGCGATTTTCGCCAGCGCACCGGGTTTGTCGACCAGCGCCATGCGCAGGTAGTAGGGGGCAGGGCGCTGGCTGCTGGCGGGGGTGGTTCGCTCAAGCGTCTCGGCAGGCTGGCCAAAGACCGGCCCGCGCAGCCCGCGCGCGATGTCGCAGACATCGGCCATCACGGCGCTGGCCGTTGGCCCTTCGCCCGCACCGGCACCGCGCAACACGATCTGGCCCACGGCATCGCCTTCGATCACCACCATATTGGTGCCGCCATCAAGCTGCCCCAAAGGCGAGGTCTGCGGCACGAGGCAGGGCATCATCCGCTGCTCCAGCCCGCGGCCGGTTTTCTGGGTCACGCCCAGCAGTTTGATCTTGTAGCCCATGTCGGCGGCGGCGCGGATGTCTTCGATGGCGACCCGCTCGATCCCCTCAAGCTGGATGCCGTCAAAGTCGATCTTGGTGCCAAAGGCGATGGAGGACAGGATCGCCAGCTTATGCGCCGCGTCGATGCCGCCCACGTCCAATTGCGGATCGGCTTCGAGATAGCCCAGCCCATCGGCCTCGGCGAAAATCTCTTGATAGGTTTTGCCCGAGTCCTCCATCCGTGTGAGGATGTAATTGCACGAGCCGTTCATCACCCCCATGATCCGGGTGATCTCATTCCCGGCGAGCCCCTCCATCAGCGTCTTAATGACCGGGATGCCGCCCGCCACAGCCGCCTCATAGCGCAGGGCCACGCCCGCGCCCTCGGCCTGTTCGGCCAGCGCTTGGCCGTGCATCGCCAGCATTGCCTTGTTGGCGGTGACCACATGTTTGCCCGCCGCCAGCGCGGCTTCGGTCGCGGCCTTGGCGGGGCCGTCCGCGCCGCCCATGAGCTCGACGAAAACATCCACGTCGTCGCGGGTGGCCAATTTGACGGGGTCATCCTCCCAATCATAGGAAGACAGCGACAGCCCGCGATCCTTGTTCCGCGTGCGGGCCGAAACCGCCGAGACCGTCATCGCGCAGCCGGTGCGGGCCTCTAACAGGGCGGCCTGCTGGCGCAGAATGCGCAGCACACCCACGCCCACGGTTCCCAATCCGGCAATCCCGAGGCGAAGCGGCTTAGACATGGCGGTGGTCCTTCTGGTCTGATCCGAAAGGCCCGGCAGGCGGGGCCGGGCATAGCCGCGATGTAGCGGGTTCGGCGCCTGCGTGCAACGCGCATACGCATCACGGGGATGCCCGTTTATTCAGCGCTTTCGCTGTCCTCGGCGGCTTGGCGGGCGCGCCGTAGCTCGGCGGCGCGCGCCCTGAGCCGCGCCACCCGCGCGGCACTGGCGGATTGGGCGCTTGTGCGGCTGACGCGCGCCGCGCGGGCTTCGAGATTGGCCGCACGCCCCGTGAGCGCCGCTTCGGTCCGCGCCGGGTCGATCCGCCCGGCGGTGGCTTTGGCCAAAAGCGGGTCGATCGGGACCAGATCGGGGTAGGGCGCGGCCTCCAACGCGGGCGTGATGGTGCGGTCGAGTTCGGGAAACTGCGTGCAGCCCGCCAGCAGCGAGACGCCCAGAAACAGGGCGATGGTCGAGAGGGGGCGGGGCGGGCGCGCTTGGGTCATGCCTCGTTCTGCCCCAGTGGCGATCTTCGCGCAAGCGGGGTTTGCTTTTGAACGCTTGTTCATTAAATTGACGCCATGGCAAGAACCACAGGCTCCCACTCCGATATCACCGGCCCGCGTGTCCGCGCAGCCGCGCTGCGGCTTTTCGCACGGGGTGGCTATGCCGCCGTATCAATGCGTGCCATCGCCGCCGAAGTCGGCGTGCAGGCCGGGGCGCTCTATAACTACACGCCCGATAAACAAAGCCTGCTGTTTGACCTGATGCAGGCGCATATGACCGACCTGTTGGCCGAAACGCCCAACAGTGCAGACCGATCCGCCGTGCAGCAGTTGCAGGACTTCGTGGCCTTCCACATCCGCTTTCACGCGGATCGGCCTGATGAGGTTTTCATCGCCTATATGGAATTGCGCAATCTGACGGAGGAGAATTTCGCCGTGATTGAGCGTTTGCGTCGCGACTACGAAGACCGGTTGGAAGCGATCCTTCGTTCTGGGGTCGCCAACGGCGATTTCGCCGTTGCCGATACCAAGATCGTGACGCTGGCGATCATCGCGATGCTGACGGGTGTGAACACATGGTACCGCGCGGGCGGACGGCTTTCGCTGGACGAGGTCGTGGCGCAGTATTGGGATATGGTGCGCAAGGCCGTGACCGCCTAAGCGGCCACGGCCCTTTGGGTCAATGGGCGGGGCGGATGAAGGTCCCGTTGTTCAGATCCCGCATCGCCTGCTGTATCTCGGCGCGGGTGTTCATCACGATCGGCCCGTGCCACGCCACCGGCTCTTCAATCGGCGCGCCCGAGATCAGCAGGAAACGCACCCCTTCCTCACCGGCCTGCACCGTGACCTCATCCCCGGTGCCAAAGCGGATGAGCGTGCGGTCCCCGGACATGTCGCGGATGTTGACCTCCTCGCCGGCGACCTCTTTCTCAAGCAGCACGCCCGATGGGGCGGAGGCATCGGCGAAAGCGCCCGCACCTTGGAAAACATAGGCAAAGGCCCTGCGGTAGGTGTCGATCCGAAAGGTCTTTTTCACGCCCGCAGGCACGAAGATATCCAGATACTGCGGATCGGCGGCGATGCCATCGACGGGGCCGCGTTTGCCCCAGAACTCGCCCGTGATGATCTTGACCCTTGTGCCGTCGTCATCGGTCACCACCGGGATATCGGCGGATTTCATATCCTGATAGCGCGGCGCGGTCATCTTCTGGGCCGAGGGCAGGTTGCCCCAAAGCTGGAAACCGTGCATCTGCCCCTTGTCGTTCCCGCGCGGCATTTCTTGGTGCAGAATGCCCGATCCGGCGGTCATCCACTGCACGTCGCCCGCGTTCAAATCACCGGTATTGCCGAGCGAATCCGCATGGGCCACGGTGCCTTCGAGCACATAGGTGATCGTCTCGATCCCGCGGTGCGGGTGCCAAGGGAAGCCCTTCTCGAAGTCGCGCGGATGCTCGTTGCGGAAGTCGTCGAACAGCAGAAAGGGGTCAAGCTCCGACGGGTCGTGGAAGCCGAAAGCGCGGTGCAGTTTCACCCCGGCGCCTTCCATCGTGGGCGTGGCGCGGCGGGTTTCCAATGTGGGTCTGAGGGACATGATGCTCTCCTTTGCAGTTGCTCAGAAGATAGGGGGCGGCGGTCACCTCAACAATTGGCCCCGGCGAACGGGGCCTGTGCAAATTTGCGCAGCTTCAGCAGTTCGGCACATTCACCGCCAACCCGCCGAGGGAAGTTTCCTTGTATTTCTCGCTCATGTCCGCGCCGGTCTGGCGCATGGTCTCAATACAGGCATCGAGCGGCACAAGATGCGTGCCGTCGCCGCGCAGCGCCAGAGAGGCCGCCGAGACCGCCTTGATCGCGCCCAAGCCGTTGCGCTCGATACAAGGCACCTGCACCAGCCCTTTGACGGGGTCGCAGGTCATGCCGAGGTGATGCTCCAGCGCGATTTCGGCGGCGTTTTCGATCTGCTGCGGGGTGCCGCCCATCACAGCGCATAGCCCGGCGGCGGACATGGCGGCGGCGCTGCCGACTTCGGCCTGACAGCCCGCCTCGGCGCCTGAGATCGAGGCGTTGTATTTCACCAGCCCGCCAATCGCGGCGGCGGTGAGCAGGAAGTCTTCGATATGCGCCTCAGACGCGCCGGGGACATGGTCGAGGTAATAGCGCAGGGTGGCGGGCATCACACCTGCGGCCCCGTTGGTCGGCGCGGTCACGACCTGCCCGCCAGCGGCGTTCTCCTCGTTCACAGCCATGGCATAGACGCTCATCCAATCGTTGATCGTATGCGGGGCGGATTGGTTCTGTCCGCGCTCCGCCATCAGCGCGTCGTAGATGCCCTTGGCGCGGCGTTTCACCTGCAAGCCGCCGGGCAGGGTGCCTTCGGAGGTCAGCCCCCGGTCGATACAATCGCGCATCACCTGCCAAAGCCGTTTGCTGCCCGCGCGCAGGTTCTCGGCCCCGCCACGCGCCTCTTCGTTGGCGCGTTTCATACCCGCGATGGTCTTGCCGGATTTGGCCGACATCTCAAGCATTTCGGCGGCAGACTTAAAGGGGAAGGGCACCGGCGCGCCTTCATCCGTGTCTTTGCCTGCGGCGAGTTCCTTTTCAGTCATCACGAAGCCGCCGCCGATGGAATAATAGGTTTCGCGCAAGGCAACGTCGCCTTGGGCGTCGGTGGCCATCAGCATCATGCCGTTGGCATGGCCTGCAAGCTTGGTGTCGTAGTCAAAGATCATGTCGCGCTCAGGGTCGAAACGCAGTTCGGGCAGTCCATCGACGCTGATGCGGCGGGTCTGTTTGATCTCTTCCAACACCTTCTCGGCGGCATCGGCGTCATAGTCCTCGGGCGTGAACCCGGCGAGGCCGAGGATCGTGGCGCGGTCGGTCGCATGGCCGACGCCGGTAAAGGCGAGGCTGCCGTGCAGCGAGGCGCGCAGCCCGGCGAATTGGAAGGGCGATGCGCGCATCTGGTCAAGAAAACGCCCCGCCGCCACCATCGGCCCCATGGTATGCGAAGACGAGGGGCCGATGCCCACTTTGAACATGTCGAAGACCGAAAGAAACATCAGGTGGCGGACCCTTTTATGGTTGCGGGTGGCGGGCGCGGTGGGACGGGTATCGCCCAGACCTCTGGCGCATTGCAAGCGACCTAGGCCCGATCCAACCATTTCCCGCCGCCCCGTGGCGCGCCGAAAGCGACAGGGCGTGCGCTCTGCCCGTCCTGTCGGCGTGCGGCACCGCCAAAAACCGCCGACTTGCCCCTCGCACCCTATGCCAATTCGCCCTATAACGCGGCAAACGCCTGAGAGGGAGCACCCGATGTCCGGAGACCTATCACCGATCGACAAGGCCAAATTCGTGGCCGCGAAACGGGCGTGCGAATTCGTGGAAGACGGGATGCGCGTGGGGCTTGGCACCGGATCGACGGCGGCGTGGCTGGTGCGCTGTCTGGGTGAGATGGTGCGCGACGATGGGCTGCGGATCAAAGGCGTGCCGACCTCCTCGCGCACCGCGCAACTGGCGCGGGATGTAGGGATCGAGGTGATCTCTCTCGATGAGGCGAAATGGCTCGACCTGACGATTGACGGGGCGGATGAATTCGATGGCGACCTGAACCTCATCAAGGGCGGCGGCGGGGCCCTACTGCAAGAAAAGATCGTGGCGACGGCCAGCGACCAGATGGTGGTGATCGCCGATATCGGCAAGGAGGTGCATCATCTGGGTGCATTCCCCCTGCCGATTGAGGTGATTCCCTTTGGCTGGCAGACCACGCAGGCGCTGGTCGAAGAGACGCTGATCTCGATGGATGTGCTGGGCCAAAGCTCGACCCTGCGGATGAATGGCGAGGTGCCTTTTATCACCGACGAGGGGAACTATATCCTAGACCTGCGGCTGGGGCGCATCGGCAACGCACGGCAATTGGCGCTGGTGCTGAACCAGATGCCCGGCGTGGTGGAAAACGGCCTGTTCATAGATATCTGTGACGCGGTTGTGATCGGCTACGGGGATGGCAGGGTAGAGGTGCGCGACATAAATGAAGGCACCGTGGCGACCGACCGTTTGGAATTCGTCGAGACCGACAACCTGTTTTCCGACCTGAGCGATTAACGCCCACAAAGCGAGACACGCGCGACCCCGCGCAACACCGAAATATGCGCGATCCCGCGCAAGACTCAAAACGACTAAGAGAGGCGCCAAATGGCCAAGAATGAATTCGACTACGACCTGTTTGTCATCGGTGGCGGCTCGGGCGGTGTGCGCGCGGCGCGTGTCGCGGCGGGCGAACATGACGCCAAGGTCGGTCTGGCCGAGGAAGACCGTTATGGCGGCACCTGCGTGATCCGGGGCTGCGTGCCCAAAAAGCTGATGGTCTTTGCCTCGGGCTATGCCGATGTGGTGGATGAGGCGAAATGCTTTGGCTGGGATCTCAAGGCCGGGCCGTTTGACTGGCATGACTTCAAAGGCCGTCTGAACACCGAGCTGGACCGCCTCGAAGGTGTCTATCGCAAGCTTCTGAAGAACTCCGGCGTTGACACATTCGACGCGCGCGCACGGATCAAGGACCCCCATACCGTGGCCCTGTCCGACGGCACCGAGAAGACCGCGAAACACATCCTCATTGCCAGCGGCGGCCGCCCCGTGCGCCCCGAGATCGAGAATGCGGAACTGGGGCTGGTCTCTGACGATCTGTTCCATCTGGAGAAGTTGCCCAAGTCGATCCTGATCATCGGCGGCGGCTATATCGCCTGTGAATTTGCCTGTATCCTCAACGGCTTGGGTGTCGAGGTGACGCAATATTACCGCGGCGCGCAGATCCTGCGCGGCTTTGACGACGAAGCCCGCGGCATGGTGGCCGAGATGATGCAGGAAAAGGGGATCGACCTGCATCTTGGCACCAACATTCTGGAGATGACGCCCAGCCACGAAGACGGCAGCGGCCCGATGAAGGTCAAGCCGACCAACGGCACCGAAAAGATGTTCGACCAAGTGCTCTTTGCCACGGGCCGTCGCCCCAACAGCGATGACATGGGGCTGGATGACCTGGGCGTGAAACTGGGCCGCAGCGGTGAGATCGAGGTGGATGAATACAGCCAGACGGCGGTGCCTTCCGTCTATGCCATCGGCGACGTGACCAACCGCATCAACCTCACCCCCGTGGCGATCCGCGAAGGCATGGCCTTTGTCGAAACCGTCTTTGGCGGCAACCCGACGCCGGTAGATCATGATCTCGTGCCTTCGGCGATCTTTACCCAGCCCGAGATGGGCACGGTGGGGCTGAGCGAGGAGGCCGCGCGGGAGGCGGGGCCGATTGAGGTCTATGCGACCTCTTTCAAACCGATGCAGGGCGCTTTTGCGGGCAAGGCTGACCGGGTGCTGATGAAGCTGATCGTCTGCGCCGAGACGCGGGTGGTGCTGGGCTGTCATATCGTCGCACCCAACGCGGGCGAATTGATCCAGATGGTCGGCATCGCGGTCAAGATGGGCGCCACGAAAGAGCAGTTCGACGCCACATGCGCGGTGCACCCGACCATGTCCGAAGAACTGGTGACGATGCGTAATCCGACCCGCACGGCTTGAATATCACGCGAAAGCGTACAATTTTTGGAACGATAGGCCGCATGGGCGGCCCAGAGGGGAACATATCAATGGCAGGAAATTCGCAAGGCCCCTGGGGGGGCGGCGGAGGCGGCAACCGGGGCAACGGCGGAGACCGGGGCAACGGGGGTCGCAACGACGGGCCGCAGGGTCCACGCGGGCAGGGCGGTGACCGCCCCCAGATGCCCGAGATCGACGATCTGGTGCGCAAGGGGCAAGAGCAGCTGCGCGTCTTGATGGGGGGGCGTGGTGGCGACCGGGGCAATGGCACCGGCGGCGGCGGTCGCGGCACTGGTGGGCCGGGCGTGACACGTTCGACCCTTGGCATCGCGCTTTTGGCGGGTGTGGCGCTTTGGGGCTTTGCCAGCTTCTACACCGTGCGGCCCGAACAGCAGTCGATCGAACTGTTCTTGGGTGAATTTTCCGGCATCGGCACCGAGGGTCTGAACTTTGCCCCATGGCCGCTGGTCACGGCAGAGGTATTCGACGTCACCACCAACCGCACCGAGGAGTTGGGCGTGCGGCGCGGCGGCGGCGGCAACGAAGGCTTGATGCTGACCACGGACGAGAACATCGTCGACATCGACTTCCAAGTGGTCTGGAACATCAAGAACGCGCGCGACTTCAAATTTTCGCTGCGCGATCCCGAAGCTTCGGTAAGGGCGATCTCGGAATCCGCCATGCGTGAAGTCATCGCGCAATCCGAACTGGCGCCGATCCTCAACCGGGATCGTGGCGCGGTGGCGGATCGGGTGAAGGAGTTGATCCAAAACACCCTCGACAACCGCAATACCGGCATCAACGTGCTGCGTGTCAACGTGAACAAGGTCGACCCGCCCAGCCAGACCGTGCAGGTCACCGATGCCAATGGCAACACCACCACGCAGTCGGTCGTCGATGCCTTCCGCGACGTGCAAGCCGCCGAGCAGGAGCGTGACCGGGTGGAGCGTCAGGCCGACGCCTATGCCAACCGCCGTACCGCTGAAGCACGCGGTGAATCCGCGCAGCTTCTGGAAGCCGCCGAAGGTTACCGCGCCCGCGTCGTGAACGACGCTGTGGGTGAGGCCAGCCGCTTTGAAGCCGTGTTGGAAGAATACCGCAACGCCCCCGATGTGACGCGCAAACGTCTGTATCTTGAGACCATGGAAAAGGTGCTGGGCGACGTGGATAAGGTCATCCTCGAAAACGGCAGCGGCCAAGGTGGGCAGGGCGTCGTTCCCTATCTGCCACTCAATGAATTGCGGCGCGGTGGAGGGTCGAACTGATGCGGAAAACAAGTCTTATCATCCCCATCGTGGTGATCGCCATCGTGGGCATCCTGTCGGCTGTCTTTGTGGTGGACGAGCGCGAGAAGGCGCTGGTGCTGCGTTTTGGCCAGATCAAACAGGTCCGCAACGAGCCGGGCATTGGGTTCAAAGTCCCGCTTTTGGATGAGGTGGTGCGCTACGAAGACCGCATTCTGTCGCTGGAAACCCCGGTGATCGAAGTCACCCCCGCCGATGACCGGCGCCTTGAGATCGACGCCTTTGTGCTCTACCGCATCGACGATATGGTGCAGTACCGGCAAGCTTTGGGTGCGGGCGGCGAACGTCAGGCCGAAAGCGAGATGGGCGGCATCATGGAAAGCCAAATCCGTGCCGTGCTCGGCTCGCAGGGCGTGACCTCAAACACCATCCTGTCGCCCGAACGGGCCGACCTGATGGAGCAGATCCGTGTCCGCGCCGATGCACGCGCGCAGGCGCTTGGCCTCAAGGTGGTGGATGTGCGTCTGCGTCAGACAAACCTGCCCGAGCAGAACTTTGACGCGACCCTGCAACGGATGATCGCCGAGCGTGAGCGTGAAGCGACCGACGAACGCGCCCGTGGCCGCGAAGCCGCGCAGCGTGTCATCGCCCTTGCTGATCGTACCTACGAAGAGATCCTCTCGGAGGCCCGTCGTGACGCGCGGATCATCGAAGGTGAGGCGGATGCGCAGCGGAACAACATCTTTGCGCAGGCCTATGGCAAGGATCAGGAATTCTTTGAATTCTACCGCTCGCTCAGTGCCTATGAACAGGCGTTGCAGGGGCAGAACTCCACCATGGTGATGTCGCCTGACAGTGAGTTCTTTAACTACCTGCGGTCGGACCGCAGCGCCACGACCTCGGTCGATGCGGTTGCACCGCCGCAGACCCCTGCCGCCGATGCGCCCGCGGCTGAGCCGTCGCCGGAGGCAGATAACGCCGCCGCCGCAGAGGATACGCAGGAGGAGGCCGCCCCTGCGGCCCCCGCCACGCCAGCCCCCGCCGCACCGGAGGCTGAGACAGATCTGCCAGCGGCGCTGGAAGAATGACGCTGGTTCTACTGGCTCTAGGGTCGGTTCTAATTTTCGAGGGGCTAGTGTACGCACTGGCCCCTTCGTTTTTGGAACAGATGCTCGAAATGCTTCGCCGCATCCCAGAGGCCGTGTTGCGCCAGCTTTGCGCGCTGGCGGTGGTGGCCGGGTTGATCTTGGTTTGGCTCGCCTTTCAACTGGGGTTTTGACACCGCGCGGGCGGGGTGAAACGGCGTCCGTTTTGCCCACGACCTCGCAGGCCGGGGTCGCAAATCGTCACACTCCCACCCGTTGAAATGCGCGTGATCGGCCCCATCTTTGCTGTTGCAGCGCGTCCTTTCGGAATGCACTCTGCCCACGTTGGCAACAACAGGAACAATCAGGAGACGATGAATGCAGGCCAAGGCGGTTTCCCTGTCCACAACAGCACAACACACCCAATGGATGCGAGCGATGGCAATGGGGGTGATGGCGCTGACCCTCCTGATCCTGCAAGCCAGCATGGCGCTGGCCAAACCCGAAAGCCTCGCCCCGCTGGCCGAGAAAATCAGCCCTTCGGTGGTCAATATCACCACCTCCACCACGGTTGAGGGCCGCACCGGGCCGCAGGGCATCGTGCCCGAAGGCTCGCCCTTCGAAGACTTCTTTCGTGAGTTTCAGGACCGCAACAATGGTGAGGGCAACCGGCCCCGCCGTTCCTCGGCCCTCGGCTCGGGTTTTGTGATTTCCGAAGACGGCTATGTGGTGACCAACAATCACGTCATCGAAAGCGCGGATGAGATCACCATCGAATTCTTCTCGGGCGAGGAATTGGTCGCCGAGGTCATCGGCACCGACCCCAAGACCGACATCGCGCTTTTGAAGGTCGAAGCGGAGGCGCCGTTGCCCTTCGTCTCTTTCGGTGACAGCAACGCCGCGCGGGTGGGTGACTGGGTGATTGCCATGGGCAACCCGCTCGGGCAGGGCTTTTCGGTCTCGGCTGGGATCGTGTCAGCGCGCAACCGGGCACTGTCGGGCACCTATGACGATTACATTCAGACCGACGCCGCGATCAACCGCGGCAATTCCGGCGGTCCGCTGTTCAACATGGATGGCGAGGTGATCGGCGTGAACACCGCGATCCTGTCGCCCAACGGCGGCTCCATCGGCATCGGCTTTTCGATGGCGTCGAATGTCGTCACCCGCGTGATCGACCAACTGCAGGAATACGGCGAGACCCGCCGCGGCTGGCTGGGCGTGCGCATTCAGGACGTGACCGATGACGTGGCCGACGCCATGGGCCTCAAGAAAGCCGTCGGCGCCCTGATCACCGATGTGCCCGAGGGGCCTGCGCGTGAAGCGGGGCTGAAAACCGGCGACGTGATCAAATCCTTCGACGGTGTCGAAGTGGTCGATACCCGTGGTCTCGTCCGTCAGGTGGGCAACAGCCCCGTGGGCGCGACGGTGCGCGTGACCGTGCTGCGTGACGGCAAGACCCAGACCATCAAGGTCGTGCTGGGCCGCCGCGAAGAGGCCGATGGCGCAGTTCCCGCCGGTATGGACGATAATGCTGATGAGGGGGCCGAGGCCGAGCCGCAGTCGACCATGCTGATGGGCCTGACCCTGATGCCGCTGACGGACGACCTGCGCGCGGAACTCGGGGCCGATGACGATATGACCGGCCTTGCCGTGACAGATGTGGATCAAACATCGGAGGCCTTCGAGAAGGGCCTGCGCATGGGCGATATCATCACCGAAGCGGGGCAGGAGCAGGTGTCGAGCATTGCTGATCTCGAAGCCCGGATCGCCGCGGCGAAAGAGGCGGGCCGCCGCTCTCTGCTGCTGCTGGTGCGCCGGGGTGGCGACCCGCGCTTC
This sequence comes from Sulfitobacter sp. R18_1, assembly GCF_017743915.1. NCBI lineage: Bacteria > Pseudomonadati > Pseudomonadota > Alphaproteobacteria > Rhodobacterales > Roseobacteraceae > Sulfitobacter > Sulfitobacter sp. R18_1. The sequence goes on from NZ_JAGHRG010000006.1 coordinate 11,618, forward strand.
GTGGCGCTGTCATTGGCGGAGTGATCTGCCGGAACGGTTTGGAGAGGGCGCCTGCGGGCGCCCTTTTTCGTTGGCGGTCAGCCGCCTTGCCGGGGCACCGCGACCAGCCCGAGCGCCCGGGCGGTGGTCAGCGACAAGACCTCGCTATTCGGCCCCTCTTGGGCCTGATAGCGGCGAACGGCTGCCCGAGTTGCCCTGTCCATCTCACCGGTGATCGGTCCCGCGTAGAACCCGCGCGCCTCTAGCGCCCGTTGCAGGCTGCTGTTGAACTCGGGCGTCAGCACATCGGGGCAGGGGGTTTCGAACCAATTGTCGACCCGTGCGCGCACGATCTCTTGCCGGGTCTCGGTCTTGTAGACGGGCGGTTTGGCGATGCTGCCATCGGGGTTCATCTTTGCCGGGGTCACTTCGACCTGTTCGGTCACCGTCTCGATCACCGCAGGGCTGACCGTGCGGCCCCAGCAGCTCCCTTCCGGCGCGCCTGCGGGGCCGTGGCGGGTGGCCTCTAGCACCCCCGGCTCAGGGCGGGGGGTGGCCGGTGCTGCCGTCTCGCAACCCGCCAAGGCCGCGACGGTCAGCAGCAAAGCGGCGCAGCGCCGCGTGGTTCTGGGGGGGAGGGGCTGTGTCATGCCGGTCTCTCGGGCTCGCCTGTTGTTCGGGGGCAGACTAGCCGGATGCGTGGGCCTTGCCCACCGCAATGTCGGGCGCGCCGTGACCTTGCGAAAAGGGGGCTGGAACCGGCTGCCATAGCCCGTTAAACAAGGCCGAACTTTTAGGACGAAAGGGCATCATCATGGCCAAAATCACCTATGTCGAACACTCCGGCACCGAACATGTGGTCGAGGTGGCCAATGGTCTCACCGTCATGGAAGGCGCGCGGGACAATAACATTCCCGGCATCGAAGCCGACTGTGGCGGGGCCTGCGCCTGCTCCACCTGCCATGTCTATGTCGATCCGGCTTGGGCCGAAAAACTGCCGCCGATGGACGACATGGAAGAAGACATGCTCGACTTCGCCTTCGAGCCCGATCCCGCGCGCTCGCGTCTGACCTGCCAGATCAAGGTCACCGATGCGCTGGACGGTCTGCGCGTGCAGATGCCGGAAAAGCAAATCTGATGCGGGCGATCGGCGCGGCATTGCTGGCGCTGATCGCAACGGGTGCGGCGGCGGAGACGATTACCGCCGCGCATTACATCGCGCCTACGGGGCGCTACGCCCATGGCATTCTTGGCGACGCGCTGGAATGGGGCGGCTTGCAGGTCTCTCTGACAGACGGCGGTGCGCGGCGCTTCCATCTGCCGCGTGACCATGTTTTCGAAGATATCGCCCCCCGGCTCGTGGATGTGACCGGCGATGGCGCGCCCGAGGTTCTGGTGATCGAGACCGACGTGAATCGTGGCGCGGCGCTGGCGATCTACGGCCCCGAAGGCAAGATCACCGAGACCCCGCATATCGGCCAAAGCAACCGATGGCTCGCCCCCATAGGTGCCGCCGATCTGGATGGCGATGGCGCGGTCGAGATCGCCTATGTCGACCGGCCCCATCTGGCGCGGGTGCTGCGGGTCTGGCGCTTTGCCGATGGGCATCTCAGCGAAGTCGCGCAAATGACGGGGCTGACCAATCACCGCATCGGAGAGCGGCATATCTCAGGCGGTCTGCGCGATTGTGGGGCAGGGCCGGAGATGGTGCTGGCGGCTGCCAATTGGGAACGTGTGGTGGGGGTGCGCCTGACAGGCGGACAGCTTGCGCGGCGCGATATCGGCCCCTTCGCGGGGGGCGAGAGCTTTGCCAAGGCGCTGGCCTGTGAATGAGGGGCGGCTGCGGCTCTGGTAGAGCCGCCACCCGTCAGTTCAGCGCGCGCCAGCCGATGTCGCGGCGGCAGAACCCTTCGGGCCAATCGATTCCATCGACCATCGCATAGGCACGTTCTTGCGCCTCGGCCAGCGTGGCTCCGCGTGCGGTGACATTCAGCACCCGCCCGCCATTGGCCAAGATCGCCCCGTCCTGCGCCTTGGTGCCTGCGTGGAACACCATATTCGCGCTGTCCTCTGGCAGGGCGGAGAGGCCCTTGATCTCACTGCCCTTTTCATAGTCACCGGGGTAGCCTTTGGCGGCCATCACAACGGTTAGCGCGTGATCTTCGGCCCAGGTCACCTGCATATCGGCCAGCGTGCCCTTGGCGCAGGCCTGCATCAGGTCGAAAGCCTGCGCGCCGAGGCGCATCATCAGGACTTGGCACTCCGGGTCGCCGAAACGGACGTTGTATTCTACCAGCCGCGGCTGGCCGTCCTTGATCATCAAACCGGCGTAGAGCACGCCCTGATAGGGCATTCCGCGCTTGGCCATCTCCGCCATACAGGGGCGGATGATCTCATTCAGCGCGCGTTCGGCGATCTCGTCGCTCAGCACCGGGGCAGGGGAATAGGCGCCCATGCCGCCGGTGTTGGGGCCGCTGTCGCCTTCGCCGACCCGCTTGTGGTCTTGGGCCGTGCCGATGGGCAGCACCGTCTCCCCGTCGCAAAGCAGGAAGAAGGATGCCTCTTCGCCTTCCATGAACTCTTCGATCACCACTTCGGCACCCGCCTCGCCAAAGGCGCCGTCAAACATCTCATCCACGGCGGCCAGCGCTTCGGCATCGGTCATGGCGATGATGACACCCTTGCCCGCCGCCAGACCGTCGGCCTTGATCACAATCGGCGCGCCTTGCTTTTCGACATAGGCGCGGGCGCTGGCGGCATCGGTGAAATGGCCATAGCCCGCCGTGGGTGCATCGCAGGCGTCACAGATTTCCTTGGTGAAGGCTTTGGAAGCTTCCAAAGCCGCCGCTGCTTTGGAGGGGCCAAAGACATCGAAACCCGCCGCGCGCAGATCGTCGCCCACGCCCGCGGCGAGGGGCGCTTCGGGGCCGATGATGACGAAATCGATGTTATTGCCCTCGCAGAAGGCCACAACCGCCGCGCCATCCATGATGTCGAGCTTGGCGCATTGCGCGATGGCGGCGATGCCCGCATTGCCCGGTGCCACGATCAGCTTGTCGCATTTGGGGTTCTGCATAACCGCCCAAGCAAGTGAATGTTCGCGGCCACCGCTGCCGAGGATCAGGATATTCATGCCGCGCACTCCCTTGGACTTCGTTGCTCCGCGTTCTAAGCTGGGGAGCCCACAGACACAAGGTGCCCAGATGGATCTGTTCGACGACCCCGCCCCCGGTGGCAACAGCCCCGAATTCACGGTGACCGAGCTTTCGGGCGCGATTAAACGGGTGATCGAGGGGGAGTTCGGCCATGTGCGGATTCGCGGTGAAGTGGGCCGTGTCAGCCGCCCGCGCTCGGGGCATGTCTATCTCGACCTCAAGGATGACCGCTCGGTCATCTCGGGCGTGATCTGGAAAGGCGTGACCGCGCGGCTTGAGACCCAGCCCGAAGAGGGGATGGAAGTCATCGCCACCGGGCGCATCACCACCTTTGGCGGGCAGTCGAAATACCAAATCGTCATCGAGGATATCAAACCAGCAGGCATGGGCGCGCTGATGGCGCTGTTGGAGAAACGCAAGGCAGCGCTGGCGGCGGAGGGGCTTTTCGCCCCCGAACGCAAACGCCCGCTGCCCTATCTGCCCGAGATTATCGGCGTTGTGACCTCGCCCTCGGGGGCCGTGATCCGTGACATTCTGCACCGGCTGCGGGATCGTTTCCCGCGCAAGGTGCTGGTCTGGCCGGTCGCTGTTCAGGGCGCGAAATGCGCGCCAGAGGTGGTGCGCGCCATCCAAGGGTTCAACCGGCTCACCCCCGGTGGCGCGTTGCCCCGGCCCGAGTTGATCATCGTGGCCCGCGGCGGTGGCTCGGTCGAAGACCTCTGGGGCTTTAACGAGGAAAGCGTCGCGCGCGCGGCGGCAGCCTCGGACATTCCGCTGATCTCCGCCGTGGGGCATGAGACCGACACGACGCTGATCGATTTCGTCTCGGACAAACGCGCGCCTACGCCCACGGCGGCGGCGGAATTGGCGGTGCCCGTGCGGCATGAGCTGGCGGCATGGCTGGAGGGGCAGGGCGCGAGGATGCGGCAGGCGCTGAGCCAAGGGCTAACCCGTCGCAGCCAGCGGATGCGGGATCTGGCGCGGGCTTTGCCGCGGGCCGACACGCTGCTGGAGGGGCCGCGCCAGCGCCTTGATCGCGGGGGGGAGAAACTGGCCCCCGCGCTGATCGCAGGCGTCCAAGGTCGCCGCGTCAAGCTGGCCGATATGTCCGGCGCTCTGCGCCCCGGCACCCTGCGCCGCCAGTTGGAGGCGGATCGCCAACGTCTGGCGCAGCTCTCGGCACGGCTCGACCCTGCGTGGCAACGCAATTTGGCCGGGCAGCGCGACCGGCTGGCCGCGCGGATTGACCGGTTCCACCCCGAGGTGCTGCACCGTCAGATCCTCCGTCGCCGGGAGCGGCTTTTGGACCGCACACAAACCTTCCGCCCCGAGGTTCTGCGCCGCGACCTGTCACGCCAAGACCAACGGTTGAAAGAGGTGCTGGCCCGGCTGGCGCGCGCAGGCCGTGCCGATCAGGACCGCCGCCGCCGCCAGATCGACGCGATGGGCCGCACGCTCGGCACGCTCGGCTATCGCGAAACGCTGGCCCGTGGTTTCGCCGTGGTGCGGGGCGACGGTGACGTGGTGACCAGTGCGGAGGCCGCCAAGAAGGCGGCGCATCTGGAGATCGAATTCGCCGACGGTCGGCTGCCGGTCGAAGGCGAGGGCTGAACTGGCCTAGACCCCGACCTCCGGCCCAAGGCACAGCAGCGGCTCGGTCATTTCCCGCGCCTCATAAAGCGCGGTTTCGGTCGGGTCATTCTCGAACCGCGCGACCAGCCCGGTCGGGCTTTCGCTAAAGCTCCAGCATTGCGGGGCGGGGTCGTCTTCGTAGACAAAGCAGATCAGCCCCTCGGCCTCATACCAGCGCCCCTCTTTGCAATGGCCATCCAGAAAGGACCACTGCACGCGCCGGTTCTCGTGATAGATTTCCGCCCCATAGGGCGCGCCGGACTGGCCGAAGTAGAGCGTTTTGCCTTCCGTATAGGCTTCGAACTCCGCCGCCGACATCTCGGCCAAGGCAGGCAGCGGAAGGAAGGCGCAGATCAGGGCGAAGGCATGTCTCATGCCACCAGCCTGCCAGAAGCCCGCGCCCCGCGCCAGTGGGGTCAGCGCCGATGCCACCGTGCCACGCGCCGGTCCATCATCCGCCGCCACAGCGGGGGAACGAGGGCAATCACCGCCATCACGGGCAGGGAATAGGGCAGTTTCGGCATCTCTGGCGTCACATCCAGCGCCGGGAAGGCGCGGGCGGGGCGCATGTGGTGGTCCGAATGGCGCGGGGCGTTCAGCATCATCGCGGCAGAGTACCATTTCGGCGCGTTCCAACTGTGCTGCGGGCCCATCGGCTCGAACCGGCCATCGGGGCGCTGCTCTCGCCGTAGCCCATAGTGCTGCACATAGTCCGACAGCAGCAGTTGCATCTGCGCATAGGCCGCCAGCCCGATATAGGCGAGCAGCCCGGCGACCCCGCCCAGCAGCAGCGCCGTGAGCAGCGCCAGCGCCGCGCCAATGAGGTAGAGTGCGTAAGGGTGCAGCTCCTGCGGCCCCCTCTTGCGCGCGCGCTGCGCGCTGTCGGCCTGCCACCCGGCGCGAAACTCCCCCCAGCTTGCGCTCAGCAGAAACCGCCAGAACCCCATGCCCTTGGGGGCGGAGTTGGGATCAGCCGGGGTGGCGGCGGCGGGATGATGCACCCGCAGATGGGCCGAGACGTGATGCCCGTGCAGCAGCGAGATATAGATCGCCGTGCCGATCCGCCGGGGCAGGCGGCGGCTGGCGTGGATCAACTCATGGGCGTTGGAATTGCTGATCTGGCCCAGAAACAGGCCAAGGGCGGCAAAGATCAGGGCGCGGTCCAACCCCTCAAGATGCGGGGCTGCGCCAATCGCCCAGACCCCGAGCGGCATCAGCAGGAAATGCGCGGCGGCCAAGGTCAGCGTCAGGGCGCGGCCTGAACTGTCGGAAAGGTGCAGCGCGCGGCCCAACCGGTCCATAAAGGCGACATGCACCGTGATCGACAAAAGCGCCAGCACGGGCCAGACCCCGCCCCAGAGGGCGGCGGCGGCGATCAGCACCGCCGGTGTCAGACTTGCGATCACATACCACAGCATGCGTTTTCCCCTGCGACCCCGCGCCAATCGGCTCGGCCCCCGCATTCTGCCCGCCGCAGGGGCCGTGCACAACGCAAACACCCGCGCGATTGTCGCTTTTTGATCGCGCCTAGGGCTTTGGATTTGTTACCAAGGCGGAAAGCAAGGGGGGGAGAGACATGGCGCTGGACGATCACGGCAAGGCTGCGGCGGGGGAGCCGCGAAAGGGCGTTTGGAAATCCGGCAAGGGCAAGGGGCGGCATCACCCCAAGGGGCGGCAGTTGCAGGATACGGCGTGGGAGGAGGTCCGCGCGCTGTTGGGCGACCGCCCGCGCGCCCGCGATCTGTTGATCGAGTTTCTGCATCTGATCCAAGACCGCTTTGGCCACCTCTCGGCCGCGCATCTGCGCGCCCTGGCCGAAGAGATGCGTCTGTCGATGGCCGAGGTCTATGAGGTCGCCAGTTTCTACGCCCATTTCGACGTGGTGAAAGAGGGCGAGACCCCGCCGCCCGCCCTGACCATCCGCGTCTGCGATTCGCTGTCTTGCGAGTTGGCCGGGGCGCAGGCCCTGAAAACCGCGTTGGAAGAGGGGCTGGACCCGACCGAAGTGCGCGTCCTGCGTGCGCCCTGCATGGGGCGCTGCGACACGGCGCCGGTGCTGGAACTGGGGCATAACCATATCGACCACGCGACGCCCGAGAAAGTGCTGGCGGCCATTGGCGCCGGAGATACCCATGCCCAGCTGCCCGACTATGAGGCTTACGAAACCTACACGGCATCAGGGGGTTACGACGCGCTGTTGAACCTGCGTCAGGGGGGCGATTGGGAAGCGGTGCAGGAGCAATTGTTAGATGCCGGGCTGCGCGGTCTTGGTGGAGCGGGTTTCCCCTCGGGCAAGAAATGGGGCTTCGTGCGCGGCAACCCCGGCCCGCGCTATCTGGCGGTAAATGGCGATGAGGGCGAGCCGGGCACCTTCAAGGACCGCTGGTATCTCGAACGCAGGCCGCATCTCTTCCTCGAAGGGATGTTGATCGCCGCTTGGGCGGTGGAGGCGGAGAAGGTCTTTCTCTACATGCGCGACGAATACCAGGCGGTGCTGGAGATCCTGCGCCGTGAGATCGCCGCTCTGGAAGGTGCGGGCCTCATCGCGCCCGGCTATGTGGATCTGCGCCGCGGGGCGGGCGCCTATATCTGCGGCGAGGAAAGCGCCATGATCGAAAGCATCGAAGGCAAGCGCGGCTTGCCGCGCCACCGCCCGCCCTATGTGGCGCAGGTCGGTGTCTTTGGCCGCCCGACCTTGGTGCATAATGTCGAGACCCTGCATTGGATCGCCCGCATTTGCCGCGAGGGGCCGCAGGTGTTGAATGGGGTCGAAAAGAATGGCCGAAAGGGGCTGCGGAGCTATTCTGTTTCGGGCCGTGTGGCGCGCCCGGGGATGTATCTGCTGCCCGCAGGCTCGACCATCACCGATATCATCGCAGCGGCGGGGGGCATGGCAGAGGGCCATATGTTCAAAGCCTATCAACCGGGTGGGCCGTCCTCGGGGCTTTTGCCCGCGTCGATGGCGGATCTGCCGTTGGACTTTGACACGTTGCAGCCGCATGGGTCTTTCATCGGCTCGGCGGCGGTGGTTGTCCTGTCGGAACACGACAGCGCACGGGCCGCCGCCCTCAACATGCTGCGGTTTTTCGAGGATGAAAGCTGTGGCCAATGCACGCCCTGCCGGGTCGGCTGTGAAAAGGCGGTGAAGCTGATGCAGGAGGACCGCTGGGACCAATCTCTGCTGGAAGAGTTGTCGACCGCCATGGTCGATGCCTCGATCTGCGGGCTGGGGCAGGCGGCGCCGAACCCGATCCGGCTGGTGATGCAGCATTTCCCCGATGAAATCTGACCCCGCCCCCTCCCGGCGGGCTTGATCTGCCCGGGCGCCCTTCCATCTGCGCGGGCAAGCCTATAGATCAAGACCAAACTGCATGGGAGACGCCGATGGCCTTCTTCACGAAGCTCAAGGACCGCTTGTTCAAATCCTCGTCCAAACTCGACGAGGGGTTGGAGGCAATCGTCAGCGATGGCGGAGAGGCGGAGGCTGAAGCGGCCCCCGTGGATGCGGTGATGGACCAGCCCGGCGCGGCCTCTGATGTGATGCCCGATAGGCAGGAGGACAGCGGCCCGATGTTGGCGGCAGAGCGGGAGGCGGAAGAGCCGACCCCCGCGCCTGAACCCGCCCCGGAACCCGAGCCTGAGACGCTCCCAGAACCCGAGCCGAAGCCCGCGCCTGAACCGCAGCCCGAACCGTCTGAGCCCCAGCCGGACCCCAGGCCCGCGCAGGAACCCCCCGCCGCTGATCCTGAGCCCGCCCCGACCCCGGAGGAAGTTCCCGCGGCGACCGACCTGCGCCAAGCGATGACCCCCGTCGCCCCGGCGCTGGACGAAACCCCAGCCGAGGCCGCCGCCGCCAAACCGGGCCTTTTGGGCCGTCTCATGGGGCGCGGTGCCGCGCAGCCGGTGGTGCGTCGGACGCTGGATGACGAGATGCTCGAACAGCTCGAAGAGCTGCTGATCAGTGCCGATATGGGCGTCGATACGGCGCTGCGGGTCACCGCGAATATGGCCGAAGGGCGCTTTGGCAAGAAACTGTCGGTGGCAGAGATCAAACAACTGCTCGCCAGCGAAGTTAGCCGCATCATGGAGCCTGTGGCGCGGCCCCTGCCGATCTATTCCAAGACCCCGCAAGTGGTGCTGGTGGTCGGTGTGAACGGCTCGGGCAAGACCACCACTATCGGCAAATTGGCCTCGCAATTCCGTGCGGCGGGCAAGAAGGTCGTGATCGCCGCGGGGGATACCTTCCGCGCCGCGGCGGTCGAGCAGTTGCAGGTCTGGGGCGAACGCGCAAACGTGCCCGTGCTGACCGCGCCCGAGGGCAGCGACCCGGCGAGCCTTGCCTTTGACGCCATGGGCCGCGCGCAGGAAGAGGGGGCGGACCTGCTGCTGATCGACACGGCGGGCCGTTTGCAAAACCGGGGCGACCTGATGGAGGAATTGGCCAAGATCGTCCGCGTCATCCGCAAGAAGGATGAGACCGCGCCGCATAACACCCTATTGGTGCTGGATGCGACGACGGGGCAGAACGCAGTCAATCAGGTGAAGGTCTTTCAAGAGATCTCCGATGTCAGCGGTCTGGTGATGACCAAGCTTGACGGCACCGCCAAGGGTGGCGTGCTGGTGGCGCTGGCGGATCGCTTTGGCCTGCCCATTCATGCCGTAGGCGTGGGCGAGCAGATTGACGATCTGTCGCCCTTTGACCCGGATGAATTCGCCGCCGCCTTGGTGGGCACGGATGGCTAGGAGTACACTGGCCGCCGAACCTAGCCGCCCTGTTCAGTCATGGGTGCCAAGCTTTCGTTCGATCCAGCGCAGAACGGTCAGAACCAGCACCACGACCCCTGCGGTCAGACAGGCCAGCAGGATTTGCCCCGCGCCGCAGGACAGGCCGATGGCCCCGGCCAGCCACATCGACGCGCCGGTGGTGATGTTGCGCACCTCGCCGTTCGAGGTGAAAATGATCCCCGCCGCGAGGAAGGCGACGCCTGCGGTCACCGCCTCGATGAGGCGCAATGGATCGAAACGCATCTGGTCGCCATCGCCGAACTCCAGACTGCCAAGCTCTTGCCCGATGATGATGAAGAGACAGGCGGCGATGGCCACCATGATATGGGTCCGCAGCCCCGCAGGCTTGTCGCGCCGTTCGCGCTCATACCCGACGACACCCGCCAGAAAGGCGGCCATCAGCAGCCGCGCCGCGGCCACGGTAACCGGCACTTTGGAAAAACTGTGGGTGAGATCGGCGATCAGGCTTTCAAACATGGAAATTCCGTTGGTGATAAAGGCTTTGAGGAATAAACCTCTCGCCGCGGTGGTGGTTCCGGGATGACCGATTGGATCCTGTCGATCGAAGGCACCCCCGCGGGCCATACCGCGGCCCTGTGGCTGGCGCTTTCCGCAGCATTCTTGCACGCGGTTTTCGGCGCGCTGCAAAAGGGGCGGCATGATCCGTGGCTCACGCGCGGGGCGATCGATGTCTCTTATGGCGTGATGGCGGCCCCCTTTGCGCTTTTCGTCGTGCCATGGCCCGAGCCGCATATGTGGGTGATCTTCCTCGGGGCTTTCGTAATCCATGTGATCTACAAGCTGTTGCAGGCATGGGCCTATACCAAGGGCGCCTATACGGTGGTCTACCCGGTGGTGCGCGGCACGGGGCCGCTCTTTGCCGTGGTCGGCGCATATTTGATCTTTGGTGAGCGGTTCAATGCGGTGCAATGGCTTGGCGTGGCGGTGCTGCTCAGCGGCATCTTCGGCCTTGCTCTTTATAACCTGCGCAATCTGGTCGCCGCGCGCGATACGCTGCACGCAGCGCTCGGGCTGGCGGTGCTGACGGGCTTGTTCGTGGCGCTTTACACCACATATGACGCATACGGCATCCGCGCCACGGCGGATCCTTTCACCTTCCTCGCATGGTTTTTCATGATCGACGGGTTGGTGATGCCGGTGATCGCATGGCGGCGCTGGCACGCGATGGAGAACCCACCCGAGGTGGCGCCGCTGATGCTGCGCGGCTTTATCGGCGGGATCATCGCTTTTGCGAGTTTCGGGTCGGTCATGCTGGCCACGCGGCTCGACAAGGTGGGCGAGGCGGCGGTGCTGCGCGAGACCTCGACCGTCTTTGCCGCGCTGATCGGGGTGCTGATGCTGAAAGAAACCGTCGGCCCGCGCCGCATCGCGCTGATGGCGCTGATCGCAGCCGGGGCGGTGATTGTTGAAATGGGCGGCTGAAGGAACAGGCATGTCAGAACCAAGAGAGATCAACCCAATGCTGCGGGCAGGCTTGGAATACGGGCCGGTCTTGGCCTTCCTCGTGGCCTATCTGTGGCTCAAGGATAACACCTACACTTTCGGCGGGACGGAGTATGACGGCTTTATCGTCGTCACCGCGATGTTCGTGCCGCTGCTGGTGCTGTCGACCGGCGCGCTTTGGGCGCTGACGGGCAAGCTCAGCCGGATGCAGGTCGCCACCGTGGTGCTGGTGGTGATCTTTGGCGGGCTATCGGTCTGGCTGAACGACGACCGCTTCTTCAAGATGAAGCCGACGCTGATCTATGTGCTCTTCGGCGGCCTTTTGGCGGTCGGCCTGCTGCGCGGGCAGTCCTATCTGAAATACGTCATGGAAGAGATGATGCCGCTGCGCGATGAGGGCTGGATGCTGTTGACCAAACGGCTGATGTATTTCTTCTTTGGTCTGGCGCTGGCGAATGAGGTGATTTGGCGGTTCTTCTCGACCGACACATGGGTCTACTTCAAAACTTTCGGTCTGACGGCGGCGATTTTCGTTTTCTTCATGGCGCAAGGCAAGCTGTTCGAAGCCTACGGCGAGAAAAAAGACCAAGGCTGATCCGCTCAAATTTAACGAAGGCCCCCCGCGAAACTGTTGACCTGTAGCGTCGCGCGGCGTAATCCACCCTGCGTGGCGATTTGTTACCGGATTGTGGGCCACGTTAAACATGCCGCTAAAAGGTCAGGATGAAAGACCCCTTTCGCTTGGCCGCGTCTGGGGTTTTTTTATGCCCGCAAGGTCGGGCCGGAAGGATGAGATACATGAGCAACGACCGTCACGCGCGCACCCAAGCGATCCACGCAGGCACCCGCCGCAGCCAATATGGCGAGGTGAGCGAGGCGATCTATCTGACCCAAGGGTTCGTCTATGACAGTGCCGAACAGGCCGAGGCGCGTTTCGAAGAGATCGGCCCGGATGAGTTCATCTATGCCCGCTACGGCAACCCCACGGTCGCCATGTTCGAAGACCGTATCGCCACTTTGGAAGGGGCCGAGGATGCCTTTGCCACTGCCAGCGGCATGGCGGCGGTCTCGGGCGCGCTGATCTCGATGCTGAAGGCGGGCGATCATGTCGTCTCGGCCCGGGCGCTATTCGGGTCTTGTATCTATGTGCTGGAAGAAATCCTTGGCCGCTACGGGGTAGAGGTCACTTTCGTCGACGGCAGCGATCTCTCTGCTTGGGAGGCCGCGATCCGCGAGGACACCCGCGCGGTTTTCTTTGAATCCGTGGCCAACCCCACGCTTGAAGTGATCGACATCGAAGCCGTGTCCAAGCTTGCCCATGCCAACGGCGCGCTGGTGGTGGTCGACAATGTCTTTGCCACGCCGGTCTTTTCGCGCGCGATCTCGCAAGGGGCGGATGTGGTGGTCTATTCCGCGACCAAACATATCGACGGGCAGGGTCGTGCGCTTGGCGGTGTGGTGCTGGGCAGCCGCGATTTCATCCGTGGCACGCTTGAGCCTTACATGAAACACACCGGCGGCTCGATGAGCCCCTTCACGGCTTGGATCATGCTTAAGGGGTTGGAGACCATCGACCTGCGGGTGCGGGCGCAGGCGGCCAGCGCACAGGAACTGGCCGAGGCACTGGACGGTCACGCGGCATTGGCGCGGGTGCTTTACCCGGGCCTTGCGGGCCATGCGCAGAACGCACTGGCGATGCGCCAGATGGGGGCAGGGGGCACGGTGCTGTCCATCGACCTCAAGGGTGGCAAGGCGGCGGCTTTCGCTTTCCTGAATGCGTTGCAGGTGGGCGTGATCTCAAACAACCTTGGCGATGCCAAGACCATCGTCACCCACCCGGCCACCACCACCCACCAGCGTCTGCCGCAGGACACCAAAGACCTTTTGGGCATCACGCCGGGGCTGGTGCGGATCAGCGTGGGGCTGGAATATAGCGGTGATCTCAAGGCGGATCTGCTGCAAGCCTTGGATGCGGCGGCGCAAGACTGACCTGATGTGTCGCGGGCGCGGTGGCATTTTGGCCCCGCGCATCATACATTGAGAGCGACAGACCGGAGGGCCGCGCAATGAACATCGTGACTGAGATGTCCGAGACACCGGACCGGGAGGCGGCGCAATCCGCGCTCGCCACGCTGCGCGCTTGGGCGGAAACGGCCACCCCGGCCGAGATTGCGGCGCTGGACCCGGCCATGGCCCGGATGCTGGCCCCCGCCGAATATCCCGCCCTTAGCCGCGCCTATCCCGAAGATTTCACCGCGGGCGACAACTACCGCGCCAGCCTGCCTGATCTGCAAAACGGCCCCTCCAGCCTGATCCGCGGCGCGCAACAGTTGATCCAGCATGTCGGCATCTCAAACTTTCGCCTGCCGATCCGCTATCGCAGCCGCGAGGGCGGGGATATGCGGCTGGAAACCTCTGTGACCGGTTCGGTGTCGCTTGATGCGGAAAAGAAGGGCATCAACATGTCCCGCATCATGCGCAGCTTTTACCGCCATGCTGAGGCGACCTTTAGCTTTGAGGTGATCGAAGCGGCGCTGGATGATTATAAGACCGACCTTGAGAGCTTGGACGCGCGGATCCAGATGCGGTTCTCTTTCCCGATGAAAATCGCCAGCCTGCGCTCGGGGCTGACGGGCTATCAGTATTATGACATCGCGCTGGAGCTGGTTGAGCAGGACGGAGAGCGCAAAAAGATCGTGCATCTCGATTACGTCTATTCCAGCACCTGCCCCTGTTCGCTGGAACTCAGCGAACATGCGCGGGAAACGCGGGGGCAATTGGCCACGCCGCATTCGCAGCGTTCCGTGGCACGCATTTCGGTTGAGACGCAGGACGAGGGCGATTGCCTGTGGTTCGAAGACCTCATCGAAATTTGCCGCCGCGCCGTGCCGACCGAGACACAGGTCATGGTCAAGCGCGAGGACGAACAGGCTTTCGCAGAACTCAATGCCGCCAATCCGATCTTTGTCGAGGATGCCGCGCGGCTGTTTTGCGAACAGCTTTTGGCCGATGGCCGGGTGGGCGATTTCCGCATCGTCGCCAGCCATCAAGAAAGCCTGCACAGCCACGATGCGATCAGCGTGCTGACCCAAGGTGAGACCTTTGCAGCGCAGAGCATTGACCCCAAGCTTTTCAACACGCTCTTTCACGTCGGCTGATCCGGCACGGCCCGACAATCGCCCGAGGGTTGTTCGCAGCCCGCGCCGCGCCCCTTTGCGGCGCATTCCGCCTGTCTTAGCGCACAATTTACGAATGTCGCCCTGTCAGCCCTGCAAGTCCCGACCAGCGGCTATGCGAAAACGTCGGTTCTGCTGCGGCGCAGCATTGCCTATCTAACGGTCATCGAAATACTGGAAATTGCAAAGGCAATCAGATGACCTACCAGAGCACTGCTCACCCCGCCCACTCCGTCTCTCCCCTCGAAGGGCTGCGGCGCGCCGGCGCCGGTCTGCGCCGCTTTTTCGCGGGGATCGGCCATGGCATCATGATGGGCTCCACCGCCCAACGCCGTTTTGAGCAGGTCCAAGGCCTGCAAGCGAAAAGCGACGAAGAACTGGCCGCCATGGGCATCAAGCGTGACGACATCGTTCACCACGTTTTCAAAGACCTCTACTACATCTAAGACGACACGGACCGGGGCCAAATCGCGCCCCGGTCCCGTCTCGGCTTGACAGCGACGAGCGGCCAAGCCAACGCTGCGCGCATGTTGGATATACGACCTGTCGGATATGTCGTGGGCCTTTTGGTGGCCGTGCTCGGCCTTGCCATGATCATCCCGATCTTGGTCGATCTGGCCGAAGGCCGGGGCCAGTGGTGGGTCTTCGTCGAAAGTGCGCTGATCACGACGCTGGGTGGCGGTATGATCGCCCTCGCCAGCGCCAATGGAGTCCGCGAAGGGCTCACCATTCAACAGACATTCATGCTGACCACCGGCGTCTGGCTGATGCTGCCGCTCTTCGGGGCCCTGCCCTTCGTGCTGGGCGCGACCGAGGCCAGCGTCACCGACGCGATGTTCGAGGCGATGTCGGGGCTGACGACCACCGGGGCCACGGTGCTGACCGGGTTGGAAGACCTGCCCAAAGGTCTGCTGATCTGGCGCGGTATTCTGCAATGGCTGGGCGGCATCGGTATCGTCGTTGTCGCCATGGTCTTCCTGCCTGAGTTGCGGGTCGGTGGTATGCAGATCTTCAAATCCGAATCCTTTGACACTTTCGGGAAAATCCTGCCCCGCGCAGGGCAGATCGCAACGCAGATCTCGGTGATCTACCTCTGGCTCACGCTGGCCTGCATGCTGAGCTATCTGGCCCTTGGGATGTCTACCTTTGACGCGACCGTGCATGCGCTGACCACGGTCTCGACGGGTGGTTTTTCTAACTACGACGCCTCCTTCAGCACCTTTTCCGGCCCCGCCGAATATGTCGCCGTGATTTTCATGATCCTCGCCGCGCTGCCCTTCGTACGCTATGTGCAGCTGATCAACGGCAACCCCGTGGCCCTGCACCGCGACCCGCAGGTGCGCGGCTTTTTCATGACGATGACCTTTCTGGTGGTGATCGTCTTTTTCGTTCTGCGCAGCGGCACGACCTACGAATCCGAGCGGGTCTTGCGCGAAGCGCTGTTCAACATCACCTCAATCATCTCTGGCACCGGCTATGCCTCGGCGGACTATATGCAATGGGGCAGCTTTGCCGTGGCGCTGTTCTTTTTCATCGGCCTGATCGGCGGCTGCGCGGGCTCGACCACCTGTTCGATCAAGGTCTTCCGCTATCAACTGCTCTTTGCGTCGATCCGCGCGCAGCTGCGGCGGATCCGTTCGCCCCACGGTGTCTTTACCCCGCGCTACGATGGCCGCCCGGTGGGGGCGGACGTGCTAAGCTCGGTGATGTCCTTCTTCATGTTCTTCGTCGTATCGCTCGGCCTGATCTCGGTCGCGCTGAGCCTGACGGGGTTGGATTTCGTCACCTCGGTATCGGGGGCGGCGGCGGCGCTGGCGAACATCGGCCCGGGGTTGGGAGAGATCATCGGCCCGGCCGGGAATTTCAGCAGCCTTAATGACACGGCGAAGTGGATATTGATCATCGCCATGTGGATCGGACGGCTGGAGCTGATGGCGGTCTACGTCATGTTCACCGCCAAGTTCTGGCGCGCTTGAAACGTAAAAGGGCGGCGCCGATGGCACCGCCCTTTGTCTTTGTCGCTTGGGGCTGAACCCCCCACGTTATTCCCAGCAGCTGACCAAGACGGTCATCCCCTGCGCGCGCAGGGTCAGGTCGCGGGGCGCGATCGGGCCTGTGGCCCCCTGCGCGTGTTTGCTGCCCAGCCCGGCCTCCTGCGCCGCCTTGAGGATCACATCACCATCAAGCGCAAAGCTCACGTCTTCGGGCAGTTTGCGGTCCGCTTCCGTCTGGGGCAGCAACATGCCCACGACATGGCCATTCTCGTCGAATACCGGACCCCCGGCATCGCCGGGCTGGGCCTTGACCGAGAGGCGCTTGAGGGTCTCATCTCCGTTCAGCCCCTTGAGGTCCGACAGCGCGCCAAAGGTCAGTGTCGCGGCGCTCAGCACGCCTTCGTAGGAGTAGCCCGCGACGGAGATTTCCGATTGCAGGCGCGGGGCCGCGTTGCTGAACTCGGCCACGGCCAGCGGGGCGAGGCGGCTTTCGGGCTTGAGCAGCGCAAGGCCGCGCGCCTCATCGGTGGCGACTACCGTGGCATCGGTATCGGCGTCCAGCGTCACCCGCCCGCAAGAGGCCACGACTTCGCTGGTGGTGACGACCGCGCCATTGCCATCGATGAAAAAGCCGCTGCGGGCGATCTTGGGCTGGCGGATTTGCAGGCCGGCGACCAGATTGATCGCCTGCGCGTCGCTGTTGCCTGCGCCGGCGTCGAGCACGCCGGGCAGGCGCGTGAGGCTTTTCGACATCTCGGCCACCACGCGGCGGCGGCGGTCTTCGTCCCCGGCGGGCCAGATCAGGGTGAAGCCCTTGATCTGACCGTTCTCCAACGAGACCTGCGTCTGGCTGATGATGCTGCCGTTCTCGCCGATCAACTCAAAGGAATTGCGCTTGCGCTCGCGCGGGCCATCTAAGGGGACGATCTCAAGCGTTTGCATGATGTCATAAAGGCCATAGAGCGTATCTTGATTGCCCGGCTGGCTGATCAACAAGACCCGCGCGCCGATGTTGCCGCTGCTGTCGTAATGGGCAAAGGGCGGCTCGTAGCGGGCGAAGTCGACTTCGGCGGTGGGCATCATGATTTCGATCCCGGCCTTCTCGTCGCGCACCAGTTGCAGGCCCAGCCCGTCGAGCACGGCGTTATACTGGGCCATCAGCGCGGCGCGCTGGCGGGTGGTCAGCACGCCGGTCTGCTCATAGCTGTTGGCCCCTTGCCACGCGCGCATGGAGGCACGGGTGCCGCGGCCAAAGGCACCGTCAATCGCGGCGTCGTAAAAGCCCGCCCATTGCAGGGCGATTTGCAGGTCTTTGCGCTCCTGCGCCGAAAGGGCGCGTTCCGAGCGGCGCGCCTCTGCGGGGGTCTCCTCCGGTTCGGGCGGGGTGGGGGCCGGGGCGGTCTCGGCCTCTGCGGCTTCGGTTTCACCCTCCGTCCCTGCGGGATCAAGCGGGGTTGTCGTGACATCGGGGGTGCTGCTGCCTGCGGCGGCTTCCTCTGGCGCATTGCCATCTACGCCCACGGGCGCGTCGATCACGCCGGTTTCCAGAACGTTGTCGCCCACGGGCCAAAATTGCTGCTGGAACCGGCTGGATTGCTGGATGAAGCTGTCGCGCGGCACCAGACCGTCGCGCACATAGCTGCGCAGCACCAGTTCCGCATCCTCGCGCCGGTAGGGGCCTACGGCGATGCCGTACCAACCGCCGCCCAAGGCAAAGCCATTCACGTCATCCAACAGGGTCTCATAGGCGCGCGCCCGGTCCGTGGCTTCGGCCAAGGACGGCTGCGCCTCGATCTGAACCCAAACGACATCCTCTGCCGATTGCGCCCGCGCAAGGCCCGCCCAGGTCAGGCTCAGGGCCAAGAAGATCGCCACGGGGGCACGTAGAATTCGCTTCATCGTCACTCAACTCTCGCAAAACCAAATCCGAGCCAGATTACGCCGGAAAGCGGCGCGAATGCCATGCCAAAGGGGGCGAAATTCTGATAAAGCTGTGATTGACCCCCATGGTTTGCAGACGTAGGAAAGGCGCGCATCATTAAGGGGCAATCACCATGTCTGACGCAGCGCAGAAACCACGCTCTTTCCAAGAGATCATCCTTGCTTTGCAGAGCTATTGGGCGCGGCAGGGCTGCGCGGTGCTGCAACCCTACGACATGGAAGTGGGCGCGGGCACCTTCCACCCGGCCACCACGCTGCGCAGCCTTGGCACGCAGCCTTGGGCTGCGGCCTATGTTCAGCCCTCGCGCCGCCCCACGGATGGGCGCTATGGTGAGAACCCGAACCGTTTGCAGCATTACTACCAGTATCAGGTGCTGATCAAACCCAGCCCCCCCAATCTGCAGGAGCTGTACCTCGGCTCGCTCGAAGCCATCGGCATCGACATGGCGCTGCACGACATCCGCTTTGTCGAAGACGATTGGGAAAGCCCGACGCTCGGCGCTTGGGGGCTGGGTTGGGAAGTCTGGTGCGACGGCATGGAAGTGTCGCAGTTCACCTATTTCCAGCAGGTCGGCGGGCATGACTGCCACCCCGTCTCGGGCGAGCTGACCTACGGGCTGGAGCGGCTGGCGATGTATGTGCTGGGTGTCGATCATGTGATGGACATGCCCTTCAACAGCCCCGACGCGCCGATCCCGCTGACCTACGGCGACGTGTTCAAACAGACCGAAGAGGAGTTCGCACGCTGGAACTTCGACACGGCCAACACCGAGGTGCTGCTCGATCAGTTCAATGAAGCCGAGGCGCATTGCAAATTCATCCTCGAACAGCCCGCCGAAGATCCCAAGACCGGCAAGCGCATCGTCATGGCCCATCCGGCCTATGACCAGTGTATCAAGGCGAGCCATATCTTTAACCTGCTCGACGCGCGCGGCGTGATCTCGGTCACCGAGCGGCAGGCTTACATCGGGCGGGTGCGGGCGCTGGCCAAGCAATGCGCGGATGCCTTCGTGCAGACCCGTGCGGGCGGCTGGACGCCCGAGGCGGACAGCGCGGCATGAGCGGCAAGATTGTTGGCATCGTGATCCTCGTCTCCGCAGTGATCGCCGGTGCGGCGCTCTATTACCTTCAGATCTACGGCTTTTACCACGATGTGCCCGAGGCCAAAGTTGAACTCGTCTCTCTGACGACGGAGGAGCCGGAGGAGATCGCGGCGGAGAACCTACAGGCCATCGACGCCGACAGTTCCCCGATCCGGTTTCGCGCCTGTTTCGAGCATGACATCAGCCTCGCCATGGCGACCGAGACCTATGAGATGACCGACCATACCGATCCGCGCAACGCGCCGGGCTGGTTCGATTGTTTCGACGCCCCCGCCATCGCGGCTGAGATCGAGGCGGGCAGCGCGCTGACCTTCCTCGGTAGCAAAAACGTGCACTACGGCGTCGACCGGATCGTGGCGCTGACCGACGATGGGCGCGGCTATATCTGGCATGAGCTGAACGACTGTGGTGAGAAGTCCTATGACGGCACCGTGGTGGGCGAGGCCTGCCCGGAACGCCCCGCCGACTGAACTTATCGCCGCGCCCGGAACCTTTCGGCGGAACCTTTTGACGCTGCCGAACGCTTGTCCCCACATAGAACGGGGGCGAAAATGTCAGAGAAAACACATGAGGGGCTGAAATGGGTGATGCGCGCGGGCTATGGCGCGCGCGGGCTGATCTATACGATCATCGGGGGGCTGGCGCTTTTGGCCGCTCTGAAACGCACCCAAGCCTCGGGTACGAAAGACGCCCTCGCGGCGCTGCGGGATGAGCCCTATGGCATCCCCGCGCTCTTTGCCATCGGCATCGGGCTGCTTGCCTATCTGGTCTGGCGCGTGGCCGCGGGTGTGAAAGATGTCGAAGACCACGGGACCGATGCCAAGGGGCTGGTCGCGCGGCTGGGGCAAATCACGACCGGGCTGATCCACGGCGGTATCGGCGTCTCGGTTCTCGCTCTGGCGCTGAGCGGCAAGAACTCCGGCGGCAGTTCCGCGCAGGACTGGACGCAAAAGCTGATGGCCATGCCCGCCGGGCGCTATATCGTGGCCGCGGGGGCGCTGATCCTGCTGGGCGCGGGGATTTACTACGCCTACAAAGGGCTGAGCGGGAAGTATAAGGGCCATTTGGCGCGCACCCATTTCACCGAAAGCATCGACCCCATCGTGAAGATTGGCCTTGTCATCTATGGCGGCATTCTCGCGCTCGTCGCCTTTTCGCTGGGCTACGCGGCGCTTACGGCCAATCCCGAACAGGCGGGCGGTCTGGGCGAGGCGCTGCAAGACCTGCGCGGCATGGCCTTTGGGCGCTTCCTTCTGGGCGGGGCCGGGCTGGGGCTCATCGGTTTCGCGGTCTATAACTTCGTCGAAGCGGGCTACCGCGTGGTGCCGAAATTCTCCGACCCGGATATCCGCACCTTGTTGGATTAAACGCGGGACGGGGGGCTAGACCCTCCGCCTAGCACTCGTTATCCAAGCCCCCGATGAGACGCCGCCGTCGCGGCAAGAATTGGGGGCCGCCCGTGCCAAATCTGCTGATTGAACTTTTTTCCGAAGAAATTCCCGCGCGGATGCAGAAACGCGCGGGCGAAGACCTGCAAAAGCTGGTGACCAACGGTTTGGTCGAGGCCGGTTTGACCTATGGCTCCGCTGCCGTCTTCACCACCCCGCGCCGCCTGACGCTGGCGCTTGGCGACATGCTCGCCGCCAGCCCCCGACAGGTGGAAGAGCGCAAGGGCCCCAAGGCCGACGCGCCCGAGAAAGCCATCGAAGGGTTTTTGCGCGGCGCGGGTCTGACGCGCGACCAGCTTGAGGAACGCGAGACCCCCAAGGGCAAGGTGCTCTTCGCCAAGATCGAGAAGCCGGGCCGTCCGGCGGCTGAGATCGTGGCCGAGGTGCTGGAACAGACCATCCGCAACTTCCCTTGGCCCAAGTCCATGCGGTGGGGCAGCGGCAGCCTGAAATGGGTCCGCCCGCTGCATTCCATCCTCTGCGTCATCAGCGATGAGGCCGGGGCCGAGGTGGTGCCGCTGACCATCGACGGGATCACCGCCGAGAACACCACGCGCGGGCACCGTTTCCTCGCCCCCGACGAGATCGAAGTCGCGGGTTTCGAGGATTATCAGGACAAGCTCAGCCGCGCCTTTGTCGTGCTCGACCCCGCCGCGCGGGCTGACACGATCTGGCATGACGCCACCAATCTCGCCTTCGCCGCCGGGCTGGAAGTGGTTGAGGACGCAGGGCTTCTGGCCGAGGTCGCGGGCCTCGTGGAATACCCCGTCGTGCTGATGGGCCGCATCGGCAAGGATTTTCTCGGCCTGCCGCCAGAGGTGCTGCAAACCTCGATGAAAGAGCATCAGAAGTTCTTCTCGGTCCGCAATCCGAAGTCGGGGCAGATCGAGCGGTTCGTCACCGTCGCCAACCGCACCACCGCCGACGAGGGCGCCACGATCCTCGCCGGGAACGAAAAGGTGCTGGGCGCGCGGCTGTCGGATGCGAAATTCTTCTGGGACAACGACCTGCGCAGCGTCACCACCGGCGCGGGCATGGAGACTTGGGTCAAAGCGCTGGAAAATGTGACCTTCCACAACAAGCTCGGCACCCAGGCCGAGTTGATCGACCGCATGGCGACCCTCTCGCGCGAGTTGGCCCCGCTGGTCGGTGCCGAGGCCGAGGAGGCCGAAAAGGCCGCGCGGGTGGCCAAGGCCGACCTCAGCTCCGAAATGGTCTACGAATTCCCCGAGTTGCAAGGCCTGATGGGCAGCTACTACGCGCGCAAGGCGGGGATGTCGGATGCCGTGGCCGATGCCGCGAAGGATCACTACGCGCCGCTCGGGCCGTCCGATGACGTGCCGACGGCGCCTGTCTCCATCGCCGTGGCACTGGCCGAGAAGATCGACAAGCTCACCGGCTTTTGGGCCATCGACGAGAAGCCCACCGGCAGCAAGGACCCCTTCGCGCTGCGCCGCGCGGCCTTGGGCGTGATCCGGATTCTGGTTGAGAATGATCTACATCTTTCCTTGTCGGAAACTTTGCAGACGCACCGCGCCACCATTGAAGCTGATGCCGTCGCGACGGTTCAAGAAGACGGGCGTGTTATTGGAACAGGACGAGCCGAGGATATTCGAGGCGAGTTTGATCTCAAAGAACTCGCTGAAGCGGGTCGGACTCGTGTAACGATCCATGAGTGGCACTTTAACAGCGAATTGCAGAGCGATCTCCTCTCCTTCATCCACGACCGCCTGAAAGTCTACCTCCGCGACCAAGGCATCCGCCATGACGTCATCGACGCCTGCATCGCCATGGACGGCAGCGACGACCTCACTCTGCTGGTCAAACGCGCCCGTGCCCTGTCGGAAACGCTCAAAACCGACGACGGCGAAAACCTGATCCAAGGCTTCAAACGCGCCAACAACATCCTCAGCCAAGCCGAAGAGGCCGACGGCGTGGAATACTCCTTTGGCGCCGATCCGAAGTTTGCCGAGACGGAGGCCGAGAAAGACCTCTTCGCCGCGCTCGACAAAGCCGAGGCCAAGATCACCCCGGCAATGGCGGCGCAGGATTTCTCGACCGCGATGGCGGCTATGGCGGAATTGCGCGGGCCGATCGACGCCTTCTTCGAGGCGGTGCAGGTCAACGCCGAGAACCCCACGGTGCGGCGCAACCGACTTAATCTGCTGAGCCGCATCCGCACGATCTGTAGCGCCGTGGCGGACCTGACCAAACTGGACGGCTGAACTTCGAGGGGGCAAGATCCCTTGCCCCTTCTGCCTCAACCCCTATGCTGCACCGGAACGATTAAGGTGCCGCAGTGCAGAACGATCCCCATACCACGCTGGTGACCCCCACCGCGCCGATTGCCAATACCACCCACGGCGGGCGGGCCAAATGCCTGCAACGTCTCGTGCGGCTCGACCTGCCGGTGCCGCGCACCATCGCGCTGTCCTTTGATGCGGTGCAGCAGATCGCGCGGGGGCAGATGCCCGACGTGCAGGCGGTGGTCGATCAGTTCCCGAAGGGCGCGCTGCTTTGCGTGCGGCCCTCCAGCCAAGACCCCGATTGGGGCGGGCCGGGGGCGGTGCTGAACATCGGGATCAACGATGCGCTCTTCGAAAGCTATGCAGGCACCATCGGCGAAGGGCCAGCGGCGGCGCTTTATTCGCGTTTCGTGCAGTCCTACGCGGTCAATGTGGCCCGCCTCGACCCGGATATGTTCGACGATGTGAACGGCGATGGCCGCGCGGCGCTGATGGAATCCCTGCGCGCCTATGAGGCCGAGACCGAAGAGCGTTTCCCCCAAGACCCGGCAACGCAACTGGCGGCCGTGCTGCGCTCGATGGCGCGGGCGTGGAACGGCACCTCGGCGCGGCTGCTGCGGCAGGCCAAGGGCGCGCCTGCGGATGCGGGGCTGGGGCTGGTGGTGCAAGAGATGGCCTTTGGCGTGGGGCAGGGGCAATGCGGCTCGGGCGTGTTGCAACTGGTCGACAGTGACACCGGCCTGCCGCAGATCACCGGGCGCTATCTGAGCCAGAGCCAAGGGCGCGATGCGCTCGAAGGCGATGCGGCGGCGATGTATCTCACCCGCGATCCGCGCGGGCCATCGCTTGAAGAATTGGTGCCCGAAGCCTTTGCCGAGTTGAAGGATCACGCAGCACTGATGCGCAAGAGGCTGCGGGCCGAGATGCAGGTCGAATTCGTGATCGATCAGGGTAAGCTGCATATCTTGGACGGTGTAAAGGTCGCGCGTTCCTCTCGGGCTGCCGTGCGCATCGCTGTGGCGCTGGCCGATGAGGGGATCATCAGCCGCGAGGAAGCGCTGATGCGGGTGCAGCCGCGCACGCTGTCGGAACTGCTGCACCGCCAAGTCGACCCAAGCGCCAAGCGTGACGTGATCGGGCGCGGCATCGCCGCCAGCCCCGGCGCGGCCACCGGGCGCATCGTCTTTTCCGCCAGCGACGCGCAGGCCAGCGCCGCGCGAGGCGAGCCTTGCATCCTCGTCCGGCGTGAGACCTCGCCCGAGGATATTCGCGGCATGCATGCTGCTGCCGCCGTGCTGACCGAACGCGGCGGCATCACCAGCCATGCGGCAGTGATCGGACGCGGCATGGGGCTGCCTTGCGTGGTCGGTGCCTCGAACATGCGCTTTGTGGTGACCCAACGGCAGATCATCGCCCCCGACGGGCGGGTCTTTGTCGAAGGCGATCAGGTCACTGTCGATGGCTCAACCGGGCAGGTGCTGGCGGGGGCGGCCAAGATGCAGGAGGCGGCGCTCGACGATACCTTTAACCGGCTGATGGGCTGGGCCGAGGATGTGGCTGATATTGGCATTCGCGCCAATGCCGACACGCCGACCGATGCCCAGACCGCGCGCAACTTCAACGCCCATGGCATCGGCCTGTGCCGGACTGAGCATATGTTCTTCGAGCCGGGCCGCCTCACCGTGATGCGCGAGATGATCTTTGCCGAAAGCGGTGAGGATCGTCGCGCCGTGCTGGAACGCCTGTTGCCCATGCAGCGCGAGGATTTCACCCAGCTGTTCCGCATCATGCAGGGCCAGCCGGTCTGCATCCGTCTGTTCGACCCGCCGTTGCACGAATTCCTGCCCTCCGACAAAGCCGGACAGCGCGAATTGGCCGAGGCGCTTGGCCTTCAGATGTCCGATGTGACCCGCCGCGTGGCGGCGATGACGGAGTATAACCCGATGCTTGGCCTGCGCGGCGTGCGGCTCGGGGTCACGGTGCCCGAGATCTATGAGATGCAGGCCCGCGCCATTTTCGAGGCCACGATCGAGGCCAGCCGCGATGGCGAGCCGGTGGTGCCCGAGATCATGATCCCGCTGGTCAGCGCCCGGCGCGAGGTGGAACTGGTTAAAGCCAGCGTTGATGCCGTGGCCGCCGCCGTGCGCAGTGAGCGTGACGCGAGCTTTACCTACCGGCTTGGCGTCATGGTGGAGACCCCGCGCGCCTGTCTGCGCGCCGATGATATCGCGCCGCATTGTGCCTTCCTCAGCTTCGGGACCAACGACCTGACGCAGATGACCTATGGCCTCTCGCGCGACGACGCGGGGCGCTTCATGTCGAACTACGTGCAACAGGGGGTCTATCCAGAGGATCCCTTCCATGTGCTCGATACCGATGGGGTCGGCGAATTGCTGCAACTCGGGGCAGAAAGAGGACGCAAGGCGCAGCCCGGAATCACGCTTTCCATCTGTGGGGAGCATGGCGGCAACCCCGAATCCATCGCCTTTTGCCGCGAATCGGGGTTCGATTATGTTTCCTGTTCGCCATTTCGCGTGCCAGTTGCACGTCTGGCCGCCGCCCAACTCGCCATTGCCCACAAGATCGGGTAGGGGCGGCGGGCTCCAGCCCAATTTATACCATAATTCGGCGAGTTTCTGCACATAACGTCTGGTTGGGTTTACCGCCGGGAACCTTTTGGCTATCCGCCCCGCAGCCCTAACAATGATGCGAGGCGCATAATGCGTTTTATCCGGTCGATCTCTTTTGCTCTTTCCATGGCGCTGTGCAGCAGCCCTCTGGCGGTTCAAGCCAGCTCTGAAAGTGCGAGCGATCTTGCGCAGATTGAAATTCAAGGTCTGAAGTCCGCCGGTGCGGCGCGGCTTCAGGAGATGGTCGCACAGCCCGTGTCGGCCAGCGCGACAGATGTGAAATTCTCCACGGCTTGGATCGACAGCCAGCCCAAGGCCGAAGGCAACGCTGAGTTGCAGTGCCTTGCCGAAGCGCTGTATTTCGAGGCGCGCGGCGAGACGGTCAAGGGCCAGTTCGCCGTGGCCGAAGTGATCATGAACCGGGTGAAATCCGCCCGTTTCCCCGGCACGCTTTGCGGCGTGATCAACCAAGGGACCGGGCGCAAGTATCAGTGCCAGTTCACCTACACCTGCGACGGCCACAAAGAGGTCATCAATGAGCCGCGCGCTTTTGCCCGTGTCTCAAAAGTCGCGCGTGCGATCATCGACGGCAGCGCGCCGAAGCTGACCAATGGCGCGACCCACTATCACACCACTGCCGTGAACCCCAATTGGGCGCGGGTCTATACCAAGACCGCGCGGATCGGGCAGCACCTCTTCTATCGCCACACATGGAAGACCGCCTCGAACTGAGGGGCGGGATGTGCCTTCGGGTGCTGGCCTGCCGCCGGTGGGCCTGCTAAATGTGCATCGAAGCGCCCCCGGTGGGGCCATTACCCTGATCCGATAGGCGCTGCCGATGTCCGACGACGAAATTCGACTTGCCTTTGCCCACCCTTCCGAGCGGGCAGAGACGATGGCCGGCCCCGAGCCGCGTGATCGTATCTCTCTGCGCGATCATATCGTGGAGGTCGAGATCGGTGCCTTTCAGGCCGAGCGGGACGTGACCCAGCGGGTCTGTTTCAACGTGGTGGTCGAGGTGGCCCCCCTGACGGGTGTGGTGGACGACGATGTCGACCGTATCCTGTCTTACGACCGCGTGACCGAAGCCATCGCCGCCGAGCTTGCCGCCGAACGGCTCAACCTTTTGGAAACGCTGGCCGAACGGGTGGCTGACCGTATCCTGATCGAGCCCCAGGCGATGCGGGTCTTCGTGCGGATCGAAAAGCTCGACCGGGGCCCCGGTGCGCTTGGGGTCGAGATCGTGCGCGCGCGGGAGGAGGCGGCAGCGCATGACGCGGCCCAAAAGGCCCCGCAGCCGCGCGTGGTTTACCTCTCCAATGCGGCGATTGCCTCGACGCGTTTGCCGGAATGGCTGGATCAATTGGAAGCGGCGGCGGAGCCGGTGATCCTCTGCGTTGGCCCCTCGGACATTGCCGTCCCACAGGCCGAGGATGAGAAAGCGCAGCGGCACATTGACCTCTTGGCGATCGAACAGAACGCTTGGATGCTCTCGGCCCGCGATCCGCGCGGCGCGGTGGTCGGCAGCCGGACAGAATTGGACTGGGCGATGAAAAACGGCCAGATCAGCATCTGGGCGCCTGCGCGGATCGTGCTCGACGCGGTGGACGGCCCCGCCGCCCCGCCAAGCGCAGCACCCGCCCTAGCCGCATGGTTCGCCGAGAGTTCATCGGCCTGCGAATTGGTCCTGATCGGCGCAGACCAGCCCGAGGGCACGGCGCTGCCTATGCGCCTGCTTGACATCGACAGCGCGGAGATCGTTTGATGACCGAGTACCATCGCCCCTTGGTTCAGATCGGCCCCGCACGGCCCGAAGGCGCGCTGACCCTCGCGGGCGGTTGGGGCTGGTTCACCCATGTTGAGGTGCTGGCGCGAGGGCAGGCGCCGCGCGTGATCCCGGCAGATGCGCTCCCCTCCGCCGCGCGCGATGCATTGACCGCGCCGCGCCCGGCCATCGCTGGCCTAAGTTTCGACCGCCCCCGCGTGATGGGCATCCTCAATGCCACGCCTGACAGTTTCTCAGACGGGGGCCGCCATGCCGACCCGCAGGTCGCGGTCGCGGCGGGGGCGGCGATGCGGGCAGCGGGAGTCGATATGCTCGACATCGGCGGGGAGTCCACCCGCCCGGGTGCGGAGACCGTGCCGGAGGAGGAAGAAATCGCGCGTGTTCGACCGGTGATCGAAGGGCTGCGGGCCGCCGGGGAAGGGGCGATCAGCATCGACACCCGCAAGGCCGCCGTGGCCGAAGCCGCCGTGGCGGCGGGGGCGGATCTGGTCAATGACGTGGCGGGGCTGACCTTTGACCCGGCGCTTGCGCCCTTCTGCGCGGCGCAGGGGCTGCCGGTCTGTGTGATGCACGCCCAAGGCGATCCGGCCACAATGCAGCGCGACCCGCGCTATGATGACGTGCTGCTCGACGTCTATGACTATCTGGCCGAACGCATTGCGGCGCTTGAGGCGCAGGGCATCCCGCGCGAAAATATCATCGCCGATCCGGGCATCGGCTTTGGCAAGACGCTGGAACACAACCTTGCGCTGCTCGCGCGGCTGAGCCTGTTCCACAGCCTCGGGGTGCCGATCTTGCTCGGCGCGTCGCGTAAACGTTTCATCGGCACGATCGGCGGCGGCGCGGCGGGGGAAGATCGCGCGCCCGGCTCCATCGCGGTGGCCCTGGCGGCACTGAACCACGGGGCCCAAGTCTTGCGCGTGCACGATGTGGCGCAAACCATTCAATCCATTTTACTTTATCGTTCGGCACTGGCAGGTAAAGAGATATGACAAAGCTTTTTGGTACAGACGGCGTGCGGGGCACCGCCAATATTCACCCCATGACCGCCGACATGGCGCTGCGCATCGGTGCCGCCGTCGGGCGCTATTTTCGGCGTGAGAAACGCGGCGTGCACCGTGTGGTTATCGGCAAAGACACGCGGCTCTCGGGCTATATGTTCGAGAACGCGCTGACTGCGGGCCTCACCAGCACCGGCATGAACGTGTTGCTGCTGGGGCCGGTGCCGACACCGGCGGTGGGGCTTTTGACGCGCTCCATGCGGGCCGATCTGGGGGTGATGATCTCGGCCAGTCACAACCCGGCCAGCGACAATGGCATCAAGTTCTTCGGCCCGGATGGGTTCAAACTCTCCGATCAGGTCGAGCAGGAAATCGAAGCGCTGGTCGCCGAAGGGGTCGAGCCATCGGCGCCGGATCAGATTGGCCGGGCCAAGCGCATCGACGACAGCCGATTTCGCTATATCGAACGGGTCAAATCCTCTTTCCCGCGGCAGATGCGTCTTGATGGGTTGAAGGTGGTGATCGACTGCGCCCATGGCGCGGCCTACCATGTGGCGCCGATGGCGCTGTGGGAATTGGGCGCGAATGTGATCCCCGTGGGCGTGGACCCGAACGGGTTCAACATCAACGATGGCTGCGGTTCCACCCAGCCGCAATCGGCGGCGGAGGCCGTGGTGGCCAATGGCGCCGATGTGGGCATCTGCCTTGATGGCGACGCTGACCGGGTGATCCTGATCGATCAGAATGGCCGCATCGGTGACGGCGATCAATTCATGGCTCTGATGGCCGCGCGTTGGGCCGAGGAAGAGCGGCTTGCGGGTAAGGCGCTCGTCGCCACGGTAATGAGCAATCTGGGGCTGGAGCGTTTCCTGAACGACCGCGGTGTGCGACTGGAGCGGACCGGCGTCGGCGACCGCTATGTGGTGGAGCGGATGCGCGAAGGGGGCTTCAACCTCGGGGGGGAGCAGTCGGGCCATATCGTGATGACCGACTATGCGACCACGGGCGACGGGCTAATGGCCGGGATGCAGTTTCTGGCCGAGATGGTACGTTCGGGCAGGCCTGCCTCGGAACTGCTCTACCAATTCGACCCGGTGCCGCAGCTGCTGAAAAACGTGCGCTTCTCCGCCGGGCAGACCCCGCTGGAAGACGCGCTGGTCAAAGCCGCCATCGCGCAGGCCGAAGCCGATCTGGCGCAGGGTGGGCGGCTGTTGATCCGCAAATCGGGCACGGAACCCTTGGTGCGCGTCATGGCCGAACATGAGGACGCGGCACTGATGGAGCGTGCGGTCGATAGCGTGGTCGAAGCGGTGAATACGGCGGTGGGCAGCTAAGCTGTTCTACCCGCGCTGGAACAACCGTTTCAGCGCGCCGTATTGGCTGAGCCCGACCCCAGCAAGGATCAGCGCCATCGCGTAAAGCAACGACATTGGCAACGGCTCTGACAGCACCAGCGCGCCCAGCAGGACCGACCAGACCGGCACTTGGTAGTTCACCAGTGACATAAAGACCGGCCCCGCGGTGCGCACCACATAGACCCGCAAAAACGCCGCGCCCGCGGTGGGGATGAGGCCGAGAAAGGCCAGCACGGCCAGTATCTTGGGCGTGGGCAGGGGCGGCGGGCCCTCGCTGAGGAAGGCGGCGGGCAGCATGACCATGGCACCGATCAGCATCAGCACCGTCCCCAGCCCAATCGGATCCACCGAAGGCAGCCGGCGCATGAGGATCGAGCTGACCGCATAGCAAGAGGCCGCGGCGACGCAGGCCATCCGCCCCGCCGTTTCCATCGCAGCGCCGGTGCTCTCAAAAGCTTGCCCGCCGATCAACACGACGACGCCGACGAAGCCGATGACAAAGCCGCCGACCTTGCGCGGGGTCATGCGCTCCCCCGGCAGCAGGAAATGGGCCATGGGTAGGACGATCAATGCCACGGAAGCCATGGTCACCCCGGCAAAGCCCGAGGTCACATATTGCTGCCCCCATGCGAGCAGCGAAAAGGGCAGGGCCGAGCTGATGATGCCGATCGTCACCAGCACGAGGATGTCGGAGGCAGAGGGGCGCGCGGTGAAAAGCGTGAACCCCCGCAGGGCCCAGAGCGCCAGCATCACCACCGCCGCCAACCCGATCCGCGAGGCGGCGAGCCAGAAGGGCGTGATCCCGGTGAGCGCCACTTCGGTAAAAAGAAAGGTGCCCCCCCAAACAAACCCCAAAAGGGCGATCAGCAGCCAGCTTATCAGCGTGATTTGAGGCGTGGTGTTCATCGGGGCTCCGGCGTAAAGGCAAAGACCCCGGCGCGAGGCCGGGGTCGATGTCGTCTTATCTTTGGGGGAGATTTGGCTCAGTTCTTGGCCTTGTCCACCATCTTGCCTGCGGAAATCCACGGCATCATCTCGCGCAGCTTTTCGCCGACCTGTTCGATGCGGTGCTCATCGTTGATGCGACGGGTCGCTTTGAACGAAGGCTGGCCCACGGCGTTTTCCTGCATGAAGTCACGCACGAATTTGCCGTTCTGGATGTCGGTCAGCACGTCTTTCATGCGCTTCTTGGTCTCGTCGTAGGGCAGGATGCGGGGGCCGGAGACATATTCGCCGTATTCCGCGGTGTTCGAGATCGAGTAGTTCATGTTGGCGATGCCGCCTTCGTAGATCAGGTCCACGATCAGCTTCACCTCGTGCAGACACTCGAAATAGGCCATCTCGGGGGCGTAGCCCGCCTCGACTAGTGTCTCAAAGCCCATGCGGATCAGTTCGACCAGACCACCGCAGAGCACGGCCTGCTCGCCGAAGAGGTCGGTTTCACATTCCTCGCGGAAGTTGGTCTCGATGATGCCCGACCGGCCGCCACCGATGGCGGAGCAATAGGAGAGGCCGATTTCCAGCGCCTTGCCGGAAGCGTCTTTGTCCACGGCCACAAGGCAGGGTACGCCGCCGCCTTTGGTGTATTCGCCGCGCACGGTGTGGCCGGGGCCTTTGGGGGCCATCATGATCACGTCGACGCCTTCTTTGGGCTCGATCAGGCCGAAGTGGACGTTCAGACCGTGGGCGAAGGCAATGGCGGCACCCTCGCGGATGTTGTCATGCACGTATTTCTTGTAAGTTTCGGCCTGAAGTTCATCGGGCATGGTGAACATGATCAGGTCGGCCCAGGCCGCGGCCTCGGCGATGCCCATGACCTTGAGGCCTTCGCCCTCGGCCTTGGCGGCGGAGGCGGAACCTTCGCGCAGGGCCACGACGAGGTTCTTGGCACCCGAGTCGCGCAGGTTCAGCGCATGGGCGTGGCCTTGGGAGCCGTAGCCGAGGATCGCCACCTTCTTGTCCTTGATGAGGTTCACGTCGCAGTCGCGGTCGTAGTAAACGCGCATGATCTTGTCCTTTGGTTTGTCTCGTTCTGGGTCTCACCATAGCGAAGTCGCGCCCAGTAGCCATTGTCATCGTAGAGGTATTTGTGAAAGGATGAAGATAGTTATTCGTGGTATAGCTCTAAAACGGAAAAATCATGCTTGATGATCTGGATCGTCGTATTCTGCGCTATTGGCAGGCGGAGCCGAGTCTCAGCCCCGGGGAGTTGGCGGAGCGGTGCAATATCACCTCCGGCAAGGCGGCGCGGCGGATTGCGCGGCTGCAAGATCAGGGGATCGTGCAGGGCAGCGGGGTGGTGATCGATTGGGCGGCGCTTGGCTATGCTTTGGAAGTGTCCTTGCGGGTGACCTTGGATAAGACGCAGGCGAATGCTTTTGATGTTTTCATGGCAGAGGCGCGGCAGGTGCCTGAGGTGATCGAGTTGCAGACCTTTTTGGGGCGGGTTGATCTGCGGCTGTCGATCATTGCGCGGGACATGGGGCATTATCAGCAGATTTACCGCAGTCGCATCCTGACCCTGCCGCATATCGCTGAGATTGAGGCGTTGATGCATGTGGCGCGGATCAAGACGCAGGAGGGGCTGCCGCTGTGATCGAGCTTGATGACATCGACCGCGCCTTGCTGCGGGCGCTAGCACGGGACGCCAATCAAAGTGCCAGTGCCTTGGGGCGCCGTTTCGGCCTGTCGCAGCCTGCGACATGGCGGCGGATCAAACGGCTGGAGGAGGGCGGCGCGATCGCCGGGCGGCGATTGCGCTTGAATGCCGAGGCTTTGGGCTTTGGTGTCACGGTGTTTCTGGGGATCAAGCTGGCCACGCGCGGGCGGGTCAGTTTGGAGGATTTCGAGCGGGCGGTTTCGGCCATTCCCGAGGTGCAGACGGTGGAGCATGTTTTGGGGTTGTTCGACTATCGTCTGCGGGTCGTGGCGCGGGATTTGCCGGATTTCGAGCGTGTGCTTAGGCGGCGGATCATGACCCTGCCCGGCGCGGGGGAGGTGGAGGCGAATGTGCTGTTGAGCGAAGAGCGCCTGCCGGGGCCGCTTTAGCCGCATTTGCCTTTTGCCGTGGCGGGCCATATGCCTTTGCTTCGAATGATGGAGGAAGAACAATGGCATTGCTCGACACGGTAGACCCTTCGGGGCTTGATGAATTCAGCGTGGTCTTTACCGACCGGTCGCTCAACCACATGTCGGCGGAGTTTCAGCAGGTCATGCGCGACCTCTCGACCTGGCTGGGTGAGGTGTATAACGCCGATGCCGTGGCGCTGGTGCCCGGTGGCGGCACCTATGCGATGGAGGCCGTGGCGCGGCAGTTCGCGCGGGGGCAGGATGTGCTCGTGGTGCGCAACGGCTGGTTTTCTTACCGCTGGAGCCAGATCATCGAGAGTGCCGATCTGACCAATAGCGCCGAGGTGATGAAGGCGCGGATGCAGGGCAATGCCAGCCCCGCGCCCTTTGCGCCCGCCCCGATTGACGAGGTCACCGCCGCGATCCGCGCGCAGAAGCCGCAGGTGGTGTTCGCCCCGCATGTGGAGACAAGTTCGGGCATGATCCTGCCGGATGACTATATCAAGGAAATGGCCACGGCGGCCCATGAGGTGGGCGCGCTGATGGTGCTTGATTGCATCGCCTCGGGCTGTGTCTGGGTGGATATGAAGGCGCTTGGGGTCGATGTGCTGATCTCGGCCCCGCAGAAGGGGTGGAGTGCCTCGCCCTCGGCCGGTTTGGTGATGATGTCGGCGCGGGCCGAGGCGCGGCTGAATGAGACCACCTCGGACAGTTTCGCCATCGATCTGCGCAAATGGCGCGACATCATGAAGGCCTATGAGGCGGGCGGTCATGCCTATCACGCCACCATGCCGACGGATGCGCTGCGCGTGTTCCGCGATACGGTGAAAGAGACGCGGGACTATGGGTTCGACCGGCTGAAAGAGGCGCAGTGGCGGTTGGGCGAAGCGGTGCGTCAGGCCTTGGCCGACCGCGGTGTAACCGCAGTCGCCGCAGAAGGGTTCGCCGCGCCGGGGGTGGTCGTGTGCTATACCGCCGATCCCGATATGCAAAACGGCAAGGCTTTCGCCGCCCATGGCATGCAGATCGCCGCCGGGGTGCCGTTGCAGGTGGGGGAGCCGGATGATTTTCGCACCTTCCGTCTGGGGCTGTTCGGATTGGACAAGCTCTATGATGTCGACGCGACCGTGGCGCGGCTGACGGCGGTGTTGGACGAGGTTCTGTAAGCCCCTCTGCGCCGCAGTTCAGCGGCGCAGGCCCAGTCCCATTTGCATCAGCATCTTGCGCACCGGGGGCAGGGCGTAGAGCGCGTTGAGCCCCGCCGCGCGCGCGTCTCGGGCAAGCGGGCTGCTGGCTTGACTGGCGCGGTTCAACAGGTCGATGCCCCGGACCCTGAGCGCGATATCGGCGTGGCGGGCCTTGTGATAGGCCTCAAGCATCTCGGCATCGCCGAGGCGTTCGGGCGCGGCGCGGGCGAGTTCCAGCAGGGTCGCCATATCGGTCAGCGACATGTTCAACCCCTGCGCGCCGATGGGGGGCAGCACATGGGCGGCTTCCGCCACGAGGGCCAGCCGTTCGGCAGAAAGACGTTTGGCCTCTTGGCTGATGATGGGCCAGAGGGCGCGGGGGCTTGCGAGGGTAAGCGGGCCGAAGAGATTGGCCGACCGGGCGGTCGCCTCGGCCTCAAAGGCGGCGGGATCGAGCGTGGCGCGGGTTTGGGTTGCGGGGCCATCGTCCATCCAGACCACGGCGGAACAGGGCATGCCGTCGCGATCTGGCAGGGGCACGAGGGTGAAGGGCCCGCCCGAACGGTGTACTTCGGTCGAGACATTTTCATGCGGGATCGGGTGGGTCACGCAGAAGGCCAGCGCCTTTTGCCCGTAGCGGCGGGTGGTGACTTCGATCCCCGCGGCCTCACGCATTGGGCTGTTGCGCCCGTCGGCGGCGATCACCAGCCGGGTTCTGATCCGGCTGCCATCGCTTAGCCCGACACGCGCTTCGCTTTGGCGGGTGAAAAGCGTGGTGGTGCCGGCGCCGGGGCGGAAATCGACGCTGGGCAATTCGTTCAGCCGGGTCAGGATTTCGCGCCGCAGCAGCCAGTTGGGGAAGTTCCAGCCGAAGGGTGCGTCAGAGATATCGGCGGCGTCGAACTCGCGCGTGACCCGCGGCGTTGGGTCTTCGCCGCCCGCATCGACGATCCGCATGATTTGCAGGGCGGCGGCATGGGGGGCAAGACGGTCCCAAAGACCGGCGTCCTCCAGCAGGCGCCGCGCCGGTTGCAGCAGCGCGGTGGAGCGCATGTCGGCCCCCTTGGCGGCGCCATCGGTGACGGGCGGGGTGGGGTCGACGCAGATCACATCGAAGCCCGCCGCGCCAAAGGCCGCCGCCGCGGTCAGCCCGGCGATGCCGCCGCCGGAAATCAGGATATCGCAATCGAAGGTCATCAGCCCGCCACCCGTGTTAAGAATTCGCAAAGATCTTGCGTATGGTAGTGGATGTGATCGCCTTCGCCACGTTCCGGGGCCACATGCACCGTGCGCATCCCCAAAGCGTGGGGCGCGGCGAGGTTGCGCGGATCATCCTCAAACATGGCGGCGGATGCGGTCTGGAACCCGTCGATGCCAAAGACCTTGTCATAGGCGGCGGCTTCGGGTTTGGGCAGGAAATCAGCGTGTTCGACACCATAGACCGCGTCGAAAAGCCCTGAAAGACCGCGGGCCTCAAGCACCCGTTCGGCGTAGGGCGCGCAGCCGTTGGTGTAGACGATCCGCCGCCCCGGCAACACGCGAATGGCCTGAGCGAGCAGCGGGTCGGGGGTGAGCCGATCCATCGGAATGTCATGCACCTCGGTCAGGTAGGGGCCGGGGTCGACACCGTGTTCGCGCATCAAGCCGGCCAGCGTGGTGCCATAGGTCTGCCAATAATGCTGGCGCAGGTGGTTGGCCTCGGCCCGGTCGACCTTGATCGCGCGCATCACCCAATCGACCATACGCGCTTCGATCAGGTCGAAAAGCCGCGCCTCGGGCGGGTAAAGCGTTTGGTCGAGGTCGAAGACCCAAGTGGTGACATGAGAAAAAGCATCGCGCGGCATGGCGCAGAGGTAGGCCGAGACGCGCAGCCGCGCAAGCCCTGCCGGGTTGCGCAAATGGTCGCGGTGAGTAAGGTGGCGCAACTTTCAAGGACTGATAGCTGATGCCCGACCCCAAGACCGGCCCGACCGACGCCTATTCGATGATTTTGGAGGCCATCGACATTGGCACCTATCGCCCCGGTGACCGCTTGGTGGAGAGCGAATTGGCCGAGCGTTTCGGCGTCTCGCGAACGCCGATCCGTGAGGCATTACAACGGCTTGAGACGCAATCCCTGCTCATGCGGGACGGGCGTAGCCTGATCGTGGCCTCGCTGGATCACAACCAGATGGCCGAGCTTTACGTCGTCCGGGGCGAGTTGGAGGGGCTGGCCGCGCGGCTGGCTGCGCGCCATGCCACCGCCGAAGAGGTGCGCGTGCTGCGCGAGATGGTGGATGCCGACAACGCGCTGGCGGGCAATCCCAACGCGCTGGCACGGGCGAATAAACGGTTTCACAAGCAAATCCATCTGGCGTCGCACAACCGCTATTTGGTGCAGCAGCTTGACCTCGTGCATCGCTCTATGGCCTTGATGGCGACCTCATCCCTCGCGGTGGAGGGGCGGGGGGAGATTGCGCAGGCCGAACATAACCGCATCGTGGAGATGATCGAAGCCCGCGATGAGGATGGCGCGGATGAGGCGCTGCGCACGCATATCTCCGTCGCTTTCATGACCCGGTTGAAGCAGGAAGCGGCCCGGCGCGAGGATGATTTTTGAGCCTTTTGCGCGGTTTTACATAGCGCGGCAGGGTGTGGCCATGGGCGGTTTTGTCCCAAAAATGTGGACTGCGATAGAGCTCAAACAGCGCTTTGGCGGCGGCTAAGGCGCCCAATGCGAAGTAGAGCGGGCAGGTGATGACCCAAGGCAGCAGATGCCGTTGACCCCGGTTTGAGACGGCGATGGTGGCGGCGCAGAAGTTCAGCAATTCCGCCAGAATGAACAGCGCGAAGATCGCCGTCAGGGCGGGTGGCGCAAGGCAGTCCGTGACCGGGTGATACAGCCCGAAAAAACTCAGCCACAGAGACCAGAGAAGTGGCGCGAGGGCGAATTGCGAAACCGTGGCGAGAAAGATCGCCTGCACGCCGATGAACCGCAGGGCGCCGAGGTCATTCAGCAGGGCGCGTGGGCTTTGCATATGGACCGCCCAAGTGATGAGATAGCCCTTCAGCCAACGGGATCGTTGCCGCACCCAAGGCCAAGGGCGGCAATTGGCCTCTTCATAGGTGGTGGTGCGCATCAGTTCGGTCACATAGCCGCGCCGCGCCAGCCGGAGGCCGAGATCGGCATCCTCGGTCACGTTATGGGCGTCCCAAGCGCCGAGCCGTTCGAGGATGTCGCGCCGGAAAAACAGCGTGGTGCCGCCCAGCGGGACGACCAGCCCCAGCCGGGCCACGCCAGGTAGGATCACCCGCCACCAGGTCGCATATTCGATCGAAAAACAGCGGGCCATCCAATTTCCGCGGCTGTTGTAGAAATCCAGAACCCCCTGCAAACAAGCGGTATTTTCGGGCGCATTATGAAAGCGGGTCACAATCTGTTCGATCTGATCCGGCTCCGGCGCATCCTCGGCATCCCAAACGCCGATGATGCTGCCGCGGCAGAAATCGAGCGCGTAGTTCAGCGCGCGCGGTTTGGTTTTGAGCGCCCCGGCATCGGGCACTTCGATCACGCTGATCCAAGGTGGCAAGGGCGTGCGGGCAATGGTCGCACGGGTGAGCTTGTCACTCGCTTCGAGGACCAGAACCACCTCCAGCAGCGATTTCGGGTAGGTGAGCCGCGAAAGCCGCGCGATCAGCGCCTGCGCGATCTCTTCCTCATGCAGCAAGGGCACGAGGACCGAGACACGGGGCAGGCGAAATCCCTTAATCTCTGCGGCATTCGGCGGCGACCGTGGGGGCTTGGGCCGGGTGAGAGAGGCCCAAAGGGCCGCGGCCTTGAGCCCGCTGGTCAGCAGCAGAGTGAGCGCGCCGCAGAGGAGAGCGAGGGTAAGAACGGCGGAGGGGAAAAGCACCAGTAGCGCAAAGAGCGACAGCAGAATACCCCGCAACGCAACCCGCCTTTTCCAGCTGCGCACCCCCCAGTTCCGACAGCTTTCCGCATCCGCGACGCGGGTGACGGCATGTTCCGCGAGTTCCGCGGCGTAGAGCCTGCCGATCTGGGTCTGCACCTGCCGGGGGTCGGCGACGACCAACACCAAGGTTTTCCCACGCTCCCCCAAGGC
This sequence comes from Sulfitobacter sp. R18_1, assembly GCF_017743915.1. Taxonomy (NCBI): domain Bacteria; kingdom Pseudomonadati; phylum Pseudomonadota; class Alphaproteobacteria; order Rhodobacterales; family Roseobacteraceae; genus Sulfitobacter; species Sulfitobacter sp. R18_1. The sequence goes on from NZ_JAGHRG010000006.1 coordinate 49,672, forward strand.
GTTGCAAAGATCAGGAAATTCCGCGGGGCGACCGCTGGCCACGAAAAGCCGGTCCCCCAATTCCAGCCATGGCACGGCGCCGTATTGCAGACAGAGACGCGCGGGTATCCGGGGCGCAAGGCGTTGATCGCAGGGGCTGCGGAAAAGGTCGACAGGTTGGGCGCCATATTGCCGGGCAAGCGCTTTGACGATGTCATCGGGGGCGACCAAGCCTTCGGTGGCCAGAACTTCGCCCAGAGGGGCGTCGATGCGGCGCTGTAGGTCAAGCCCGTGCAGCAGATCGCGCGGGCCGATGACCCCTGCGACGATCAAATGCTGGCCCAACCGCATCCGGCGGGCGGGCGCGGTGGCCATCCGCGGCGCTGAGAGTTTCAGGCGAAGGTTGCTCATTCCGTGCCCCGTCGAGGTTCCGGAATGAGACTGGCAGGCGACCGTTAATCGAGAGTTAAAAGTCGCCTGTGCAATCAGCGCATGTAGAAAATTTTACGCGCTGCGCTCGGCCATCGCCTCGCTGAACCGCTCGAACAGGTAGTAGCTGTCTTGCGGGCCGGGGCTGGCTTCGGGGTGGTGCTGGACCGACCAGATCGGGCGGCCATCGACGCGGATGCCACAGTTCGACCCGTCAAAGAGCGAGACATGCGTCTCGCGCACGCCCTCGGGCAGGGATTGCCCGTCGACAGCGAAACCGTGGTTCATCGAGGTGATCTCGACCTTGCCGGTGTCGTAATCCTTGACCGGGTGGTTGGCGCCGTGGTGGCCGTGGCTCATCTTGACGGTGGTTGCGCCGAGGGCCAGCGCAAGCATCTGGTGGCCAAGGCAAATGCCAAAGACCGGCAGATCGGTCTTGTCCAGAACCTCGCGGATCATCGGCACGGCATAGGCGCCCGTCGCCGCCGGATCGCCGGGACCGTTCGAGAGGAACACGCCATCGGGCTTATGGGCCATGATGTCGTCATAGGTCGCGGTGGCGGGCAGCACGGTGACATCGCAGCCCGCAGAGGCGAGGCAGCGCAGGATGTTGCGTTTCGCGCCATAGTCCACGGCGACGACCTTGTGCTTGGCTTCGGTCTGAGGCGCGTAGCCGTCGGGCCATGCCCACCGCATCTCGTTCCAGCGATAGGTCTGCGCGCAGGTCACGTCCTTGGCCAGATCCATCCCTTCGAGCCCGGCAAAGTCGCGCGCGGCGGCGACCAGCGCTTCGATGTCGAAGTTACCATCCGGGTCATGGGCGAGGGCGGCGTGCGGCGCGCCTTGCTGGCGGATCGCGCGGGTCAGGCGGCGGGTGTCGACACCGCCGATGGCGATGCGCCCGCGCGCGGCTAGCCAATCCGACAGCGGCTGGATGTTGCGCCAGCTGCTGGGCGTGGTGGGCATCCATTTGACGACCATGCCCGCGGCGACCGGATCGCCGGTCTCATCGTCTTCGGGGTTGGTGCCGACATTGCCGATATGCGGGAAGGTGAAGGTCACGATCTGGCCCGCATAGGACGGGTCGGTCATGATCTCTTGGTAGCCGGTCATCGCGGTGTTGAAGCACAACTCCGCCACGGTCTGGCCGGTCGCGCCAAAACCCATGCCGTAGAAAATCGATCCATCCGCAAGGGCAAGGCAGGCGGTCGGGCGTGGGCGAGCGGGCGCGGACATGGGGCAGTCTCCGGGCAGAAAGGGGCGGGTAAACGGGTGGCAACCTAATCCCGCGCGGGCGCGGGGTCAATAGGCGGAGGGAAATGAGATATCGTTTCAGAACAGGGGTTTACCTATGGTCGCCCCCCATTGCTCCGCGCGGAGAGAGCCGCTAAGCTGCGACCCTTGGATTTAGCGAAACACAGGAAACCACCATGTCATTGCGGATGCGCATCTCGGATGCTTTGAAACAGGCCATGAAAGACAAGGCGGCGGACCGGCTTTCGACGCTGCGGCTGATCAATGCCGCGATCAAGGACAAGGACATCGCCGCCCGGGCCAACGGCAAGGATGAGGGCGTGTCGGATGCCGAGGTACTGGGCATCCTCAGCAAAATGGCCAAACAGCGTCAGGAATCGGCGCGCGCCTATGAAGAGGGCGGACGGCTGGACCTTGCGGAGCGCGAGCGCGAAGAGGTCGAGGTGATCGAAGAATTCCTGCCAAGGCAGCTCAGCGTCACCGAAACCGCCGCCGCGGTGGATAAGGCCGTGGCCGATGTTGGCGCGACCTCGATCCGCGACATGGGCAAGGTCATGGGGCTGCTGAAAGAGCGTTATACCGGCCAGATGGATTTTGGCGCGGTGGGCCCGGTTATCAAAGACCGCCTGAGCTGAGCCGCGGCTGAGTTAAAAACCAGAGGGCTGGGCCGCAAGGTCTGGCCCTTTTCAGTTCCGCAGATGCCGTGCCAGATCGTCGTAAAGCGCAATCCGCTCTTCTTCGCTGAGAAAGGCACCGATCTCAACCTCGCGGCCCTCGCCGCGTAGGGTGACGTAATGCGGCACGGGGCCATCATCGTCGTATTTCTTCACTTGGGTCCAGTAGCGGTTACAGTCCCAATCCTTGACCTCGCCTTTGGCGGTGGTGTGCACCAGCCGCGCCGTGGTGTCGTCGAGGGTCAGCACCTCTTCGATCTGGCGGGCGCGGTGATTGTGTTGCAAGGCCCAATAGACCGCTCCCAAGGCCAGAAGTACGAAGGGCAGCAGCCCCCAGAGCAGGGCGGTGCCGAGCATGGCAAAAAGCGGAATCATCGCCAGCGTAAATGTGGCCAGCATAAAGGCCGCAAAACCGCGCGCGGGCAGGGATTGATGCGGCCAAAGGCGCATCTGCTGCGGATTGGCGCGGGGCGGGGTGGTCCATTCGTAGGGCATGGGATCGCTCAGGCTCAGTCAAGAGCTAAGATAGCGGTCGGCCGGGCAATGGCAATGCGGCGCGGAGCCGCGGGAGGGGTCAATCACCCAGCAAATCCCAGCGGTTTCCGAAAGGATCGCCAAAAACGGCCACTTTGCCATAGGGCTCATGACGCGGTTCTTCTTCGAAGGTCACGCCCGCAGCGGTCAGGCGGTCAAATTCCGCCGCGAAATCCTTGACCTTCAAGAACAGCCAAACACGGCCTGCACCCTGATTGCCGATGGCTGCGCGCTGCGCCTCTCCCTCCGCGCGGGCTAGAACGAACCCCGTCTCGGCGCCGGGCGGGGTGACGCGGACCCAGCGTTTGCGGCCTTGATCGACGTCCTCGGTCAGTTCGAACCCCATGACGCCGCAGTAAAAGGCGATGCCGGCGTCATAGTCGGGGACGATCAGGGTTATCGCAGAGAGGTACATCGGCTCGCTCCTTGTGGGGGCGCGGCAAGGGGCCGCGCCCGGGGGTGATTTACTCTAACTCGACGAGCAGGTCCTTCGCATCGATCTGGCCACCGGCCTGCACATGCACGGCCTTTACCACCGCATCGCGTTCCGCGTGGAGGCCCGTCTCCATCTTCATTGCTTCGATGGTCAAGATCAGGTCGCCCGCCTTGACCGGCTGGCCCGCTTTCACCCCAACGGAAGCCACAACCCCCGGCATTGGCGCGCCGATGTGATCGGGGTTGCCCGCCTCGGCCTTGGGGCGCTGCACGGTGGCATCCTTGACCAGCCGGTTCGCCACGCGGATCACCCGCGGCTGGCCGTTGAGTTCAAAGAAGACCTTCACCTCGCCATCCTCTCCGGCCTCAGATTCGGCCTGAAGACGGATTTCCAAGGTCTTGCCGGGGTCGATCTCGGCCGAGATCTCCGCCCCCGGTTCCATGCCGTAGAAGAAGGTATGCGTGGGCAGGGTGCGCACCGGGCCATAGACGCGGTGGCGGCCCATGTAGTCGAGGAACACCTTGGGATACATCAGATAGCCGCAGAGGTCTTCGTCGTCGATCTGCAGGCCGTCCAACTGCTCGGAAAGCTCCTTACGCACGGCCTCTAGATCGACAGGTGCCAGATGTTTGCCGGGGCGTTCGGTGTTCGGCGTCTCGCCTTTCAGCACCTTCTTGACGATGCCCGCCGGGAAGCCATTCGGCGGCTGGCCGAGGTTGCCGCGCATCATGTCGATCACGCTGTCGGGGAAGGAGACATCGACATTCGGGTCTTCGACCTGCGCCCGGGTCAGCCCTTGGGAGACCATCATTAGCGCCATGTCGCCCACCACTTTGGACGAAGGCGTGACCTTCACGATATCGCCGAACATCTGGTTCACGTCCGCATAGGTGCGCGCCACCTCGGGCCAGCGGTCTTCCAGCCCCATAGAGGCGGCCTGCGCCTTGAGGTTGGTGAACTGGCCGCCGGGCATCTCGTGCAGGTAAACCTCGGAGGAGGGCGCCTGCATGCCGGTCTCAAAGGCCGCGTAATGGCCACGAACTTCTTCCCAGTAATCAGAGATTTCGCGCACGGCCTTCATGTCGATCCCGGTGTCGCGGTCGGTATGTTGCAGGGCCGAGACCACGGTGCCGAGCGTCGCCTGAGACGTGTTGCCCGAAAGCGCATCCATCGCGCAGTCGACCGCATCGACACCCGCCTCGGAGGCCGCGAGGATGGTGGCCGTGGCACTGCCTGCCGTGTCATGGGTGTGGAAATGGATCGGCAGACCAACCTCGGATTTCAACGCCTTGACAAGCGCGCGGGCTTGGGCGGGTTTCAACAGGCCTGCCATGTCTTTCAGCCCCAGCACATGCGCGCCGGCGGCTTTTAGATCCTTGCCCATGTTGACGTAATACTGAAGGTCGTATTTCGCGCGGTCCGGGTCAAAGATGTCGCCCGTGTAGCAGATCGTGCCCTCGCAAATCTTGCCGGATTCTACGACTGCATCCATCGCCACGCGCATGTTCTCAACCCAGTTGAGACTGTCGAACACGCGGAACACGTCGACGCCGGTATTGGCCGCCGTGGCCACGAATTTCTGCACCACGTTGTCGGGGTAATTTGTATAGCCCACCCCGTTGGAGGCGCGCAGCAGCATCTGGGTCATCACATTGGGCAGGGCCGCGCGCAGGTCGCGCAGGCGTTGCCACGGGCATTCCTGCAAGAAGCGATAGGCCACATCGAAAGTCGCCCCGCCCCAGCATTCGACCGAGAAGAGCTGCGGCAGATTGGCGGCATAGGCGGGGGCAACCTTGATCATATCAAGGCTGCGCATCCGCGTGGCCAAGAGCGACTGATGCGCATCGCGCATGGTGGTGTCGGTGATGAGCAGTTGCCGCTGTTGGCCCATCCACTCGGCCACCGCCTCGGGGCCCTTTTGTTCCAATAGGTTACGCGTGCCCATCTGCGGCTCGCCGCGCAGCACGGGCGGCTTGGGGTCGCGCACATGGGCGGCGGGTAGGGCGTGGCCCTTGGTCTCCGGATGGCCGTTGACGGTGATGTCGGCGATATAGGTCAGCACCTTGGTCGCACGGTCGCGGCGTTGCTCGAACTGGAACAGCTCGGGCGTCTCGTCGATGAATTTGGTGGTGTATTCGTTGCTTAGAAACGTCGGGTGCTTCAGCAGGTTCTCGACGAAGGCGATGTTGGTGCTGACCCCGCGCACCCGGAACTCGCGCAGGGCGCGGTCCATCCGGGCGATGGCCATCTCGGGCGTCGGCGCCTTGGCGGTGACCTTGGTCAGCAGGCTGTCGTAATAGCGTGTGATGACCCCGCCCGCATAGGCCGTGCCGCCGTCGAGCCGGATGCCCATGCCGGTGGCCGAGCGGTAGGCGGTGATGCGGCCATAGTCGGGGATGAAATTGTTCTGCGGGTCTTCGGTGGTGACGCGGGTTTGCAGAGCGTGGCCGGTGAGGGTGATGTCCTCTTGCTGCGCCTTGCCCGTCGCTTCGGCCAGCGGTTTGCCCTCGGCGATGAGGATCTGCGCGCGAACGATGTCGATGCCGGTGACCTCTTCGGTGACGGTATGTTCGACCTGTACGCGGGGGTTCACCTCGATGAAGTAGAAATTCCCGGTTTCCATATCCATCAGGAATTCGACGGTACCTGCGCATTCGTAATTCACATGGGCGCAGATTCTGCGGCCCAATTCGCAGATTTCGGCGCGTTGCTCCTCGCTCAGGTAGGGGGCGGGAGCGCGTTCGACGACCTTTTGGTTGCGGCGCTGGACCGAGCAGTCGCGTTCGTAAAGGTGGTAAATGTCGCCCTGTTTGTCGCCGAGGATCTGCACTTCGACATGGCGGGCGCGCAGGATCATCTTTTCCAAATAGCCCTCGCCATTGCCAAAAGCGGCTTCGGCCTCGCGGCGCCCTTCGCGGACTTTCTCTTCCAGTTCCTTTTCGGACATGATCGGCCGCATCCCGCGCCCGCCGCCACCCCAAGAGGCTTTGAGCATCAGGGGATAGCCGACCTCGGCCGCCTCGGCGCGGATCGCGTCCATGTCTTCGCCCAGCACTTCGGTGGCGGGGATGACGGGCACGCCCGCCTCCATCGCGACGCGGCGGGCAGAGGCTTTGTCCCCCAAGGCGCGCATCGTCTCGGCCCGCGGGCCGATGAAGGTGATGCCGTTCTTCTCGCAGGCGTCCACGAACTCGGGGTTTTCCGACAGCAGACCATAGCCCGGATGGATGGCATCGGCACCCGCCGCCTTGGCCACGCGGATCATCTCGTCAATGCTGAGATAGGCCGCGACGGGGCCGAGACCTTCACCGATGCGATAGGCCTCATCCGCTTTGAAACGGTGCAGGCCCAGCTTGTCCTCTTCGGCGTAGACCGCGACCGTTTTCTTGCCCATCTCATTGGCGGCGCGCATGATGCGGATCGCGATCTCACCACGGTTCGCGATCAGGATCTTTTTAAAATCGGTCACTGGCTGGTCTCCCCTGCTGGTTTTAAAGGCAGCTTAGGGATGCTGCGGTGCAGCGCAAGAGGGCTGTGGCCGTCTTTGTCACATTTCTGCAAGCTTTCCGATCAGAGCGGCGACAGATCAAAGGGGGGAGGGAGGTCGCGCAGGTTCCGTGCGCCAAGCTGCCCCATATTGGCGGTCAGGTCGCGGGCAAGCACATCGATCAGGTGATCGACCCCGCGCGGCCCAAGGGCGGCGAGGGCAAAGTGGAAGGCCCGGCCCAGCATGACGAAATCCGCGCCGAGCGCGAAGGCGCGTAGAATGTCGAGGCCCGATTCCACGCCGCTGTCAAAGATCACGGGCAGTTTCGTGGCGGCACGAATGGCGGGCAACGCCTCGGCGCTGGCGGGGGCCGCGTCGAACTGGCGGCCCGCGTGGTTCGAGACCCAGATCGCATCGGCCCGGGCCTTTTCCATCTTCGTGGCGTCTTCGGGGCGCAGCACGCCTTTGATCACCAGCGGACCCTGCCAGTGGTCGCGCAGCCAATGCAGATAATCCCAATCGGGCGCGGTGCGCAGCAGATAGCCCACATGCGCGGTCGGCGGCAGGTTCGCGGTGGCCGTGCCTTCGGTGTATTTGTCGAGCATTTTCATATGCGGCAGACCCAGGCGGGCCATGCCCATTGCCCAAGCCGGGCGCATCGCGACCTGCGCCATCAGTCGCGGGGTCAGTTTGGGCGGGCTGGTCAGGCCAGAACGGGTCTGCCGCTCACGGCGCGAGGCGACCGGTACGTCGACGGTCAGGACCAAAGTCGTGAAACCCGCAGCCTTGGCCCGCGCCAGCATATCGGTTCGGATTTCCGGGTCGCGCGGGGGGTAGAGTTGGAACCAACCATGCGCGCCCAAATGGGGCGCTACATCTTCCGGGCAGGTCGCGGCCACGGTGGACAGGCCGAAGGGGATGCCAGCACGATCCGCCGCGCGGGCAAGATGGGCTTCGGCATCGGGCCAGATCAGGCCGGACATGCCCAAAGGGGACATGCCGAAGGGCAGGGGGAGCTTTTGCCCCATCAGATCGACGCTGAGGTCAGGCGTGAATTCGCCGTGCAACACCGAGGGCATCAGCCCAACGCGGTCTAGGGCCGCGCGGTTGCGGTGTTTGGTGGCCTCCGTCCCGGTGGCGGAATCAAGGTATTCCCAAACGAATTTAGGCAGGCGCGACTGCGCGCGGCTGCGAAGGTCCGAAAGGGCGGGGTAGGTTGCATGTAGGTCCATGGCGGCATTTGCGCCAAAGGGTTACGGATTGTCCAGATGGTGCGGCCGCGTCGGAAATCGGTTGAGAGTGCTGCCGTCTTGGTCGGGCGCCGGAGCCCTACTGACGGAACGCCGAGCGGGCGAGGGGGGCGGCCTCGCTTACCTTGCGGCCCGGCGGTGTGGGTAGGTTGTCCGCCATATCCACAAGCGCCGCGATGGCTGCTTCGATTTCGTCGCCTTCGCTGGCGGCGGCGCCTTCCATGTCAATCAGATGAACGGTCGGATTGGCCTCAGCGTCCAGCCGTTCCTGCGCGATTGAGCGTAGCTCTTGCATGGTGCTGTCGATGGCGCGGCAGAGCCCGGCCAGCATCCCCGCCGACCCGGTAAGCTTCGCCGGATCGATCAGCCCCTTTTCGGCGGCATCCAGCACCGTCGAGATTTGTTCGAGTTTGAACGAAGATGTCGCCGCGAAATAGCGCACATCTTCAAAAGCGAGGGTATCGCGGTTGTCCCGCTGCACGCGCTCCACGACAATCGCGCTGCCCACCACCCGGTCAAGACCGCGGTAGGATTGCACATGATGCAGCGTGGTATCCCAAATCAGCGGCCCGCGTGGCATATGCAGCATCTCGCGATAGCGGATTTGCCCCGCGTTCGAGACGCAGCGCGCATAGCGTTCATTGACCGCCTCGGCCTCTTCATGGGGCATGAAACTGTGCAGGGGGCGGTTTATCACCTCACTCATCACCATGCCGCTATGCGCCTCATGGGCGGTGTTGAGGGCCAAAAGTTCGAAATGCCCGCTGTCGGCGTTCAATTCCGCAATGAACATCGGCAGTTTGAACCGGTCAATCTCTCGGCGCAGTACCGAAGTATCATCGTTTCTGAACATGAGCGGTTCCTCTCGTTTATCGTTGTGTCAGCACATTGCCGCCAAAGCATTATCAACGGGTAAAGATTTCCCCCGCATTTTAAATTCACCCGGTTTTGCTCGCGGCGGCACCAAATCGGGACTTGAATATCTTTCGAAAGAACATTTAAGGAACGTCTCTTTATCTCGTACCCCGGACGCGCTAGATTGCGGGCATGAGTGATTTTGACGAAATGGACGCCTTTGAGGGCGCCTCCCTGTCCGCCCGCGCCATGGCCGCGCGTCCGCAGCCTTATCTGGAGGGGTTGAACCCCGCCCAACGGGCCGCGGTCGAGACTTTGGATGGCCCCGTGCTGATGCTCGCCGGGGCGGGCACCGGCAAAACGCGGGCGTTGACGGCGCGAATCGTGCATCTGCTCAACACCGGGCGCGCGCGCCCGCATGAGGTTCTGGCGGTCACCTTCACCAACAAGGCCGCGCGGGAAATGAAGACCCGCGTGGGCCAGATGCTGGGCCAGCAGGTTGAGGGGATGCCATGGCTCGGCACCTTTCACGCGATTTGCGTCAAGCTGCTGCGGCGGCATGCGGAATTGGTGGGGCTGAAAAGCAATTTCACGATTCTTGATACGGATGACCAGTTGCGCCTGCTCAAACAATTGGTCGCCGCAGAGGGGATCGACGACAAACGCTGGCCCGCGCGGATGCTGGCGGGGATCATCGACGGCTGGAAAAACCGCGCGCTGACCCCGGACAAGATCCCGAGCGCGGATGCCGGGGCATACAATCACCGCGGGCCGGAGATTTACGCGCAATATCAACGCCGTCTGATCGAATTGAACGCGACCGATTTCGGCGATTTACTGCTCCATATGGTGACGATTTTCCAGGCGCACCCGGATGTGTTGGCGCAGTATCAGCGTTGGTTCAAATATATCCTCGTCGACGAATATCAGGATACCAACGTGGCCCAATATCTGTGGCTGCGGCTTTTGGCGCAGGGGCACAAGAACATCTGCTGCGTGGGGGACGATGATCAGTCGATCTATGGCTGGCGCGGGGCTGAAGTGGGCAACATCTTGCGGTTTGAAACGGATTTCCCCGGCGCCCATGTGGTCAAGCTTGAGCAGAATTACCGCTCGACCCCCCATATCCTCGCCGCCGCCTCGGGCGTGATCGCGGGCAATGAGGGGCGTTTGGGCAAGACTCTCTGGACCGAAGAGACCGAGGGCGAAAAGGTCCGCCTGATTGGCCATTGGGACGGCGAGGAAGAGGCGCGTTGGATCGGGGATGAGATCGAATCCGCGCAGCGCGGCACGAGGGGGCTCGACCCCTTCTCGCTTGACGATATGGCGATTCTCGTCCGGGCGAGCCACCAGATGCGCGCTTTTGAAGACCGGTTTTTGACCATCGGCCTGCCTTATAAAGTGATTGGCGGCCCGCGATTCTATGAGCGTTTGGAAATCCGCGACGCCATGGCCTATTTCCGCGTGGTCACCAGCCCCGATGATGATCTCGCCTTCGAGCGGATTGTGAACACGCCCAAGCGGGGTTTGGGCGAGAAGGCGCAGCAGAAAATCCAGCGCACGGCGCGGGATCATGGGGTGAACCTTGTCGAAGGCGCGCGAATCCTTCTCGCCCATGGCGGGATCAGCGGCAAAGGGGCGGCGCAACTGCGGCTTTTGATCGACGGGATCGACCGTTGGTCATCCATGCTGCAAGGTCCGCGGATCGAGATCAGCGAAGACGACTCGGTGCTCGATGATGGTGCCGCGCCGCTGCGGGTGGATTACGGCCCGCCTGAAGTGTCTCATGTCGAATTGGCCGAGATGATTCTCGACGAAAGCGGCTATACCGGCATGTGGCAGATTGACAAAACGCCCGAAGCGCCGGGGCGGCTGGAAAACCTCAAGGAACTGGTCAAAGCCTTGGAGGGGTTCGAGAACCTGCAGGGCTTCCTCGAACATGTCAGCCTGATCATGGATAATGAGCAGGAGGGCGATGGCGAGAAGGTCTCGATCATGACGTTGCACGCGGCCAAAGGTTTGGAATTCCCCATGGTTTTCCTGCCGGGCTGGGAAGATGGGCTGTTCCCCTCGCAGCGTTCGATGGATGAAAGCGGGATGAAGGGGCTCGAAGAGGAGCGGCGGCTGGCCTATGTCGGCATCACCCGGGCGGAGCGGATTTGCACCATCTCTTTCGCCGCCAATCGCCGGGTCTTTGGCCAATGGCAAAATGCGATGCCGTCGCGTTTCATTGATGAGCTGCCCGAAGAACACGTGGATGTGCTGACCCCGCCGGGGCTTTACGGCGGTGGTTTTGGCGCGGCCATGCCGCAATCGGATCTACATGACCGCGCGGCAAGCGCGAATGTCTATAATTCACCGGGCTGGAAGCGCCTGCAATCCCGCAGCGGGGCGCGGGGCACCAGCCAGCCGCGCGAAAGCCGCAATGTGACGATCGACATGCAAGCGGTCGCCGCTTTTGAGATGGGTGAGCGCGTTTTCCATGATAAATTCGGCTATGGCGAAGTGATTGGCATCGAAGGTGACAAGATGGAAGTCGCCTTTGAGAAGGCCGGGACCAAAAAGGTCGTCTCACGTTTCTTGACCGGCGGGAAAGACGTTCCCTTCTAAACTAAATCCTGTGGCGGGCTGCCAAAAGCCTGCCTGCACAGGACCTTACAAACAAAAACGACGACACCTTGGGAGGAAGGTGCCGCCGTTTCTATGTCGGCCCGAAGCGTCGAGGGAGGGTCGGCTTCGGGTCTCCTTGCGGGGTCCGCCTCATTCAGGGAGGAGGAAAGTGACGCGCACCCCGGCTTTCAGACGACAGAACAGGGAGGGGTTCTGACGTCCGATCTCTATCTCTGCTTAGCCGCGGGAAGATTCCCATGCGACGCGGCGCAGTTCGGAACGGCTCAGACCAAGGTCGGCCAGTTCGCGGTTGCTCAGCGCGCTCAGACCGTCGAAAGTTTCACGGTACAGACGGTGCTGTTTGTAGCGGGTCGCCAGTGCTTCGAATGCGCCGCCGATACGGGCGAAGACGGAAGTTGTGTTTGCGGTGGTTGTGTTCATGTAAGCCATTTCGGCGCCTCTTTTTTCATCTGTGGATCATCTCGTTGCCTGCTATTTACGCCCTTTCTGCATTTGCACAACGGGCATAAAGGCAATGCCGCTATGCAGAAATCGCATAGGTTCTGAATGGCGCAACTTATTGATAAAAAACGGTTTTGCTCGCGCGGCAAAAGGGCGCAGGGTCATAAAACTGTCATATATGGGAGGGGGGGGAAAGGGGGCGACGACATCTGGGAGGAGGTAGATGTCGCCGCCAATAACAGACACATCCGGGAGGAGGATGGACGCGTCTGGTCTTTCCAAACTTGCCTGCATCCGGGAGGAGGAGTGGATGCATCCAAGTCTTGGTAAAATCAGACACATTCGGGAGGAGGAAGAATGTGTCTGGTCTTTCCGAAAGCGGGGCGCTTGGCCCTGCCTATGGACCTAAGTTAGCGCTAATTGCTGCGGGTGCACAATATTTCTTTTTGCAATGCTGCTATGCGGCAAAAACATGGTACCCCTGCGTAATCCTTGGGCATTGCGCCTCTTCCCTATGCAAAAAGGGCCGTCCCCTTGCGCTTGGCGCAGAACCTGCCATTTCAGAAGCCGTAATAGAGGAGAATTTGCGCATGTCTGTGACCAAAGCAGAAGTCGAAGCGGCGCTCGCGCGGGTGCAACTGCCCGACGGCAAGAGCCTGCTGTCCCATGATCTGGTCCGCGCGCTGGTGGTCGAAGGCGATAAGGTGCGATTCGTCATCGAAGCGCCCAATGCCGATGTCGCGCGGCAGATGGCACCGTTGCGCGACGCGGCAGAGCAGGTGGTCCGCGATCTGCCGGGGGTGGGTGATGTGTCGGTCGCGTTGACCGCGCATGGCCCCGCACCGAAAGCGCCCAGTCTTAAGGTCGGTGGGCATCCCAAGCCGCAAGAGGGGCCGATGAAACCCAGCGGCGTGAAGCGCATCCTCGCCATCGGCTCGGGCAAGGGTGGGGTGGGCAAATCTACCGTCAGTTCCAACCTTGCCGTGGCGCTGGCGCGGGCCGGGCGCAAGGTGGGACTTCTGGATGCCGATATCTATGGGCCCAGCCAGCCGCGCATGATGGGGGTCAACAAGCGCCCCGCCAGCCCCGACGGCAAGACGATCATTCCCTTGCAGGCCCATGGCGTCACCATGATGTCGATCGGCTTCATGTTGGAAGAGGGCAAGGCCGTCGTCTGGCGCGGGCCGATGCTGATGGGCGCGCTGCAGCAGTTGCTCGGGCAGGTGGAATGGGGTGAGCTGGACGTGCTGCTCGTCGATCTGCCACCCGGCACCGGCGATGTGCAACTGACGCTCTGCACCAAGTCCGAGCTTTCGGGCGCCATCGTGGTCAGCACTCCGCAAGACGTGGCCTTGATCGACGCGCGCAAGGCGCTCGACATGTTCGCCACATTGAAAACCCCGGTGCTGGGACTGATCGAGAATATGTCGACATTCGTCTGCCCCGATTGCGGCTCTCAGCATGAGATCTTTGGCCAAGGCGGTGTGGCGGCGGAGGCCGAGAAGATGGGCGTGCCGCTTTTGGGCAGCCTGCCGATTGATCTCGAGACCCGTTTGGCCGGGGATAGCGGTACGCCAGTCGCCGCGGGCGAGGGGCCGATGGCCGATGCCTATGCCCGGCTCGCAAAGGGCTTGATCGACGGTGGTATGGCCTGATGAGGGCGGCGCGGGCGGTTAGCCCAGCTCGCGCCCTTCGATCAGGTGGCCGTAAAGTGTGGTCAGCATCGAGACGAAAACCAGCCCCTCTATAAGATAGAGCAGGGAATCCAGCATCAGTCGCAGGCCGGGGTCGGCGGGCAGCAACATGCTGGCGATCACGCCGAGCAACGTATTCACCACCGCCAGCAATACGGCCAGCGCCCAAAGCGTGCCGGCCAAAGGCTCGGTCGCGCGCCAGCTGTCGCGGACCGACATGACGTGGCCCAGAGCGGCGGCGGGCAGCACGAGGCTGAGCCGCAGCGCCAGCCAGAGGAAGGCCACCCCTGCCACCAGCCCGATCAACAGCAGTGCCGCCGGGCTCGACCCGGTCAGCCCGCCCAGAAGTAGCATGGCGAGGCCGATGGGAATGGCCGCGAGAAACTGCACGAAGCCCAGAACGATAGCCCGCCAGACATAGGCCCAGAACAGCCCCATGCCCGGGCGCAGGGCGCTCCCGTCGTGATCAAGCAAGACATAGCGGTGCCAGAGGATGGCCATCAGCGCATAGCCAAGAATGCCCGCCAGCCCGCAGGCGATCAGGATCAGAAGTTGACCCGCAGGCGGCGGGGCGGCGTTCTCGATCACCTGATCCATGGCCCCAAGCGCATCCCCCGCCAGCAGGCCCGCGGCGGCGGCGGCCCCCATCACCCAAAGCACCGCAGGCAGGATCACCCGCAGCGTGGTTGAGGGCGCGTGAAAAAGCATGTTCAGCGCGTGGGTGAATAGAGCCGTGGCTTGGATCATGATGCACTCCCTCCGTTTCGCGCCATTACATGCCGTGCGTGGGCCGAAAGGACAAGATACCGCTGTCGGGAGGGGCTGCGCGGCTGGGAAAGCATGGGCCGCTGGGAGGTCATGGGAAAAGTCGCGGGAATGCATGGGAAGTCTGGGAAATCATGGGCGCCCCTTGCTTCATTGGGGGTCTTACCCGATTCGCAGTCATGGGAATTGGTATGCAATCCGAACGCCCTGAGGGCATTCTGCGGAACAGGCAACGAACACGTCCTGTGGATAACTATGTGAGCAAATTTTAGTGGGAAACTGTGGGATATTGTGCAGGTCGCAATTCGTTAACAAGATATAGTGTTTCAGACTTAAGCGATCCCAAATTAAGCCACGCTGCGCCCGAAAAGTTATACCAGATGTTGTTCTCACAGCCTGTGCAAAACAAAATATTGGGCGGAAATCCAAAAAATATCTAGACGCCCATCAATTCCCATGGCATCCCTAATGCATCGGATGAGAACGGGACACGGGGCAGCAAACGACCCCAAAATAAATCAAAACCTAGCAGGTTTCATACAGGCACCTCGCTTTCATCAGACCAAAGAGATCCGGCGCGCGAGCGAGCAGACATCCCCCCAGGTGGCGCGCGCAGTCGGACTTCCCCCGCCAAGCTGCGGGACGTGGGCGGCGGGTTGATCAGTGGCAGCAGATCAACCCGCCGTTTCCATTTCCGGGGCAGGGGATTGAGGCGAATAACGAGTTTAAGCGCAAAGGCGCAAGAGGCAGGGACAACAAGTGAGCCGCAGGTTCAGAGGCGAAAGCCACCACAAGGTCGATACGAAGGGGCGGGTGTCTATCCCAGCCTCTTTTCGGCGTGTGTTGGAGGCTGGCGACCCGAACTGGAAAAACGGCGACAATCCCGAGCTGGTCATTGTTTATGGCGACCACCGCCGCAATTTCCTTGAATGCTACACCATGGAAGCCATCGAAGAGGTTGACGCCAAGATCGACCGCATGCCGCGGGGCTCCATGCAGCGCAAGGCGCTTCAGCGTCTGTTCCACGGCCAGTCTTTCCCCACGACGGTAGATGAGACAGGCCGTTTGGTGCTGCCCGCCAAGCTGCGCAACAAGATCGAACTCAACGGCGAGGCGTTCTTTATCGCCGCCGGTGACACCTTCCAAATCTGGAAGCCCGAAACCTACGAGACCGAGGAAGAGGCATGGCAGCAGGAACTGCCCGACGATGTCGATCCGCTCTCGTTCCTTGATGGTGATATGGAGATCTGAGGGAATGGTTGCTGCCTCTGACCCTTCCGCCCCTCACACCCCCGTTCTGCTGCGCCCGATCCTATCTGCCGTGGCGCCCGTAGAGGGGGTCTGGCTGGACGGCACTTTTGGCGCGGGCGGCTACACCCGTGGCTTGCTGGAAGCCGGGGCCGCGCGTGTTGTGGCTGTCGACCGCGATCCGCTGGCCTTTGAGATGGCGGCGTCATGGGCCGGGGACTATGGCGATCGGATCACCATGCAACAGGGCGTTTTCTCGCGCATGGATGAGTATGCCGAAGACCTCGATGGTGTGGTACTGGACCTCGGCGTTTCCTCCATGCAGCTCGATCAGGCGGAGCGTGGCTTTTCCTTCATGAAAGATGGCCCGCTCGACATGCGGATGAGCCAAGATGGCCCCTCGGCTGCCGATCTGGTCAACGAGGCCGAGGAAGAGGTGATCGCCAACATCCTGTTTCAATATGGCGAAGAACGCGCCTCGCGCCGGATCGCCAAGGCGATTGTCCGCGCCCGCGAAGACGCGCCGATCACCACCACATTGGAATTGGCCAAACTGGTTGAAGGCTGCCTGCCGCGCGCTAAGCCCGGCCAGAGCCATCCGGCAACCCGCAGTTTCCAAGCGCTGCGGATTGCGGTGAACAATGAATATGGCGAACTTTTTCAGGGGCTTATGGCCGCCGAGCGGGCGTTGAAGCCGGGCGGGAAGCTGGCGGTGGTGACCTTTCACTCGGTCGAGGACCGCATGGTCAAACGCTTCCTCACCGCGCGTGCCGGGGCCGGGGGCAATGCCAACCGTTTCGCCCCCGCGCTTGAACAGGCGCCGCCGCAGTTCACGCTGAAATCCCGCAAGGCGATTGGCCCCGACGCGCAGGAATTGGAAGAGAACCCGCGCAGCCGGTCGGCCAAGCTGCGGGTCGCCACGCGCACCGACGCGCCCAGTGGTGAGATTGACGCGAAAACCATCGGCATGCCGATGGTCAGGGGGATCTGAGTGATGCGCACGGTGATGTATATCCTCACCACCATTGCCGTGGTTGGATTGGCCTTCTGGGCCTACCGCGAGAATTACGCGACCCAGCAGGCGCTGAGCGATGCCGACAGGCTGCATGCCAATATCCGCGCGGCCCATGCCCGTCTGGCCGTGCTGCGTGCCGAATGGGCCTTTCAGAACCGCCCGGACCGGCTGCGCGATCTGGCGGATCTGAACTTTGACCGTCTGGGCCTGTTGCCGCTGCATCCCGGCCAGTTCGGTCAGGTCGATCAAGTCGCCTATCCGCCCCAGCCCATGCTGCCGATCACCGATCCTGTGGATGTCTCGACCATGAATTACGAGGCGCTGAACGGTCTTTCCGAGGAGAAGATTGAATGATCCGCACCCCGCTGCGCCCGCTGGCCCGCATCCTCGAGGCCCGCGAGAAGGGGGAAAACCCCGATGCGATCGAACGTGAGAACAAGCGCATCCGCCATGAGCAGATGCGTGACAAGGCGCGGATGCGCGCTGAGGGGCGGCTTCTGGTGCTGGGGGTCTGTTTTCTTTGTGCTTTCACCGTGATCGGCGGACGCATGGGGCTGCTGGCGATGTCGGAACCGTCTGAGCCGCGCGGCCATGCGCCGGGGGCCGTGATCTCGGCCTCGCGCGCGGATATCACGGACCGCAACGGCAACCTGCTGGCGACCAACTTTGAGACCCACGCGCTCTACGCGCAGCCGCGCCACATGATCGACCCGGAGATGGCCGCGAAAAAGCTGGTCAAAATTTTTCCCGACCTGAAAGAAGAGCGCCTGATCAAGGATTTCACAGGCAAGCGCAAGTTCTTGTGGATCAAGAAGAAAATCAGCCCCGAACAGATGCAGGCCGTGCATGATATCGGCGATCCGGGGCTTTTGTTCGCGCCGCGCGACATGCGTCTTTACCCCAATGGCGCGCTTGCGGCCCATGTGCTGGGCGGGGCGAGCTATGGCAAGGAAGGCGTCCATGCCGCGGAGGTGATCGGTGTGGCGGGGGCCGAGAAGTATTTCGACGACTATCTGCGCGACCCGGCCAATGGCAACAAACCCCTAGAGCTGTCGCTCGACCTCACCGTGCAGGCCGCGGCGGAGCGGGTGCTTTATGGCGGCATGAAGCTGATGAACGCCAAGGGGGCCACCAGCATTCTGATGGATGTGCACACGGGCGAGGTGATCTCGGTCGCCTCGCTGCCGGATTTCGACCCCAACAACCGGCCCCGGCCTTTGACCCAAGGCGATGCCTCCGACAGCCCGCTGTTCAACCGCGCGGTGCAGGGGGTCTATGAACTGGGCTCGACCTTCAAGATTTTCGCCGCCGCACAGGCGGTGGAACTGGGGCTGTTCAACGCCGACACGATCATCGACACCTCCGGCCCGATGAAGGTTGGTGGCTTCCGCATCGGTGAATTCCGCAACAAGAACTACGGCAAACTGAGCGTTGCCGACATCATCGTGCATTCCTCGAACCGGGGCACAGGCCGCATGGCGCTGGAAATCGGTATCGAACGGCAGCAGGAGTTCCTCAAAAGCCTCGGTTTCTTTGAGCCGACCCCCTTTGAGATCGTTGAAGCCTCGGGCGGCAAGCCGCTCTTGCCGAGCCGCTGGACCGAGCTGTCGAGCGTGACAATCTCCTACGGCCACGGGCTGTCGAGCACGCCGATGCACCTTGCCGCGGGCTATGCCGCCATCGCCAATGGCGGGCGGGCTGTAAAGCCCACGTTGCTGAAACAATCGGCCCCCCAACTCGGCCCCCGCGTCATGTCCGAAGAGACCGCCGCGCAGGCGCGGATGATGCTGCGCAAGGTGGTGACCGATGGCACGGCCAGCTTTGCCGAGGTGCCGGGCTATCAGATCGCGGGCAAGACCGGCACCGCCGACAAGCCCAAGCCCACGGGCGGCTATTACGATGACAAGGTGATCAACACTTTCGCCAGCATATTTCCGATCAACGATCCGAAATATGTGCTGATCGTCACGCTGGACGAACCGGTCGAGACTTCGGGCCCGAAACCGCGCCGCACGGCAGGGTGGACCGCCGTGCCCGTGGCCGCCGAGATGGTGCGCCGCATCGCGCCTCTGCTGGGGCTGCGCCCCGCTGTTGAACCGGTGAACGACGCTGTGCTAACGCTGACCAGCAGCAACTGAAAAGACATCTCTATGACCGACCGGGCCGTACCCCTTTCCTCCCTCGGGCTGACCGCGCGGGCGGGGGCCAACCCCATGATCACCGGCATCGCGGTCGACAGCCGTGAAGTGCGCGAGGGCACGCTTTTCGCGGCTCTGCCCGGCAGCCGTGTGCATGGGGCAGAGTTCATTCAATACGCCCTGCGCATGGGCGCGGCGGCGGTGCTGACCGATGCGGCGGGCGCCAAACTCGCCGCCGAGGAACTGGCGGGCTCGGATGCCGCGCTTGTGGTCTCCGACCTCCCACGCGAGGCGCTGGCGCGCACGGCGGCGCTTTGGTGCGGCGGCCAGCCCGCCACGATGATCGCGGTCACGGGCACCAATGGGAAAACTTCCGTCTCGACCTTCGTGCGTCAGATTTGGGTTGAGATGGGATTGCCTGCCGTAAACCTCGGCACCACCGGGGTGGAGGGCGCATGGGCCGCCCCCTTGGCCCATACCACGCCCGAGCCGATCACCCTGCACCGCACGCTGGCCGAGGCGGCGGCGAATGGCATCACCCATGCCGCGATGGAAGCGTCGAGCCACGGGCTCGACCAGCGGCGGCTGGATGGGGTGACCCTCAAGGCGGCGGGCTTTACCAACTTCACCCAAGACCATCTGGACTATCACGAGACATTCGAGGCCTATTTCGCCGCCAAAGCGGCGCTTTTCGCCCGTGTCCTGCCCGAAGATGGCACGGCTGTGGTCAATATCGACGATGAAAAAGGCGTCGACATCGCAGCCATCGCCCGCGCGCGGGGCTGTGAGGTGATCACTGTGGGTCGCGACGGGGGCGATCTGCATCTGCAAGGCCAGCGGTTCGATGCCACGGGCCAAGACCTGCGCTTTAGCTGGCGCGGCAAGACCTATCAAAAGCGGCTCAATCTGATCGGCGGTTTTCAGGGCGATAACGTTTTGCTGGCCGCAGGGCTGGTCATCGCCTGCGGCGCCGACCCGCAAGAGGTCTTCGACACGCTGCCGCATCTCACGACCGTGCGGGGCCGGATGCAGCTTGCCGCCACCCGCGACAATGGCGCGGCGGTTTTCGTCGATTACGCTCATACGCCCGATGCAGTGGCCACGGCGCTCGCCGCCATGCGCCCGCATGTGATGGGCCGGCTCGTCGCCATTGTCGGCGCGGGCGGGGATAGGGACCGGGCCAAACGGCCCTTGATGGGGCAGGCGGCAGCGGAACATGCGGATATGGTCATCGTCACCGACGACAACCCGCGCAGCGAAGACCCGGCGAGCATCCGTGCCGCCGTGCTGGGCGGCGCACCCGACGCGATGGAAGTCGGCGACCGCGCCGAAGCCATCCTGCGCGGTGTGGATGCGCTAGAGCCGGGCGACGCGCTGCTCATCGCGGGCAAGGGGCATGAGACCGGGCAGACCGTGGGCGACGACGTGCTGCCTTTCGACGATGTGGAACAGGCCAGCGTGGCCGTGGCGGCACTGGACGGGAGACTGGCATGAGCCTTTGGACAGCGAGCGAAGCGGCGAAGGCCACGGGCGGGCAGGCGCAGGGCGATTGGGCTTGCAACGGTGTCTCGATCGACACGCGGACCTTGCAGCCAGGCGATCTCTTCGTCGCACTCAAGGCCGCGCGGGACGGGCATGAATTTGTGGCCCAAGCGCTCGACAAAGGGGCCGCTGCCGCGCTCGTGACCCATATCCCCGAAGGCGTGGCCACGGATGCGCCGCTGCTGATCGTTGAGGATGTGCAGCAGGCGCTCGAAGCGCTTGGCCGGGCAGGGCGCGCGCGGCTCGGCCCGCAGGCTGAGGTGGCAGCGGTGACCGGCAGCGTCGGCAAGACCTCGACCAAGGAAATGCTGCTGGCGATCTTTGGCGATCAGGGCCGCGCCCATGCCAGCGTCGACAGCTATAACAACCATTGGGGCGTGCCGCTGACCTTAGCGCGGATGCCGCGCGATACCGATTACGCGGTGATCGAGATCGGGATGAACCACCCCGGAGAGATTGCCCCCCTCGCCAAACAGGCGCGGCCCGATGCGGCGATGGTGACGAATGTCGCCGCCGTCCACCTCGAAGCCTTCAAGGATGTCGCCGCCATCGCGGTGGAAAAGGCCAGCATCTTCGACGGGATGGAGCCGGGTGGCGTGGCGGTGATTAACGCCGACCACGCGCATAGCGATATCGTCTTGGCCAAAGCGCTGGAGCGCGGCCTGCGCGAGACTACCTTTGGGCAGGCAGGGCATCACTACAAGCTGGGCGAGGTCAAGGTGCAAGGCGATGCCACCGTGGCACAGGCCGAGGTCGAAGGCGCGCCGCTGATCTTCAAGATCGCCACGCCGGGGCGGCATTTCGCGATGAACGCGCTTGGCGCGCTGGCGGTGGCCGAGGCGCTTGGCGCGGATCGGGCGCTGGCCGTGCAATCGCTGGGCCGCTGGTCGCCCTATGCCGGGCGCGGTGTGCGCGAGCGCATCCAGCTCGACTCCGTAGACACCTATCTGGCGCTGGAATTGATCGACGACAGCTATAACGCCAACCCGACCTCCATGGCCGCCGCGCTTGAGGTGCTGGCCGCCTCGGAAGTCACCCATGACATCGGGCGCGTCAGCAAAGGGCGGCGGATTGCCTTTGTCGGCGATATGAAAGAACTCGGCCCCGAGGCCGTGGCACTGCACGCCGGTCTGGCCGATCTCGAAGCCACCCGCGCGCTCGACGTGGTGCATTGCGTCGGTCCGCTGATGAAAGCCTTTTACGACAATCTGCCCGAACATCAGCGCGGCGATTGGACGGAAACCGCCGAAGAGATGTTGCAAGGACTCCGCGCAAGGCTCGATTCCGGCGATGTCGTGCTGATCAAAGGGTCGCTTTCGATGAAGCTGGGCGGTATTGTTGACGCCATCCGCAAAATGGGCCATCCGGTCCCGACCGCCTGATCGGCGATTCACCCCACATGATGAGTTAGGACGCGATATATGCTCTATTGGTTGACGCTGCTGTCGGATGGCGGCGATTTCTTTAACCTGTTTCGCTATATCACCTTCCGCGCGGGCGGGGCGTTTCTGACGGCATTGGTGTTCGGCTTTATCTTCGGCAAACCGCTGATTGAAGTGCTGCGCAAGCGGCAGGGCAAGGGCCAGCCGATCCGCGATGACGGCCCAGAGGGGCATTTCGCCAAGGCGGGCACGCCCACCATGGGCGGGCTGCTGATCGTGGGGGCCTTGCTGACCTCGACCCTGCTTTGGGCGCGGCTCGACAATCCTTTCGTCTGGTTGGTGCTTTTCGTCACCATGAGTTTCGCCGCCATCGGCTATGCCGACGACCACGCCAAGGTCAGTAAGCAAAACACCGATGGCGTGCCGGGTAAGCTGCGGCTTTTGCTAGGTTTTCTGATCGCGGGCATCGCGGGCTATTGGGCCGCGCAATACCATCCGGCAGAGTTGCAGTACCAGCTTGCGCTGCCGGTGTTCAAAGACACGCTGATCAACCTCGGGGTGCTCTTCGTGCCTTTCGCCATCATCGTGATCGTCGGCTCGGCCAATGCGGTGAACCTGACCGATGGACTGGATGGTCTGGCCATCATGCCGGTGATGATCGCCGCCGGAGCGCTTGGCGTCATTGCCTATGCCGTGGGGCGGGTCGACTTCACCGATTATCTTGACGTGCATTATGTTCCGGGCACGGGCGAGATCCTGATCTTCACCGCCGGTCTCTTCGGTGGCGGCCTCGGGTTCCTGTGGTACAACGCGCCGCCCGCCGCCGTCTTCATGGGCGACACCGGCTCGCTGGCGCTTGGCGGGGCTTTGGGCGCCATCGCCGTGGCCACCAAGCATGAGCTGGTGCTGGCAGTGGTCGGCGGGCTCTTCGTGGTCGAAGCGCTCTCGGTCATCGTGCAGGTGCTCTACTTCAAACGCACCGGCAAGCGGGTCTTCCTGATGGCGCCGATCCACCACCACTACGAGAAAAAGGGCTGGGCCGAGCCGCAGATCGTGATCCGTTTCTGGATCATCTCACTGATCCTCGCCCTGCTGGGTCTGGCGACGTTGAAGGTGCGCTAAGCCCTTAGAAGATCGACCAATCCATGTGACGTGCCAAAAGGGCCAATGCTTCGGTGCCCTTTTGGCTGTTGCCATAGCGGTTCAGCCCCGGTGACCAGACCGCGATGCTGGCCCGCCCCGGCACGATGGCCAGGATGCCGCCGCCCACACCCGACTTGCCCGGCAGGCCCACGCGATAGGCGAAATCGCCTGATCCGTCGTAATGCCCGCAGGTCAGCATCAGCGCGTTGAGCCGTCGGATGCGGCTGGGGGCCACCAAGCGCGGCACGTCCGGCGCTTCGATCAAGAAACGGCCGGCCATGGCCAGTTGCTCCACCGTCATCTCCATCGCGCAATGGTGGAAATAGGTGCCAAGCGTCCGTTCCGGCGCATTAATGAGGTTCCCGTAGCTCGCCAGAAAATGCGCCAGCGCAAAGTTTCGGTGGCCAAAATCGGTCTCTGAGGCGGCGACGGTGTCATTGATGTGGATGTTGTCGGTCCCCGCCGCTTCGCGCACGAAACGCAGGATCTCGGCCAGCGCTTCGCGCGGCTCGCGGTTGCCCAAGACTTCATCCGTGGTGACGATCGCGCCTGCGTTGATGAAGGGATTGCGCGGGCGGCCCTGTTCCTGCTCCAACTGCACGATGGAGTTGAAGGCCCGGCCCGAAGGCTCCCGCCCCACGCGGTGCCAGAGCTGGTCGCCCGAGCGGCCAAGGGCGATGGCCAGCGTAAAGACCTTGGTGATGGACTGGACCGAAAAGGGCACCTGCGTATCGCCCGCCACATGACATTTGCCATCCGCCGTCACCACGGCGATGCCGAATTGCGCCGGGTCCACCTTGGCCAGTTGCGGAATATAGGCCGCCACATCGCCCCAGTGGTCATCCTCGCGCATCATGGCATTGAGGCGCGGCAACACATCGTCAAGGTCAGGTTTGGCGGGGCTGGACATCTTCGGCGGCCTCTGGCTTGTGATGGGCGCATCATGCCCCCATTCTGGGGTCAACGGGTAGCAGGGGATTGCAGATGATTCCAGTACAGGGCTTGGAAGGCGCACGCGTGGCGGTGCTGGGATTGGGCCGCTCGGGCCTGAGTGCGGCGCGCGCGCTGCAAGCGGGCGGGGCCAAGGTCAGCTGCTGGGACGACAATCCCGCCGCACGGGCGCGGGCCGAGCGGGAAGGCTTCGCCTGTGTCGATCTCAACGCCCCCGGTGCCTTGGACAAGATCGCCCGGCTGATCGTCAGCCCCGGCATCCCGCATCTCTACCCCGCGCCGAACCCGGTGGTGGCATCGGCGCTTTCCGCAGGGGTGCCGGTGGACAATGACATCGGCCTTTTCTTCCAAAGCTTCGCCACGCTGGCATGGGACCATTACGACGTGGCCCCGCGGGTGGTGGCGGTAACCGGCTCGAACGGGAAATCAACGACCTCGGCGCTCATTCACCACATCCTTGAGCATGTCGGGCGGCCTTGCCAATTGGCGGGCAACATTGGGCGCGGGGTGTTGGACCTCGACCCCGCCGTGGATGGGGAGGTCGTGGTGCTGGAGCTTAGCAGCTACCAGACCGAACTGGCGCGCGCGCTGACGCCGGATGTGGCGGTCTTCACCAATCTCAGCCCCGACCATCTGGACCGCCATGCGGGGATGGGGGGCTACTATGCCGCGAAGCGTCGCCTCTTTGCCGAAGGTGGCCCGGACCGCGCGGTGATCGGCGTGGATGAGGCCGAGGGCCGCTTTCTTGCCGGGCAACTCAGCGAGGGGCCGAGCGACGACCGGGTGATCCGCATCAGCGCGGAGACCAAGCTTTCCGGCCCCGGCTGGCATGTCTTTGCCCGCAAGGGGTTCTTGAGCGAATATCGTCGCGGCAAACAGGTCGGCGCGATCGACCTGCGCAATATTCAAGGGCTGCCGGGCGCGCATAACCACCAGAACGCCTGCGCCGCCTATGCCGCCTGCCGCGCGCTCGGCCTTGCCCCGCGGGTGATCGAGGCGGCGTTCCACAGTTTCGGTGGCCTGCCGCACCGCAGCCAGACCGTGGCCGAGGCGCATGGCGTCCGCTACGTCAACGACAGCAAGGCCACCAATGTCGACAGCGCGGCCAAGGCGCTGGCGGCGTTCAAGAACATCCGCTGGATCTGCGGCGGGCTTGAGAAAGAGGGCGGTCTGAAAGGGCTGGCAGAGGCGCAAGGATCGGTCCGTAAAGCCTATGTGATCGGGCGCGAAGCGGCGCATTTTGCCATGCAACTCACGGCAGAGACCGAAGTTTGCGGCACGATGGATGAGGCCGTGGCGCGGGCGGCGGCAGAGGCGGAGGAGGGCGATGTCGTCCTGCTGGCCCCGGCGGCGGCAAGCTTCGATCAATACGACAGTTTCGAGCGCCGCGGCGAGGATTTCGTGGCACAGGTGCAGAAGGTGCTGGCGGAGTAGGGCGGTGCCTAGCCCGCAATCGCCCGCGCGGCGGCCATGCCCGAAGACCACGCCCACTGAAAGTTATAGCCGCCGAGCCAACCGGTCACATCCACGGCCTCGCCGATGAAATAGAGCCCCGGCACCTCTTTCGCCGCCATGGTCTTGGAGGATAGCTCGTCGGTATCGACCCCGCCCAGTGTGACCTCTGCCGTGCGATACCCTTCGGTGCCGCCGGGGTGGAGCTGCCAGTTCTCAATGCCTGTGATGAATGCGGAAAGCCGCGCGTCGGACCAATCTGCCAGATTGCCTGACAGGTCGAACGCCTGGCCCAGATGTTCCACCAGCCGCGCGGGCAGATGTTGGGCGAGCACGGTGGTAAAGTTCCGCCGCCCCGCGCGTTGCCGCTGGTCGCGGAGCGCGTCCAAGAGGGTGCCTTCGGGGGCAAGGTTCAGGGTGATCGCCTCGCCTTCGCGCCAGTAGGAGGAGGCCTGCAAGACGGCGGGGCCAGAGAGGCCGCGATGGGTGAAGAGCAGCGCCTCGTCAAACGCGGCCTCTCCGGCAGTGATACGCGCCGGGGTGGCCACACCGGCCAGCGGCGCAAAGCGGCCTTCGGCAAAGGTAAAGGGCACCAGCCCGGCCCGCGTATCGGTCACGCTCAGCCCAAACTGGCGCGCGATGTCATAGGCGACCCCGGTCGCGCCCATCTTGGGGATCGACTTGCCCCCGGTGGCGATCACGAGGTTTCGGGCCGTGACTTTCACCGACTTATCAGGCGTTTGCAGGTCGAAGCTGAACTGCCCATCGACCTTCGCGAAATTGCTGGCACTGCTCTTCAGTTGCAGATCGACCCCGGCCTGCTGCATCAACCCGCGCAGCATGGCGATGATCTCTTTCGCGCTGGTGTCGCAGAAAAGCTGGCCGAGGGTTTTCTCATGCCACGCTATGCCGTGACGGTCGACCAGTTCGATGAAATCCCATTGCGTGTAGCGGGCCAAAGCGGATTTGGCGAAATGCGGGTTCTGGCTCAGAAATGCCTGCGGTTCGCAATACATATTGGTGAAGTTGCAGCGCCCGCCACCCGAGATGCGGATCTTCTCGCCCGGGGCTTTGGCATGGTCCACCACCAGCACCCGTCCGCCCGCATGGGCGGCGCACATCATGCCTGCGGCACCGGCTCCGATAATGGCTGTATCGACTTGCATGGGCGCGCTCTGCCTCAATGTGCCGCCCTGGTCAAGAAGACGTGAGACCGGTTGCCGCTTTGCCAAGGCGCCATAGCTGGGGTGCAACGCAACTGACGAAAGGAGCAGAGAATGACCAAACTGACCGCAGAACAAAATTTTCCGAAGATGGACGTGGCCAAACTCGGCGGCGGCACGCTGACCTTGGGCCAGCCACAAGAGGGGCGCGATTGGCAGTTGGTGGTGGTCTACCGCGGCCTGCACTGCCCGATTTGCAAAAAGTATCTCGCGCAATTGGAAAAGCTGCAAAGCCAGTTCCATGAGATCGGCGTCGATGTGATCGCCGTTTCCGGCGACCCCGAAGAGAAGGCCAAGGCCATGGCCGAAGAAGACAGCCTGACCCTGCCCATCGGCTATGACCTCAGCCTCGACCAGATGGCGGAACTGGGGCTCTACATCTCTGACCCGCGCAGCCCGCAGGAGACCGATCGGCCCTTCGCCGAACCTGCGACCTTTGTCATCAACGACGAAGGCAAGGTGCAGATCATCGACATTTCCAACGCGCCATTCGCGCGGCCCGAGTTGGAAGGTCTGCTGAACGGCCTCAAGTTCGTCCGCGACAAGGGGTACCCGGTGCGCGGCACCCATAAGGCCGCCTGATCGCGCGCGTTGAAGGGGCGAGCTGATCGCCCGGCAGCGGGGCTTGGCAAAGCCCCGCTGACCCCGCCCGCCTTAGCGGGGTGAAATGCACTAGCTTCATATGACAATTCGGGCTATTCTGCCCGGATGAGACCCCGCAAAGGGGCCGTTGAGGCAGTTAAGGCAGATACCCATGACAGAGATGGTCTATGGCGCGGTCCCGGTGCGGGATGGTGAACCGATCCTTCCAAAATGGTGGCGCACGGTCGACCGTTGGGCTTTGTCCTGCGTGTTGATCCTCTTTGCCGTCGGCATGCTTTTGGGGCTGGCCGCTTCCCCGCCCTTGGCCGCGAAAAACGGCTTTGATGCTTTTCACTATGTGCAGCGGCAGGCGTTCTTCGGCGGATTGGCGCTGATCGCCATGCTGCTGACTTCGATGATGTCCCCGGTGCTGGTGCGGCGTCTGGCGGTGTTGGGTTTTGTGGTGGCTTTCGTGGCACTGGCGCTGTTGCCTTTCTTCGGCACCGATTTCGGCAAGGGGGCGACGCGCTGGTATTCGCTGGGTTTCGCCTCGTTCCAGCCCTCCGAATTTCTGAAACCCGGTTTCATGGTCGCCGCCGCATGGATGATGGCCGCCGCGACCGAGATCAACGGCCCTCCGGGTAAATCGTGGTCCTTCGCGCTTTGTATCTCCATCGTGCTGATGCTGGCAATGCAGCCCGACTTCGGGCAGGCTTGCCTTGTGCTGTTCGGCTGGGGCGTGATGTATTTCGTCGCCGGCGCGCCGATGGTGCTGTTGGTCGGCATGGCAGGGCTCGTCGTTCTGGCGGGCACATTCGCCTATTCCAATTCCGAGCACTTCGCGCGGCGGATCGACGGCTTTCTCAGCGTCGATGTCGACCCGACGACCCAGCTTGGCTATGCCACAAACGCCATCCGCGAGGGCGGGCTTTTCGGCGTTGGCGTCGGCGAGGGTGAGGTGAAATGGTCGCTGCCCGATGCGCATACCGACTTCATCATCGCCGTCGCCGCCGAGGAATATGGCCTGATCATGGTCGTCTGCATTATCGCCCTATATACTGTCGTGGTCGTCCGGTCGCTGCTGCGTCTGGTGCGCGAGCGTGACCCCTTCATCCGGCTGGCCGGAACCGGGCTGGCCTGCACATTCGGAGTACAGGCAATGATCAACATGGGTGTGGCAGTGCGGCTTTTGCCCGCCAAGGGCATGACTCTGCCTTTCGTGAGCTACGGCGGCTCTTCGGTGATCGCCAGCGGCATCGCCGTGGGCATGCTGTTGGCCTTTACTCGGACCCGCCCGCAGGGTGAGATCAGCGATATTCTGGGCCGGGGCCGCCGCTGATGGCCGCCCCACTGTTGATCATCGCCGCCGGGGGGACCGGTGGGCATATGTTTCCCGCGCAGGCCTTGGCTGAGGTGATGTTGAAACGCGGCTGGCGGGTGAAGCTCAGCACCGATGCCCGCGGCGCGCGCTATACCGGCGGCTTTCCCGAAGCGGTTGAGATCAGCCAGATCAGCAGCGCCACTTTCGCCCGCGGCGGGGTGGTGGCCAAGGCGCTGGTGCCCTTCCGCATCGCCGCCGGTGTGGTCCGCTCGGGCCTCAACATGCTGCGCGACCGGCCTTCGGTCGTGGTGGGCTTTGGTGGCTATCCGTCGATCCCCGCACTTGGCGCTGCATGGGCGCTGCGGATGCCGCGAATGATCCATGAGCAAAATGGCATTCTGGGCCGGGTGAACGAGATTTTTGCCAAGCGGGTGCACGCCGTGGCCTGCGGCATATGGCCCACGAAACTGCCCGAGGGCGTGCAGGGCTGGCATGTGGGCAATCCCGTGCGTGCGGCTGTGCTTGACCGCGCAGGGGCCGCCTATATCCCGCCGGGTGACTACCCGATGGAAGTGCTGGTGATGGGCGGCAGCCAAGGCGCGCGCATCCTGTCCGACGTGGTGCCGCCCGCGCTGGCCGCGCTGCCGATGAACATGATCCGCAACATCCGCGTCAGCCATCAGGCCCGCGACGAAGACGGCCAGCGGGTGGCGGACTACTACGCCGAATCCGGCATCAGCGCCGATGTGCGCCCCTTCTTTGATGATGTGCCCCGCCGCATGTCCGAGGCGCAGCTGGTGATCAGCCGCTCCGGTGCCTCCAGCGTGGCCGACCTGTCGGTGATCGGGCGTCCGTCGATCCTGATCCCCTTTGCCGCCGCGGCGGGGGATCACCAAAGCGCCAATGCCCGCGGCTTGGTCGAAGCCGGGGCCGCGATCATGGTGCCCGAACGCAAAGCCAATCCAGATATCATGACCGACCAGATCCTCGCCGTGCTTGAGATGCCCGAAGGGGCGATGCAGATGGCGCGCGCCGCGCTTTCGGTCGGCAAACCCGACGCGGCCGAGACATTGGCCGATATGGTTGAGCAGCTTGCCGCCCAAGGCACGCTCACCCCCGCAGAAGAGGAACACCCGCAATGAACGCCGCCGCCACCAAACTGCCGACCGATGTCGGCCCGATCCATTTCGTCGGCATCGGCGGCATCGGCATGTCCGGCATCGCCGAAGTGCTTTTGAACCACGGCTACAAGGTGCAGGGGTCGGACCTCAAAACCACCAAGATCACCGTGCGGCTGGCCGAATTGGGCGGGCGCATCTTCGAGGGGCAGGCGGCTGAGAATATCGAAGGCGCGGCGGTGGTCGTGATCTCTTCGGCGATCAAGCCGGGCAATGCCGAGTTGGACGAGGCGCGCCGCCGTGGCCTGCCGGTCGTCCGCCGGGCCGAGATGCTGGCCGAGCTGATGCGGCTCAAGTCCAACATCGCCGTGGCGGGGACCCATGGCAAGACGACGACCACCACGCTGGTGGCCGAACTGCTGGTCGCAGGCGGTATCGACCCCACGGTCGTCAACGGCGGCATCATCCATGCCTATGGCTCCAACGCGCGAATGGGGCAGGGCGACTGGATGGTGGTCGAAGCGGATGAGAGCGACGGCAGTTTTAATCGTCTGCCCGCCACCATCGCCATCGTCACCAATATCGACCCCGAGCATATGGAGCATTGGGGCGACTTCGACACGCTGCGGCAGGGGTTTTTGAACTTCGTCTCGAACATCCCCTTCTACGGGCTGGCGGTCTGCTGCACCGATCACCCGGAGGTGCAGTCGCTGGTGGGCAAGCTCACCGACCGCCGGGTGATGACCTATGGGTTCAACGCGCAGGCCGATGTACGCGCCGTGGGGCTGCATTACAAAGACGGGGTGGCGCATTTCGACGTGCATCTTCAGTCCGAAGGCAAGGTGATTGAAAACTGCGCCCTGCCGATGCCCGGCGATCACAACGTCTCGAACGCGCTGGCGGCGGTGACCGTGGCGCGGCATCTTGGGATGAAGCTTGAGCAAATCCGCGACGCTTTGGGCAGCTTCGGCGGGGTGAACCGCCGCTTTACCCGCGTGGGCGAGGTGGACGGCGTGACCATCATCGACGACTACGGCCACCACCCGGTCGAGATCGCCGCCGTGCTGAAAGCCGCGCGGCAGGCCAGCGCGGGCCGCGTGATCGCCGTGCACCAGCCGCACCGCTATTCCCGTCTGTCGCATCACTTTGACGAGTTCTGCGCCTGTTTCAACGATGCCGATGTGGTGGGCATTGCCGATGTCTATGCCGCGGGCGAAGAGCCCATTCCAGGTGCCGACCGGGGCGGGCTGGTGGCAGGGTTGATCCAGCACGGCCATCGCCACGCCTATGCGGTCGAGGATGCCGAGGCGCTGACGCAGCTCGTCCTGCGCGAGGCGCGCCCGGGCGATATGGTGGTCTGCCTTGGGGCGGGTACGATCAGCGGCTGGGCCAATGACCTGCCCGAGGCGCTACGCGCGGCCAAGGGGGCGGCTGCGTGACCCTCGTCTGGCTGTCGATCCTCTGGGTCTTCGCCGCCGTGACTGTGGCCATGCTGCCGCTGCGCTCTCAATACCTGCCGGGGGTGGTTCTGCTGATTGCCGCGCCCTTGTTGATCATCGCCATCGGTGTGACCCAGTCTTGGGCCTATGCGCTTCTGGCGCTGCTGGCGTTCCTGTCGATGTTCCGCAACCCGCTGCGCTATCTCTTGGCGCGGCTGCGGGGCCAGAATCCGGAGCTGCCGAAATGAGCCTGTCTCTCATCCTCGCCTGTTTCTGGTTCGTGATCGCCAATATCCTCGCCATGACGCCAAGCAAGGATTTCCACTGGCGCAGCGCCTATCTGCTGATCGCCGTGGGCATCCCCATCGTCGGTTTCGTCACCGCGCAGCACGGCCCATGGCTGGGCATGCTGGTGCTGGCGGGGGGCTGTTCGGTGCTGCGCTGGCCGGTGGTCTATTTCGTCCGCTGGCTGCGCCGAGGGGCCGGGCGGATCAGAGGCCCGGCGGAATGACCCTGACGCCGACCCTTGTGGCGCTGCTGTCGGTCTTTGCGATCTGGATGATCGCCTGTATCTGGACCGGTTTTCGCGCCCGCGTGCTGTGGTTCTTTCTCGTGCTGGCGGCAGGCTTTGCGCTCAACGCCACATGGATGGTTTTCGGGCTGGATGCGCGGGTGTTCGAGCCGCATGCGCTTTTGGCGCAGCTTTCCGTCCTATTCTACGCCGTGGGCGGTTTCGGGCTGGGCTGGCTTGCGGGGCGGGTGGCCAAACGCTGGCGCGAGAGCCGCGTCGATCCGCCGTCTTCTTGATGGTTTGCCCTGCCGTGCAAATGCGCTAAGTCCGGCGCCATGATTAAGCTGAATATCCCCGACCTGCGCGGCAGGCTGACCCCAAATCGCGCCCTGAGCGACCTGACATGGCTCCGCGTCGGCGGCCCTGCGGATTACCTGTTCCAACCCGCGGATGTGGAGGACCTGTGCCTTTTCATGCGGCGTTTGCCGCAGGGGGTGACGGTTTTCCCCATGGGCGTGGGTAGCAATCTCATCGTGCGTGACGGCGGGCTGCGGGCGGTGGTGATCCGTCTGGGCCGCGGTTTCAACGGGATCGAGGTCGACGGCGATCAGGTGACGGCGGGGGCCGCAGCGCTCGACGCCCATGTGGCACGCAAGGCGGCGGATGCGGGGCTGGATCTGACCTTTCTGCGGACCATTCCCGGCAGCATCGGCGGCGCGTTGCGCATGAATGCGGGTTGTTACGGCAGCTACACGGCGGATCACTTCGTCTCGGCTCAGGCTGTGACCCGCGCGGGCGAGGTGGTGGCCCTGACGGCAGATGACCTCAACTTCCGCTACCGGCAGAGCGATCTGTCCCCCGGCGCGGTGCTGATCGGGGCGACCTTTGCGCCGCCCAAGGGCGAGCCGGAAGAGCTGCACGGCCGGATGGAGCAGCAGCTTGCCAAACGGGATGAGAGCCAGCCCACGAAAGACCGCAGCGCCGGCTCCACCTTCCGCAATCCGGCAGGCTTCTCTTCGACCGGGAAGGCGGATGATGTGCATGATCTGAAAGCGTGGAAAGTGATCGACGACGCCGGGATGCGCGGGGCCACCGTAGGCGGCGCGCAGATGAGCCCGAAACACTCCAACTTCCTGATCAACACCGGCGGCGCCACGGCCCATGATCTTGAGACATTGGGCGAAGAGGTGCGAAAAAAGGTTTACGCTTCAAGCGGTATAAGGCTAGAATGGGAAATTAAGCGCGTCGGTGAGAAATTGGGCGATCCGGCGCCGCAAAGCTAAGCCGCGGCGCAGCAGCTAAGCCACGGCAGAAGCAAAGAAAACAACGATAGGGGCCGCAAACGGTCCGAGGCGAAGAGGCACTTTGGTGGGTAAGTCGAGCGGACAGACCCCGACAGTGGCGGTATTGATGGGTGGCCCCTCGGCCGAGCGTGAGGTGTCCCTGTCCAGTGGGCGTGCATGCGCCGCTGCCTTGCGGGAACATGGCGGATATAACGTGATCGAGGTCGAAGCCGACCGCGATCTTCCAGCCGTTCTGGCCGATCTTGACCCCTATGCCGTTCTGAATTGCCTGCATGGCCGTTGGGGCGAAGATGGCTGTGTGCAGGGGCTGCTGGAATGGCTCAAGCTGCCCTATACCCATTCCGGCGTGCTGGCCTCGGCGCTTGCGATGGACAAACAGCGCTCCAAAGACGTGTTCCGCCACGCGGGGCTGCCCGTGCTGGAAAGCGTCATCGCGCCCAAGGCCGATGTGATGGCCGCCCATGTCATGGCGCCGCCCTATGTGGTGAAGCCCAATAACGAAGGCTCTTCGGTTGGGGTCTACCTCGTGGCCGAGGAAAACAACGGCCCGCCGCAACTTTCCGAAGACATGCCCGCCAAGGTGATGGTCGAGACTTTCGCGCCGGGGCGTGAGTTGACCACCACCGTGATGGGCGACCGGGCGTTGGCGGTGACGGATATCATCACCACCGGCTGGTATGACTATGACGCAAAGTACAAGCCCGGCGGCTCGCGCCATGTGGTGCCCGCCGATCTGCCGCAAGAGATCACCGAACTTTGTTTCGACTATGCCCGCCGCGCCCATGCGGCGCTTGGCTGTAAAGGCATCAGCCGCACCGATTTCCGCTGGGACGAGGCGCGCGGGTCCGAGGGGCTGATCCTGTTGGAGACCAACACCCAGCCCGGCATGACCGCCACTTCGCTCTCGCCTGAGCAGGCCGCCGCCTGCGGCATTTCATTCCCTGAGCTTTGCGCCTGGATGGTGGAGGACGCTACATGCGATCGCTGATCCGCCGCCGCCCGGAAACGGCCAAGGCCGATCCCGCCCCGTCGCGGTGGTCATGGCGCATGCAGCGGTTGATGCTGACACCGGGTTTCCGCTTTGCCCTGCGCGTGGGGCTGCCATTCACGCTGAGCCTGCTGGCGGGCACGATCTATATGGCGGACGAAGAGCGGCGCGGCACCGTGGTGCAGGCCATCGCCGACGTGCGCGCCAGCATCGAAGAGCGGCCCGAGTTCATGGTCAAACTCATGGCCATCGACGGGGCGAGCGATATGCTCTCGACCGAAATCCGCACTGCGCTGCCGCTGGAATTTCCGCTGTCCTCCTTCGATCTCGACCTGCCGCAAATCCGTGAGAAGATCACCGACATCGACGGGGTGAAACAGGCCAATGTGCGCATCCGCCCCGGCGGTGTGCTGCAAATCGACGTGACGCCGCGTGTGCCTGTGGCCGTCTGGCGCAGTGAAACGGGGCTGGCGCTGGTGGACAATACCGGTGCCCATGTGGCACGGATCGAGGCGCGGCGCGATCATGCCAACCTGCCGCTGATCGCCGGGGCAGGGGCCGACAAAGCGGTGCCGGAGGCGCTCAAGCTGATCGGGGCCGCGAATGTCTTGGGCGACCGGCTGCGCGGCTTGGTCCGCGTCGGCCAGCGCCGCTGGGACGTGGTGCTGGACCGCGATCAAACGATCATGTTGCCCGAAGAAAACGCGCTGCAAGCGCTGGAACGGGTGATCGCGCTGGAAGGCGCACAAGAGGTTCTTACGCGGGATGTGGCGCGTGTGGACATGCGGTTGGCGGCAAGACCGACCCTTAGAATGAACGAAGATGCCACCCGCGAATGGTGGCACATCAGGCAGCTTTCCGGCCAGTAAGATGGCCATTGGAATCGGGACAGTAACGAAATGATGGACCTATACGACAGTCAGCGTTCAATGCGGCACATGCGCAAATTGGCGATCCAACGCGGGGTGGTCGCCATTTTGGATGTGGGTAGCTCCAAGATCGCCTGTCTGGTGCTGCGCTTTGACGGTGCGGGGCTTGATAGCGACAGCGGCGACATCGGGTCCTTGGCCGGGCAGTCTGGGTTCCGGGTCATCGGGGCGGCGACCACCCGCTCACGCGGGGTCCGCTTTGGTGAGATTTGCGCCATGGGCGAGACCGAGCGCGCGATCCGCACCGCCCTTCAGGCCGCGCAGAAGATGGCTGGTATTCGCGTCGATCACGTCATCGCCTGTTTCTCGGGCGGGGAGCCGCGCAGCTATGGGCTCGACGCCTCGGTCGAGTTGGAGGGGCAATCGGTCTCGGAGCAGGACGTGGCGCGGGTGCTGGCGGGCTGCGACGTGCCGGAATATGGCGAGGGCCGCGAGGTGCTGCACGCCCAGCCGGTGAACTTCGCGCTGGATCACCGAAGCGGCCTGGCCGACCCGCGCGGCCAGTTGGGCAACAGCCTGTCCGTGGACATGCATATGCTGACCGTCGACGCCGATACGGTGCAGCATCTGGCCCATTGCATCAAACGCTGTGATCTGGAACTTGCCGGGATCGCCTCCTCCTCCTACGCCTCGGGCATCTCGGCGCTGGTCGAGGATGAGCAGGAGCTAGGTGCCGCCTGTATCGACTTTGGCGGTGGCACCACCGGCCTGTCGATCTTTATCAAGAAACATATGATCTATGCCGATACGGTGCGGATGGGCGGGGATCACGTCACCTCCGACATCTCCATGGGCCTGCAAGTGCCGATGGCCAATGCCGAGCGGATCAAGACCTTCTACGGCGGGGTGCATGCCACCGGTATGGACGACCGCGACATGATCGAGATCGGCGGCGAGACCGGTGATTACGAACACGACCGCCGCACCGCCAGCCGGGCGGAGTTGATCGGCATCATGCGCCCGCGGGTCGAAGAGATCCTCGAAGAGGTCCGCGTTCGGCTGGATGCCGCCGGTTTCGACCACTTGCCAAGCCAACAGATTGTGCTTACCGGGGCGGGCAGTCAGATACCGGGCCTTGACGGGTTGGCCAGCAAGATCCTTGGCCAGCAGGTTCGTCTGGGACGCCCGCTGCGCGTGCATGGGCTGCCGCAGGCCGCGACAGGGCCGGGCTTTGCCTCTGCCGTGGGGCTTGCGCTTTTCGCGGCGCATCCGCAGGACGAATGGTGGGATTTCGACATTCCCGCCGATCGCTACCCATCCCGCTCGCTCAAACGCGCGGTGAAATGGTTTAGAGACAACTGGTGACCCCAATATCGGGTGAGAAGCCCGAGATGAGGCGGAAACTGGCAAGTTTCTGCCCATATTTAGCGTCAAAACGATGTTTTTTAGGTGACGATGCGGCCCTAGCCCGGTAGGGTCGGGTAAATTTGGTCGAAAAACTCCCGCAGAACGCGGATAACTGGACAGGCGGACAGCACATGACACTCAACCTTTCAATGCCAGGACATGATGATCTGAAACCCCGTATCACCGTCTTCGGTGTTGGCGGGGCAGGCGGCAACGCGGTCAACAACATGATCGAAAAGCAACTTGACGGTGTTGATTTCGTTGTGGCCAACACCGACGCACAGGCGCTGCAGCAGGCGCAGGCCGAGAACCGCGTGCAGCTGGGCATCAAAGTGACCGAAGGTCTGGGCGCGGGCGCGCGCGCCTCTGTCGGCGCCGCCGCGGCTGAAGAGAGCATCGAACAGATCGTCGACCACCTTGCTGGCGCGCATATGTGCTTCATCACCGCTGGCATGGGCGGCGGCACCGGCACCGGGGCGGCTCCGATCATCGCGCAGGCCGCGCGTGAACTGGGCGTGCTGACCGTCGGCGTCGTGACCAAGCCCTTCCAATTCGAAGGCGCCAAGCGCATGCGTCAGGCCGAAGACGGCGTTGAGACGCTGCAAAAGGTCGTCGACACGCTGATCATCATTCCGAACCAGAACCTCTTCCGTCTGGCGAACGAAAAGACCACCTTCACCGAAGCCTTCTCGCTTGCCGATGACGTGCTGTACCAAGGTGTGAAGGGCGTGACCGACCTGATGGTCCGTCCGGGCCTCATCAACCTCGACTTCGCCGATGTCCGCGCCGTGATGGACGAGATGGGCAAGGCGATGATGGGAACAGGCGAGGCCGAGGGCGAAGATCGCGCCATCCAAGCCGCCGAGAAAGCCATCGCCAACCCGCTGCTGGACGAAATCAGCCTGCGCGGTGCCAAGGGCGTGCTCATCAACATCACCGGCGGTCAGGACCTTACCCTGTTCGAACTCGACGAAGCGGCCAACCGCATTCGCGAGGAAGTGGACCCCGAAGCGAACATCATCGTCGGCTCCACGCTGGACGAAAGCCTTGGTGGCCTGATGCGCGTCAGCGTTGTCGCCACCGGCATCGACGCCACTGATGTGAATACCGAAATCCCGGTCCCGCGCCGCTCTATGAGCCAGCCTTTGCGTCAGAACGTATCGGTTGACGATGTGGCGCAGGTGTCCGCCGCGCAGGCGCCGGTCGCTGCCTCCGTGGCCGCCGAAGCGCCGCAGGAAGTTGAGCAGGCAGCTCTGTTCCAAGACCTCCAGCCGACACAGCGCGAGCAGGATCAGTATGAGGACGAGAACGTTGTCGAAGACGACGACGGTCTGCCCGCACCGGCCTACCAGCCTGAGGTCGCCGCATTCGAGCCGCGTCAGGAAGAAGCCATTGAGGCCGAGCCCGAAGCCTTCGTTGCACCGCGCGCCCCGACACCCGGCACGCCGTCCCCCGAAGCGCTGGCCCGCCTGCGCGCCGCCGCACAGAAAGCCGCGCCCGAGCAGCACCGTCAGGCGCAGCAGCAGCAGGGTGAGCAGGGCGACAAGGGCCGTTTCGGCATCAACTCCCTAATCAACCGGATGACCGGCCACGCCGAAGGTGAAGCGCAGGCCCGCCCCGCGCGTCAGCAGCCGCCGGTGCAAACCCGCGCCTCTGCCGCCGCGCCGCAGCCGCAGGAAAACAACGATCCCGATCAAGAACGCATCGAAATCCCCGCGTTCCTGCGCCGTCAGGCCAACTGAACTGATCACGATAGATGACGAAAGGGCTGCCTTGGGGCGGCCCTTTTTCTTTTTAGAACAACGCCTTGCCTCCGGGTGAGCGTAGCCGTGCTCAAATGTTGCAGTGATGTTTCAGACCGTTGCAAAGATTGAGTTGAGCAAAACGAACCCGCCCCTTAATCCAGAGTTTAACACACAAGAAGATGTTCGAAGCTTGAGGATGACCCGGTGCAGACAACGATCAGATCAGCGGTAAGTTTTACTGGCACAGGCCTGCACTCCGGTCTGCCTGCGACGGTGACACTGCGCCCGGCGTCGGCCCATCACGGCATCTGGTTCTCGCGCAGCGATGTGGCGGTCGGTGACCGTCTGATCCCCGCCCGCTGGGACGCGGTGAACCGCTCGCCGCTCTGCACCAAGCTGGAAAACCCCACTGGCCTGTCGATCTCGACCGTCGAGCATCTGATGGCCGCCGTGGCGGGCTGTGGCATCCACAACCTTTTGATCGAGATCGACGGCCCCGAAGTGCCGATCCTCGATGGCTCCTCCGTGCCTTTCGTGCGCGGTATCATGCAGCGCGGGCTGCGCCAGCTTGCAGCCCCCGTGATGGCCTTCGAAGTGCTGAAAACCGTCACCGTGCAGGATGGCGACGCGGTCGCGACCATCTCTCCCGCCGATACGCTGCGCATCGACTTTGAGATCGATTTTGCCGATGCCGCCATCGGCCAGCAGCGCAAGTCGCTGGTGATGAACAACGGCTCTTTCGCGCGCGAACTCTGCGACAGCCGCACCTTCTGCCGTCAGGCCGATGTCGAAGCGATGCAGGCCAATGGTCTGGCGCTCGGCGGTGAAGCGGGCGAGAACGCGGTGGTTTTCGACGGCGATGCCGTGGTCAGCCCCGGCGGCCTGCGCCACGCGGATGAACCTGTGCGCCACAAGATGCTCGACGCGCTCGGCGATCTGGCGCTGGCCGGAGCACCGCTCTTGGGCCATTACGAAGGCAAACGCGCGGGCCATTCGCTGACCAACACGCTGCTGCGCGCGCTCTTTGCGACACCGGATGCCGTGCGTCTTGTGGCCTGCGATGCGGCGCAAACGGCGCGGCTGCCCGGCTCCGGCCTGATCTGGGACGAAATCCCGCAGGTTGCCTGATCCCGGGGCAGGGGAGCAGTACCGCAAAGCGCAGGGCGCTTAGGCGGCGAAGTGCCATTGAACGCCCTGCCAATGCCTTGTATTCACTAAGCCGAAGTGACAAGCCTAACCCAGCGATGCGCCGCCGCGCAGCCGCCTGCGGACGGGGGCGGAATGGGCGTTTTGCAACGCAGTTTATTGTGCTAGTCACATGCGCAAGAGGGTCAAAGACCATGGGTTGGACGATGCAAGGGGTGCGGGCATGACGGTAGCGGGATCGCGCAAGCGGACGATCAGTGCGGTGCTTCTGGTCGCGACATTGGCAGCCTGCGGCAGTGGTGACGGACGATCGGACGGCAGCTTTTTCAACCCGCAGGAAATCCCGCTTGAGACCTATTCAGCCGAGCAAATCTTTGAGCGCGGCGAATATGAGTTGACCAACAACAACCCCGGTGAGGCGGCGTTTTATTTCGCCGAGATCGAGCGCCTTTATCCCTATTCCGAATGGGCCAAACGCGCCCTGATCATGCAGGCTTTCGCCTATCACAAGGATCAGGACTATCCCAACAGCCGCTCCGCCGCGCAGCGCTTCATTGATTTCTACCCCGCCGATGACGATGCCGCCTATGCGCAGTACCTCTTGGCGCTGAGCTATTACGACCAGATCGACGAAGTGGGCCGCGACCAAGGGCTGACCTTCCAAGCGTTGCAATCCCTGCGCGCCGTGATCGAAGGCTACCCGGACAGCGAATATGCCCGCTCCGCGATCCTGAAATTCGACCTCGCCTTCGACCATCTGGCGGGCAAGGAGATGGAGATTGGCCGCTACTACCTGCGCCGCGATCACTATACCGCCGCGATCAATCGCTTCCGCGTCGTGGTCGAGGATTTCCAGACCACGACCCACACCGCCGAAGCGCTGCACCGTCTGGTCGAAGCCTATCTTTCGCTCGGCCTGAACCATGAGGCGCAGACGGCGGGCGCCATCCTTGGCCACAACTACCGGGGCTCCGAGTGGTATGAGGACAGCTACAAACTGCTGACCGGGCGCGGCCTTGAGCCTGCCTTCTACAAAGACAATTGGCTGGGTGCAGCCTATCGCCAGACCATCAAGGGCGAGTGGCTTTAAGGGGGGTGGGATCGCCCACCCGACGGTTCTAGATGCTGCGCGGACTTGATATTTCAGACATGCTGATCATCGACCGGCTGGAGCTTGGCTTCCAGCCGGGGCTGAACGTGCTGACCGGTGAGACGGGCGCGGGCAAGTCTATCTTGCTGGATTCGCTCGGTTTCGTTCTGGGCTGGCGCGGGCGTGCAGATCTGGTGCGCCAAGGGGCCGAACAGGGTGAGGTGACCGCGTGGTTCGATCTGCCGCCCGGCCACCCGGCCCATGCGGTGCTGGAAGAGGCGGGATTTCCCGCTGGTGACGAATTGATCCTGCGCCGCATCAACACTTCCGACGGGCGCAAGACCGCGTGGGTCAATGACCGCCGCTGTTCGGGTGAGGTGCTGCGCCGCCTGTCCGAAACATTGGTGGAACTGCACGGCCAGCATGATGACCGCGGCCTGCTCAACCCGCGGGGACACCGCGCCATTTTGGACGATTACGCCGGGAATGCCCGGGCGATTGCCAAGCTGCGCGAGGCGTGGAACGCCCTCGGCGCCGCGCGCAAAGCCGCCGCCGCCGCTGCCGCCGAACGCGAGGCCATCGCCGCTGAGGAAGAGTTCCTGCGCCACGCCGTGGCCGAGTTGGACAAGCTCGACCCTGAAGCGGGGGAGGAGGCCACCCTCGACACCCGCCGCCGCCAGATGCAGGGGGCCGAGAAAATTCGCCGTGATGTGGTCAACGCTTATGAGTTGTTGGGCCAAGGCGGGGCAGAGACGGCCATGGGCGACGCGCTGCGCTGGCTCGACGGGGTGGCCGACAAGGCCGAAGGCGCGCTGGAGGGCCCGCTCGCCGCGCTCAACCGCGCCATGGTGGAATTGGACGAGGCGATGTCCGGCGTGGCCGATGCGATCGACGGCATGTCGTTCGACCCCTATGAGTTGGAAGCCTGCGAAGAGCGGCTTTTTGCAATCCGCGGCCTCGCGCGCAAACATGACGTGCAGCCCGATGAACTGGCCGGTTTCGCCGACACGCTGCGCGCCAAGCTCGATGCGCTCGATGCGGGCGAAGCGGCGCAGGAGGGGCTGGAGAAAGCCGTTCGCGACGCGCAGGCGCTTTACGACGAACGGGCCACTGCGCTGACCGAGAAGCGGCGCAAGGCCGCCGCCAAGCTCGACAAATCCGTGGCGGCAGAGCTTGCCCCGCTCAAGATGGAACGCGCAGTGTTCCAGACGCAATTGACCGAGGAACCCGCAGGCCCCGAGGGGCGCGATGCGGTCTCTTTCACCGTCGCCACAAACCCCGGCGCGCCTGCCGGACCCTTGGGCAAAATCGCCTCGGGCGGGGAGTTGAGCCGGTTCCTCTTGGCGCTGAAGGTTTGCCTGACCCAGACCCAATCCGGCCTCACCCTGATCTTTGACGAGATCGACCGTGGGGTAGGGGGCGCCACCGCCGATGCCGTGGGCCGCCGCCTGAAGGCATTGGCCGCCGAGGGGCAGGTCTTGGTCGTCACCCATTCGCCGCAGGTCGCAGCCCTTGGTGCGCATCACTGGCGTGTGGCGAAATCGGTGACCAAGGGCATGACCACCTCCACCGTCACCCCCCTTGCCGCCGAAGAGCGCGTTGATGAAGTCGCCCGAATGCTCGCGGGCGATACCATCACCGATGCCGCCCGCGCGGCGGCGGAGGCATTGCTCAACGGGCAACAGGGCGCGACGACTTCTTAAATGGCGGTTTTACCCAAGGTCAGCTTGCCCTAGACAGAAAGGGTTCAACTGGTCTTAGTCCCATGCCTTCGCAAGATAACGCTTTCTTTTCCCAACAACTTCAGCAGGCGCTTGGCGGCTGCAAACAGGGCTGGACGGTGCTGCGCACCCGCGGCCCGGGCAAAGTGACATTTTGGTTTATCGCGCTGCTGGTGGGCATCGCTGCGGGCTTTGCCGCCCTGTTCTTCCGCAAGGGGATCAACTGGTTGCAGGCCACGCTTTACGGCACGGACGATGTGCAATTCCTGCACAGCTTCCTTGCCGGGCTGCCGTGGTATTGGGTGGTGCTGATCCCGACCTTGGGCGGGCTCCTTGTGGGGTTGATCCTGCACCGTTTCACCCGCGACGGGCGCGCACGCAGCGTGGGCGATGTGATCCTCGGCGCTGCCATGCACGACGGTCGGGTCGAGACGCGCGCCGGGGTGGCCTCGGCGCTGGCCTCGCTTATCACCTTGTCCACGGGCGGCTCCTCGGGCCGCGAAGGGCCGGTGGTGCATCTGGCCGCCGTGATCTCGACCAAGGTCAGCCGCTTCATCAAGGCCGATGGGATCACCGGGCGGGATCTCTTGGGCTGCGCCGTGGCGGCGGCGGTCTCGGCCAGCTTCAACGCCCCGATCGCCGGGGCGCTCTTCGCCCTCGAAGTGGTGCTGCGCCATTTCGCCGTCCATGCCTTTGCCCCCATCGTCATCGCCTCCGCCGCAGGCACGGTGATCAACCGGCTGGAGTTCGGCGGGCTCACGGAATTCGTCTTGCCCGGCCTTGGCGACGTGCAATTCTACGTCGAACTGCCCGCCTTCCTGCTTTTGGGGCTGACCTGCGGTCTGGTGTCGGTCGTGCTGATGCGCGCGATCTTCTGGGCCGAGGATTTCGGCAACTATCTGCAAGCCCGCACCGGCCTTGCCCGCTGGCTGCGCCCGGCGGTGGCGGGGGCGATCCTCGGCGTCATCGCGCTCTGGTTCCCGCATATCATCGGCGTGGGCTATGAGACGACCTCCCGCGCGCTGGTCGGCGAACTGGTGCTGCATGAGGCGATCATTTTTGCCGTGCTCAAGGTCGCCGCCGTGGCGATCACGCTTGGCGGGCGGATGGGCGGCGGGGTGTTCTCGCCCTCGCTGATGCTGGGCGCCCTGACCGGCCTTGGCTTCGGGATCATCGCCACCGGTGTCTTCCCCGAGATTTCGGGGTCTTCCTCGCTCTATGCTCTGGCGGGGATGGGCGCGGTGGCCGCCGCCGTGCTGGGCGCGCCGATCTCGACCACACTCATCGTGTTTGAGATGACGGGCGACTGGCAGACCGGACTGGCGGTGATGGTCGCCGTCAGCATGTCGACCGCGCTGGCCTCCCGGCTGGTCGACCGGTCCTTCTTCCTCACCCAGATGGAGCGGCGCGGCATTCATCTGGCCGCAGGTCCGCAGGCCTATCTGCTCTCGATGTTCATGGTGGGCCGCATCATGCGCCGCCCCGATGATGAAGACGCGGCGGCGGAAGACGCCTGTTGGGATTTGATCGACAAGGGCACCTATATCGACGGCAGCGCCACGCTAGAGGCCGCTTTGCCGCTGTTCGATCAGACCCATTCCAATTTCATCCCGGTGGTCACCCTC
The DNA here is from genome assembly GCF_017743915.1 of Sulfitobacter sp. R18_1. Classification (NCBI taxonomy): domain Bacteria; kingdom Pseudomonadati; phylum Pseudomonadota; class Alphaproteobacteria; order Rhodobacterales; family Roseobacteraceae; genus Sulfitobacter; species Sulfitobacter sp. R18_1. The sequence continues at coordinate 93,061 of NZ_JAGHRG010000006.1, forward strand.
AGCGCGGATGCGCCGCCCGAATTGCTGGGCGCGCTGTTCCATGTCGATGCGCTGAAGGCCTATAACCGCGCCCTCGCCGCCACGGCGGCAGAGGAGCATTCCTGAGCCGCGCTCAGATCCGTTCGATGGCGATTTCTTCCATCGGGTTGAAAGCCAAATAGCCCTTGATCGCGGCCACATCGGCTTTCGGGTCTTCATAAGACCAAACGGCGTCCTGCAAGGTGCGGTTCTTGGTCACCACCGAGAAATAGGTCGCATCGCCCTTATGCGGACAATGGCTGGTCTTATCCGTGCCGTCGAGGAAAGCCATGGCGATGTCGCCACGCGGGAAATAGATCACCGGCGGATAGTCCCCCTCGTGCAGTTCCAGCGCGCCGGTGGACTCGCCCAATACGGCCCCGCCAGCGCGAACAACCCATGTGCCCTCAGCCGGAGTAATCTTGATATGGTCGGCCATGCCGTACCCCCCTTTACTTAAATCGGACGCTCACAGGGGCGCCGTTGCCGCATCCAACCACAGTTTTGTAACAGGTGATACCCGCGGCCCGATCTTTTCCGCCACGTCGCGGTGATAGGCGTTTAGCCAATCCCGCGCCTCGGGGCTGAGCGCCGCCACATCAATCAGACGCCGATCAATCGGCACCAGCGTCAGGGTGCGCCAATCGAGCATCTTGCGATGCGCGTCCCCGCCGGGCAGGGCGCGCGCCTCTTGCACCACCAATAGGTTCTCGATCCGGATGCCAAAGGCCCCCTCGCGGTAATAACCCGGCTCATTGCTGAGGATCATACCCGGTTCCAGCGGCACATGGCTCATCCGGCTCAACCGCTGCGGCCCCTCATGGACCGATAGATAGGCGCCCACCCCATGGCCCAAACCGTGATCGAAGTCCTGCCCCGCCATCCAAAGCGGCAAACGGCCCAGCATCTCGATATCCCGGCCCGCAAGCCCGCGCGGCCAGCGCAGGCGGCTCATGGCAATCATCCCCGAAAGCACCCGGGTGAAAGCCGCGCGCGCCTCCGGATCGGGGCTGCCGATGGCGATGGTGCGGGTAACATCAGTGGTGCCGTCCAGATACTGACCGCCGCTGTCGAGCACAAAAAGATGCCCCTCCTGCAAAACGGTATCGGTCTCTTCATTCACCCGGTAATGGATGATCGCCCCATTCGCCCCGGTGCCCGAGATCGTCTCGAAACTGATGTCGCGCAGCGCAGGGTCGCGGCGGCGCAGGCCTTCCAGCTGCTGCACCACCTGCGTCTCGGTGACCGTGCCGGGCGCCTGCGCATCCAGCCAGGCGAGCAGCTCGACCATCGCGGCCCCATCGCGCAAATGCGCCTCAGCCGCCCCGGCAACCTCGGCGTCATTCTTACAGGCCTTGGGCAAGGCGCAGGGGTCTTCACCAGCCTGCGCCCGATCCCCCAGCAAATCCGCGAACAACAGCGGGGCCGACTGCCGATCAAGCCGCACCGGCCCGTCGATTGCGCGCAGGTAATCGGGCAGCCCCTCAGGATCCCGCTGCACCACCTCTGGCCCCAGATGGTCCTCCACATCCACCAGTTTCTCAGCCGCCATGAACAGATCGACCCGCGCATCGTCATGCAACCCGGCAAAACCATGGGCCACCGGGTTGCGCGGAATGTCCTGCCCGCGAATGTTCAGCAACCAGTTGTGGCTGTCGGGCAGGGTGATCAACGCCGCCTTCTGCCCCGCCGCGCGCAAATCCGCGGCCAAACGCCGGCGCTTGGCCTCATGGCTTTCCCCGGCAAAACGCTCAGGATGCGCCGCCACCTTGCCCATCGGGGCCTCGGGTTGGTCTTCCCAAATACGGTCGACCATATTCGAGACGCGCCGCATCTCGATGCCAGACCCCGCCAAGGCCTCGAACAAAAGATCCATCTGCGCGGGCGTATGCAGCATCGGATCGAAACCAACCACGCCGCCCGCGGGCAATTGATCCTTCAGCCAATCGGCCAAAGACACCTCGGGCCAAGGCACCGGGGTAAAGACATCCGCCACCTGCGCTTTGACCTGCGTCCGATAGCGCCCGTCGATGAAAACCCCCGCCACATCGCGCAGCGCCGCGCAGAACCCGGCAGAGCCGGTGAACCCCGTCAGCCAAGCCAGCCGATCATCCCGCGGGGCAACATACTCACCCTGATGCGCATCGGCGCGCGGCACGAGAAACCCGTCCAACCCCGCCGCCTGCAACTCCGCCCGCAGCGCCGCCAAACGCGGGGGACCCTGTTCCGGACGCGCGGTGACCTCGAAACTCTGGAACACGCGGCCCCTCCTTCATCCTTTTTCAAATACCGATCCGACGGTTCAGCCCACGCGGCGCATGCCCATGACACGCGCCCGTTTCCGCGGATCGCTGTCAAAGAGCGCTGCAAGCTGTTCCGTCATCGCCCCGGCAAGCTGATCCACATCCGTGATCGTGACGGCGCGGTCGTAATAACGCGTCACATCATGGCCAATCCCGATTGCCAAAAGCTCAACCGCGCGGCGTTTCTCGACCATGGCGATCACGTCGCGCAGGTGTTTTTCCAGATAGTTGGCCGGGTTTACCGACAGGGTGCTGTCATCCACCGGCGCGCCGTCGGAAATCACCATAAGGATCTTGCGCGCCTCATGCCGTGCCAGCATCCGCCGGTGGGCCCATTCCAGCGCCTCCCCGTCGATATTCTCTTTCAGCAGACCCTCTTTCATCATCAGACCCAAGTGGTCGCGCGTCCGGCGCCATGGGGCGTCGGCGCTTTTATAGATGATGTGGCGCAGGTCGTTCAGCCGTCCGGGCTGGGCGGGGCGGCCATCGTTCAGCCAAGCCTCGCGGGCCTGTCCGCCCTTCCACGCGCGGGTGGTAAAGCCGAGGATTTCGACCTTGACGTTGCAGCGCTCCAGCGTGCGTGCCAGCACGTCGGCGCAGATCGCGGCGATGGAGATCGGGCGGCCCCGCATGGAGCCGGAGTTGTCCAACAGCAGCGTCACCACGGTGTCGCGGAACTCGGTGTCCTTTTCGATCTTGAAGCTGAGAGGAGTCGTGGGGTTGGCCACCACCCGCGCCAGACGTCCCGCGTCCAACGTGCCCTCTTCAAGGTCGAATTCCCACGAGCGGTTTTGCTGCGCTTGCAATCGGCGTTGCAACTTATTCGCCAGACGGCCCACAGCGCCTTTCAGGGGCTCGAGCTGCTGGTCCAGATAGGCGCGCAGGCGTTCCAATTCGATTGGCTCGGCCAGTTCCTCGGCCCCGATCACCTCATCATGCTCGCCCTGATAGACACGGTATTCCGGGTCGGCGTCTGAGACGGGCGGCGGCGGCGGCGGGTCCATCGGCGCATCGCCCTCGGGCATCTCCGCCTCGTCGCCCAGCTCCTGATCGGCCTCGTCATCCATCGAGACCTGCGCCTGACTTTCGTCCTGCTGCTGCTCTTGGCTGTTCTCGGGGGTGCCTTCGGCCTCTTCCTCGTCCTGATCGTCTTGGCCGGTGCTGTCGGGATCCTGCTCTTCTTCGGTGCCCTCTTCGGCCTGATCCTCTTGATCCTCATCTTGGCTGTCGGGATCGTCGCCCAACTGATCGCCATAGCCGAGGTCCGAGATCATCTTGCGCGCCAGCCGCGCGAAATCCGCCTGATCGGCAAGGCTGCCGTCGATCCCTTCGAGCGTGCCGCCCGCCTGATCTTCGATAAAGCCGCGCCAGAGTTCCATGGCGTTCTCGGCCCCCGCGGGCAGGTCCCGTCCGGTGGCCAGATGCCGCACCATATAGCCCGCCGCGACAGAAAGCGGCACGTCGCTGGCCTGTTTGGCCTGATCGTAGCCCCGGCGCAGGGCCTCGTGCTTGATCTTGACGTCGATGTTGCCGGCGGTGCCGGGCATGTCGCGTGCGCCCATGGCCTCACAACGCGCGGTCTCCATCGCCTCGTAAAGCTCGCGCGCCATGTCGCCTTGCGGCGCATAGCGGGCGTGGGTCGCGGCATCGTGGTAGCGGCGGTTCAGAGCCAGCGCATCGGCGGTGCCGCGCGCCAGCAGCACCTCTTCGCGGGTCATCCGGCGGCTCACTTGCGGCAGGCGCATCGCATCGCCCGAAAGCCCCGAGGGGTCGACCGAGTAGCTGACCGTCAGTTCGGCGTCATCGGCCATGACCTTGGTCGCCTCGGCCAGCGCCTTTTTGAACGCGTCAGCGGGGTTGTCGCTTTGTTTACTCATGCCGGTCCCCTTGTCTGTCAGGCAGGCGCGCGTCTGGGAAGGGCAGGGCGCCTTTGCGTGCCGAAACGCGTCCTGCAGGGCGGCGGGCGAACCCGCCGGGGCGGCTTAGCCCAAACTCAGGCTGGCCGCGCTTTCGGGCAGTTCCTCGTCGAACAAACGCTGATAGAACTCGGCCACGGTCTGGCGCTCAAGCTCATCGCATTTGTTGAGGAAGGACAGCCGGAAGGCATAGCCCACGTTGCGGAAGATCTCGGCGTTCTGCGCCCAAGCGATCACGGTGCGCGGGCTCATCACGGTCGAAAGCTCGCCGTTCATGAAGGCGGTGCGGGTAAGGTCGGCCACGGTGACCATCTGCTTAAGGGTCTTGCGGCCCTTCTCAGTGTTGTAATGCGGGTTTTTCGCCAGCACGATCGCGGTCTCGGCGTCGATGCTGAGGTAATTCAGCGTGGCGACAAGGCTCCAACGGTCCATCTGCGCTTGGTTGATCTGCTGGGTGCCGTGGTAAAGGCCGGTGGTGTCGCCCAGACCCACGGTGTTCGCGGTGGCAAACAGACGGAAATAGGGGTGCGGGGTGATGATCTCGTTCTGATCCATCAGCGTAAGCTTGCCGTCATGCTCCAGCACGCGCTGGATCACGAACATCACATCGGCGCGGCCCGCGTCGTATTCATCAAAGACAATCGCGGTCGGGTTGCGCAGGGCCCAAGGCAGGATGCCCTCGTGGAATTCGGTGACCTGTTTGCCGTCGCGCAGTTTGATCGCGTCTTTGCCGATGAGGTCGATCCGGCTGATGTGGCTGTCGAGGTTGACGCGCACGGTGGGCCAGTTCAGCAGAGCGGCGACCTGTTCGATATGGGTCGATTTGCCCGTGCCGTGATAGCCTTGAATCATGACGCGGCGGTTGTGGGTGAAACCTGCGAGGATCGCCAGCGTGGTATCAGGGTCGAACTTATAGGTGCTGTCGATGTCCGGCACGCGGCTGGTGCGCTGCGGGAAACCTTTGACGACCATATCGGTGTCGATGCCAAAGACATCGCGCACCGAGACCTCTTCGGTGGGTTTCATGTCATGTTCCAGTGCACCGTCGGCCATCGCTCGTCATCCTTTTCCTTAGGCGCGCGGTCGGGGCCGCGCGCGTATCTGGTGCAACATATCGTGCATATCCGCAAGGGGAAGGGGGCAACTGGCATTATCCGCAACCGGCCGCTGGTCCGGTCGCGGGATCAGTCCTTGAAGTTGCGGCTGCCCTTGATCTGGTCCCATGCCCAAACGACCAGTTGCAACTGCTCTTCCTGACTGCGGTCACCGCCGTTCATATCCGGGTGCAGCACCTTGATCAGCGCTTTGTAGGCTTTGCGAACCTCGGGCTTTGTCCAAGTGTCCTTGGCTTCGAGAATCTCGATCGCGCGGCGTTCGGTGGGCGGCAGGCGGCGGCCCGCTTGCTGGCCCTTGCCGGGGTTCTGGGTCGCGTTCTTGCCCAAGACCTGATGCGGGTCTTCGATGCCAAGACGGGCCCATGCGCGCTGCTCGGGGTCGCCCAGTGGTTTGGTGGTGCGCTCCCAGACCTTGTCCTTGGACATCTGCGCGTTCATCTCGGCCTCGGTGGTGCCGTCAAAGAAGCTCCACTTCGCGTTATATTCGCGCACGTGTTTCTGGCAGAACCAGAAGTAGTCATCCAGCACATCGGGCGCTTTGGGCGCGCGGAACTTGCCCGGCTCGTCGCAGCCTTCGTGGTCGCAAATCCGGGTCGAGGTTTCCGACGCACCGGACATGCCGCGGCGGCCGCGGGGGTTTTTCTTTTTGGAGGACGACACGGACATGTCGAATCCGAAGGGATCAGGTTTTGGCATGTGGATAGACCTTTCCGACTCAGGCCGGTCACCATATACCCTGCGTCGCAGGATTGAAGGGGGCCGGGGGTAAAAACATGTCCACAACACAAGAGATTTCGGATCGGCTGGAAGCCGCTTTTGCGCCGCGTGAACTGGAGGTGGTGGATGACAGCGAAAGCCATCGCGGTCATGCCGGATTTCAGGAGGGGGGCGAAAGCCACTTTAACGTGCGCATCCGGTCAGAGCGTTTCAAGGGCCAAAACCGGCTGGCGCGGCACCGGGCGGTGCACAGCGCGTTGGGGCCGGATCTGATGGGGCGCATTCACGCGCTGGCGCTTGACCTGGACGAATAAGCGCCGCGTTCAGGGCTTTGTTTTATCGTCGTCTTCGTCGCTGCCCTGCGGCGAAGCTTCATCCGCTGAGGGGCCGGACAGAAACGCAGGCGGCGTCGCCGCTTTGGCGGGTCCCTCTTTCGCGGGCGCGTCATCCTCGGGCGTGATAGAGGCGGGCGCATCGGCCTGAAGCGCGGTGTCTTCGCCTTCGATCGTGGCGGCCAAGGCGGGCGTTGCGGCAGCAGTGGCGGGCGGCAGCAGATCGCCATCCTCCTGCTGGCCCGCGGCGGTCGCCAAGCGGCGGAACACGAGCACATTGCGCCATTCCGTGGTGGTCGAAGTCAGGCCCGACCGCTCTTGCGAAGGCAAGGTCTCGGCCCGCTGGTATTCCCAGCCCTCGGCGGCCTGTTCGTTCAGGCATTCTTCCAAGGTTTTGGCGAAACGCGCTTCGGGGGCTTTCAGACCTTTGGCTTTCTGCCCTTTGCTGGGGGCGGGAAGGATCTTGTATTCGTAGCGCATAGGGGCCTCGGCTGGGTTGGCGACATAAGCCGCGTCAGGTGAGTTTCAGGCGGATTTGCGGCGGATGCCGATGCTGCGACCGGCCTGCGCCGGCTTGGGCAGTTTGGCATGGCTGCGGCGCATCGCGTCAAGACGGGTCAGGATATGGTCCGGCATGGGGGCCACACGCGGGCCGGACTGGTCCACATGCAGCGTCAGCCCCTCGGCGGTGGCGGCAAGCCAGCCGTCGACATGCCACAGTTCCTGAAAGCTGTGAAACCGCTTCTCGTCATGGTCGAGCAATTGGAAGGTGGTATGGACGCGGTCACCCTCATGCAGTTCGCGCAGGTAGCAGACGTGGAATTCAGCCACATAGGTGGTGCAACCCGTGCGTTGATACTCCGGCCCCAGACCGATTTCGCCATAGGCTTGGTCAACGCCCTGATCGAACAGGACGTTGTAATAGGCCATGTTCAAATGGCCGTTGAAATCGATCCATTCGGGGAGAACCGTCATCTCGTCCGAACGGAAGGGGGCCGGGGCGTCGCTCATTGCTGGGCGAGCTTGCGCGACACGATTTCGTTGACGGCCTTAGGGTTGGCCTTGCCGCCCGTGGCTTTCATCACTTGACCGACGAACCAGCCCGCCAGCTTCGGGTTCTGCTGGGCCTTTTCGACCTGCGCGGGGTTGGCGGCGATAATCTCGTCCACTGCCGTCTCAATCGCGCCGGTGTCGGTCACCTGCTTGAGGCCCTCAGTCTCCACGATCTCTTCCGGTTCGCGCCCGGTTGTATAGGCGATTTCAAATACTTCCTTGGCGATCTTGCCGGAAATCGCATCTGACGCGATCAGATCGACGATGCTGCCAAGCTGCGCCGGGGTGACCGGGCTTTCGGTGATGCCCTTGTCGTCTTTCTTGAGACGCCCGAAGAGTTCGTTGATCACCCAGTTCGCCGCCATCTTGCCATCGCGCCCCTGCGCCACGGCCTCAAAGTAGCCCGCGCTGTCGAGGTCAGCCGTCAGCACGGAGGCGTCGTAGTCCGACAGGCCAAAGTCACCGATGAAACGCGCTTTCTTCTGGTCAGGCAGTTCCGGCAGGTTTGCGGCAATCTCGTCCACCCAGGCCTGCTCGATTTCCAGTGGCAGCAGATCGGGGTCGGGGAAATAGCGGTAGTCATGCGCTTCTTCTTTGGAGCGCATGGAGCGGGTTTCTTGCTTGTCTGGGTCGAAAAGGCGCGTTTCCTGCACCACTTCGCCACCGGCTTCGACAATCGCGATCTGGCGTTTGGCTTCGACTTCGATGGCCTGCTGGATAAAGCGCATGGAGTTCATGTTCTTGATCTCGCAGCGGGTGCCGAGATGCGAGAAGTCCTGCGTTTCCTGATACTTCTCATATTGACCCACGCGGCAGATCGACACGTTCACGTCAGCACGCATCGCGCCGGACTGCATGTCGCCGTTGCAGGTGCCCAGATAGCGCAGGATTTGGCGCAGTTTGCCAAGGTAGGCGGCGGCCTCTTCGGGGCCGCGAATGTCGGGGCGCGAGACAATCTCCATCAGGCAGACGCCGGTACGGTTCAGGTCGACGAAAGACATATTCGGGTCCATGTCGTGGATCGATTTGCCCGCGTCCTGTTCCATATGGATGCGCTCGATCCGCACGAGCCGCGCGGTGCCGTCGCCAATCTCGACCAGCACTTCGCCTTCGCCCACGATGGGCTCATAAAGCTGACTGATCTGATAGCCCTGCGGCAAGTCGGGGTAGAAGTAGTTCTTGCGGTCGAAAGCGGATTTCAGGTTGATCTCGGCCTTGAGGCCCAGCCCGGTGCGCACGGCCTGTTCGACGCAATATTCGTTGATCACCGGCAGCATGCCGGGCATCGCGGCATCGACGAAGGCCACGTTGCTGTTGGGCTCCGCGCCGAATTTGGTCGAGGCGCCGGAGAAGAGTTTCGCGTTCGACGCGACCTGCGCGTGCACCTCCATCCCGATGACCAGTTCCCAGTCATGTTTGGCACCGGCAATCACGCGCGGTTTCGGGGTGTCGTAACTCAGATCAAGCATCGCGGCCGCCTTCGGTCAATTGGAACTTGGCCGGTCATACTGGAGCGCACCACGCGCTTCAAGAGGCAGGCTTAGCTCGGCATGGCAATCTGGCGGCGACCTTCGGTGAAAATGACCCGTTTGCCCGCTTCGATCTCGCGTTGGAACAGGCCGGTGATGATGCGCATCGCCTCATCCCGGCCCGAGGCGGCAAAGCGCCGGGCGGAGCGGACGCGCAGATTGTTGTCGAAGCCGCGTGCGGCATGGGCCCAGAGCATCGGGTGCAATTCCGTCATATGATCCCGGACGATCCAGCGGGCGCAATCGGCGATCTCGGCGCGCACGGCCCCTGCGGCATCCTCGGACGGGGTGGCCTGACCGATGGCGCTGGCACAATAGGCGGCCAACAAGTTGGCGCTATGCGGATCGGGGCGACGCGCGAGGATATCGCGCAGCCCTTCGATGAAAAACGGCACATCAAGATTGGCACAGGCCCGCGCATCGCAACTGATGGCGTCGAATTGCACCCATGTATAGCCGCCCGCGCCCCATGTCTCTTCGGTCCGCGCGGCAGTGCGACGGGCTTCGAGTTCCAATTGGTCATATGAGCCATGCCACCGCGGCAGAAGGTGGTTGCCCATGGCCCGCATGGGGCGCGGGTTTTCGGGGTTCAGGTCGATGAGCCGGGCGTAGCGGTCGGCCACGGCGCGGGCGTCACCGCCAGTTCCCCCCAGAAGGGCACAGTGCGTCGCCGCGAGCAGGGGCGAGGCGGCTGTGTCCTTGTCGAATGGCGCGAGGATCTGCTCCGCGCGTTCAAAATGCGCCGCAAAGGCCGCGTGGTTGCGGGCAGGCACGTCGCTGTCCCAGCCCGTGCCGCGCCACGCCCAGCCGATGTCCATATGCGCCTGCGCCACGATGGCGGCGATCATGGCGCTCCCGGCGTGATCTTCCAACACATGTTCCAGCGCTTCGATCCCGGCCATCAGGGGCGCGTCACTGGCCGGTTTGCCGTCGTAAAGCGCGTGTTCCGCGGCGAGAATCACATCCGCCCGCGCGCCAAAGGCCATCAGCTCGGCCACCGGCATCGCACCCGGTGTCATCTCGCGGTTCTCGTCGGCTTCTTGCAAAAGCTCTGCCATCTCCTCCCAACGTTCTTGGCGGACCAGCCATTGCGCGCGGTACTGGTGACGGTCGCGTTGCATCTCTTCGGCGGTGGGGTCGGGGCAGGAAATGCGCAGCAGCGCGTCGCGCGGCGCGCGGCGGCGCAGAAGCGGCATTTCCAGCGGCTCGAACTCGGGCGCTTGCGGTGCGGGCTTGGCAAAGAACGCTTGCAGGGCGGACGGGATCATATGCGAGAGTTTCTTCATCTGGGGCCGGTCCTGCCTGCTGTTTGTCGATGATTTAGGTTTGACCGGGCAATGGGGCGGAACCGTGTCCGGCGTGCGGAGCTTTCGGGAAAATTCTGCAGCGCAGTCGGGCAGGCGGGGGCGATCCTTCGCGACAATCCGGCGGCGCGGCGCGCGCTGTTTCCCGATCAGAGGAAATCTGCCGATCCCGCGCCCCTGCCGCGCTTGCCAAGCGCGTTTTGGGGCGGTCTTATGCGCGCCATGAAACCTGCCATGATTGCCCTATTGCTCTGCGCCGGCCCCACCATGATTTGGGCCGAATTGCCCAAACAGCCCGCCCCGGTGGTGGAGGTGGATAATGTGGTGCAGACCGCCGCCACGTCTTTGTCCTTCCCCGATGAGGTCGAGGCCGAGGACGAACCGCCCGCGCTTGAAACCGCGCCCTTTACCACAACGCTGCGCCCGCCCGCGCGTCCGGGCAACCTGCCGCGCACGCGCTGGCAGCATATGCGGGGGCATTCGCTTTGGACCCGCGCGGCGATCTCGGCGCTGAAATCCCATGGCAAGCCCTTGGTGGATATGGTGCCCGGTGATGTGGCGGAGTGGTGCCCGGCCTATCCCACGGCATCCGACAGTCAACGCCGCGCCTTTTGGGTCGGCTTCATGTCGGCGCTGGCCAAACATGAAAGCACCTATCGGTCTTGGGCCGTGGGTGGCGGGGGCCGCTGGTACGGTTTGTTGCAAATTCTGCCGGGCACCGCGCGGGGGTATAAATGCAATGTCGGCAGCGGTGATGCGCTCAAGAACGGCGCCGCGAACCTCAGCTGTGCCGTGCGCATCATGGCGACGACCGTGCCGCGCGATGGGGTGATCGCCGGAAACGGGCGGCGCGGCGTCGGGGCCGATTGGGGGCCGATGCGCAGCGCGTCCAAACGGGCGGATATGTCCCGCTGGCTGCGGCGGCAGTCCTATTGCAAACCGTTGAATGCGACCCGGCCCCGCAGCCGCCCGTAGATTACTGGATCAGCGTGAAGTGATGCCGTTCCGTCGTGATGCCGCGCGCCTGAAGCGCGGCTTCCAATGCGCGGTGCGGCGGGGTGGCCTCGAAGGGCAGGTTGATCTTGCGCCCGGTGCGGAGAATGACCGTGGCGCGCACGGACATATCAAGGCGCGTATCGAGCCGAACCCGGTCGACCTGCGCCAGCGCGATTTTCGCATCCCGTTTGCCGGTGAACCACGACAGGCTGTGCTGGTCGAGCGTCAGGCCGCTCGCTGGATTGCTGAAGATCTCCCATAGTGCGGGCAGGGTAAAGAGCCCCAGCATCCCGATGATCCAGCCCGAGGCGTCGAGCCAGAGCCACGCCGCCGCGAGGGCCAGCCAGATCACGGGCAACAGCAAAAGGGCCGTTCGGTTGCGGGCATGGCGGCGGTAGGTATAGGCCGCCATGCCCTTTGTCTGAATAGGCGTGTCAGGCACCGCGAATACGGTTGAGCATCTCAGAGGTGTCCCGGCTGAGATCGGGGCTGGCGAGGATGCGGTCGAGTTGGGCCTCGATCATCTCTTGCCGCGCCATGTCGTAGCGTCGCCATGTCTGGAAGGCCGAGCACATCCGCGCCGTGGTCTGCGGGTTCACCGGGTCAAGCTTGATCAGCCAGTCGGACAGCAGGGCGTAGCCCTTGCCGCTTTCATGGTGGAACCCGGCGTGATGCATGGCAAGGCTGCCAAAGACCGCGCGGAAGCGGTTGGGGTTCTTCCAATTGAAATCGGCATGCTCGGTAAGCCTGCGCGCCACTTCGGCCGCCTCTTCTGGGGCGGCTTGGCTGACTTGCAGCCCGAACCATTTGTCCATCACCAACCGGTCATCGCGCCACTGCGCCTCAAAGGCAACCAGCGCCTTGTCGCCTTGGCCCGCACGCAGCAGGGCGGCGAGGGCGCTGAGTTGTTGGGTCATATTGTCGGCATCGTCGAACTGCGCTTGCGCGCGCGCTGGTCCCTCAACGCGGGTCAGCAGGGCAAGTGCTGCATTGGTCAAGGCGCGTTTGCCCGATTGCGCCGCATTGGGCTGATAGGGGGCGTCGACCCTGTGGCGGTCATAGAGATCACCCAGCAGCGCGGCAAAACGCTCGGCCATGGCATCGCGGGTGGCCTCCACCGCCTGATGGATCGCCGCCGGATCCGGCGTTTTGCCTGCGTCATGAAGGGTGCTGGCCAGATCGGCATGGCTGGGCAGCCCCAGCATCAACGCGCGGTAGGCAGGCTCAAGCGTTTCATCCTCCAACACGGCCCGCAGGGCGGCAAGCCATTCAGCATCCGGTGCGCTGCCTTCGGTGATCGTCGCCAGCAAGGATTGCCGCGCCAAGGTGCGCCCGGCCTCCCACCGGTTGAAAGGATCGCTGTCATAGGCGAGCAGCAGCAGGCGCTCTTCTTTCGAGAGGTCTTGCTCCAGCACCACCGGGGCGGAGAAACCGCGCAGCACCGAGGCCACGGGGCGCGCATCCAGCCCGTCGAAGGTAAAGCTCTGTTCGGCCTCGGTCATCTCCAACACGCGAGAGGGGGCCACTTCGGCCCCGTCCGCGCCGATCAGCCCCACGGTGATGGGCAGAACCTGCGGTTTCGGCTCAGGCGTGGCGGTGCTGGGCGGGGTGTGCTGGGTGAAGGTCAACGTAAAGATGCCCTTGCCCGCATCCCAAGCCTCTGCCACCGAAAGACGCGGCGTGCCCGCCTGCGAATACCAGCGTTTGAACTGGGTCAGATCGCGGCCCGTGGTGTCTTCGAAGGCCTTCAGCCAATCTTCGATCGTCGCCGCATCGCCGTCGTGACGCTCGAAATAGAGGTCCAGCGCCTTGGCATAGGCGTGATGGCCCACCAAGGTTTTGAGCATGCCGATCACCTCGGCGCCCTTCTCATAGACGGTGGCGGTGTAGAAGTTGTTGATCTCCTGAAAGCTTTCGGGCCGTACCGGGTGGGCCAGCGGGCCTTGATCCTCGGCGAACTGACGCGCGCGCAGGTCGATCACATCGCCGATGCGTTTCACCGCCGGAGAGCGCATGTCCGACGTGAACTGCGCGTCGCGGTAGACGGTCAGCCCTTCCTTGAGACAGAGTTGGAACCAATCCCGGCAAGTGATGCGGTTGCCGGTCCAATTGTGGAAATACTCATGAGCGATGATCGCTTCGATCCGCTCGAAATTATCATCCGTCGAGGTTTCGGGGGAGGCGAGAACGGCGGCGGAGTTGAAGATGTTCAGCCCCTTGTTCTCCATCGCGCCCATGTTGAAGTCATCCACCGCGACGATGTTGAAGATGTCGAGGTCGTATTCACGACCGTAAACCTCTTCGTCCCATTCCATCGAGGCTTTGAGCGCCTCCATCCCAAAGGCGCATTTGCCTTCGTCGCCGGGGCGCACATAGAGGTTCAGATCGACCTCGCGGCCCGACATGGTGGTGAAACGGTCGGAATGGGCGACCAGATCGCCCGCCACCAGCGCGAAAAGATAGGCAGGCTTGGGCCACGGGTCATGCCACTCGGCATGGTTCTGCCCCTGCGCGACCGGATTGCCGTTGGACAGCAGAACGGGATGCGGACCGTTGATGGTCACGGTGAAGACGCTCATCACATCGGGGCGGTCGGGGTAATAGGTGATCTTGCGAAAGCCTTCGGCCTCGCATTGGGTGCAATACATGCCGCCCGACATATAAAGCCCTTCGAGAGCGGTGTTGCCCTTTGGGTCAATCTCGACCTCGGCCTCCCAGACGAAGGGGCCGTCGGGCACATCGCAGGTCAGACCGCGTTCCGTCACCTTCGGGGTGACCGGCTTGCCGTCAATCTGCGCGGAGATGAGCTTGAGTTGCTCGCCATGCAGGAAAAACTCAGCCTCCTGCGCCGCCGGGTTGGGGCGAAAGGCGATGCGGCTTTTGACCCGTGTCTTATGAGGATCGAGGTCAAAGGTCAGGGCCACCTCATCCACCAGAAAGCCGAAGGGCTGGTAGTCACTGAGATAGATCGTTTGGGGGGTGGCGTCGCGCATTGGGCCTCCAGTCGCGGGAACGTAATTGGTCTGGGAAATGTTATGTCTCCAGAAGGCGGCCTGCAAGCCGAGCTGCCCCAACTTCGAGCAATGAGGTGTATCCATGTCCGCCCCCGACACCGATACCGAAACGCAGAAGAAACGTCATCGCCCCGCTTTGATCGGTATCAAAACCGCGATCATCGCAGGGGCGCTCTTGATGATTGCCGGCATCGTCTACGCGGTGTTGCAGGCCACCGACCCCTCGCCGGAAGGTGAGGTGCAGCCCGTCGATGGCCCGGCGGACGCCGAGCCGGTGATCGCCACTCCGGAGCCGGTTGCCGACTAGCGCCACTACCGCCTGCCTGCCCGCGCTTGCGCCGCTTTGCCTTTCTGCTAGACCTTTCACAAAGGTATCCAGCGCGGGAGAGGGCGGAGAATGACGGGTAGAATTGACAAGAACGGTTTGCAGGTAGAGCCCGCGCTGGTCGACTTCATCGAAGGATCGGCGCTGCCGGGCACCGGTGTAGACGCGGATGTCTTTTGGGCGGGGCTGTCGGACCTTGTGCATGACCTCGGGCCCAAGAACCGTGCGTTGCTTGAAAAACGGGCCGAAATTCAGGCCAAGATTGATGAGTGGCATCGCGCGCGCGCAGGCCAGCCCCATGACGCGGAAAGCTACACCGCCTTTCTGCGCGAGATTGGCTATCTTCTGCCCGAAGGCCCGGCGTTCCAGATTGAGACGCAAAACGTAGACCCCGAAATCGCGCAGGTGCCCGGGCCGCAGCTTGTCGTCCCGATCACCAACGCACGCTTTGCGCTCAATGCTGCCAATGCGCGCTGGGGCAGCCTTTATGATGCATTCTATGGCACCGATGCGCTGGGCGATCTGCCGGTGGGCAAGGGCTATGACGCAGAACGCGGCGCGCGGGTGGTGGCGCGGGCAAAAGCCTTTTTGGATGACGCCGTGCCGCTCTCGGCGGGCAGCCATGCAGATTTGGCGGGATACCGCGTTGTGGATGGGCACCTTGAAGCTGTGATGGCGCAGGATGCCGCGCCCTGCGGCTTGGCCGATCCGGCGCAGTTCGCGGGCTACCAAGGCGCGGCGGAGGCGCCCGACGCGGTACTTCTGCGCAACAATGGTCTGCATATCGAGATCAAGATCGACCCCGAGCATGCCATTGGAAAGGACGACCCCGCCAGCGTTGCGGATGTGATCATCGAATCCGCGCTTTCGACCATCATGGATTGCGAAGACAGTGTCGCGGCGGTGGATGCCGCAGACAAAGTGCTGGCCTATGGCAATTGGCTGGGGCTGATGAAAGGGGACCTTGCCGAGACCTTTGAAAAAGGCGGCCAGAGCGTCACCCGCCGCATGGCCGAGGACCGTCGCTATACCGCGCCCGATGGGGAGGGGGAGGTCACGCTGAAGGGCCGTTCGCTGATGCTGGTGCGCAATGTCGGCCATCTGATGACCAACCCCGCCGTACTCGACCGCGAAGGGCGCGAGATTGGCGAAGGGCTGATGGATGCCATGGTGACCACGCTGATCGCCATTCATGACCTCAAACGCGCGGGCGGCAACTCGGTCACCGGCAGCGTCTATGTGGTGAAGCCCAAAATGCACGGGCCCGAGGAAGTGGCCTTTGCCGATGAGATTTTCACCCATGTGGAAAAGACACTCGGCCTGCCGCAATATACTGTGAAGCTTGGCATCATGGACGAAGAGCGCCGCACCAGCGCCAACCTCATGGAATGTATCCGCGCCGCGAAACACCGCGTGGCCTTTATCAATACCGGTTTCCTCGACCGTACGGGGGACGAGATCCATACCAGTATGGAAGCCGGGCCGATGGTGCCCAAGGGCGAGATGAAGAACAGCGCTTGGATCGCCGCCTATGAGGATCGCAACGTCGATATCGGTCTCGCCTGCGGCTTGCAGGGCCGCGCGCAGATCGGCAAGGGCATGTGGGCCATGCCCGACCGTATGGCCGAGATGCTGGAGGCCAAGATCGGCCATCCCCAATCCGGGGCCAATTGCGCATGGGTGCCATCGCCCACCGCGGCTACCCTGCACGCCACACATTACCACAAGGTTAACGTCTTGGCGCGGCAGGAAGAGATCAAAGAGGGCGGCGCACGCGCCACGCTTGATGCGCTGCTGACCATTCCGGTGATGGAAGGCCGCAACCTCAGCACCGAGGAAATCACCCGCGAGATTGAGAACAACGCGCAGGGCATTCTGGGCTATGTGGTCCGCTGGATCGATCAGGGCGTCGGCTGTTCCAAAGTGCCGGACATCAACGACGTGGGCCTGATGGAAGACCGCGCGACCTGCCGCATCTCGGCCCAAGCGCTGGCGAATTGGCTGCATCACGGTGTCATCAGCCGCGAAGAAGCCGAGGCTGCGCTTAAAAAAATGGCAGCCGTGGTGGACCGTCAAAACGAGGGCGATCCTAGCTATCGCCCCATGGCGCCGGGCTTTGACGGGGTGGCCTTTCAGGCGGCCTGCGATCTGGTGCTGAAGGGGCGCGAACAGCCCTCGGGCTATACCGAACCAGTGCTGCACGCGCGCCGGTTGGAGCTGAAGGCGCAGAGCTGAGGTTGAGACCGCCGCGCGAAGCGCCTATGTTCGGGCCATGGTGAACAAGAGGTAACTCATGGCCCGACCCGTCGTTGGTATCATTGGCAATTCCTACCTGCTGAACGATCAATACCCCGTCCACGCGGGCGGGCAGATGAACACCGAAGCGATTGCCGAGGTCTCAGGCTGTCTGCCGCTTATCGTGCCGAGCGATCCGCGCTTTGTCTCGGTCGAGGAATTGCTGGAGGTCTGCGACGGTTTCCTGTTGACCGGCGGGCGCCCCAATGTGCATCCCGAAGAATATGGTGAGCCTGAGACGGAGGCCCATGGTGCCTTTGACCGCGCGCGCGACGCGGTGGCGCTGGCGCTTGTGCGGGCCTGTGTGGCGCGGGGCCAACCCTTCCTCGGCCTTTGCCGCGGGTTTCAGGAGGTAAACGTCGCCATGGGTGGGTCGCTCTATCCTGAGATTCGCGATCTGCCGGGGCGGATGAACCACCGGATGCCCCCCGATGGCACCATCGAAGAGAAGTTCGAACTACGCCATGACGTAAGCTTTACCGAAGGTGGTGTGTTCCACCGTGTGATGGGCGCGTCCAAAGTGCTGACCAACACGCTGCACGGGCAGGGGATCAAGGAACCCGGCCCGCGCGTGGTGATAGACGGCCACGCGGATGATGGCACGCCCGAGGCGATCTATATCAAAGACGCGCCGGGCTTTACCCTCGCCGTGCAGTGGCATCCCGAGTGGAACGCGGCCAATGACCCGGTCTCGCGCCCGCTGTTCGAACATTTTGGCGCGGCAGTGCGGGCTTGGGCGGCAGATGGATCGGCCATGCCGGTGATGACCGCCGCGCAGTAGGGCGGGGCGCAGGGCGCGCGCGTTGCACTCTCGATAAACGCGCGCCGCGCTTCTCGGGGGGCGCGGCAGCCTGCATCGCAACGCAGTCGTTCTGTCAATTCCCCGCGACCCCAATCGCGCCGTCAACGGATGCATAGCCTCAACGCCTTTCAACTGTGCAGCCCGTTGAGTGGCGTAACAGGTGGGGCCGCGTGGTTCAGCGGCGTCACATCATCATCCAAAACCGCGTCCTCCTCTAGCGGCCCCGCCTCCGCGCCCTGAGGCGCTGGCGGACCTGAGCAGGCGCGGGTATAGGAGCTGTAAGGCCAAGCCTCAGGACGGTCACAATAGCCTGCGTGCACGGGGCTGAGGTGCACCAAGCCGCAATGCCGTTCGAAATCCGCGTGGTCACGGATCCGATGCTCCCAAAATCGCCGCTGCCAAATCCCTTTCTCGCCCCGTTTGATCTGCCGCAGACTGCGATGCGGGGCTGGCGGGAGATGCCGGGAAAACCGCCCCTTCCACATGCCGATCCGATTGCCGTAATCGGTATCGTCGGGCGGCAGGGTCCAGACCGTATGGAGCACATCCGGCAAGATGGCGATGGCATCGATCCGGAAGGGTTTGCGCGCCAAAGTCTCACGCATCGCTTGGCGCAGGGCCGTGATATGCCGTAGCAGCGCGTCATCATCGCGCCGCGCGAGGCGCAGGGTAAAGAAATAGCTGTTCGGGCCATGGGATGGAGGGCTGTCTTTCATGGCCCTGAGCTTGGCCCAGCTTGGTTAAAGCAACCTTAACGCCGCTACATTTGCCCGCCAGCGATCTCGATCGACTGGCCGTTGATGCTTTCGGAGCCTTCGCCGACCAGCCATGCCGCCGCAGCAGCCACTTCCGAGGGGGCGATCAGACGTTTGTGGCGGTTGGCATTGACCATGACATCGCGGGCCTTTTCCTCGGAGAGCCCGGCGCGTTTGGAGATCGCCTGCGTGTTGCGCGCGATGATCTCGGTATCGACATAACCGGGGCAGAGGGCGTTGAAGGTAAAGGGCTGGCCCATGTAATCTTCGCTGAGCGCGCGGATCAGCCCGATCATCCCGTGTTTCGAGGCCGAGTAGCAGGCCGCCCCCGGCAGGCCGCGCAGCCCGGCCATGGAGGACACGGCGATGACCCGGCCCCAATCGGTCTGGCGCATGGATTTCAGGCTCTCGCGGATGGTGAGAAAGGCCCCGTCGAGATTGGTCGCCATCATGTCGCGCCAGAAATCGAGGTCGGTTTTATGCAGTGACCGGCCTTCGGCCACGCCCGCATTGGCCACGCAGATTTGCACCGGGCCATTGGCCTCGACCGCGCGGGCGATGGTCTCGGTGACCTGCGCCTCGTCGCGCACGTCCATCGCCATGCCGCTGATGTCATCGCCTGACACGGCGTCGAGCACCTCCTGACGCCGCCCGGTGATGGTGACCTTCGCGCCCTTCGCGGCCAAGTCCTGCGCGATGGCCAGCCCGATGCCGGTGCCACCGCCGGTGATGAATGCGTGTTTGTTCTGCAATGTCATAATGCCTCCCCTTTGTGGGCAGGGTGGCGCGGTGGGGGCGGCAGTACAATAGGCAGCTTTTGATAACGGGGCGTTATTTTCGGGGCGGCTGGCACGGCGATAGGCCAAATCTTGCCGCCCGCCGATCACATTTGCGGAAGCCTTACGCCTGACTATTGCAGCGCTCGCCGCCTTGGCGCACTGGTCGGATGGGTAACCTGATGGCAGGGCCCTGCCAGAACCATTGGAGCAGTAAAATGAAACACATAGAATTTTCAGTTCTCGCCCTTTCCGCAGCCCTCGCTTTTGGGGCAACCACAGCGCGGGCGGTCGAAGTGACGGGCGGATCGGTCGGGCTTTCCTATTCCGCATTCGCGGACGACACCGATTTCAGCCGGCTTGGCCTTGATGGGTCGGTAGAGCTTGGCTTTAACCGCAACCTTAGCTTGCAGTTCGACGCCGGTTACAGCGACTTCGACTTTGTCGATGAAGACAGCCATTTGCTGGGCCTGCACGGCATTTACCACTGGGACGAAGCAACCTCTTTCGGGGCCTTCTACACCCGGGAGGAAGCCTTGGGCGGAGATGCGGATATCTTGGGTCTCGAAGCAGGCTATGAAATGCTAGATTGGGACTTCGAAGGCTATCTGGCCCATGTCGATACCGATGCAGGCGACGGCACGCTTGGCGGTATCAAGGCGCGTTATGCGCTGGCGGAAGGCTTTGGCATCAGCGGCTCCTATGATCGGCTAGGCAGCGATGGAGACGACCTGTCGCGTTTTGCTATGCGGCTTGATCGTGAGGTTTCCCCGACCACCAATCTATTCTTGGAAGTCGGGTCTGCCAAGGTGGACGTGGGCGGCATCAGCGAGTCCGAGCCCTTCGTCGGTCTGGGCGGCGAAATCAACTTCGGCGCGGATCGTGGCACCACCTTTGACCAGCGCGGCTTGGCGCGTCTGATCCCCGGTCTTTGATCGCGACTTAGCCGTCGTTTGACACTTCGGCATGGCCCTCGGGCCATGCTACTGGCGCGGGGTGGAACGGCTGTTCTATCTCTGCGCCGAGAACAGCAAACCGTTCTTCCGATGTCGCGGTGCAGCAATTTTGCACCGTTTCACCCCGCGGTTTGCTTGTACTATTGCTGCGCGCGCGCTATCGCTCTGACTAACAAAGTTGCGCCAGAGCGGCGCGACGGGCCAGCAAAGGGGGACTCTTGGTTTGAAAATCGGGACACCAAAAGAAATATTTGAGGGCGAGAACCGGGTCGCGATGACCCCGGAAAGCGCGCTGCAACTGCAAAAACTCGGGCATAGCTGCGTCATCGAGACGGGCGCCGGGGCGGCTGCGGGCTTTGACGATGCCGCCTATGAAGCCGCGGATGTCGAGGTGGTGCAATCTGCCGCCGCGCTTTACGAGGCCGCCGATGTGGTTGCCAAGGTGCGCCCGCCCTCTGAGGATGAGGTCAAGTACCTGCGCGCAGGCCAGACGCTGATCTCCATGTTCAACCCCGCCGGCAATACCGAGTTGATGGAGGCCGCGGCCGAGAAGGGCGCGACCGTCATGGCGATGGACATGGTGCCGCGCATCAGCCGGGCCCAGAAGATGGACGCGCTTTCGTCGATGGCGAACATCGCGGGCTACCGCGCGGTGATCGAGGCGGGCAACAACTTCGGTCGTTTCTTCACCGGTCAGATCACCGCGGCGGGCAAGGTGCCCCCGGCCAAGGTTTTGGTCGTCGGCGCTGGTGTCGCGGGTCTTGCCGCCATCGGCACGTCGACCTCGCTCGGCGCGATCACGCTGGCCTTCGACGTGCGCCCCGAAGTGGCCGAACAGGTCGAGAGCATGGGCGCCGAGTTCGTCTATCTCGACTTCGAGGAAGAACAGCAAGACGGCTCCGCTTCGGGCGGCTATGCCTCTGTTTCCTCTCCCGAATTCCGCGAAGCGCAGCTGGCCAAGTTCCGCGAGTTGGCGCCCGATGTGGACATCGTGATCACCACGGCGCTGATCCCCAACCGCGAAGCGCCGGAGCTTTGGACCGAGGACATGGTGCAGGCGATGAAGCCCGGCTCGGTGATCGTGGACCTCGCCGCGGAGAAGGGCGGCAACTGCAAGCTCACCAAGATGGACGAGAAGATCGTCACTGACAACGGTGTCACGATCATCGGCTACACCGATTTCCCCTCGCGCATGGCGACGCAGGCTTCGACACTCTATTCCACCAACATCCGCCACCTGATGACGGATCTGACGCCCGAGAAAGACGGTGTCATCAACCACGACATGGAAGATGACGTGATCCGGGGCGCGACCATCACCCACGAAAAAGAAGTGACCTTCCCGCCGCCACCGCCCAAGGTCGCAGCCATCGCGGCTGCGCCGAAAAAGGAAAAGGTTAAAGAAAAGACCCCGGAGGAGAAGCGTGCTGACGAATTGGCTGCTTTCAAAGCGCAGACCAAGAACCAAGTCACGCTCTTGGCCGTCGGCGCGGCGTTGCTGCTCGGTGTCGGCCTCGTCGCCCCCGCCAGCTTCATGCAGCACTTCATCGTCTTCGTTCTGGCGGTCTTCGTCGGTTTCCAAGTGATCTGGGGCGTGGCGCACAGCCTGCACACCCCGCTGATGGCGGTGACCAATGCGATCTCCTCGATCATCATTCTGGGCGCGCTGATGCAGATCGGCTCTGGCTCGTGGCTGGTGATCCTTCTTGCTGCCCTGTCGGTCTTTATGTGTGGGATCAACATTTTCGGCGGCTTCCTCGTGACACGGCGCATGCTCGCCATGTTCCAGAAATCCTGAAGGAGCGAGCATCATGGAATACGGATTCACGACAGCGGCCTATGTGGTCGCAGCGGTTCTCTTCATCCTGTCGCTCGGCGGTCTGTCGGGGCAGGAAAGCGCGAAACGCGCGGTATGGTATGGTATCGCCGGCATGGCGCTGGCGGTCATCGCCACGCTGATCGGGCCGGGGGCGGGGCTGTGGCTCCTCTCGCTGATCCTAATCGCCGCCGGCGGTGCCGTCGGCTACCAACTGGCCACCCGCGTGCAAATGACGCAGATGCCCGAGCTTGTCGCGGCCATGCACAGCCTCGTCGGTCTCGCTGCGGTTTTCGTGGGCTACAACGCTCATATCGAACTGGGCAACGTGCTGGCGATGGACGATGTGGCGCGCAAGGCGACCGAGGGTTTCGCAGCACTTCTGGCCAAGAAGGACAGCGTCGAGATCGCGATCCTGCGGGTTGAGTTGTTCCTCGGCGTCTTCATCGGTGCCGTGACCTTCACCGGATCGGTCATCGCCTATGGCAAGCTCGCGGGCCGCGTGAGCTCTGCGGCCACCAAGCTGCCGGGTGGTCACCTGCTCAACGCGGGCGCGGCGGTGATCTCGCTGCTCTGCCTGATCTGGTACTTCAACACCGGGGGCTTCCTGCCGCTGTTCATCATGACGCTGGCGGCGCTGTTCATCGGCTATCACCTGATCATGGGCATCGGCGGCGCGGACATGCCGGTGGTTGTCTCGATGCTGAACAGCTACTCCGGCTGGGCCGCGGCGGCGATTGGCTTCTCGCTCGGCAACGATCTTCTGATCGTGGTCGGCGCGCTGGTCGGCTCCTCGGGTGCGATCCTCAGCTACATCATGTGCAAGGCGATGAACCGCTCGTTCATCAGCGTCATCCTCGGCGGCTTCGGCGGTACCTCGGGCCCCGCGATGGAGGTCGAGGGCGAGCAGGTGGCGATCGAGGCCGACGGTGTGGCGCAGGCGCTCAACGAGGCCGACAGCGTCATCATCATCCCCGGCTACGGCATGGCGGTGGCACAGGCGCAAGGTGCTGTCAGCGATCTGGTCAAGAAGCTGCGCGCCAAGGGCAAGAACGTGCGTTTCGCCATCCACCCGGTGGCGGGCCGTCTGCCCGGGCACATGAACGTGCTTCTGGCCGAGGCCAAGGTGCCCTATGACATCGTGATGGAGATGGAGGAGATCAACGACGACTTCCCCGACACCGACGTCGCCATCGTCATCGGCTCCAACGACATCGTGAACCCCGCTGCACAGGACGATCCCAACAGCCCCATCGCCGGGATGCCGGTGCTGGAATGCTGGAAGGCGAAGACCGTCATCGTCTCCAAACGCGGGCAGGGCACGGGCTATTCCGGCATCGAGAACCCTCTGTTCTTTAAGGAGAATACGCGCATGTTCTACGGTGACGCGAAGGCCAGCCTCGACAAGTTGCTGCCGCTGATCGACTGACGTTTTCTTTCAAAGAAAACGGCCGGGAATTTTTGAAAAATTCCCCGCCCATCCCATGAGCGCCCCGCCGGAAACGGTGGGGCGTTTTCCGTTATGGCCTTGCGGTATACCTCGGTATGCATCAACCCGTTGAAAAGGCGTGACTTTTTTACTGTTCATCGGCGGCAATGACGCTATTCTTGACGGGATACACCCAACAGCGGACCCCATTATGGCCCCGATCAAAGACCACCCGCAGCGGCTTGCCCTTACCGGCGAAATGCACGCGCGCCCGTTTCCGCAGCTTGCCGCGCCCTCTCGGGTTGCCTTTCTCGCGGTAAAACCCGCGCCCGATGCCATGCCGCAGGCCGAGTTGAACGCGCTGCTGGCCCATTACGGCGCCCCACGCGCCGATGCGGCGGCCACGCATTATTACGGAGAGATGGGCCGCTTCACCCTGAAATGGGAGCAGCATACCGAGTTCGTCACCTATACGGTCATCGCCCCCTCAGGCCGGAGCCTGCCCTTCGCCGCCACGGATTTCGACGCCTTCCCAGAGGATTGGCTGGCCGAAGTGCAGGGGGAGCGGATCACCTCGGCCCTGCTTGCGGTGCTGCCGAAGCCGGAAGCCGACGATGAGATCGCGGCGCATTTGCAAGACTGGTTCGTGCCCGAAAGCCTCGCCGTGGCGGAGGTGCTGGATGGGGCGGCGGTGGTGGCCAGTGACTTTCGGATTGATCCCGCAGGCCATCTGCGCCTCGCGCTTTTCACCGATGCAACGACAGGCCAGCGGCGGATTGGGCGGATCGTGCAGCGGCTCTGCGAGATCGAGACCTATAAGGCGATGTCGATGCTGGGGTTCATGCAGGCCCGCGACATGGCCGGGGCGCTGAACGATTTGGACGGACAGCTATCGACGCTCATGGGGGCGATGCGCAGCGGGGCGGGCACGGCGGCTGAGGAAACGCTGCACGCGCTTTTGGACGTGTCGGTCGCACTGGAGGCGCTGACGGCGGAGACCGCCTATCGTTTCGCCGCCACGGGTGCCTATGAGGCCATCGTCTATGAACGTATCTCGGCCCTGCGTGAGGCCCGTTTTCTGGGGCGGCAGGGCTTTGGGGAGTTCATGATGCGCCGCTATGCGCCCGCGATGCGCACGGTAAAATCGACCGAGACGCGCTTGCAGACCATCGCCGCGCGGGCACTGCGGGCAGCGGATCTTTTGCGGACGCGCGTGGATGTGGAACGCTCGGCCCAGAACCAAGCGATCCTTGCCAGTATGGACCGCCGCGCCGATCTGCAACTGCGGCTGCAACATACCGTAGAGGGGCTGTCGGTCGTGGCGATCAGCTATTACGCGGTGTCGCTGGCGGGCTATCTGCTCTACCCGCTCGCTGCGCCACTTGGGGTCAGCAAGGGGCTGCTGACCGCCGCCGTCACTCTGCCGGTTGTGCTTGGCGTGTGGTGGACGCTGCGCCGTTTGCGGCGGAAGATCGGTTGAGCAGCGCCTGCATGGCCAAACCGCCCAAAGCGATCATCACGATGGCCACGATAGCCGCGACCGAAAGCGTCGGCACGCCGGAGAGCCCCGCGCCCAAGGTGCAGCCCCCGGCCAACACGCCGCCCACGCCCATCATGGCGGCCCCGGTCAGGTAGCGCCCGGTCTGACGGGGGGCGTCAAAGCTCTGCCACCGGAACTCCCGCGCGAAGAGGCTGGCGATCAGCGCACCGACAAAGACGCCGCCCAATAGCCCGGTGCCAAAGCCTGCGGGGATTGAACTGCTGGCGATGGTCCAGAACAGAGTATCGGCAGAGGGCGAGGTGAAGCTAAGGCTCTCCATCGCGATCGGGTCGAATTCATCCAGCAGGATAAACCCGGTGCCGACCCATGCGGCAGGCACCAAAAGCCCGATCAAACCGGCCATCACCAGTTGCCCCGGACGGTTGCCCGAGCGCAGCGCATAGGCCAGCGCCGCCACGGCGATCAGACCGCCCCAAACCAGCGCACCGCCGGGCAGGGCAGCAAGGCTCACGCTCTCGCCCATGTCCACGGTCACGGACCCAAGCGCCACGCGCAGCGGTGCCAGAACACCTTTGAGGGTGGCATGGGCCACCACGGCAAAGACCAGCACCACCAGCGCCCCGCGCAGGTTGCCGCCGCCTGTCAGCACCGTAAGGCGCGAGATGCAGCCGCGCGTGAGCACCATGCCTGCGCCGAACAGCAGCCCGCCGATGCCAATCGCCAGAAACGGCACTTCAGAGGTCATGAAACGATGCGCGTCGAAACTGATCCAACCCGCGGCCACGGCGGCCTGCGTGCCGATCACCGCCAGCGCCAACGCGGTGAGCCAGACGCCGAGCGCTTGGCGTCGGTCTTCGCCCACGAGGCTGCGGCGAAAGCAAAATCGCGTGCGCTGCGCCAGCACACCGAACGCCAGCCCGATGAGGGCCGCCAGCAGAACGGACGCCTCTTTTGCTGTCGTCTCTTCAAAGCCGAAAGACTCAAACATCGCGAAAACCCTCGAAAACGGAATTATTTCCCATTTGGAGCGGGTGAGGGTCACAATCAAGTGAAAGCGCACAGGGTCGACCCCCGGAGGGGTGAATTAAATTCCGTATTGATGGGAAAAGGGGCGACGCTGTTCACCCTGCGTCATGGGGCGCGAAACAACCGGCCCCTGCCACAGGGGGCAGGGGCCGGTCGGTTCCTATTTTGCTCAGCGTCCGCGAATGCGCGGGTCGAGCGCGTCGCGCAGACCGTCGCCGAGGTAGTTCACCGCAAGCACGGTCAGCGAGATGGCGATGCCCGGCAGCATCACCCGCTCGGGGAACTCCTGCATCCGGTCCACGGCATCGGCCAGCTGCTTGCCCCATGTGGGGAAGTCCGACGGGAAGCCGACGCCAAGGAAGCTCAGCGCGCTTTCGGTGATGATTGCCGTGGCGAGGCCAAGGGTCGCCGAGACCATGATGGGCGAGATCACGTTGGGTAGCAGGTGGCGGCGGATGATCTTGCCCGGCGTCGTCCCGATGGAGCGCGCGGCGAGGATGAACTCACGCTCTTTCAGCGCCAGAATGTCGCCGCGCACGATCCGCGCGGTCTGCATCCATGAGGTCAAGCTGATGACCGAGACGATGAGGATGAACATGCCCCCCTCCGGCCCGAACTGCGCCCGCAGCGGTTGGCCAAAGAGCGTCACGGCAAGCAGGACCAGAGGCAGGATCGGCAGGCTGAGGATCAGGTCGGTGAACCGCATCAGCCAGAAATCCATACGTTTGAAAAAGCCCGAGAGCACGCCGACGGCGGTGCCGATGATCAGCGCCAGCGCCATTGCCATCCAGCCCACGGCCATCGACACGCGCCCGCCAAAGAGCATCTGCGCAAGGATGTCGCGGCCCAACTGGTCGGTGCCGAAGGGATGGGCCCAGCCCGCCTTGGCATCGCCATCCCACAGCAGGGTATAGATCGGCCGCCAGTTTTTGTTGCGGATGTCCAGCTTCTTGGCGTCGATGTCCCACAGATAGGGGCCAAAGATCACCGCCAGCGTGATGAAGATCAGGAAACCACCGCCAAAAAGCGCGCCCTTGTGTTTGCGGAACTGGTCCCAAACGTCGCGCCATTGGCTGCGCGGCGGCTTTTGCGGGCCTTTGTCTTGCAGGGCCTTCATGAACTCGAGGTCGGCTTCGACCGGGCTTGCGGGAATGGGTTGCTCAGTCATAACGGATCCTTGGGTCAAGCAGGCCGTAGAGGATATCTGCGATCAGGTTGAACAGCACGATCAGCACCGCGAAGATGAAGGTCAGGGTCATCACCATCGGCAGGTCGTTGGCGCGCAGCGCGGTCAGCAGCAGTTGGCCGATGCCGTTCACCTTGAAGACGTTCTCGGTGATGATGGCGCCGCCAAAGATTGCGGGCATGCCGAGCGCGATGACGGTGACCACCGGGATCATCGAGTTGCGCAGCACATGCACCATGACCACGACGCTTTCCTTCAGACCCTTGGCGCGGGCGGTGCGCACGTAGTCTTGGTTCAGGTTGTCGAGCATGGCACCGCGCATGTAGCGGCTGATCTGCGCCGTGGTTTGCAGCGCCAGCACCATCACCGGCATAATCATCTGAAAGAACTGCACCTTGAAGCTTTCCCAGTCGTTCACGACATGGGTCGTATCGTAGATCGACGGCAGCCAGCCCAGAGAGACCGAGAAGATCACGATGAGCAGCGGACCGGTGAAGAAGGGCGGGATCGAAAAGCCGATCATGGTGATGAACGTCCCGGCCTGATCGAAGACCGAATAGTGCCGGTAGGCCGAGTAGATGCCGATGGGGATCGCGATGACGATGCCCACGATATAGGCCAGCCCCACGACCCAGAGGGTCTGCGGCATGCGCTGGATCACGATGTCCATCACCGGCGAACGGGTCTGCCAAGAGATCACGCGCAGCTTGCCTTCGGAAAGCGCCGTATCGGGCAGCCAGCTGAACAGGGCGGAGTGGTTGGTCAGATAGTCGATGAAAACCTGCGGCTCGATCCAGAAGACCTGCACGAGCCATTTCCAATATTGGATATAGATCGGCTGGCCGAGGCCGAGCGCTTCGCGCATCTTCTCTTTCACCTCGGGCGGGACCGTCAGCGGCACTTGGGCCATCGGGTCGCCGGGGGCGAGTTGCAGCAGCAGGAAAATCACCAGGCTGATAAACAAAAGCGTCGGGATCGACAAAAGAAGTCGTCGGATGGTGAAGGTCAACATGGGCGTCGCCTTTGTAGGTCAGTCTGTGAGGGGGTGGGGGCGAGACGGGGGCGCGCGGATGACGCACACCCCCGAAGGTCGGTGAAGGGAGGCGCGGGCCTGCCGCGCCTCCGTCCTAGATCACTCTTCCATGCGGTACCAATCGGCGGCATTCCACAGTTCGGAGTCCCATGTGTTCAGCACAACGCCACCAAGGGTGTTGGAAGCAGCCGAGACGCGGCCACGGTCCACCAGCGGCAAGATCGAGTAGCTGTCTTTGGTCAGCATGTCGTTCAGCTTCTTGGCCAGTTCGCCACGCTTTTCCATTTCGCCGGTGCGGCCCAGTTCGGCCACCATCGCATCATACTCTTCGTTGCAGAAGCGGTTGATGTTCTCGCCCTGCCACTGTGTCTCAGGGCTGGGGAACTTGGCGCAGGTCCGCTGGGCAAGGTAGCTCTGCGGGTCGGTGCCGTCGAAGTTGTTGGCGTACATTTCAACGTCTGCATAGAAACGCTGGAACGTGTCGGTCGAACCGGGGTCGCCGCCGAAGAAGACCGAAGCGTCGATGTTGCGCAATTCGGTTTCAACACCGATCTGGCTCCACCAATCCTTGATCAGCGCTTGGAAGTCCTGACGCACGGCGTTGGTCGAGGTCTGGTAGAGCAGGGACAGTTTCTCGCCATCCTTCTCACGCACCCCGTCGCCATCGCTGTCAACCCAGCCCGCTTCGTCCAACAGCGCCTTGGCGCCTTCGATGTCTTGGGTCAGACAGTCGGTGTTGTCCGAGGCGTAAAGCTCGGGCGCGGGCACCATGTTGCAGGTCGCGCGGCCCGCTTGGCCGTAGCCCACTTCGACCAGCAATTCGCGGTCGATCGCCATGGAGAGCGCCCGGCGGACTTTCTCATCGCTCAGGATCGGGTGCGGATGTTTAGCTGTGGCGCGTTCACCTTCGGGAAGGTCTGGCGAGGCATCGGTCATGTTCAGTTCAAGACGCTCAACCAGCGTGCCGAAAGCCGACATGGGCTTGCCCTTGCCGCCTTCGGCCATCTTGGCGATGACATCGGGGGCCAGTTGCAGGTTCCAGGCGTAGTCGAACTCACCCGTTTCCATCACGGCACGGCCCGCCGCTGTCGCGTCACCGCCGCCTTTGAAGGTCAGCGTGGCGAAGGCAGGCTTGCTCGGGTCGCGGTAGTTCTCGTTCGCGGCCATGGTGATCACGTCGTTCGGGCGGAACTCGGTGACGGTGAAGGGGCCAGTGCCGATGGGGTTGAAGTTGGCCTCGGTGCACTCAGGCGCTTTGGCGCCGGTACAATCAGCGAACTGTGCCGCCTGAATGATCGGGGATTGGCCGCCCATGAAGGGGCCGTAGGGGTTCGGCATCGGCTCGGAGAAGGTAACTTTGACCGTCTGGTCGTCGACCACATCAACCGAGGAGACACCTTCAAATTTAGCCAACTGCGCGCAGCCGCCTTCGGGGTTCATGCAGTAATCGGCGGTGAACTTGACGTCATTGGCAGTGACGGGGGTGCCGTCGGACCACATCAGCCCGTCTTTCAGCTTCCATGTGATGGTCTTGAGGTCTTCGCTGACGCCGCCGTTTTCCAGCGTCGGAATCTCGGTCGCCAGATAGGGCACCAGCGCGCCGTTCTGGTCGTAGCGGCCCAGCGGTTCGAGAACCAGCGAGGAGGCTTCGACGTCTTTTGTGCCGCTCGACAGATAGGGGTTCAGGATCGAAGGCGCCTGCCAATAGATGATCTTGACTTCGCCGTCGCGGCCCCGCTCGCCCTCATGGGCTTCGGCAAAGGCCATAGGGGCAAGCGCCGTCGATGCGACAGCCCCCATCAATAGGGTCTTCAATTTCATATCTTACTCCATGTTGGACACGTGGGCGTGCCGCTTATTGTCGACGGGATGTTCCCCGCCTTGTTGTTGTCGCCCCGGAAAGAACATGAGCTTCGCCAGCTAAACATAACAAAACAAGCAATATTCAACCTGTGATCGAAGCACTCTTTCCAAACCGCATGGGCTATATCGAAACAGGTTTGCCGGAAATTGCAAGGGCGGACGTGGCGCAATTATGACAAAGCTCGAAGTCTGCGCGTCAGGTTTGACAGTCTCGTGACATTCGCCGTAGCGTCGGGCAAAATCTGCGCCAATAAAAACAACAGGGAAACAGATGCTGGATCACACCAATGGGGCGCCAATCGCCCAAATTCAGGGCCTGCGCGTCGAATTTCAAACCAAAGATGGCCCCGTGGTCGGTGTTGAGGATGTCAGTTTCGACATCAATCCCGGTGAGACGGTTTGCGTGGTCGGGGAATCAGGATCGGGCAAATCGGTGTCCTCCCTGTCGCTGATGCGACTGGTTGAGTATGGCGGCGGTGAAATTGCAGGCGGTCGCCTGCTTTTTGAGCGCGGTGAAGAAGGCCAAGTCGATCTCGCGGCCAGCGGCGGCAATCTGATGCGCAAGATTCGCGGCAATGAGATCGGCATGATCTTCCAAGAGCCGATGACCGCGCTGAACCCGGTCTTCACCATCGGCAAGCAGATGACCGAAGGTCTGCGCCTGCATCTGAACATGACCCGCAAAGAGGCCGAGGCCCGCGCGCTGGAACTGATGAAACAGGTCCGCATCCCCGAGCCGGAGCGCCGCCTCAAGCAGTACCCCCACGAACTTTCAGGCGGCATGCGGCAGCGCGTGGTGATCGCCATGGCGCTGGCCTGCGAGCCGCGCCTCTTGATCGCCGATGAGCCCACAACCGCGCTCGACGTGACCATCCAGGCCGAGATTCTCGCCCTGATGGATCGTCTTAAGCGCGAAACCGGCACGGCGGTGATGTTTATCACCCATGACATGGCCGTGGTGGCGCAGATGGCTGACCGGGTCGTCGTTATGTTCCGCGGCAAGAAGGTCGAGGAAGGCACCGTCGAAGAGATTTTCGAGAACCCGCAGCATCCCTATACCAAGGCGCTTTTGGCCGCCGTGCCGAAACTGGGCGAGATGACGGGCAAGCCATACCCTGAGCCGATGAAGCTTCTGGGCAGTGAGGACAAGGAAATCGTTCCGATCAAGGGCCGCGAAGAGGTGCTCTTGTCGGTCAAAAACCTCACCACGCGCTTTCCGGTGCAGGGCGGTTTCCTGCGCCGCACTGTGGCCAATGTGCATGCGGTCGAAGACCTGTCCTTTACGCTCAACAAAGGTCAGACGCTGAGCCTCGTCGGCGAATCGGGATGTGGCAAATCCACCGCCGGACGGTCGATCCTGCGGCTGGTGGAGCCGATGTCGGGAGAGGTGAACCTTGATGGTGTCGACATCATGTCGCTGGACCAATCGGCCCTGCGCACCGCGCGGCTCGACATGCAGATGATCTTTCAGGATCCCTTCGCCTCGCTCAACCCGCAGATGCAGCTGGCCGATCAGGTGGCCGAGCCGATCCACAATTTTGCGACCCTTAAGGGGGCCGAGATTACCAAACGGATCGAAATGCTCTTCGACCGGGTGGAACTGCCGCGGAGTTTCATGCGCCGCTTCCCGCATGAGCTGTCGGGCGGCCAACGCCAACGGGTCGCCATCGCCCGCGCGCTTGCGCTGAACCCCAAGCTGATCATCGCGGATGAAGCGGTCTCGGCCCTCGACGTGTCTGTGCAGGCGCAGGTGCTCAACCTGATGATGGAGCTTCAGGCCGAGATGGAACTGTCGTTCCTCTTCATCAGCCACGACATGGCGGTGGTGGAGCGGGTGAGCCACTATGTCGGCGTCATGTATCTGGGGCGCATCGTCGAGATGGGCTCGCGCCAGCGGGTGTTTGAGAACCCGCAGCACCCCTATACCCAAGCGCTGATGAAGGCCGTGCCGATCGCCGATCCTCGCCGGCGCAAGTCCGAGAAGGACCTGAACTTCAAACCGATTCCCTCGCCGATCCACCCTGTCAGCTATCGGGCCGAGCCTTCGGTCTACCGCGAGGTGGAGCCGGGGCACCATGTGCTGACCACCGACAGTGGCTATTGAAAGAACACCAATGACCGAACGCCTGACCCCGCTTGAGTTGATGACCAAACTCATCAGCTTCCCCACCGTGTCGCGGGACACCAACATCCCGCTGATCGACTGGGTGGCCGAGTACCTCGCCTCCCACGGGATCGAGAGCCACCGCTACATCGATCCTGATCAGCCCAAACATGCGCTTTTCGCCCATGCGGGCCCGTGGGAGGAGGGGGCCGTCGTCCTGTCGGGCCATACCGATGTGGTGCCGGTCGACGGGCAGGCATGGGACACCGACCCTTTCACCGTGACCGAGAAAGACGGCCGCTATTATGGCCGGGGCACCTGCGACATGAAGGGCTTTGACGCGCTGGCGATCTGGGCTTTGGTCGAGGCGCATTATGCAGAGGTAAAACGCCCCCTACAGATCGCGCTCAGCTTTGACGAAGAGATCGGCTGCACCGGCGCGCCGCCGATGATCCAAGCGATGCAGGGCGTGGTGCCCAAGGGCTCGGCGGTGATCGTGGGCGAGCCTTCGACCATGCAGGCGGTGACTGGCCACAAGGGCGGCATTGGCTTTAACACGCACCTTGTGGGCTTTGAGGTGCATTCCTCGCTGCTGCATACCGGGGTCAATGCGATCATGGCGGGTGCCAAGCTCATCGAATGGGCCAACGACGTAAACAGCGACAACATGGCCGCCAAACCGACCGAGACGGCGGCGATGTTCGACCCGCCCTTCACCACCGCCCATGTCGGCGTGATCGAAGGCGGCACGGCCCACAACATCACCGCCAAGGACTGCAAATTCGCCATGGATTTCCGCGTGGTGCCGGGTGAAGACAAAGACAAATGGGGCACCGCCTACCTCAAGAAGGTCCGTGAGGTCGAAAAGCAGATGCAGGACGTGGTGCCCGAAACCTATATCGAGACTTCGACCCGTTTCGACGTGCCCGCGCTGCAGCCCGAAAAGGACGGCGAGGCCGAACAGATCGTGCGCCAGATCACCGGGGACAACGCCAGCCACAAGGTCAGCTATGGCACAGAGGCCGGGCAGTTTCAGGAGGCGGGCTATTCCGCCGTGATCTGCGGCCCGGGCGACATCGCGCAGGCGCATCAGCCCAACGAATACATCAAGGTTGTGCAGTTCGAGGCCGGTCACGACTTCATGCGCCGCCTGCTGACCCGCTTGCAGGGCTGAGCCAACCCTGACAGACCGAAGACAGGCCCCCCGGGGCCTGTCCGTTCCACGGCCGCCCGGTGCAGCCGCGCGGCGTCAGCCCCCGGGGTCCGCATGTCCGCCTTTCCCATCACCCTTGCCACACCCGGCAGCTATCCGCGCACCCCGCCGCGCGAGAGCGAGGTCGTCGTCATCGGCGGCGGGGTGATCGGGGTCTGCACCGCGTTGTTCCTCGCCCGCGCCGGGCGGCAGGTCACGCTGTTGGAAAAGGGCCGCATCGCCGCAGAGCAATCCAGCCGCAACTGGGGCTGGATTCGGCAACAGGGGCGCGACCCGGACGAATTGCCGATTATGGTGGAGGCCGCGCGGCTTTGGCGTGAACTGGCCCCCGACCTCGACCGCGACATCAGGTTGCAGCAGACCGGCGTCACCTATCTGGCCGAGACCGAGGCCAAGATGCAGCGCTTTGCCGGCTGGCTGCCCCATGCCAAGACCCATGGCGTCGACAGCCGGTTGCTGGACGCAGACGCGGTCGCCAAGGCCTTTCCGGGGCTGGCCGGAACCTATGCGGGCGCCTTGACCACCCCTTCGGACATGCGCGCCGAGCCTTGGGCCGCCGTGCCCGCGCTTGCGGCGCTGGCGGCGCGCGAAGGCGTGAAGATCATCGAGAATTGCGCGGTGCGGCGCCTCGACATTAGCGCCGGTCACGTGGCGGGCGTGGTGACCGAAGCGGGCGCGATTCGTTGTTCCTCGGTCGTGCTGGCGGGCGGGGCGTGGTCGGCGCTGTTCCTGCGCGCCCATGGCGTCAGCCTGCCGCAGCTTTCGGTGCGCGAAAGCGTGCTGGCCACCAATGTGCTGCCCGAGGTTCACGTCGGGGCCGCCGCCGAGGCAGGTCTTGCCTTCCGCCGCCGCGCCGATGGCGGCTATACGCTCGCCCCCGGCGGGCGGCCCGATCTCTATGTCGGACCGGATGCCTTCCGCGCCCTGCGGCACTACCTGCCGCAACTGCGCCAAAGCCCCTTCGGCCAGCGTCTGCGCGCCGCGGCCCCGCGCGGCTTTCCCGATGCGTGGCGCACGCCCCGGAACTGGGCGGCTGACGCGCACAGCCCCTTTGAGGCGATGCGCATCCTCGACCCCATGCCGGACCACCGCGCCCTGCGCCGGGCGCGCAAACGCTTTGCCGCGCTTTATCCCGATCTGCCGCCCGTCACCGCCCGCGCCTCATGGGCCGGCATGATCGACACGATGCCGGATATCGTGCCGGTAGTGGATGCTTGCGCGCAGATCCCCGGCCTTGTGATCGGCACCGGCATGTCGGGCCACGGCTTTGGCATCGGGCCGGCCATGGGGCGGGTGCTCTCGGCACTGGTCATGGGCGACGCGCCGGGCCATGATCTGCGCAGATTCCGCGCCGACCGTTTCAGCGATGGCAGTGCCATCCGCCTCGGTCCGACGTTCTGAGCATATTTCGAAAAGGACATTTCATGCCGATCAAGAACCGCTTTGCCGAGACCCATGCCGAGATCACCGCCTGGCGCCGCCATCTGCACCAGCACCCGGAGCTGATGTTCGACCTGCCCGAGACTTCGCGCTTCGTCGAGGAGAAGCTGCGCAGCTTTGGCATCACCGACATCACCACCGGCATCGCCCAGACCGGCGTGGTCGCGGTGATCGAAGGGCAGAGCAACACATCAGGCCGCACCATCGGCCTGCGCGCCGACATGGACGCCCTGCCGATCACCGAGGCGACCGGACTGCCCCATGCCTCGAAGACCCCCGGCAAGATGCATGCCTGCGGCCATGACGGCCATACCGCGATGTTGCTCGGGGCCGCGCAGTACCTCGCCGAGACGCGCAACTTCGATGGCCGCGTCGTGCTGATCTTCCAGCCCGCCGAGGAGGGCGGCGGCGGCGGCAACGTCATGGTGCAGGAGGGGCTGATGGACCGCTGGGGCATCGACGAGGTCTACGGCATGCACAACATGCCCGGCCACCCGACCGGGCAATTCGCCATCCGCGAGGGCGCGCTGCTGGCGGCTGCGGACGAGTTTGCCATCATGCTGACGGGCCAAGGCGGCCATGCCGCGGCCCCGCATGAGGCGGTGGACACGAACCTCGCCGCCGCGCATGTGATGATCGCGCTGCAATCCATCGCCAGCCGCAACACCGATCCGCTGAAACAGGTCGTCGTCTCGGTCTGCACCCTGCGCAGCGACACCGACAGCCACAACGTCTTGCCGCATCAGGTGCTATTGCGCGGGACGGTGCGCACGCTGGATTCGGAGGTTCAGGATTTGGCCGAGCGTCGTCTGCACGACCTCACCCGCCTGACGGCGGAGGCACATCAATGCCGGGCCGAGATCGACTACCAGCGCGGCTACCCGGTCACCCGCAACCATGCCGATCAAACCCGCTTTGCCGCTGAGGCCGCCGACAAGGTCACCCCCGGCACCGATCGCGACACCCCGCCGATCATGGCGGGAGAGGATTTTTCCTATATGCTCAATGCGCGACCGGGTGCCTATATTATGATCGGCAACGGCGAAGGGGCGACGGTCCATCACCCGGAATATGACTTTGACGACGCCGCGATCCCGGCGGGCTGTTCGTGGTTCGCGCAGGTGGTTGAGGACCGGCTGGCAAGGGCGTAAGCATGTGGCAGATAAATGCGACTGCATGAAAACAGCGCCCAACCCAACTCCGGA
Source organism: Sulfitobacter sp. R18_1 (assembly GCF_017743915.1). Lineage (NCBI taxonomy): Bacteria > Pseudomonadati > Pseudomonadota > Alphaproteobacteria > Rhodobacterales > Roseobacteraceae > Sulfitobacter > Sulfitobacter sp. R18_1. Next base: position 129,083 of record NZ_JAGHRG010000006.1, read on the forward strand.
GGATACTTCCTAAATGCCCGTTAAGAACCGATTTGCCGAGCTGCACGCCGACATCACCGCATGGCGCCGCAACCTGCATGAAAACCCCGAGATCCTGTTCGAGACCCACCGCACCTCGGCCACCGTGGCCAAGAAGCTGCGCAGCTTCGGCTGCGACGAGGTTGTCGAGGGCATTGGCCGCACCGGTGTCGTCGGCGTGATCAAGGGCAAGGAGACCGGCTCGGGCAAGGTCATCGGTCTGCGCGCCGACATGGATGCGCTGCCGATCCACGAACAAACCGGGCTGGACTATGCCTCCAAGACCGATGGCGCGATGCATGCCTGCGGCCATGACGGTCACACCGCCATGCTCTTAGGTGCCGCGCAATACCTCGCCGAGACCCGCAATTTTGACGGCACTGTCGTGGTGATCTTCCAGCCCGCCGAAGAGGGCGGCGGCGGCGGTCGCGAGATGTGCGAAGACGGCATGATGGAGCGTTGGGGCATTCAGGAAGTCTACGGCATGCACAACTGGCCGGGCATGCCCACGGGCTCCTTCGGCATCCGCGCAGGCTCGTTCTTTGCCGCGACCGATCAGTTCGACATCACCTTCGAAGGCCGCGGCGGCCATGCCGCCAAGCCGCATGAGACCGTTGACACCACCGTGATGTCCGCGCAGGCCGTGCTGGCGCTGCAGACCATCACCGCGCGCAACGCCGACCCGGTGGAGCAGATCGTGGTCTCCGTCACCTCTTTCGAGACCTCTTCGAAAGCCTTCAACGTGATCCCGCAGAAGGTGCAGATCAAAGGCACCGTGCGCACCATGTCCGCCGAGATGCGGGAACTGGCCGAAAAGCGGATCAACGAGATCTGCACCGGCATCGCGGGCACCTTCGGCGGCAGCGCCGATGTGACCTACCATCGCGGCTACCCGGTCATGGTGAACCACGAGGAGCAGACTGAGTTTGCCGCTGACGTGGCGCGCTCGATCTCCGGCCAATGCGAGGAAGCGCCGCTGGTCATGGGCGGCGAAGACTTCGCCTTCATGCTGGAAGAGCGTCCGGGCGCCTATATCCTCGTCGGCAACGGCGACACGGCGGCGGTGCACCACCCGGAGTATAACTTCAACGACGAAGCCATTCCGGCGGGGTGTAGCTGGTGGGCAGGCATCGTCGAGCAGCGGATGCCGGCGGCCTAATAGCGGCGAAAGACGTGCGAGCGCGCCTCCCTCGGGGGGCGCGTTTCTCTTTGGGGGCTAGCCGCGCTCCCAAAGCGCGTTGTAGACGGCTTCGATCCCATCGGCCTCGGCCCGGGCGCTGAAACGCTGTTCAGCCCAGTGGCGCGCGGCCTCGGAGAGGGCGGCTTGGTCATCGCGCTCAAGCAGGGACAGGGCGGCTTGGGCCGCCGCCTCCGCCGCACCCAGTGGCACGACCTTGCCCACGCGCCCCCCGTTCGAGAAGGCGCCGTAATAGCCCGCATCGCTGCCCACGAAAGGCACGCCCGAGGCGAGCGCTTCGAGCGGGACCATGCCATAGCCCTCGTAGCGCGGCAGTTGCACCACCAGCGACAGGGCGCGCATCAGTTTCGGCAGGTCGGCGGCGGGGTACTCGCCGATGAAAAGCAGCCGATTGGCAAGGCCCGCGGCCTCGACCTGCGCCTTGAGCTTGGTCAAAAACGCCTCATGTTTGCCGCCCGCCCGGCCAATCACCAGCGCCACCGCGCCGGGGCGTTGGGGCAACAGGCGCAGCATGGCCTCGACGAAAAGGTCGGTGCCTTTCTCAGGCCGGATGCGCCCCACGGTGGCGATGCCATGGGTGCCGCCAAAGCCCAACTGCTCCCAAGCGTTCGCCCGGTTCGTCGCGGGGGAGAAGACATCGGTGTCCACCCCATGCGGCACCACGGCGCGGACGTGTGGCACAAACTCCGCCGCGCGTTCGGTCGTGGCAATCACCGCGTCCATCTGCCGGATCAGCCAACGCGGATAGGCCGAATGCAGGCGCTGCGCGGCAGAGGTAAAGACGATCCGGATATTCGCCCCGCGCACATCGCGCAGCCAAAGCGCGCTGCGCATTTCGGTGTTGCGGCGCACATGCCAAATGGCGAAGGGGCGGCCTTGGGGGGGATGTTTGCGGGTGATCCGCCCCGCCGCGACGCGGGTCAGTGGCACCGGGCAGCCGGGCAGGGGCTGGCCCACCAGCGCCAAGTCATGCCGGTCGAGCTGCTGCCGGACCACATTGGCCGCCGTGGCCGAGACCCCGGTGAAATTGCGGTTGTAGTTGGTGACGAAAAGCTCAGGCATCGCTGTCCTCTCGCAGGTGCAGGGCCGTGATCAGGCGCTCGGCAATACTGTCGAGCTTGTCGGTCTGCCCGGCGGCATAGGCCTTGGCCGCCGCCACACCACTTGCACGGGCGATGTCGTTGCGCATCAGATCCCCCACACGGTCCGCCAAGTCCTGCGTGCCGGCGACGAGCCGCGCTGCACCTGCGGCTTCCATCTCGGCATAGGTCTCGGCGAAATTGGCGACATGGGTGCCTGAGAGCACCATCGCCCCGGCCTGCGCGACCTCATAGGGGTTGTGCCCCCCGATCGGGTGCAGCGACCCGCCCAGAAAGACGATGTCGGATAGCGCGTACCATGTGCCCAACTCGCCCAGAGTGTCGGCCAGATAGACCTGTTCGCGCGGCATGTCGCCCCGTGTTCTACGCCCATGCGTCAGACCGTAGCTGGCGATGAGACCGGCGACCTCGTCACCGCGCTCGGGGTGGCGGGGGGCAAGGATCAAGCACAGCTCGGGGATGCGCTCCAGCAGTTGGCGATGCGCCTCTAACACCGCTTTCTCCTCGCCCGGGTGGGTTGAGGAGGCGATCCAGACAGGGCGGCCCTCCAAGGCCGCCCGCGCCTCGGCAATGGTCTCCTCGTCCTGCGGCAGGGGGCCTGCCATGGACTTGAGGTTGATCCCGGGCGTGACCCGGTTAGCTGGGGCGTTGATCGTGGTCATGGCCCGAGCCATCGCGTCATTCTGTGTCAGGATCAGGTCGAACACGCCAAAGAGGAACCCCGCCAGTGCGGGCCGTTTCTGCCAGCTTTCGATTGAGCGTTGCGAGAGGCGGGCGTTGATCAGCGCCATCGCCGTGCCCCGCGCATGGGTCCGCCGCAGCATCTGCGGCCAAAGTTCGCTTTCCACGAAGAGCGCCGCATCGGGGCGCCAATGGTCAAGGAACCGCTTCAGCGGGCCGGGGGCGTCGAGCGGGGCGAACTGATGCCGTGTGCACGGGGGCAGGCGGCTGCCCACCAAACGGGCCGAGGTGGCGGTGCCGGAGGTGATGAGGAAATGCGCCTGCGGCAGGGCGTGCCCCATCCGGTCGATCAGCGCCAGAACCGACAGGCTCTCCCCAACCGAGGCTGCGTGAAACCAGATCAACTGCCCCTCGGGGCGGGGTTGGCTGGCATGGCCCAGCTTTTCGCGCGCGCGTTCCGGTGCGACCTCGGCGCGGCGCAGTTTGGCCATGGAGCGCCGCCCGGCCACGGGCAAGATCACACGGCTCGCCGCGACCCATGCCCGGTAGAGAAACGGCACCGCCAAAGGCTCAGCCGCCCGTGTGGCTCATGTGGCGGGGCATCTGCCCGTCGACACGCTGGCGCGAATAGTCGAAGTCATGCCCCTTGGGCTTGCGGTCGATGGCCGCGCGAATGGCCTCCTGTAGCGGCACATCCGTGTCAGGGTGATCGCGCAGAGGCTTGCGCAGATCGGCCACGTCCTCTTGGCCCAGACACATGAAGATCTCACCGGTGCAGGTGACCCGCACGCGGTTACAGCTTTCGCAGAAGTTATGGCTCAGCGGGGTGATGAAGCCGATCTTCTGCCCGGTCTCTTCCAGCCGCACATAACGCGCGGGGCCCCCCGTACGCTCGGCCAGATCGGTGACGGTGTAATGTTCGGCGTAACGGGCGCGCACGTCGCGCAGCGACCAGTATTGGCCGAAACGATCCTCGTTGCCCAAATCGCCCATCGGCATGACCTCGATCCACGTGAGATCTATGCCCCGCTCGGCGCACCACTCGGTGATATGCAGCAATTCGGGCTCGTTGAAGCCCTTGAGCGCCACGGCGTTGATCTTGATCTTCAGGCCTGCGCGCTGCGCCGCGTCGATCCCGCGCAGCACCTGCGGCAGGCGGCCCCAGCGGGTGATGTCCGCAAATTTCTGCTCGTCCAGCGTGTCGAGCGAGACATTCACCCGGCGCACCCCGGCGGCATAGAGATCGTCGGCAAACCGCTCCAACTGGCTGCCGTTGGTGGTCAGCGTCAGCTCCTTCAGCTTGCCGCTGTCGAGATGCCGTTTCATGCCGTCGAAGAAGGTCATGATGCCGCGCCGGACCAGCGGCTCACCCCCGGTGATGCGCAGCTTCTCGACGCCGAGGTCGATGAAATTGCTGCACAGGCGGTCGAGCTCCTCCAGCGTCAGCAATTCCTTCTTCGGCAGGAAGGTCATGTTCTCCGACATGCAGTAGACGCAGCGGAAATCGCAGCGGTCGGTGACGGAGACGCGCAGATAGGTGATCGCGCGCATGAAGGGGTCAATGAGGGGTGCTGTCATGCTTCATAGGTAATGCCCCGCCCAACCCGGGGCAAGCGCCATTTGGGCGATTGATAAGGGGGCAGGGCGCGGATAGGCTGCGCGGATGACACGTATAATCTTACCGCTTTTTATCGCCGCCGCCACCGCCGGTTGCAGCAACCTGACGGAACGCCTCGGGATGGATGCCAGCCAGTCTGAGCCTGCACCCGTATCGGTCGAAGCCACGGCTGAGGTCGCAACGCCGAGCGGACCGGCCCCTGCAGCGCCGCCCGCCGCCTCTCCGATCGCCACCGCGGGCAGCAGCGCTGAGGCGCTGGATACCACCACGGCGGCAGAGCGCGAAGCGGCCACCCGCGCGCCCGCCAGTGCCGGTGCCGCCTTGGGGTCGACCGTGGTCAGCTTGGGCAGCGCGACGGAGCCGGGGCTGTGGTTGAAAACGCCTCTGGTCGACGCGGAACAGCCGGGGCGGGTGACCAACCCCGCGACGGGCAAATCCGCCGCCGTGACGCTGATCCCGCTGGAGGGGCCCGCAACCGCAGGCAGCCGCATGTCGCTGCCTGCCTCGCGTTTGATCGGGGCGTCGCTGGCCGACCTCACAACGGTCGAGGTCTCGACCGAAGGTTAAGGGTCAGCCTGCGCCTTCTGCCTTTTTCAGCAGGCGCAGGGCTTCTTTCACCGCAAAAGGTTTCATTGCCTCCCCATGGGCGGCGATGAAGGCGCGGGTGCGGTCAGCGTCGTGTTTTGACAGGTCGCGCAGCCACCAGCCGATGGATTTTTGAATGAACCAGCGGTGATCCGGCACCATCGTCGCAGCCCAGCCGAGGATGCGGTCGCGCGCGGCCAGTTCCTCAGGCTTAGGATTGTTCTGCTTGGTCCATGGCAGGGTAGAGACGAGTGCCGCGCGCCGCGTCCAAAGGTGATCCGAGGCGACCCAATCTTCCACCTCGTCCAAACGGGTGGGGTCGGCCACCAAACGTTTCTGCGCCGCCATGCTGGCATGATCGGCAATCGCCCAACTGTCGAAATCCGCGGTCCAGCTTGCGATCAACGCCCAAGCGGTCTGATCATCGGGGCGCAGCCGCGCTTGGGTCAGCAATTTGGCCGCCGCCACACGCGCCTCGAAAATGTCGGACTGCCAGAGCCCACCGGCGAGGGCGACACGGCCTTCGACATCCAGCGCCGCGCGCCAGCTTTGCGCAAGCGTTGCGATTTGCGGGTTGGTCAGGCCGAGATAGCGCCGATCGGCCTTGTGATAGGCGCGCATCTCTTCCGCGCGGGCCGGGTTGGCCTGCGCTTCGAGCTCTTCCAATGCGGTTTCGGGTGTCATTCCACCGTCACCGATTTCGCCAGATTGCGCGGCTGGTCCACATCCGTGCCTTTCGCCACGGCGGTGTGATAGGCCAGCAACTGCGCCGGAACCGCATAGAGGATCGGCGCCAGCGCATCTGGCACCGGGGGCATCTCGATGCTGAACCAGACGCCGTCATTGGCCTCGGCCTGACCTTTGGCATCGGAGATCAGGATCACCTTGCCCTTGCGCGCCATGACCTCTTGCATGTTGCTGACGGTCTTGTCGAAGAGCGCGTCGCGCGGGGCCATGACGACCACCGGCACATGCTCATCCACCAGCGCGATGGGGCCGTGTTTCAACTCACCCGATGCATAAGCTTCGGCGTGGATGTAGCTGATTTCTTTCAGTTTCAACGCGCCTTCAAGGGCAAGGGGGTACATCTGGCCCCGGCCAAGGAACAGCACGTCGCGGGCATGGGAAAGCTTGAGCGCGGCCTCCTGCATCGCGTCGTTTTGTTCAAGTGCGGTGCTGATGATCGCGGGCAGCCCGCGCAGGGCTGAGATGTGATCGGCGAAGGTGTCTGCGCTGATCACCTCGCGGTCCCGCGCGGCTTTGAGCACCAGCGCGAAGAGGACGACCAACTGGCAGGTGAAAGCCTTGGTTGAGGCCACGCCGACTTCGACACCGGCGTGGATCGGCAGCGCCAGATCGCTTTCGCGGGCGATGGAGCTTTCGGGCACGTTGACGACCGACAGGATGCGCGCGGCCTTGCCCTCGCAATAGCGCAGGGCGGCGAGCGTGTCGGCAGTCTCACCCGATTGGCTGACGAAGACCGCCAGCGTGCGGGGCGGGATCGGCGGTTCGCGGTAGCGGAATTCCGAGGCAACATCGATCTCGACCGGCAGGCGAGCGATCTGCTCGAACCAGTATTTCGCGGTGAAGCAGGCATAGGAGGCCGTGCCGCAGGCCACCATGAGGATCCGGTCAAACTGCGTGAAATCAATGTCCTGCGCGCTGATGTTGATCTCACCCTCGGGGGTGAGGTAGTGGCCGATGGCCGCGCCGATCACGCCGGGCTGCTCGGCGATTTCCTTGGCCATGAAGTGTTTGTGCCCCGCCTTGTCGATGCGGGTATTGTCGATCTGCACGGATTTGATCGCGCGGTTGGCGAGCGCCCCGTTGCGGTCGGTGACCTCAACCGAGGTCCGGGTGATGACTGCACAGTCCCCTTCTTCGAGGTAGGCGATCTGGTGGGTCAGCGGGGCAAGCGCGATGGCGTCACTGCCGACATACATCTCACCTTCGCCATAGCCGATGGCCAAGGGAGAGCCCTTGCGCGCCGCAATCATCAGGTCGTCGTGACCGTCAAAGAGAAAGGCCAGCGCAAAAGCGCCTTCGAGCCGGGCAAGCGTCTGTTTGGCGGCCTCTACCGGGCCTGCGCCCTGCGCCATGTGATGCTGGGTCAGGAGGGCGACGGTCTCGGTATCGGTCTCGGTCACGAATTGCGCGCCATGTTCGGCCAGTTCGGCCCGCAATTCGCGAAAGTTTTCGATGATCCCGTTGTGCACCACGGCAACTGGTCCCGCCTGATGCGGGTGGGCATTGGTGACGCTCGGCGCGCCATGGGTGGCCCAGCGGGTGTGGCCGATGCCCGACTTGCCCGCCAGCGGCTCATGCACCAGCGCGTCCGAGAGGTTTACCAGCTTGCCCAAGGCGCGACGGCGCTCAAGCTTGCCTTCATTCAGGGTCGCGATTCCCGCGCTGTCATAGCCGCGATATTCCAGCCGTTTCAGCGCTTCGACCAAGATCGGCGCGACTTCATGGGTGCCAAGCACCCCAATAATTCCACACATAATTAGCTGCCTCTTTGCAATTTTGCCTTCTTGGCCTTTAAAATTTCGAACATCTTGCGCGCCATGCCGGGTTTCTCAACCTGCGGGGCGCGCGACAGGGCCAGCGCCTCGGGTTCTACGTCCGAAGTGATGACCGAGCCGGAGCCGGTCATCGCACCCTCGCCGATGGTCACCGGGGCCACGAGCATGGTGTTCGACCCGATGAATGCGCCCGCGCCGATGGTGGTGTGATGTTTCATCACCCCGTCATAATTGCAGGTGATCGTGCCCGCGCCGATGTTGCTGCGCGCGCCGACGGTGGCGTCGCCGATATAGCTCAGGTGGTTGACCTTGGCCCCTTCGGCGATCTGCGCGTTCTTAACCTCGACGAAATTGCCGATGCGCACGTCTTCGGCCAGTTCCGCGCCGGGGCGCAACCGGGCGTAGGGGCCGACGACCCCGCCGCGTGAGACATGGCACCCTTCGAGATGCGAGAAGGCGCGGATGGTGCTGCCGGATTCCACGGTGACATTCGGGCCGAAGACGACATTCGGCTCCACCACCGTATCGCGCCCGATGAAAGTGTCGCGCGACAGGAAGACGGTTTCGGGGGCGACCAAGGTCACGCCGTCTTCCATCAACAGATCGCGGGCGCGGGATTGGAACGCGGCCTCGGCCCTCGCCAGATCGGCGCGGGAGTTCACGCCCATGGTCTCGGCCTCGTCGCAGGTAACGACCGTGGCGCTGCGGCCCTCGGCGCGGGCGATGCCTATGATGTCGGTGAGGTAGTATTCTTCCGACGCGTTGTCGTTGCCGACCTTGTCGATCAAATCGAAGAGCAGTTCGGATTTGCAGGCCACCACGCCCGAGTTGCATAGGGTGATGACGCGCTCTTCGGCGGAGGCGTCTTTGAACTCGACGATCCGTTCCAAGGCGTCGCCCTGCATCACCAAACGGCCATAGCGGGCGGGATCGGCGGCCTCGAACCCCAGAACCACCACGTCATGTGTCGCCAGCGCCTCTTGCATCTTCTCAAGCGTCTCGGGCTGGACGAAGGGCGTGTCACCGTAGAGCACCAGCGCCATGCCATCGAACCCGTCCAGCGCCGGGCGAGCCTGTGCCACCGCATGGGCCGTGCCCAACTGCTCGGTCTGTTCGACCACCTGCGCGTCTTCGTCAAAAAGCGTGGCGGCGGCGCGGACCTGATCAGCGCCGTGCCCGGCTACCACGACCGTATGGCGCGGGCCGAGCATGGCGCCCGCGGCCATGGCGTGTTCCAGCATCGGGGCAGAGGCCACGCGGTGCAGCACCTTTGGCAGGTCCGAGTTCATCCGTGTCCCCTTGCCCGCGGCGAGGATGATCAATGCAGTTTCCATGTAAATCTCTTTGTCCTTCAGCTTGCATTCTCTTTACGCGCTTCGCACAAAGGCGCAAGGTTGCGGCCCATCAAACTAGGTTGCGGACTGCAACACGATGCCATTTTGCAAGGCGGGGTTCCGCCCAAGGAGTATCCAGTGAAGACAGTGGTTTTCGATCTCGACGGCACCTTGGCCGATACCTCGGGCGATTTGATCGCCGCTGCCAATGCCTGTTTCCGTGACATGGGCGAGGGCGATGTGCTGGTCCATGCCGAGGATGCGGGCACCGCGCTGCGCGGCGGGCGGGCGATGCTGACCTTGGGGATGCAAAAGCTGGGCCGTGCCGATGATGCGGCGACGATCGACCGCTATTACCCGATGCTCCTCGAAGCCTATGGGCGGGACATCGACACCCATACCATCATGTACCCCGGCGCGATGGAGGCTGTGGCCGCGCTCAAAACCGCGGGCTACCGCGTGGCGGTCTGCACCAACAAACCCGAGGCTTTGGCGGAGTTGCTGCTGACCCGTCTTGGCGTGCGCGATGCATTCGGTGCGATGCTGGGGGCCGATACGCTGGCCGTGCGCAAACCTGACCCGGAACATCTGTTCGAAACCGCCCGCCGCGCCGGGGGCGATCCGGCGCAATGCGTATTGATCGGCGACAGCGACACCGACCGCAAAACCGCCAAAGCCGCAGGGGTTCCTTGCGTGCTGGTGACCTTCGGCCCCTCGGGCGAAGACATGGCCGCGCTGGAGCCCGAAGCGCTGTTGGACGATTTCGCCGACCTGCCGGAGGTCATCGAACGTCTGATCGGCAAAGCCGCCTGATGGCCGAGCGGTTCACCGGCAGTTTCACGCAGCAAGAGCCGATCCCCGAAGATGCGATTGAGGCGGCTGTGGCGGTGATGCGTCACGGACGGTTGCACCGCTATAACACAGCTCCGGGGGAGGTTGCCGAGGTCGCCCTGCTGGAGCAGGAATTCGCCGCGATGACGGGGGCGAAATACTGCCTCGCCGTGGCCTCGGGCGGCTATGCCATGGCCACGGCGCTGCGCGCGGTGGGGGTGAAACCGGGCGACCGGGTGCTGACCAATGCCTTCACGCTCGCCCCGGTGCCGGGGGCAATTGCGTCGCTGGGGGCGGTCCCGGTTTTCGTCGGCGTGACGGAGCAGCTGGTGATCGATCTTGATGACCTCGCCGCCAAGGCGGATCAGGCCGATGTGCTGCTGCTCAGCCATATGCGTGGCCATCTGGTAGACATGAACGCTCTGATAGCGCTTTGCGATGCGCGCGGCATCACGGTGATCGAGGATTGCGCCCATACGATGGGGGCGGCGTGGAACGGCAAGCCATCGGGCACGCAGGGGAAACTGGGGTGTTTTTCCTGCCAGACCTATAAACATGTGAACGCGGGCGAGGGCGGGCTGCTGATCACCGATGATGCCGAGGTCGCGGCGCGGGCGATCATGCTGTCGGGGTCTTACATGCTCTATGACCGCCACGCCGCCGCGCCGGGGCCGGAAGCCTTTGAGACGATCCGCTATGAGACGCCCAATATCTCGGGCCGGATGGACAACCTGCGCGCCGCGGTCCTGCGCCCGCAGTTACGGCGGCTGCCGGAACAGGTGGTCCGCTGGAATGAGCGCTATCGGATTATCGAGGCGGGGCTGCGCGACACGCCGGGGCTCACGGTCATCGACCGGCCCGAGGCAGAGAGCATCGTTGGCTCGTCGATCCAATTCCTGCTGAAGGGCTGGTCGGCGGAGGATGTCGAGGCGGTACTATCGCGCTGCGCCGCCCGCGGGGTGGAGTTGAAATGGTTCGGCAGGGCCGAGCCTATGGGTTTCACCAGCCGCTACGACACGTGGCGCTATGCGCAGGCTGAAAAAATGCCCGCCAGCGATGCGGTGCTGGCGGGGCTGATCGACATGCGCGTGCCGCTGACCTTTTCGCTGGAGGATTGCGCCCTGATCGCGCGGATTATCCGGGCCGAGGTCAGCGCCGTTTTTCAAGGGGACTAGGCTTAGAAGCGGATGGTGCCGTGTTTGCCCATGTCGGGCTTTTGGCCGGTCATCTGCGCCTTGCCGATCTCATAGAGGAACTTGAATCCACCATCGGTCGCCCAAACCTCGGCTTCGGTGAGGTCAAAGCGGATCAATTGCACGTCCGGGTCCTGCTTGCCGTCCTCGAACCATGCGCCCGCGATGGCGTTCCAAATCTTGTCCAACTCGGTCGGATTGGTCACGGCGGAAACATGGCCGTCGATCCGCGCCCAGAGGGATTCGTCTTTGCTGGCGATCAGATATTCGGCGGCGGCGCGTCCTTCGGCGGATTGCGCCAGATCGGTGCCTTTGGCGGTGATGAACCACAGCACGGCCGCGCGATCGTCTTCGTCGATGTAATGGGTCATTGGGATCGCGCGGGCGGTCTTGGTCATCAGCATCCCGGCGCGGGTGTCGTCCAGACGGTCCCAGAACTCTTTTTTCAGATCATCGCTCATTTGCATCTCGCTTTGTTGTAGTGTTCGCTTGGTCGCAGGGCCAACCCGCCGCGGCGCGGGGCGGTTCCATATCGCGCCGCTTGACGCAAAGCGGGCGGGGCGGTAGGTAATGAACAAGCGTTCAATAAATCGGGGGGAGAAGCCGTGTTCAACGCAAGTATGCAGTTTGATCTGGGGGAAGACGTCGCGGCCATGCGGGAGATGGTGCACCGCTGGGCGCAGGAGCGCGTCAAGCCGATGGCCGCCGAGATCGACAGCAAGAACGAATTCCCCGCCGAGCTTTGGCAGGAAATGGGCGAGTTGGGCCTTCTGGGCATGACAGTCGAGGAAGAGTTCGGCGGCTCCGAGCTGGGCTATGTCGCACATACCGTCGCGGTGGAAGAGATCGCCCGAGCCTCGGCCTCGGTCTCGCTGTCTTACGGCGCGCATTCCAATCTTTGCGTGAACCAGATCAAGTTGAACGGCACCCCGGAGCAGAAGGCGCAGTTCCTGCCCAAACTCTGCTCTGGCGAGCATGTCGGCGCGTTGGCCATGTCCGAAGTGGGCGCGGGCAGCGACGTGGTCAGCATGAAGCTGCATGCCGAGAAGCGGAACGATCACTTCCGCCTGAACGGCAACAAGTATTGGATCACCAACGGCCCCGACGCCGAGACGCTGGTGGTCTATGCCAAGACCGACCCCGAGGCGGGCTCCAAGGGCATCACCGCCTTTTTGATCGAGAAGTCGATGAAGGGATTCTCGACCTCCAAGCATTTCGACAAGCTCGGCATGCGCGGCTCGAACACCGCCGAGTTGATCTTCGAAGACTGCGAAGTGCCCTTCGAGAACATCCTCGGCGAAGAGGGCAAGGGCGTGCGTGTGCTGATGTCGGGCCTTGATTACGAGCGGGTCGTGCTGGCGGGCATCGGCCTCGGCATCATGGCCGCCTGTCTGGACGAGATCATGCCCTACATGGCCGCGCGCAAGCAGTTCGGCCAGCGCATCGGGGATTTCCAGCTGATGCAGGGCAAGATGGCGGATATGTACACCGCGATGAACTCGGCCCGCGCCTATGTCTACAGCGTGGCGCAGGCCTGTGATCGGGGCGACGTGACCCGTCAGGACGCGGCGGCCTGCTGTCTCTATGCCTCCGAACAGGCCATGGTGCAGGCGCATCAGGCGGTGCAGGCGATGGGCGGCGCGGGCTATCTGTCCGACAACCCGGTGGGCCGCATCTTCCGCGACGCCAAGCTGATGGAGATTGGCGCCGGCACGTCCGAGATCCGCCGCATGCTGGTGGGCCGCGAGATGATGGGGTCCATGTGATGCGCGCCCTCCTGCTGGCCTGCGCGTTTCTGGCGGGGCCGGTATCCGCGCAGGATATCACCTATTCCGATGCCGCCACGGCGGACTGTCTGGCCGGGGCCGAAGAGTTTGCCGACCAGCGCGCCTGTATCGGCCTTTCGGCCAACCTCTGCATGGAAGGGCCGGGCGGCTATTCGACCGTCGGCATGGGCGGGTGTCTTGATGCCGAGTTGACCTTTTGGGACGGCCTGCTGAACGAGAATTACCGCGCCCGTATGGTGCAGGCGAAATCCGCCGATGAGGAGAATGCCCTCTACCAGCCGCAACTGCCTTCGCAGGCCGAGGCCCTGCGTGACATGCAGCGCGCTTGGATTACCTTCCGCGATGCCGCCTGCGATTATGAACGCAGCCAATGGGGCGGTGGCACAGGCGGCGGGCCTGCAACCTTGGCCTGCCTGATGCAGATGACGGGGGAACAGGCGCTGCGTTTGGGGGCGGCCTATTAACCGCGTCTCGCTGTGTCGGCCAAACAGGACGGAGGGATCAGGATGGAAAACCTGATAGAACTGGAGACAGAAGGCGGTGTCCTGCACCACTTTCTGCCTTGGCTGATCGAGGGTTTCGAGATCCTCGCTGCGGTCATCGACATTGCCGCCATCATTCTGCTGCTGATCGGGGCGGCACGTTTCCTGACCGGGGTGACGATCGCCGAGATCGCCCAGAAGGGGCCGGAGCGCGTGCGCCGCACCAACCGCGAGCGGATCGAACTGGGGCGCTACATCCTTGCCGGGCTGGAGCTTTTCATCGTCTCGGATGTGATACACACCGCGATCAGCCTGCGTTTTGCGGACCTGCTCTTCCTGCTGATGCTGGTCATCATCCGCTCCATCACCTCCTACTTCCTTGACCGGGAACTGGAGCAACTGAAGAAGGAACTTGGCCGTGACTGACTATTCCGATCTCAAGGCGCTCTACGTCAACTGCTCGCTCAAGAAGACCCCGGGCGACAGCCACACCCAGCTTCTGATGAACGCCAGCGCCGGCATCATGGAGGCGCAGGGCGTGGGGGTGGAGCATCTCTACCTGCTGGACCACCAAGTGCCGCCGGGCGTCTATCCGGACATGACCGAACACGGCTGGGACCGCGACGACTGGCCCGCGATCTGGGAGAAGGTGCTGGCCGCCGACATTCTGATCATCGGCACGCCTTTGTGGCTGGGCGAGGAGAGCAGTGTCTGCCGCGTGCTGATCGAGCGGCTCTATGCCATGAGCGGTGAGCTCAACGATAAGGGCCAGTCGGTCTTCTACGGCAAGGTCGGCGGCACCGTGGTGACGGGCAATGAGGACGGCATCAAACATGTCGCCATGACCACCGGTTTCGCGATGAACCACCTTGGCTACACGATCCCGCCGCAGGCCGATTGTGGCTGGATCGGCGAGGCCGGGCCGGGGCCGTCTTACGGCGATGAGGTGGACGGCAAGCGCGCGGGTTTCGACAACGAGTTCACGCAGCGCAACACCACCATCATGACATGGAACGCCTTGCATCTGGCGCGGATGCTGAAACACGCGGGCGGCTACCCGCGCGAGGGCAACGACCGCAACGCCTGGGACGCGGGCGCGCGGTTCGATTTCGAAAATCCGGAGTACCGAAGCTGATATGAAGAACGAAGGCGACTGGCCCATCTGGCAGGGCAACATGGCGGCGCAATGCCTCGCCCAGCCCGACGATGCACTGGCGATCATCGACCTCACCGGTCCCGCGCGGCGCGATGTGACCACCGGGGATTTGCACGCAATGGCCGACGGTCTGGCCCGTGCGATGAAAAGCCAAGTCGCGCGCGGCGACCGGGTGGGCGTGCTGCTCAGCCAGTCGCCGTGGTGTGCAGCGGCGCATCTGGCGATCTGGAAGATCGGCGCGATCTCGGTGCCGCTGTTCAAACTGTTCAAACGGGACGCGCTGGCCAGCCGGGTGGGCGACGCCGGCTGCGAAATCGTGCTGACCGATGCGGAAGGGGCGGAACTGCTCGGCGATCTGGCCACCCCGTGGATCGCGGCGGAGGCGGGCGTGGCGGGCGAGGCGGTGGATTTCGCCGAGGTCGGCCCCGAAGATCCCGCCGTGCTGATCTACACCTCCGGCACCACCGGCACGCCGAAAGGCGCGTTGCACGGGCACCGGGTGCTCTCGGGCCATCTGCCGGGCGTGTCGGTGAGCCATGACCATCTGGGGCAGGCGGGCGATTGCCTTTGGACCCCGGCGGATTGGGCCTGGATCGGCGGGCTTTTCGACGTGGCGATGCCCGCGCTGGCGCTCGGCGTGCCGGTGGTGGCGACGCGGATGCCCAAGTTCACCGTCGAGGGCTGCGCCGAGGTGATCGCGAAAGGCGAGGTGCGCAATGTGTTCTTCCCGCCGACCGCGTTGCGGATGCTGAAAGCGGCGGATGTCGCGCTGCCGGGTCTGCGCTCGGTCGCCAGCGGCGGTGAGCCTCTGGGCGCCGAGATGCTAGCCTGGGGCCGCGAGGCTTTCGGGCTTGAGATCAACGAGTTCTACGGCCAGACCGAATGCAACATGGTCGCCTCGAGCTGTGGCGTCGATTTCCCCGCGCAGCCGGGCTGCATCGGCAAGCCGGTGCCGGGGTTCGAACTGGCTGTGCTGGACGAAAACGGTGAGCCCACCGATGCGGAGGGCGACGTAGCGGTGCGCAAAGGCGCGCCTTCGATGATGCTGCGCTACTGGAACCGGCCCGAAGAGACGGCGGCGAAGTTCCACGGCGACTGGCTGCTGACCGGCGACCGCGGCATCTGGGAGGGCGACTACCTGCGTTTCGTGGGGCGGGAGGACGACGTGATTACCTCCGCCGGCTACCGCATTGGCCCGGCAGAGATCGAGGATTGCCTGCTTACGCACGCGGCCGTGGCGACCTGCGGCGTGGTCGGCAAGCCCGATGCGCTGCGCACCGAGATCGTGAAGGCCTACGTGGTGCTGAAACCGGGTGCGGAGGTCGAAGCAAAGGAACTGCAGGACTGGGTGAAGGAACGGCTCGCCAGCTATTCCTACCCGCGCGAGATCGCATTCGTGGATAACCTGCCGATGACCGTCACTGGCAAGGTGATCCGCAAGGAGTTGAAGCGTCTGGCGGCGCGAGAAAATGAGGACGTAACATGAAACTGACATCCCAAGCCCTGCCATCCTCGGATGCCTACAAGGCCAACGAGATGGCGCATCTCAAAGCCCTGAGCGAGGTCCGCGAGGCCGCCGAAGCTGCCGCCCTCGGTGGCGGCGAAAAGAGCCGCGCCCGGCATGAAAGCCGCGGCAAGATGCTGCCGCGTGAGCGGGTGGCGAACCTTCTGGACCCCGGCAGCCCGTTTCTGGAGATCGGCGCGACGGCGGCGCATGGCCTTTACGGCGGGGCGGCGCCCTGCGCGGGGGTGATCGCGGGCATCGGGCGGGTGCAGGGGCACGAAGTCATGGTGGTCTGCAACGACGCCACCGTGAAAGGCGGCACCTACTACCCGATGACGGTGAAGAAACACCTCCGCGCGCAGGAGATCGCCGAGGCAAACCATCTGCCCTGCATCTATCTGGTGGACTCTGGCGGTGCGAACCTGCCCAACCAGGACGAGGTTTTCCCTGACCGCGACCATTTCGGCGCGATCTTCTACAACCAGGCGCGGATGAGCGCCAAGGGCATCGCGCAGATCGCCGTGGTCATGGGCTCCTGCACCGCGGGCGGCGCCTATGTGCCCGCGATGTCGGACGTCACCATCATCGTGAAGGAACAGGGCACGATCTTCCTCGCCGGCCCGCCGCTGGTGAAGGCGGCGACGGGTGAGGTGGTCAGCGCCGAAGACCTCGGCGGTGGCGATGTGCACACCCGTCTGTCGGGCGTGGCCGATTACCTCGCCGAGGACGACGCCCATGCGCTGGCACTGGCGCGCCGTGCGGTGGGGCAGCTCAACAAGACCAAGCCCACCACGGTGGACTGGGCAAGCCCCGAAGAGCCGGCCTATGACCCCGCCGAGATGCTGGGCGTGGTGCCCGCCGACCTGCGCACGCCCTATGACATCCGCGAGGTCATCATGCGGCTGGTGGATGGCAGCCGCTTCGACGAGTTCAAGGCGCGCTTCGGCGAGACGCTGGTCTGCGGTTTCGCCCATGTCAAAGGCTGCCCGATCGGCATCATCGCCAACAACGGCGTGCTATTTTCCGAAGCCGCCCAGAAAGGCGCGCATTTCGTGGAGCTTTGCAGTCAGCGTAACATCCCGCTGGTCTTTTTGCAGAACATCACCGGCTTCATGGTCGGCCGCAAATACGAGAACGAGGGCATCGCGCGCCACGGCGCCAAGATGGTGACGGCGGTGGCCACAACCAATGTGCCCAAGATCACCATGCTGGTGGGCGGCTCGTTTGGCGCGGGCAACTACGGCATGTCGGGCCGGGCCTATAGGCCGCGGTTCCTCTGGTCATGGCCCAACAGCCGCATTTCCGTCATGGGCGGCGCGCAGGCGGCGGGGGTTCTGGCCACCGTCAAGCGCGACGCCATGGAACGCGCGGGCGAGACTTGGACCGAGGAAGAAGAGACCGCCTTCAAGCAGCCGACGATCGACATGTTCGAGGAACAGAGCCACCCGCTCTATGCCTCGGCACGCCTGTGGGATGACGGGATCATCGATCCGCGCAAGAGCCGTGACGTGCTCTACCTGAGCCTCTCGGCCAGCCTGAACGCGCCGATCGAGCCGACGAAATTTGGATTGTTCCGGATGTGATCGACGCGCGGCTCCGGGGGGGCACCCCCCGGAACGCGCGCCATATTTGGAGCCAGAAAGAGATGAAAAGGGTAGGGCATGTTTGACACGATCCTGATTGCGAACCGGGGTGAGATTGCTTGCCGGGTGATGGAAACGGCGCAAGCCATGGGGGTGCGCTGCGTGGCAGTGTATTCCGACGCCGATGCGGGCGCGAAACATGTCGCCATGGCGGATGCCGCGGTGCACATCGGCGGCTCGGCACCGGCCGAGAGTTATCTGAAAGGCGATGTGATCATCCAAGCCGCGCGCGATACCGGCGCGCAGGCGATCCATCCGGGCTACGGGTTTCTCAGCGAGAACCCCGATTTCGTGGAGGCGGTCGAAGCCGCGGGGCTGACCTTCATCGGGCCTTCGGCCAAGGCCATCCGCGCCATGGGCCTCAAGGACGCCGCCAAGGCGCTGATGGTCGAGGCGGGCGTGCCCGTCGTGCCGGGCTATCACGGGGCGGATCAGGACGATGCGCTTTTGGCTAAGGAAGCCGACAAGATCGGCTATCCGGTGTTGATCAAGGCCGTCGCGGGCGGCGGTGGCAAAGGCATGCGACTGGTCGAGGAGCCCAAGGGCTTTCAGGCGGCGCTCGACTCGGCACGCTCGGAGGCCAAGACCGCCTTTGGCAACCCGGATGTATTGGTCGAGAAGTTCGTCACCAAGCCGCGCCATATCGAGGTGCAGGTCTTTGGCGACGGCACCCATGCGGTGCATCTGTTCGAACGGGACTGCTCGCTGCAGCGCCGCCACCAGAAGGTGATCGAGGAGGCGCCTGCGCCAGGCATGACAGAAGATATGCGCGCGGCCATGGGCCAAGCGGCGGTGCGCGCAGCCGAAGCGATCGGCTATGCCGGGGCAGGGACAGTGGAATTCATCGTCGACGGGTCAGATGGGCTGTCGACCGACGGGTTCTTCTTTATGGAAATGAACACCCGCCTGCAGGTGGAACATCCCGTTACCGAACTGGTTACCGGCGCCGATCTGGTGGAATGGCAGCTGCGGGTGGCGGCCGGAGAGGCGCTGCCGAAGGCGCAGGAAGACCTCAACATCGACGGCCATGCCTTCGAGGCGCGGCTCTATGCCGAGGATGTGCCGAAGGGGTTTCTGCCCGCAACCGGCACGCTGACGCATCTGTCCTTCACGCCCCAGACCCGCGCGGACAGCGGCGTGCGGGCGGGCGACACGATCAGCCCCTTTTATGACCCGATGATCGCCAAGGTCATCGTGCACGGGCCTACACGCGACGTGGCACTGTCGCGCCTGCGCGCGGCGCTCAAGGGCTGCGAGGTGGGCGGCACGGTCACCAACCTCGCCTTCCTCGGCGCACTGGCGGGGCATGAGGGCTTTGCCAAGGGCGATGTCGACACCGGGCTGATTGCGCGAGATATCGACGCGCTGACTGCGCAGCCAGAGGTGCCGGGGCGGCATTTCGCGCTGGCGGGGATGGCGGCGCTTGGGTTGGATCAGCCGCAACCGGAGGCCGGGTTCAACCTCTGGCGACCTCTGCGGCGGCAGGTGATGCTGGGCCGTGACGGCGAAGAGCATTTGCTGAAGGTGCGGGTGCTGTCCGAGGACATGCAGCTTTGGACCGTGGCCGATCACGAGCTGCGCGCCGAGCGGATTGGCGGACGCTGGAAGATCGACGGCCATGTCGCGCCGGCGGTCTCGGTTGCTGGCGACGTGGTCACGGTCTTTGACGCCTATGGTATCGCTTTTGATGTGATCGATCCGCTGGCGCGGGCCGCCGCAGCCCATGGCGATGGCAACATCGTTGAGGCCCCGATGCCCGGTCTGGTCCGCGCCATCGACGCCGAGGTTGGCCAAAGCGTTGCCAAAGGCGACCGTCTGGCGGTGCTAGAGGCGATGAAGATGGAGCATTCGTTGCTCGCCGCACGCGACGGCGTGGTGGCTGAGGTGCTGGCACAGCCCGGTGATCAGGTCGAAGCCGGTGCCGCGTTGGTGCGGCTGGAAGCCGAGGAAGACGCATGATTACGCTGCACCACTGCCCCCAGACCCGCTCAATGCGCACACTCTGGCTGCTGCACGAACTCGACGACGTGGAGTTTCAGGTCAAGGTTCATGCCTTTGACCGCAGTTTGCGCGACCCGGAATATCTAATCCTCTCGCCCGCGGGGCGGGTTCCGGCGCTGGAAATCGACGGCGAGCGCATGTTCGAGACTGGCGCGATCACGCAGTACCTCTGCGAACGCTACAGCCCCGACCGCATGGGCCGTTCTGTCGGCAGCCCGGACCGGATGGCTTGGCTGGTCTGGGTGCATTTTGCGGAAACCGTCAGCCAGCACACTGCGGCGCTAACCCAGCAGCACATCGCCCTGCGCGACGATTCCATGCGCAGCCCCATCGTGATGAAGCTCGAAGCCGCGCGGATCGGCAAATGCTATGATGCGCTGGAGGCGCGGCTCTCGACGCCGCTGGAAAACCGCGACTACCTGCTGACCTCCGGCTTTTCGGCTGCCGACATCTCGGTCGGGCAGGCGGTCTACATGGCGCGGCATTTCGTGAAATTGGATGACCACCCCTCGGTCGCGGCGTGGTATGAACGGATCACGGAGCGCGAGAGCTTCGCGCAGGCGCTGCCCGAGGGGGCGAAGCTCTACGAGAAGGATTTCTACGCGCCATGGCCGGTCGAATGACCATGGCCCACACAGGGAAGGAGTGCGGCCAATGAGCCTTGGACCATGTGAGATTTTCGAGGTCGGCCCGCGGGACGGTCTGCAGAACGAGAAACGCGAGATCCCCGTGGCCGAGAAGGTGGCGCTGGCGGACAAGCTGAGCCAAGCGGGCTTTGCCCGCATCGAATGCGCCAGTTTCGTCAGCCCCAAATGGGTGCCACAGATGGCCGGTTCGGGCGAGGTGCTGGAGCAGATCTCCCGTGCCGAGGGCGTGCGCTATGCGGCGCTGACGCCCAACATGCGCGGCTATGAGGATGCGGTGGCGGCCCGCGCCGACGAGGTGGCGATCTTCGCCTCCGCTTCCGAAGGTTTCAGCCAGAAGAACATCAACGCCAGCATCGACGAGGCCTTCGAGCGTTTCGCGCCGATCCTTGAAGAGGCGCGGCACGTGGACATTCCGGTGCGCGGCTATGTTTCCTGCGTGGTGGAATGCCCCTATGACGGCAAGGTCGATCCCGGCGAAGTGGCCCGCGTGGCCGACAAGCTCTTTGCCATGGGCTGCTACGAGATTTCCCTCGGCGATACCATCGGCGCCGGCACGCCCGACAGCATCGCGCGGATGCTGCTTTCGGTGCGCGACGTGGTCCCGGCGGGGCGGCTCGCGGGGCATTACCATGACACCCACGGGCGGGCGATGGCCAATATCGACGCCTCATTGTCGATGGGCCTGCGGGTCTTCGACGCGGCGGTCGGTGGCTTGGGCGGCTGTCCCTATGCGCCGGGGGCGGCGGGCAATGTCGCCACCGAGGCGGTGAACGAACATCTGACGGCGCTTGGCTACGACACCGGCGTCGATCAGGCGGTGGTGCTGGAGGCCGCCGAAATGGCACGGGCAATGCGAGGCTGACATGTACGAGACTTTGACGATCGAAACCGACGCGCGCGGGGTGGCGACGCTCACCCTGAACCGGCCAGAGAAACACAACGCCATGTCGGCGCAGATGCTGGCCGACCTGACCGCGGCGGCGGGCAAGCTGGCCGAGGATGACGCGGTGCGCGTGGTGGTACTGACCGGCGCGGGCAAATCCTTCTGCGCGGGCGGCGATCTGGGCTGGATGCGCGACCAGCGCGATATGGATGCCGAGACACGCTCGGCCGAGGCGGGTAAGCTGGCGACGATGCTGGGCGCGCTCAACGCGCTGCCGAAGCCGGTGATCGGCAAGCTACAAGGCAACGCCTTTGGCGGCGGCGTCGGCATGGCCTCGGTCTGCGACGTGGCCGTGGGGGTCGATACGCTGAAGATGGGCTTCACCGAGACCCGTCTGGGCATCATCCCGGCCACAATCGGGCCCTATGTGCTGGCGCGGATGGGCGAGGGGCGCGCGCGGCGGGTCTTCATGTCGGCGCGTCTGTTCGATGCGGCGGAGGCTGTCGATCTGGGGCTGTTGGCCCGCGCCGTACCGGCCGAGGAGTTGGACGCGGCAGTCGAGGCCGAGGCCGTGCCTTACCTCTCCTGCGCGCCGGGGGCGGTGGCGGCGGCCAAGAAGCTGGCGCAAGACTTGGGTGGAATCGCCACGCCCGAGGCGGTGGAAATGTCCATCAACGCCCTCGCGGCGCGTTGGGAAACCGATGAGGCCGCCGAGGGAATCGGTGCCTTCTTTGATAAGCGCAAAGCCGCTTGGGTGGTCTAGCTCAAGGCTTTGGCGAAATGGCTCTATTGCGGGCCCGTGGGCGGCATTAACCGGGCTTGGCCCGTTGACCCTACCCACGGGCAGAGTTAAACCCGTTCCAAGTTTGTCTGCGCGGGCTTTTGGCCTTTGCCTCATGACGCGCACCGCGAAAGGAGCATCCCCTTGGACGACATGCTGCGGGAATACCTGCCCATCCTCGTTTTTCTGGCCGTGGCGATTGGCCTTGGCCTTGTGCTGATCCTCGCCGCCGTGGTCGTGGCCGTGCGCAATCCCGACCCGGAGAAGGTCTCGGCCTATGAATGCGGGTTCAACGCATTCGACGATGCGCGGATGAAGTTTGACGTGCGTTTCTATCTGGTCTCGATCCTCTTCATCATTTTCGACCTCGAAATCGCCTTCCTCTTCCCATGGGCCGTGGCCTTCAAAGAGGTGAGCATGGTGGGCTTTTGGTCGATGATGGTGTTCTTGGGCGTGCTGACGGCGGGCTTCGCCTATGAATGGAAGAAGGGAGCGCTGGAATGGCAGTAAAAGATGACGCACTCGTCACCCCGGTGATGGGCGATGGCCACCAAAGCCCACGGGTGAAATCCGGTGCCTCCGCCCCTGCGGCCTACGGCCAATATGGCGCGGGGCCGGACCCTGAGTTCGCCACCCAGAGCCTGAATGCCGAGTTGCAGGACAAGGGGTTCCTGCTGACCTCGACCGAAGACATCATCAACTGGGCCCGCACGGGCAGCTTGCACTGGATGACCTTCGGTCTGGCCTGCTGCGCGGTTGAGATGATGCACAGCTCCATGCCGCGCTATGACCTTGAGCGTTTCGGCACAGCACCACGCGCCTCTCCGCGCCAGTCGGACCTGATGATCGTCGCGGGCACGCTGACCAACAAGATGGCCCCGGCGCTGCGCAAGGTCTATGACCAGATGCCCGAGCCGCGCTATGTAATCTCGATGGGGTCCTGCGCCAATGGCGGTGGTTACTATCACTACAGCTATTCTGTCGTGCGCGGCTGTGACCGCATCGTGCCAGTCGATGTCTATGTGCCCGGCTGCCCGCCGACGGCGGAAGCACTGCTTTATGGTATCCTCCAGTTGCAGCGCAAAATTCGCCGCACCGGGACGATCGTGCGCTAAGGCAACCGCCTGCGCCGCAAGCGGGGCAGGCAGAAGGACAAAGCGCCAGAGGCGCGGGACAGTGAGATGGCGTTGATCGGCGCGTGGAAGGAAGATTTGCGATGAGCGAACAACTGCAGGAACTTGGGGCCTATATCGAAGCCAAACGCCCCGATTGCGTGCTCGGATGGGATGTCACCAAGGGTGAGTTGAACATGGATGTGGCGCTGGCCAATGTCGCCGGGCTTGTCGAGTTCCTCAAAGGTGATCCGACCTGCCGCTTCTCGACTTTGGTGGACATTACGGCGGTGGATTATCCGGGCCGGGCCAAGCGCTTTGACGTGGTTTACCACTTCCTGTCGATGTACCAGAACCAGCGCATTCGCCTGCGCGCCGCCGCGCGGGAGAAGGACATGGTGCCCTCGATCACCGGCGTGCATCCCAGTGCCGATTGGTTCGAGCGTGAAGTCTTTGACATGTTCGGCATCCTCTTTTCCGGCCACCCGGACCTGCGCCGTATCCTCACGGACTATGGTTTCCGCGGGCACCCGCTGCGCAAGGATTTTCCGACCACGGGCTATACCGAGGTGCGCTATGACGAAGGCGCCAAACGCGTGGTCTATGAGCCTGTGAGCCTCGTTCAGGAATACCGCCAGTTCGACTTCATGTCGCCATGGGAAGGGGCCGATTACATCCTGCCCGGCGACGACAAGTCGGCACCCGACGGTCATGTGAGCAAGGACGCGAAGTAATGGGCGGGCTTTGGTGGCTGATCCTCTCGGCGCTGACCGCCATTCCGATGGTCAAACTGCTGCCGTTCTTCGGCATCAACAAATACTGGGCGGTGGCCTGTCTGATCCCGCTGGGCACGATTGCCCTGCTGTGGTGGATGGGCATGAAGCTGCAAGAACTGGAGAAACGGTAATGGACGGCGACATTCGCACAAAAGCCTTTGACGACGGGTCGACCGACTTTGAGTCCGGCGAGCAGAAGATTCGCAACTTCAACATCAACTTCGGCCCGCAACACCCTGCCGCACACGGGGTTTTGCGTCTGGTGCTTGAGCTTGACGGTGAGGTGGTAGAGCGTTGCGACCCCCATATCGGCCTGCTGCACCGTGGCACCGAAAAGCTGATGGAAAGCCGCACCTACCTGCAAAACCTGCCGTATTTTGACCGGCTGGATTACGTGGCCCCGATGAACCAAGAGCACGCTTGGTGTCTGGCCATCGAAAAGCTGACCGACACGGTGGTGCCGCGCCGTGCCTCGCTGATCCGCGTGCTGTTCTCGGAAATCGGGCGCATTCTGAACCACCTTCTCAACATCACCACGCAGGCGCTGGACGTGGGCGCGCTGACGCCGCCGCTCTGGGGCTTTGAAGAGCGTGAGAGCCTGATGATCTTTTACGAGCGGGCCTGCGGCGCGCGTCTGCACGCGGCGTACTTCCGCCCCGGCGGCGTCCACCAAGACCTGCCACCGGCGCTGCTGGACGATATCGAAGCTTGGTGTGAACAGTTCCTCAAAAAGTTCATGGTCGACATCGATGAGCTGCTGACCGAGAACCGCATCTTCAAACAGCGCAACGTCGACATCGGCATCGTGACCGAGGAGGACATCCTCAACTACGGCTTCAGCGGTGTGATGGTGCGCGGGTCGGGCTTTGCTTGGGACCTGCGTCGCGCGCAGCCCTATGAATGCTACGATGAATTCGACTTCCAGATCCCCGTGGGCAAGAACGGCGACTGCTTTGACCGCTACCTCTGCCGGATGGAAGAGATGCGCCAGTCGATCTACATCATCCAGCAGGCGATCGAGAAGCTGCGCGCCCCCGAAGGGCAGGGCGATGTGCTGGCCCGGGGCAAGATCACCCCGCCATCGCGCACCGCGATGAAGACCGACATGGAAAGCCTGATCCACCACTTCAAGCTTTACACCGAAGGGTTCCACGTCCCCAAGGGCGAGGTTTACTGCGCCGTCGAAGCGCCCAAGGGCGAGTTTGGCGTCTACCTCGTGGCCGATGGCTCCAACAAACCCTATCGCTCCAAAATCCGCGCGCCGGGCTTCTTGCACTTGCAGGCGATGGACCATGTGGCCAGCGGTCACCAGCTTGCCGATGTGGCCGCGATCATCGGCACCATGGACGTCGTCTTTGGAGAGATTGACCGGTGATGCCGCTGGCGTCACCCCGTTTTGAAGAAATTTACGCCGGGGGCATCATTGGCCTCCGCCTGACCATAGGTTCGAACTAATGCTCCGCCGTCTACACCCTGACCAGCCCGACAGTTTTGCCTTCACGCCCGCCAACCAAGAATGGGCCGAAGCGCAGATCACCAAATACCCCGAAGGCCGTCAGGCCAGCGCGATCATCCCGCTTTTGTGGCGCGCGCAGGAGCAAGAGGGCTGGTTGACCCGCCCCGCGATCGAACATGTCTCGGAGATGCTGGGCATGGCCTATATCCGGGGCCTCGAAGTGGCGACATTCTACTTCATGTTTCAGCTGCAACCTGTTGGTTCCGTTGCACATATTCAGGTTTGCGGCACCACATCCTGCATGATCTGCGGGGCCGAGGATTTGGTCGCCGTCTGCAAAGAACGTATTGCCGCCAAGCCGCATGAGTTGTCGGCAGACGGACGTTTTTCTTGGGAAGAGGTCGAATGCCTCGGCGCCTGTTCCAACGCCCCCATGGCGCAGATCGGCAAGGACTATTACGAAGACCTGACCACCGCGCGGCTGAACGAAATCCTTGATGAGTTGAGCGACGGGCGCGTGCCCGTGCCCGGGCCTCAGAACGGGCGCTATGCCTCCGAGCCTCTGGGCGGTTTGACCAGCCTCACGGATCACGAAAGCGGGCGCACGCAGTATAACGCCAGCGCGCAAGCGGCGGTCGATATCGGCGATACGGTCAAGCGCATCGACGGCACCGAGGTGCCGCTGCTGACCCCATGGCAGCGCAAGCCCGACGCGCCGCAGCCTGAAACCGTGGAAGAGGTCGAAGCCGAAGAGCCGCGTCCCGCCGAGGGCGAAAGCGCCGACAAGACCGGTATCACCGAGCAGGAGGCCGAGGCCGCCTCGAAAAGCAAGCCGCGTTCCAAGCGCGACCCCGCGGGTGAAACCGTCGATGCCGCCGAGGCCGAGACCGACACCCCCGCGACGCCCGGCCAAAAGCCTGCGCAATTGGACGGCCCGCGTGAGGGCGAGGCGGATGATCTGAAAAAGATCAAAGGCGTCGGTCCGAAGCTGGAGCAGATGCTCAACGGCATGGGTTTCTATCACTTTGATCAGATCGCCCAATGGGGCCCTGAGGAGGTCGCTTGGGTCGACCAGAACCTCGAAGGGTTCAAAGGCCGCGTCAGCCGCGACAATTGGGTAGAGCAGGCCGCGCGCCTCGCAGAAGAATAAGACGGAGATTAACATCGGGCCAAGGACGGCACCCACACCACCCCGCAGAGCCATAAGCCGCATCGCCCACATCAAGGGAGAGAAGGACAGTCATGACGGATATTTCGGAACGAGAAGCCTGCACCAAGCGCTGCTGGTGGCTGGGTGCCGGTGTCGGTTTGCTCGTGGCATTCCTGTTGCTGGCTTTCGGCATCTGGGGTCTGTTGATGTCTATTTTGGCCGGTGTGCTGGTGGCGGTGATTGTGGGCTATCTGGCCATGACCCTGCTGTGCAAAGACGTGCCAGCCGCCGCACCGCAAGACAGCACCCGCAGCGCGGCGGCAGCATCGGTTGCGGCGGCACCGACGGCATCGGACAGCGTCTCGCCAGCGGTAGGCACCGTCCCAGCCGGTGACGCGGGCATCGGGGCTGCGCGAAAGGCCAGCGCGCCGGTTGAGCCTGTGGCAGAGACACCGCCGAATGCGCCCGTGGCCGATACGGCTGCCGTTGAGGCCGCGCCGGATGATGTTGCCGAGGTCGATGTGACGGGCGAGGAAGAACCCGCCGAAACCTCCGAGGAAACAGTGCCGACGCCGCCCGTGGCCGACACAGCCGCCGTTGAAGCTGCCCCGGAACAGGTTGTCGAAGCCGAAGAGGCGCCCGCGGTGGTGACCACCCCGGAAGAGACCGTCGAAACCGCGCCCAAGGGGGCGACAGGTGGCGCATGGACTGATGGAAAACCCGCGCTGCTGGATGCACCCCGTGCGGGCGGGGCGGATGACCTCAAGCGCATTGGCGGCATCGGGCCGAAGCTGGAGCAGACGCTGAATGAATTGGGCATCTTCCATTTCGACCAGATCGCGGCGCTTCAGGGTGAGGAGATCGATTGGGTCGATTCCCGCCTGCGTTTCAAGGGCCGTATCCGGCGCGACGATTGGATCGGTCAGGCCAAGGCACTTGCCAGTGACGGCAAGGCCGAGGGCTGATCGGGGTAAGAGAGAGACATGAGCGAAGCCGAAGACAGAGCGCTTGCCCGCAAGGGCCGCACCGCAGGGCTGGTCATTGCCGTGACCATGTGCTTGTGGCTGGCCATGCAATGGGCCGGCCCGGCGCTCGGCCTGCCGGGGCGTTATGCGCTGCTCTTCGACTTTGCTGCACTGGCCGCGCTTTTCTGGGCGATGGTCGTGATATATCAAATGTGGCAGGCCCGCCGGGCCAGCCGTGAGAACCAAAGGTAGGCATCATGCTTCAGGACAAAGACCGCATTTTTACCAACATCTACGGCATGCATGACCGCACCCTGAAAGGCGCGCAGGCGCGCGGCCATTGGGATGGCACCGCCGGGATCATTCAAAAGGGCCGCGATTGGATCGTCGACCAGATGAAAGCCTCTGGCCTGCGGGGCCGGGGTGGGGCGGGCTTCCCCACGGGGCTCAAGTGGTCCTTCATGCCGAAGGAAAGCGATGGCCGCCCGGCCTATCTTGTGGTCAACGCCGACGAATCCGAGCCGGGCACCTGCAAGGACCGCGAGATCATGCGCCACGATCCGCATACGCTGATCGAAGGCTGCCTGATCGCCTCTTTCGCGATGAACGCGCACACCTGCTATATCTACCTGCGCGGCGAATACATCCGCGAGCGCGAAGCCCTGCAGGCCGCGATTGATGAAGCCTATGAGGCCGGTCTGGTGGGCAAGAACGCCAGCAAATCGGGCTGGGATTTCGATATCTACCTGCACCACGGGGCAGGGGCCTATATTTGCGGCGAAGAAACCGCGCTGCTGGAAAGCCTCGAAGGCAAGAAGGGCATGCCCCGGATGAAACCGCCGTTCCCGGCGGGCGCGGGCCTCTACGGTTGCCCGACCACGGTGAACAACGTCGAATCCATCGCCGTGGTGCCGACGATCCTACGCCGTGGCCCTGAGTGGTTCGCGGGCTTTGGCCGCGCCAATAACGCGGGCACCAAGCTCTTTGCGATCTCGGGTCATGTGAACAATCCCTGCGTCGTTGAAGAGGCGATGTCGATCTCCTTTGAAGAGTTGATCGAGACGCATTGCGGCGGCATTCGCGGCGGCTGGGACAACCTCAAGGCGGTGATCCCCGGCGGGTCGTCGGTGCCGCTGATCCCCGGCAAGGATATGCGCGACGCGATCATGGATTTCGACTACCTGCGCGAGCAGCGTTCGGGCCTCGGCACCGCGGCGGTGATCGTGATGGACAACTCGACGGACGTGATTAAGGCGATCTGGCGGCTGTCGAAGTTCTACAAACACGAAAGCTGCGGTCAGTGCACGCCCTGCCGCGAAGGCACCGGTTGGATGATGCGGGTGATGGACCGTCTGGTCTCGGGCGATGCCGAGCCGGAAGAGATCGACATGCTGCTCGACGTGACCAAACAGGTCGAGGGCCACACGATCTGCGCGCTCGGCGATGCGGCGGCTTGGCCGATCCAAGGTCTGATCCGCCACTTCCGCGATGAGATCGAAGATCGGATCAAACACAAGCGCACGGGCCGCGTTAGCGCGGTCGCGGCAGAGTGAAACCCTGCGCGGCGGCGGGCCTCACCGGCTTGACGCGTGACGCAGGAGCGGCGATAGCGGGCGCGCGTCAGGCGCGTCCGTCCACAACAGGCGCGGGGCGATCGGCAAGGCCGGGCGATGGCGCAGCGGAGTAGGTCTATGAAATATGCTTTGACGGTTCTGACGCTCAGCGCCCTGCTGGCGGGCTGCGCCAATGATGGTGAGCGGATTGCCTTTGACGGGCAGTATTTCAATACCAAACTGCGCAAGGTCGACGGCCAGCGGGATGTCTTTCAAGTGACGGTCAAGGACGCCGGAAAATCAATCGACGGCGCCCGCGCGGCGGCGCGCTATGAGGCGGTGAAATACTGTGTCGGCAACTACGGCAACTCGAAGATCGACTGGACCTTTGGCCCCGATGCCCCGGCAAGCGCGCTGCGGTTCGATGGCGGGGCACTGACCTTTCAGGGGCGCTGCCCCCAGTGATCACATCGGCGGCATATCGCGGGCCTGCGGGCCTTGGGGGCGGTGATATTGAATATCACGGCCTGCAATCTCCATCTGTCAGACGGGCCGTTCCGGCCCGCTGCATGAAGGAGAATTGATATGCGCACCCTGATGATCGCCGTGATGGGCCTGAGCCTGACCGCCGCCACCGTGACACCGGTCGCCGCAAAACCGCCATTGCGCGAGGTGGCCGCCATCGACGATGCACTCTTGGACATGGGCGTCGCCGACATCATCCGCAAAAACTGCCCCGACATCAGCGCGCGGATGCTGCGCGCGGTCAAGATGGCTTGGGACTTGAAAGGCAAGGCAACCGATCTGGGCTACTCCGACGCCGAGATCGACGCCTATATTGATAGTGACGCTGAAAAAGCGCGCATGAGAGCGCGGGGCGCCGCGTTTTTCAAGGCCAAGGGGGTCGATACTTCGGACCCGCAAAGCTATTGTGCGCTTGGACGCGAAGAGATTCAAAAATCGAGCCGGATCGGTTCGTTACTGAAGGCAAAGTGAGCTTATGAGCGATATCCGCAAGATCATCATCGACGGTAAGGAAGTCGAAGTCGAAGGGGCGATGACGCTCATTCAGGCCTGCGAGCAGGTTGGCATCGAGGTGCCGCGCTTCTGTTACCACGAGCGTCTGTCGATCGCCGGTAACTGCCGGATGTGTCTTGTGGAAGTCGTCGGCGGGCCGCCCAAGCCCGCCGCCTCCTGCGCCATGCAGGTGCGCGACCTGCGCCCCGGGCCGGAAGGCCAGCCGCCGGTCGTGAAAACCAACTCGCCCATGGTCAAGAAGGCCCGCGAAGGGGTGATGGAGTTCCTGCTCATCAACCACCCGCTGGATTGCCCGATCTGCGATCAGGGCGGTGAGTGCGATCTGCAGGATCAGGCGATGGCCTACGGCGTCGATTTCTCGCGCTACCGCGAGCCCAAGCGCGCGACCGAAGATCTCGATCTCGGCCCGCTGGTAGAAACCCATATGACGCGCTGCATTTCCTGCACCCGCTGCGTGCGCTTCACCACCGAAGTCGCGGGCCAGCATGTGATGGGCCAGACCGGCCGCGGCGAGGATGCGGAGATCACGACCTATCTCGGCGCGCTGATCGACAGCAACCTGTCGGGCAACATCATCGACCTTTGCCCGGTGGGCGCGCTGGTGTCCAAACCCTACGCCTTCACCGCGCGCCCGTGGGAGCTCAGCAAGACCGAGAGCATCGACGTGATGGATGCCCTCGGCTCCAACATCCGCGTCGACACCAAGGGCCGCGAAGTGATGCGCTTCCTGCCGCGCAACCACGACGGCGTGAACGAGGAGTGGATTTCGGACAAGACCCGCTTCGTTTGGGACGGTCTGCGCCGCCAGCGTCTTGACACACCTTACATCCGGGAGAACGGCAAGCTGCGCAAAGCCAGCTGGCCCGAGGCGCTGAATTCTGCCGCCGCCGCGATGAAGGGCAAGAAGCTTGCCGGTCTCATTGGCGATCTGGCCCCGGTGGAAGCGGCCTTTGCCCTGAAACAGCTGATCGAAGGGCAGGGCGGTGTCGTCGAATGCCGCACCGATGGCGCGAAACTGCCCGCGGGCAACCGTTTCGGCTATGTCGGCAACGCCCGGATCGAGGATCTGGATGATGCCAAGATGATCCAGCTCATCGGCACGAACCCCGCCGTCGAGGCGCCGGTGCTGAATGCGCGTATCCGTAAGGCATGGAGCAATGGCGCCGAGATCGGCTTGATCGGCGAAGCGGCTGATCTGACCTATCCGCATCACCATCTGGGCAACGACCGCGCCACGCTCGACAAGCTGATGGGCAGCGACTTCGACGAAGTGCTGGAGCAGCCTTCGGTGATCGTCGTGGGCCAAGGCGCGCTGCGCGAAGCCGATGGTTCGGCGGTTCTGGCGAAAGCGATGGAACTGGCCGGGAAGACCAAGAGCAAGCTGATGGTCCTGCACACCGCCGCCTCGCGCGTCGGCGCGATGGACATCGGTGCCGTGGCCGAAAACGGTATGGACGATGTGAACGCGGCGGAGGTGATCTACAACCTCGGCGCTGATGAGATCGAGATCGGCGAAGGCCCCTTCGTGATCTACCAAGGCAGCCATGGCGACCGCGGCGCGCATCGTGCCGACATCATTCTCCCGGGGGCGGCCTATACCGAGGAGCCGGGGCTTTTCGTCAATACCGAGGGCCGTCCGCAGCTGGCGCTGCGCGCAGGCTTTGCACCGGGGCAGGCGAAAGAGAATTGGGCGATTCTTCGGGCACTTTCGGCTGAGATGGGCGCGCAACTGGGCTATGATTCCATTGCCGAACTGCGCCGCAAGCTGGTCGAGGCCGTGCCGCATCTGGCGAATGTCGATGAGGTGCCGGAAAACGAATGGAACGCGTTGCCTGCGGGCAAGCTGGGCAATGCGTCTTTCGCGCCTGCGGTGCGTGACTTCTATCTCTCCAACCCGATCGCGCGGGCCAGCCAGTTGATGGCGGAACTGTCGGCACTGGCCGCCGCGCGCCGGGCCGAGCCGATGGCGGCGGAGTGAGAACAATGGCGCTGGCCCCCTTGATGCTACTGGCCGCCTGCGAACCGCAGGTGCCGGTGGCCGAGGATTTTATCCCCGATTACAAGGGGGTCGAAACCCAGCTTTTGGACGGTGATTTGGTGCAGTTTAACGTGGCCATGACTAAGGCGTTGTCGAACCAAGACGTGTCGGATTACGCCGAATGTGCCGCCGCGCAATACACGCTGATCCGGGGCTACGGTTTTGCGCGTCATGTGAGGACAAATGTGAGCGAAGAGGGTGGCATATGGCGGGCAGATGCTGTTTACACAATCTCGCCGAGCCTGCCCAAAGGCTTGAAGACAATTGATGCCGAAGTGACCGCGTTTCAATGCGCGGAACGCGGCATTCCGACGGTGTGAGGACTTATGGCTGATTTCTTTTACACGACCGGGCTTGGCATTGCCCTGCTGACGGTTGGGCAGGTGTTGCTGCTGGTGGTGCCGTTGCTGCTGGCGCTGGCCTTCCTCATGTATGCCGACCGCAAGATCTGGGCCGCCGTGATGATGCGCCGCGGCCCCAACGTTGTGGGCGTCTTCGGCCTGCTGCAGAGTTTTGCCGACTTCCTCAAATATATCGTTAAGGAAGTGGTGGTTCCGGCGGGCGCAGACAAGGGGGTCTTCTTCCTCGCGCCGATGATTTCCTTCGTCATGGCAATGATCGCCTGGGCGGTGATCCCGTTTAACGACGGTTGGATCCTGTCGGACATCAACGTGGCGATCCTCTATGTCTTCGCCGTCTCCTCGCTCGAGGTTTACGGCGTGATCATGGGCGGTTGGGCGTCGAACTCGAAATATCCCTTCTTGGGCTCTTTGCGTTCTGCCGCGCAGATGATTTCCTATGAGGTCTCGATTGGCCTGATCATCATCGGCGTGATCCTCTCGACCGGGTCGATGAACTTCTCCTCCATCGTGGCGGCGCAGGATGGCGACTGGGGTCTGCTGAACTGGTACTTCCTGCCGCATTTCCCGATGTTGATCCTGTTCTTCATCTCGGCGCTGGCAGAGACCAACCGCCCGCCCTTCGACCTGCCGGAAGCGGAATCGGAACTGGTGGCGGGGTATCAGGTGGAATATTCCTCGACGCCCTTCCTGCTCTTCATGATTGGCGAGCTGGTGGCCGTGGTGCTGATGTGCGCGCTGGTGTCGCTGATGTTCTTCGGTGGCTGGCTGTCGCCGGTGCCGTTCCTGCCCGATGGCTTCTTCTGGATGTTCATCAAGATGCTGATGGTCTTCTTCATGTTTGCCATGGTGAAGGCTATCACGCCGCGCTACCGCTATGACCAGCTGATGCGGCTGGGGTGGAAAGTCTTCCTTCCCTTCTCGCTCTTCTGGGTGGTCTTCGTGGCATTCGCTGCAAAATTCGATTGGTTCTGGGGCATCTACGCCCGCTGGACCGTAGGGGGCTGATATGGCTGCGACTGATTACACCCGCGCCGCGAAATATTTCCTGCTGGCAGATTACGCCAAGGCGTTCATGCTGGGGATGCGCTATTTCTTTGCGCCGAAAACCACGCTGAACTACCCGCATGAGAAGGGGCCGTTGTCGCCCCGCTTCCGTGGGGAGCATGCGCTGCGCCGTTATCCCAATGGGGAGGAACGCTGCATTGCCTGTAAGCTTTGCGAAGCGATCTGCCCCGCGCAGGCGATCACCATCGACGCCGAGGCGCGCGAGGACGGCAGCCGCCGCACAACGCGCTATGACATCGACATGACCAAATGCATCTACTGCGGTTTCTGCCAAGAAGCCTGCCCGGTGGATGCCATTGTCGAAGGCCCGAACTTCGAATTCTCGACCGAGACCCGCGAAGAGCTTTACTACGACAAGGCCAAGCTTTTGGACAACGGCGAACGCTGGGAAGCCGAGATTGCCCGCAACCTCGAAATGGACGCGCCCTACAGATGAGCGACCCCAAGAACCCTTTTGATGCGATGATGAAGCAAGCGCAGGAGATGGCGAAAGCCTTTCCAGCGATGGATGCTTTTTCGCCCAAAGGGTTCGAGGCGATGATGGGCACGATGCCGAAGGACATGATGGACTTCTGGTTCGGCGACACGGTCAACAAGGGCGGGCTGGACGCGCGGACGCGGCTGCTTCTGACCCTCGCGGGGCTGACCATGCAGGGCGCGCAGAATGATATGGCCCTTCGCCAAACCGTGCGCCACGCGCGCGAGGCGGGGGCCACGAAACAACATATCGTCGAGACGATCAGCCAGATGTCGGTCTTTGCCGGGCTTCCCGCGATGACCCGGGCCTTGGAACTGGCGCAATCGGTCCTTGACGACGAACAAGACACCAAGAAGGAAGACGGCGCATGACGGTCTTTTCATTTTACCTCTTCGCGATCAGCGTCATCACCGGCGGGCTGTTTACGGTGATTAGCCGCAATCCGGTGCATTCGGTGCTCTGGCTGATCCTGTCCTTCCTTTCGGCGGCGGGGCTCTTTGTTCTGCTCGGCGCGGAGTTCGTGGCGATGCTGCTGGTCATCGTCTATGTGGGCGCGGTGGCGGTGCTCTTCCTCTTCGTCGTCATGATGCTCGACGTGGACTTCGCCGAACTCAAGGCCGAGATGGCGCGCTACATGCCGCTGGCGCTGCTGATCGGGCTGGTGATTTTGATGCAATTCGTCATGGCCTTCGGCGCATGGGAGCAGAGCGCGGCGGCAGAGAGCCTGCGGGCCAATGCAATTGATCCCGCGCGGTTCAACACCGAAGCCCTCGGCCTGCTGCTCTATGACCGTTACTTCCTGCTGTTCCAACTGGCAGGTCTGATCCTGCTGGTGGCGATGATCGGGGCGATCGTGCTGACATTGCGTCACCGTAAGGATGTGAAGCGCCAAGACGTGGTGGCCCAGATGATGCGCGACCCGGCCAAGGCGATGGAGCTGCGGGACGTGAAGTCGGGGCAGGGCCTGTAACAAACGGAATTTTTTGAAAATTCCGGGGCCGTTCTCTTTGAAAGAGAACGGCTGAACCAAGAGAGAGAAGGGACGTCGAAATGTCGAGAACAACAATCGTGGTACTGGTCGTGGTGTTGATCGTCGTGTTTTTCGGCGGCTACAGCTTTATCGGCTAAACCCTCGGCAATCCCGGTGGCAGCCGGGGCAAAGTGATACTAAAAGCCCCCTCAGATGGGGCGCGACCAAAGCCCATCAAGGGGCGGGAACGTAAGGGACGACATGATCGGACTTGAGCATTACCTGACAGTGGCGGCGACGCTGTTTGTCATCGGCATCTTCGGGCTATTCCTGAACCGCAAGAACGTGATCATTCTGCTGATGAGCATCGAATTGATGCTGCTCGCGGTGAACATCAACCTCGTCGCCTTTTCCAGCTTCCTTGGCGATCTGACGGGGCAGGTCTTCACGCTTTTCGTGCTCACCGTCGCTGCCGCCGAGGCTGCCATCGGCCTCGCCATTTTGGTCTGTTTCTTCCGCAACCGTGGCTCGATCGCGGTGGAAGATGTCAACGTGATGAAGGGCTGAGGCAATGGAAACCACGATCCTATTCGCCCCGCTGGTGGGTGCCATCCTCTGCGGTTTCGGCTGGAAGATCACCGGTGAGAAGGCCGCCCAGTGGATCGCCACCGGGCTGCTATTCCTTGCCGCCTTCCTGTCTTGGGTGGTGTTCCTGACGCTGGACGGCCCGACCGAGCAAATCCAGATCCTGCGCTTTATCGAAAGCGGCACGCTGAGCACCGATTGGGCGATCCGCATGGACCGTTTGACCGCGCTGATGCTGATCGTCATCACCACGGTATCGAGCCTCGTGCACCTCTACTCCTTCGGCTACATGGCCCACGATGAGAACTTCCGCGATAACGAGAGCTATCGCGCCAGGTTCTTCGCCTATCTGTCGTTCTTTACCTTCGCGATGTTGATGCTGGTGACAGCCGACAACCTCGTGCAGATGTTCTTTGGTTGGGAGGGCGTCGGTGTCGCCTCCTACCTGCTGATCGGTTTCTACTTCCGCAAGCCAAGCGCCAATGCCGCCGCGATGAAAGCCTTTGTCGTCAACCGGGTGGGGGACTTTGCTTTCCTGCTGGGTATCTTCGGCCTCTATATGCTGACGGACTCGATCCGCTTTGACGATATCTTTGCCGCGGCACCCGACTTGGCCGAGCAGACGGTGACTTTCCTGTGGAACGATTGGAATGCGGCAAACCTGATCGCCTTCCTGCTGTTCCTTGGGGCGATGGGTAAATCGGCGCAACTGTTCCTGCACACTTGGCTCCCCGACGCGATGGAAGGCCCGACCCCGGTGTCGGCGCTGATCCACGCGGCGACCATGGTGACCGCGGGTGTCTTCCTTGTTTGCCGCATGTCGCCGGTGATGGAATTCGCACCCGAAGCGATGGCATTCGTCACCGTGATCGGTGCCACCACCGCCTTTGTCGCGGCGACCATCGGCCTTGTGCAAACCGACATCAAACGTGTGATCGCCTATTCGACCATGTCGCAGCTTGGCTATATGTTCGTGGCGGCGGGCGTGGGCATGTACTCGGCGGCGATGTTCCACCTGTTCACACACGCCTTCTTTAAGGCGATGCTGTTCTTGGGCGCGGGCTCGGTCATTCACGCGATGCACCACGAGCAAGACATGACCAACTACGGCGGTCTGCGGAAGAAAATCCCCTATACCTTCTGGGCGATGATGATCGGCACGCTGGCCATCACCGGCGTCGGCATTCCGCTCACGCATATCGGTTTCGCGGGCTTCCTGTCGAAGGACGCGATTATCGAGAGCGCTTGGGGCGGTGGGTCTATGTATGGCTTCTGGCTTCTTGTGATCGCCGCGGCGATGACGAGCTTCTACAGCTGGCGCCTTATCTTCCTGACCTTCTTTGGGAAGCCGCGCGGCAACAAACACACGCATGAGCATGCGCATGAAAGCCCGATGGTCATGCTGATCCCGCTTGGTGTTCTGGCGCTCGGCTCGGTCTTTGCCGGGATGATCTGGTACGGCAGCTTCTTTGGTCATGCGGATCAGGTCGGCAAGTTCTATGGCATCCCGATGGCCGAGATGGCAGGCCACGGCGACGATCATGTCGAAGGGGCCGAGGATGACCACGGCGCAACTGGTCCGGTTGATGGCGACCATGGCGCGGATGCGCTGGTCGAAGGCCACCAAGACGCAGGCACCCATCACGAAGCCTTTGGCGGTGCGCCGGGCGAGGGGGCGCTTTACTTCGCACCCGACAACCATGTGCTGGAAGATGCCCATGCCGCGCCGAAATGGGTCAAGGTCTCGCCCTTCATCGCGATGCTGGCCGGTCTGGTCATGGCCCTGTGGTTCTATATCTGGAGCCCGACCGTCCCGGGACGGCTGGCGGCAAACCAACGCCCGCTTTACCTGTTCCTGAAAAACAAATGGTACTTTGATGAGGTTTACGACGTGATTTTCGTGCGTCCTGCCAAAACGATCGGCCGGTTCCTGTGGAAACGCGGCGATGGCACTGTGATCGACGGCACGCTCAATGGCGTCGCCATGGGGATCATCCCCTTCTTCACCCGCCTCGCGGGTAAGGCTCAGACGGGCTATATCTTCACCTATGCCTTCGCCATGGTGATCGGCATCGCCGTTCTGGTGACATGGATGACGATGAGCGGAGGAGCGAACTGATGGATACGCATCTGCTTTCAATCATCACATTCATTCCGGCATTCGCAGCGCTGATCCTCGCGGTCTTCTTGCGGGGCGACGATGCCGCCGCCGGGCGCAATGCGAAATGGTTGGCCTTCATCACCACGACGGTCACCTTCCTGATCTCGCTTTTCGTGCTGTTCGAGTTCGACCCGTCGAACACCGATTTCCAATTCGTGGATGAGGCCGACTGGCTTCTCGGCCTGAAGTACCGCCTCGGCGTCGACGGCATCTCGATTCTTTTCGTGATGCTCACGACCTTCATGATGCCGCTGGTCATCGCGGCAAGCTGGAACGTCGAGCATCGCGTTAAGGAATACATGATCGCCTTCCTGCTCTTGGAGACCCTGATGCTGGGCGTCTTCATGGCGCTGGATCTGGTGCTCTTCTACCTCTTCTTCGAAGCGGGCCTGATCCCGATGTTCCTGATCATCGGCATCTGGGGCGGGAAAGAGCGTATCTACGCGAGCTTTAAGTTCTTCCTCTACACCTTCCTCGGCTCGGTGCTGATGCTGGTCGCGATGGTGGCGATGTTCACCGAAGCGGGCACCACCTGCATCGGCGGCTGCGAGATCAGCCTGCTCACGCATAACTTCGGCTCCGAAAGCTTCGAGGTTCTGGGCATCCAGATCGTCGGCGGCATGCAGACGCTGATGTTCCTCGCCTTCTTCGCCAGCTTCGCGGTGAAAATGCCGATGTGGCCGGTGCACACATGGCTGCCCGACGCCCACGTTCAGGCGCCGACGGCAGGCTCCGTGGTGCTGGCAGCGATCCTGCTCAAGATGGGCGGCTACGGCTTCTTGCGCTTCTCCTTGCCGATGTTCCCAGTGGGGGCCGAGGTGATGACGCCGCTGATCCTGTGGATGTCGGCCATTGCCATCGTCTATACCTCGCTGGTGGCGCTGGTGCAGCAGGACATGAAAAAGCTGATCGCCTATTCCTCGGTCGCGCATATGGGTTTCGTGACCATGGGTATCTTTGCGGCCAATCAGCAGGGTGTCGATGGGGCGATCTTCCAGATGATCAGCCATGGTTTCATCTCAGGCGCGCTCTTCCTCAGCGTCGGCGTGATCTATGACCGGATGCACACCCGTGAGATCGACGCTTATGGCGGTCTGGTGAACCGGATGCCCGCCTATGCGCTGGTCTTCATGTTCTTCACCATGGCCAATGTGGGCCTTCCGGGCACATCGGGTTTCGTGGGTGAATTCCTGACGCTGATGGCGACCTTCCAAGTGAACACTTGGGTGGCGGCTGTGGCGACTACGGGGGTGATCTTCTCCGCCGCCTATGCGCTGTGGCTCTACCGCCGCGTGGTGATGGGTGACCTGATCAAGGAAAGCCTCAAGGCGATCACCGACATGACCCCGCGTGAGAAGTGGATCATTGCCCCGCTGGTGGCGATGACCCTGATCCTCGGCGTCTACCCGGCGCTGGTGCTGGACATGATCGGGCCCTCCGTGGCGGCCCTGATTGAAAATTACGACATGGCGCTGGAGGCGGCTGATACCGCCGTGCAGACCGCCGATGCCTCGCATTAAGAAGGACTTGGCGCATGATATCCGCTGATCTGAACATCATTCTGCCTGAGATCGTCCTTGCGGGGTTTGCCCTGCTTGGCCTTCTCGGCGCGGTCTATACGTCGAAAGACAAGGCCGCCGGGGTGCTCGTCTGGGTGACCGCGGTGGTGATGGTGCTGCTGGCCGGTTGGGTGGCCATGTCTGGCGACGGCACCACCAATATCGCCTTCCACGGCATGTTCATCGAGGACACTTTCGCACGTTTCGCCAAGGTGACGATCCTGCTTTCGGCCGCGGCCGTCTTGGTCATGTCGGAAAACTATATGAAACTGCGCGGCTTGCTGCGGTTCGAGTATCCGATGCTTGTCGCCTTGGCTGTCGTTGGCATGATGATGATGGTCTCCGCCGGCGACCTGATGGCCCTCTACATGGGCCTCGAGCTGCAATCGCTGGCGCTTTATGTCGTGGCCTCCCTGCGCCGCGACTCGGTTAAGTCCACGGAAGCGGGTTTGAAGTATTTCGTACTCGGCGCACTCAGCTCGGGCCTGCTGCTCTATGGCGCATCGCTGGTCTATGGCTACGCCGGGACCACGCTGTTCGCGGGCATCATCACCACGGCGCAGACGGGCGGCACATCGCTTGGCCTGCTCTTTGGTCTGGTCTTCCTAATCTCGGGCCTTGCCTTCAAAGTCTCCGCCGTGCCCTTCCACATGTGGACACCGGACGTCTATGAGGGCGCGCCCACGCCGATCGCGGCCTTCTTTGCCACGGCCCCTAAGGTCGCGGCGATGGGTCTCTTCGCCCGGGTGATGCATGACGCCTTTGGCCAGATCGTCAGCGATTGGACCCAGATCGTCGCGCTGCTGTCGGTATTGTCGATGTTCTTTGGCTCGGTCGCGGCGATCGGTCAGACCAACATCAAACGTCTGATGGCCTTCTCCTCCATCGCGCATATTGGCTATGCGCTGATGGGGCTGGCCGCAGGCACCGCCTTTGGCGTGCAGGCGATGCTGGTCTATATGGCGATCTATGTGACCATGAACCTCGGCACCTTCGCCTTTATTCTGTTGATGCAGAAAGACGGCGCGCCGGTGACCGATATCACCCTGCTCAACATGTATGCCAAGACCAACCCGGGCCGGGCGCTGGCGATGCTGGTGCTGCTGTTCAGCCTTGCGGGCGTGCCGCCGATGCTGGGCTTCTTCGGCAAGTTCTATGTGCTGCGCGCGGCCTATGACGCCAATATGACATGGCTGGCCATCGCGGGCGTGATCGCCAGTGTGATCGGTGCCTATTACTACCTGCGCATCGTCTTTTACATGTACTTCGGCGAAGAGCGTTCGGACACGCTCGACCACCAAAACGGCGGCGTGCTGACCGTGGTGCTGATGGCCTCTGCCGTCATCATGATCGTCGGCATTGCCAATATGTTCGGCGTCGAAGGCTTGGCCGCATCGGCGGCGGCATCGCTGGTGAACTGAGCGGTGCGGCACGAGATCGGCCAGAGACGCGCATGACCCCTTGGCCGGAAGGCTATGGCCGGCGCGTCTATGACACGCTCGATTCCACCCTCTCAGAGGCGGCGCGGTTACAGCAAGAGCTGACCGCGCCGACTTGGATCTTGGCGCTGGAGCAGACGGCGGCGCGCGGGCGTCGGGGGAGGAGCTGGGCAACCCCCCGCGGCAATTTCGCGGCCACCCTGATGATGCCGCGCAAAGAGCCGCCGGGCGTTGCCGCGCTGCGCTCTTTCGTGGCCTCGCTCGCGCTTTACCGTGCATTCGTGGCTGTGACGGGGCGGGAGGACGCTTTTGCGCTCAAGTGGCCGAATGACGTTCTGCTGCGCGGGGGCAAGGTCGCTGGCATCCTGCTTGAAAGCGTAGGTGAGCATTTGGCCATCGGCATCGGCGTGAACCTTGCCCATGGACCGGCGGCGGACAGCCTTGAAGCGCGCGCCTTACCTGCGGTGACCCTGCGCGAAGCGGGGGCGAACGTGAGCGCAGAAGAGTTCCTCGACGTGCTTGCGCGGGAATACGCCGGTCTGGAAGAGCAGTTCACGACCTATGGGTTCAGCACGATCCGCAGCGCATGGCTCGCCCATGCCGCGCGGCTCGGAGAGGTCATCACCGCGCGCACCATGCGCGACGAGATGACCGGCGTTTTCGAAGATGTAGACAGCGCAGGCAATCTGATCCTGCGCACCCGCGACGGCCCGGTGCCCATCACCGCGGCGGACGTGTTTTTCTAAAATCGGGGGAGGGGAGGCACCATGCTTCTGGCAATCGACTGCGGCAATACCAACACCGTTTTCTCTATCTGGGATGGGGACGCGTTCATCGCCACATGGCGCACGTCAACCGAATGGAAACGCACCGCCGACCAATATTACGTTTGGCTCAACACATTGATGCGGCTTCAGAATATCGACGCCGACATCACCGATATGATCATCAGCTCGACGGTGCCGCGGGTGGTGTTCAACCTGCGTGTTCTGGCGGATCGCTACTTTAACACGCGGCCCTTCGTTGTCGGGAAACCGGGCTGTGCACTGCCCATCGACGTGCGTGTGGACGAGGGCACGCAGGTCGGCCCGGACCGGTTGGTGAACACCGTGGCGGGCTATGACCTCTATGGCGGCGACCTGATTGTGGTGGATTTCGGCACGGCCACGACCTTTGACGTGGTGGCCGATGACGGGGCATATATCGGGGGGGTGATCGCGCCGGGGGTGAACCTCAGCCTAGAGGCGCTGCACAACGCAGCCGCCGCCCTGCCGCATGTCGATATCTCGAAACCGCCCTCCGTCATTGGCACCAATACGGTGGCCTGCATGCAGTCCGGTGTCTTTTGGGGTTATGTCGGGCTGGTTCGTGAGATATGTGAGCGGATAAGGGCGGAACGTGCAAGACCCATGCGCGTTATCGCCACGGGGGGTCTGGCACCGCTGTTTCAGCAGGCAGTCGACCTGTTCGATGATTATCAAGATGAACTCACGATGCACGGGCTGACCGTGATCCACGATTATAATAAGGACAAAGCTGAATAATATGAGCAGCGAACGATTTATCTATCTGCCCCTCGGTGGGGCGGGTGAAATTGGCATGAACGCCTATGTCTATGGCTACGGCAAGCCCGGGAAAGAGCGGCTGATCGTCGTCGACATCGGTGTCGCCTTCCCGGACATGGACAGCACGCCGGGCGTGGACCTGATCCTGCCCGACATCACTTGGCTGAAGGAGCGCCGTGACCAGATCGAGGCGATCTTTATCACCCATGCCCACGAAGACCACATCGGTGCCATCGCGCATTCCTATGAGGTGCTGAAGGCGCCGATCTATGCGCGCGCCTTTACCGCCAATATCGCCCGCCGGAAGATGTCCGAACACGGCCACCCCGAGGATGCGGTCACAACGGTCAGCGCATGGCCCGAGCAGATCACCGCAGGCCCGTTCAAAGTGGGCTTCCTGCCGATCTCGCATTCGATCCCCGAATCCTCCGCCATGGTCATCGACACGCCCGAGGGGCGCACGATCCACTCCGGCGACTTCAAGATCGACCGCACGCCGGGCGTCGGCGAAGCCTTTGACGACGCGCTTTGGGCCGAGGTCTGCAAGGATGGCGTGAAGGCGCTGATCTGCGACAGCACCAATGTCTTCTCCGCCCATCCCGGTC
The DNA here is from genome assembly GCF_017743915.1 of Sulfitobacter sp. R18_1. Lineage (NCBI taxonomy): Bacteria > Pseudomonadati > Pseudomonadota > Alphaproteobacteria > Rhodobacterales > Roseobacteraceae > Sulfitobacter > Sulfitobacter sp. R18_1. The sequence continues at coordinate 171,924 of NZ_JAGHRG010000006.1, forward strand.
GCTCCGAAGCCACCGTCGGCCCGGAGATCGAAAAGCTCGTGAGCAGCGCCGAGGGTATGGTCGTTGCCACCACCTTCGCGTCCAACGTGGCGCGGGTCAAAACGCTGGCCGAAGCCGGTGCGCGGGCAGGGCGGTCCATCGTGCTTTTGGGTCGTGCGATGAACCGCATGGTCGAAGCCTCGATCCAGACCGGTGTGATGAAAGACTTCCCGCCCGTCATCTCGCCCGAGAACGCCCGCGCCATCCCGCGTGAGAACCTAATGTTGCTGGTCACCGGCAGCCAGGGGGAGCGCCGCGCGGCCTCGGCGCAACTGGCGCGGGGCAAGTATCAGGGGATTGAGTTGAAAGACGGCGATCTCTTCCTCTTTTCGTCGAAAACCATTCCGGGCAATGAGCGTGGCGTGATCGGCATCATCAACCAGTTCTCGGAAAAGGGCGTCGATGTGGTCGATGATTCCTCGGGCCTCTACCACGTTTCGGGGCATGCCAACCGTCCCGATCTGGAAACGCTGCATGCCATTGTGAAACCTCAGGTTCTGATCCCCATGCATGGGGAGCACCGCCACCTGCGCGAACACGTCAAGATCGCCGATGCCAAGGGCATCACCGGCGTTTTGGCGGTGAACGGGATGATGGTGGACCTGTCGGGCAATCAGCCCAAGGTCGTCGAACATGTCGACACGGGCCGCATGTATCTGGACGGTTCGGTTCAGGTCGGCGCGCTGGATGGTGTGATCCGCGACCGTATCCGCATGGCGCTGAACGGCCATGCCACGGTGACGCTGATCCTCGATACAGATGACGAGCCCTTGGGCGAGCCTTGGGTCGATCTGATGGGCCTGCCGGAAGCAGGCCGCTCCAACGCGCCGCTCGTCGATGTGCTGGAACAAGACCTCAGCCAATGGCTGAACCGTCAGAAAGCCGCCACCCTGCGGGATGACGACAAGCTGAATGACGGTCTGAAAAAGGTCGCGCGCCAGTCGTCCTATGACGAAATCGGCAAGAAGCCCGAAGTCACCGTGGTGGTCAGCCGTCTGAGCTGACCTCTGCCTCACCGCTGCACATATAGACCGCGCCGCCCACCGCGACCACGCTTACCCCCGTGGCCGCAAGGGCGGCGGGGGTCGAGAGTGCGGTGGCCAGCGTGCTGCCTGTCGTCGCCAAATTGGCGCTGAGGGCAGAGGCCCCTCCCGTCAAAATGAACGCCCCTGATTTATGCGCCACGGCGCGGAGGTTGTCCGGCTGGCTGAGCCTGTCCACGGCGGAGCGCGCGATGTTCTTGCTGATCTCGACGGTCTCTTCCTTGGTGGTGTTCACCCGCTCGCAGAAAGTCTTCTTGCAATAGCCGCGGTAGTTCCGCGTGCCGGGGATCAGGAAATGCCCGTCTTCGGGCGTGGCGGTCAGGCAATAGCCGTCGATCTGATCCAGCGGCACGGTGGTGGCGAGGTAGTCGAACAGCACCCCGCTGTCGCAGGCGGGCGGCGTGCCCCAGAGCCTGCTCCACTTCCGCGCCGGCCAATTCATCAGACGCTCGCGGGTGCCGACCTCTTCGGCGAAATTGGCAAAATTCTCGGCTTCCACCACAACTTCGGCGCCATTGACCTCGGCCCGGCAGCGTTCGGCGCTGGCGGGGGCGGCTGTAAGTGCGGTCAGGGCAAAGGCAAGGGCGAAGAGGGCGGGGCGCAGCATGATGGTCCTATGTGAGTGGTTTCCCCTCACATAGCACAGACGAAAAAGCCGCCAATCCCGGCGGGGATCGGCGGCGAATTCATGCCCGCTGTGGTGCGGTTTAGATGCGTTCGCGGAAGCTTAAACCGATGAAGTCTGGCGTGTGATCGCCCAGACCGACGACACGGTTGTCGTTGCCGCCCCGTTTGTCGCCCCGGCCACGTCCGCCGCGCGACTTCTTCTCGTCCTTGTTGCCGCGGCCCGACTTGCGCTCGTCCTGCGCGGCCTCTGCCTTTTCGGGCTGCGCTTTGTCGTCGGTTCTAGCGTCGACCTTGGCCTCAGCCTTCTGGGCCTGCGGTTGCTTGTCCTCGGCGGGTGCCTCGACAGGTTTGTCGGCCTTGCGGCTGCGCGAGCGGGTCCGCTTGGGCTTGTCATCGGACTTGGCCGGTGCGTCGGAGGTCTCCTCGGCGGGTTTGGCTTTGCCGAGCGGGTTTTCGATGCGCGGGATTTCCTTTTGCACCAGACGCTCGACATCCTCGAAGTTCTTCTCGTCGCGCGGCTGGCAGATCATGATCGCCTTGCCATCGCGGCCCGCGCGGCCGGTGCGGCCAATGCGGTGAACGTAGTCTTCGGCATGGCTCGGCACGTCGAAGTTGAAGACATGGCTCACGCTTGGCACATCAAGGCCACGCGCGGCGACGTCGGAAGCCACGAGGAAGCGCAACTCGCCGCCCCGGAACCCTTCGAGCGTGCGGGTCCGCTGGCTCTGGTCCAGATCGCCGTGGATCGGGGCTGCGTCATAGCCGTATTTCTTCAGCGATTTCGCGACGATATCCACGTCCATCTTGCGGTTGCAGAAGATGATCGCATTGGTGCATTTCTCGCCTTCGGCATCGATCAGCAGGCGCAGCAGCTTGCGCTTCTCGCTCGCCTCGCGGTCCTTGCGCGAGCCTTTGAACATGACAACGCCCTGTTCGATATTCTCGCTCGTGGTCGCCTGACGCGCCACTTCGATCCGCTCAGGGTTGCTGAGGAAGGTGTTGGTGATCCGCTCGATCTCGGGCGCCATGGTGGCCGAGAAGAACAGCGTTTGCCGGGTGAAGGGTGTGAGGCCGAAGATCCGCTCAATGTCAGGGATGAAGCCCATGTCGAGCATCCGGTCGGCTTCGTCCACGACCATGACCTTGACGTCCGACAGGATCAGTTTGCCGCGTTCAAAATGGTCAAGCAGGCGGCCCGGGGTGGCGATCAGCACGTCGACGCCCTTGTCGATCAGCTTGTCCTGCTCTTTGAAGGAAACGCCTCCAATGAGCAGCGCTTTGGTGAGCTTCAGGTGCTTGGAATAGGTGTCGAAGTTCTCGGCCACCTGTGCGGCCAACTCCCGCGTGGGGCAGAGCACGAGGCTCCGCGGCATCCGCGCGCGCGCCCTGCCACGGGCGAGAAGTGACAGCATCGGCAGCGTGAAGCTGGCTGTCTTGCCGGTGCCGGTCTGGGCGATGCCCAAAACGTCACGACCTTCGAGAGCGGGGGGAATGGCGCCCGCCTGAATAGGTGTGGGCGATTCGTAGCCAGCCTCATCAATAGCTTTGAGGACCTTGGCATTCAGGTTCAGATCGGTAAATTTTGTCATGTGCGTCCGAGTTGAGCGGACACTGACTTGGCCCGCGGCAGCAATACAAGCCGGCCCGAATGGCCCAAGGGGCGGCATTTGCCGCGGCATGTTGCGAAAGCGCATAGCAAGTTGCGGCCCAGCCGTCAAACACTTGCCCTCTCAAGCGCTTAACTTGGGAAATGGCGCGACACCTTTGCATCAAGGTCGAGATCAGCGAGACGCAGCAGACCGTGGGCATCTAAGGTTTTACGCAGCTCAGGCGTATCGGCGCAGACCTCATCGAAAAAGGCCCGCAATCCCGGCTCACCCCCTTCGGATTCGATCATGGAGAAGAGTTCATGCATCGACAATCCGCCGCGATCGCGGGGGCGGTTCGGGGCCAGATCGGCGCGGTAGGAGCCTTTTTCCAGCCGGTAGCGATAGGCGGCGAGCCACTCCGGCCAGCTTTTCGCGTGAAGATGCGCCAGATCAATGCCGGGCTGCTGCTCTGGCCCGTCGATCATCGTATCGTCCTGAAAAGCATTGTGGATCTGGAGCCGTACCTCTGCCATCCCGGTGCGAACGAAAACTTTCCCGGCCAAATGGCTCAGAAAGCCACCTTTGACGTAGTTACCATAGGTCGGGTAAAGCGCCGAGACGATCTGGGCGCGCTCGGGGCCGTTGGGAATGAAGGCTTTGAAGGCCGTGCCATCCCCAGCCAAAGCCTCCATCGGGCGGATGCGGGTGATTTTTTGTGCCGGGGGCAGGGTGGCAAGCACCTCGTGCACCGGGCGGTCAGAGACGAGGAATTCGTCCACATCCATATGGATCAACCAATCCACATCATCCGCCCGGTTATAGGCGCGGGTGGCGTTCTGGCTTTGACGGACTTGGTGCTTTTGCGGACGTTTGCCGCAGAGCCTTTGCCAATAGGCCTCATCGCAGGTGGTGACACGGATTTTCGGATGGGCCTTCAGGCTTTCGAAAGCCTCTGGGTTTTCGGCATCGAGGTATAGGTAGAGGCGATGCGCGCCCGCCTCCAAATGGTAGGCGGCAAAGCGTCGTATCTCCTCTGCGGGGGCCAGGATCGTGGCCACCAGCCCCCATTTCGTCGTCGTCGTCATCGCGTCTCCCCAGTTGGGGTTAGAATGCCATGATCGGCCCCGAAATCAAGGTTTTCTGCCCCCGGGGGCGGGCCGTTTTACACCATCATTTCCTTGGTCGCGGTCAGCTTCACATCCGGGTAATCGCGCTCGACCCGGTCGATGTCCCATTGCAGGCGGGTCAGGTAAACGATGTCGCCATCATGGTCATGCGCGATGTGCTGTTTGTTGCTATCGATAAACTTATCAACGGCTTGCTTCGTGCCGTTCACCCAGCGGGCCGAGGTGAACTGAGACGGCTCAAACCGAACCGGCAGGCCATATTCCAACTCGATCCGGCTGGCGAGCACTTCGAATTGCAACTGGCCGACAACGCCCACGACAAACCCCGAACCGATCGAGGGTTTGAAGACTTTTGCAGCACCTTCTTCGGCGAATTGCATCAGCGCTTTTTCAAGGTGTTTCGCCTTCAGCGGATCGCCCGCGCGGACCGATTGCAGCAGTTCGGGCGCGAAGGAGGGGATGCCGCTCACGCGGAGCGCTTCGCCTTGGGTCAGCGTGTCACCGATGCGCAGCTGCCCGTGGTTGGGGATGCCGATGATGTCACCGGCCCAAGCCTCCTCTGCCAACTCGCGGTCGGAGGCGAGGAACATGACCGGGTTGGACACCGTCATCGGCTTTTTCGTGCGCACATGGGTCATTTTCATGCCGCGCTCGAAATGCCCGGAGGCGAGGCGGACAAAGGCCACGCGGTCGCGGTGCTTGGGGTCCATATTGGCCTGCACCTTGAAGACAAAGCCTGCGACCTTTTTCTCTTCGGGCAGGATCTGGCGCGGGGTGGCAGCTTGGATTTGCGGCTCTGGCCCGTATTTGGCGATGCCTTCCATCAATTCACGCACCCCGAAGGAGTTGATGGCCGAGCCGAACCAGATCGGGGTCAACGTGCCTTCGTGCATCGCCTTGAGGTCCAGCGGTGGCAGCAATTCGCGCGCCATTTCAAGGTCTTCGCGCAGTTTCTCCAGCAGCGCGGCGGGGACGTGTTCGGCCAGCTTTGGGTCGTCCAGCCCTTCGATCTTGATGCTGTCGGCGACGCGGTTCCGGTCGGCGCGGTCCATCAGTTCCAGCCGGTCGCGCAGCATGTCATAGCAGCCCACGAAATCGCGGCCCACGCCGATGGGCCAGCTTGCGGGCGTCACGTCGATGGCGAGGTTTTCCTGAATCTCGTCAATGATTTCAAAGGTATCGCGGCTTTCCCGGTCCATCTTGTTACAGAAGGTCAGGATCGGCAGGTCGCGCATCCGGCAGACTTCGAAGAGCTTTTGCGTCTGGCTTTCCACGCCTTTCGCGCCGTCGATCACCATCACGGCGGCGTCCACTGCCGTCAGGGTGCGGTAGGTGTCTTCCGAAAAGTCCGAGTGGCCGGGCGTGTCAACGAGGTTGAACCGGTAGTTGGTGTTACCGCTATGAAAATCAAAGGACATGGCCGAGGCCGAGACGGAAATGCCCCGGTCCTTTTCCATCGCCATGAAGTCCGAGCGGGTGCGTCGCGCCTCGCCCTTGGCGCGTACCTGTCCGGCCATCTGAATGGCCCCGCCGAACAGCAGGAACTTTTCAGTCAGCGTGGTTTTGCCCGCGTCAGGGTGGCTGATGATCGCAAAGGTGCGACGGCGCGCGATCTCGGGCGGCAGGGCGGGGCGGTTTTGCGGCGTGTCCAACATCCGACCCATATAGGCCGCGCCGCGACCGGGCGCAATCTGGCCATTGCTGCGAATCGCTGGGTGGCGTAGGATGAGAACATAAGGGGTACATGGGGGGATGCGATGGAACTGAAAGAGATTGCCTGCGAATTGGTCGCGGGCTGCCGGGCGGGAAATGCTGCGGTGCGTGCGAACCTTGATCGGCTCTATGCCGACGATGCCGTCTCGGTCGAGGCGGCCGATATGGGCGGGCAGGGGCGAGAGACCCATGGGGTCAAGGCAATCCATGGCAAGCACGACTGGTGGGAAAACGCGATGGAGGAACATAGTACCGAAGTGATCGGCCCGTTCTACTTTGGCGACAGTCAGTTCAGCGCGATGTTCAAGGTCGATGCCACCGACAAGCAAAGCGGTGAGCGGTTCCAGATGGAAGAGATCGGCGTTTACCACGTCAAAGACGGCAAGATCGTCCGGGAGGAGTTCCACTACGCCGTCGAAGCACCTTAACGGGTTGAGGCTTTGCGCAGCAGCGCCGCCGCGTCGGGGCGGTCAAGCAGTGCCTCTGCCAGATCGAGCCCGGCATGGGGCAGATCGGAATGGCCGGGGATCACCTCGCCCAAGGCTTCGGCCATTTCGGGCGGCAGGACCGACCGGGTGCGGCTGTCGACCAACATGGATTCGGCGGCGATCCCTTCGGCATAGATGATCTGATGCCCGTCAAAGAGCAGTTGGAAGTAGTCGACGAATCCGCCGTCCTGCACCGTCACACTGTCGCCGTTGACCAGATGCCGCGCCTTGACCAGCAATTCGGACCGGCCCGCGCCCATTTCATCGCTGCGTTGATAGATGAACAGCCGGTGATCTGGGCTGACGATCAGGTCGTGTTCGTTGTTGAGCGTGCCTGCCCGGATGCGGATCGGGGCGAATTCGCCCACCGCGCGCAGGGTGCTTTGCCCGATCCAGCGCAGGGTTTGCACGCCATCATCGCGGGTCAGGATACGGTCCCCCACGCGCAGGTCTTCGATAGGCCGCAATTCACCCGTGCTGAGCGAGATATGGGTGCCGCGCGTGAAAGAGACGCAGGCGAGCTGGCCGAACTTTTGCCGCGCGGTCTGAGTGTCGATCCCCACGATCCGGTAGCCTGTCTGCGGTGTCAGCGGGCCTAGCGGGAGAAGGTAAACCTCTGCCGCGTGACCGTGTTGATCGACCTCCACCAGCAGCAGCGCCTCTTGGGTCTGCCCGTCGGGCGACATCAGCGTCAGCAAGCTGTCGAGATGCAGATCGCCGCCGGGGCGGCCCACGCCGGTATCCTCGGCAAGGCGGAATTGATCGCCGGGCAGGGTCAACAGGGACAGGCGCTGCGGCTCTGCCGCGCGGTCCAACTCATAGACATCATCAAGGACCAATTCGGCGGCAAAGGATAGCGCATCGCCCATATTGGCCCCATCGCTCGCGCGGAATTGCCCGGCGCGGTAGACGACGAGGTTCTGTGCGGGGGCGGTGCGGCTGGGGGACATGACGGGCCTTTGGTTCTGGGGCTTTCGCCAGTGAGCTAAGCTAGAATTATGGCCCGGATGGGTCAAGGCTCGGGTGATTTGCTGGCATTGGCGGCGCGGCGTGGTAGGCATATGCAAATGCATAGGAGGAATCAAAATGGATTTGGGAATCAAAGGGAAGAAGGCGCTGGTCTGTGCCTCGTCCAAGGGGCTCGGCCTTGGCTGCGCCGAGGCGCTGGCGGCGGCAGGGGTGAACCTTGTGATGAACGCCCGCGGCGCAGAGGCGCTTGAGGCCTCGGCGGAGCGCATCCGTCAGGAACATGGCGTCGAGGTCACCACCGTCGCGGCAGATGTGGCCACGGAAGAGGGGCAGGCGCTGGTCATCAAGGCGGCAGAGGGCTGTGACATTCTGGTCAACAACGCGGGTGGTCCCCCTCCCGGCATGTGGCAGGATTGGGACCGCGAGGATTTCATCAAAGCGCTCGACGCCAATATGCTGGCCCCCATCGCGCTGATCAAAGCGCTGGTGCCGGCCATGATGGAGCGCGGCTGGGGCCGGGTCGTCAACATCACCAGCCAGTCGGTGCGCGCGCCGATCCCCGTCTTGGGGCTCAGCAACTCCGCCCGCACCGGGCTTACCGGCTATGTCGCGGGCACCGCGCGGCAGGTGGCGGGCAAGGGGGTCACGATTAACAACCTTCTGCCGGGCATCCATGCGACCGACCGGGCGGATTCGCTCGACGCCAATGTGGTCAAGCAAAAGGGCATCACGCTGGACGAAGCCCGCGCCGAGCGGCAGGCGGGCATCCCCGCAGGGCGCTATGGCACCCGTGAGGAATTCGGCGCGACTTGTGCCTTCCTTTGTTCGCAGCACGCGGGCTTCATCGTGGGGCAGAACCTGTTGCTCGATGGCGGCGGCACCAATCTGACCATGTAAACCCTTCATGGCCGGGGCGTGTGTCCCGGCCATGGCATGTCGCGGCGGATCACTTTTCTGACAGCAGCGGTTTCAGTGCTGGCCCGGATTGCAGACGGCGGCTAACCCTTGTGGATCAGCTTCTCGCAAAAGGTCCGCCGCCCATGCAAACCACTGTTCTTGTCCTTCTTTTCGCTGCCGTGATCCTTGCCAGCCTGTTGGTGGCACCGCGCCGCGCGACGGTCGAAGGCTTCTTTGGCGGCGCCAGTGCGGCGGGCCGCGCGCCGGGGCTTTGGGTGCTGGTGCTGAGCCAAGTCACCACATGGATTTTCGCCCGCAGCCTGATGAACGCGGCGATCTTGGGTTATTTTTACGGCATCGCGGGCACGCTGGCCTATGCGGCCTATTACGGGTCTTTCCTGACGGGCGGTTTCATCGTCGGCCACCTGCGGCGCGGCGGCGCGCGCTCCGTGCAGGACTGGCTTGCGGGGCATTTCGGGGGCGCGGGCACGGCGGCCTATAACCTGGTGATCGGGCTGCGGCTGCTGTCTGAGGTTTTTGCCAATCTCTTGGTCGTCGCGCTGATTTTCGAGGCCGTCTGGCCCGGGTCGGGCACGCTGGCGGTGCTGATCGTCGCCGCCCTCGGCTTTGGCTATTCGGCATGGGGCGGGCTCTCCGCCGCGCTGCGCACGGATGTGGTGCAAATGCTGGTCTTTCTCATCGTCTTCGGCCTTGCGCTCGGGGCGCTGCTGCTCAGCCCGGGGTTCGAGCTTGGCGCGGTGCTAAGCGCGCCGGGAGTCTCTGGCCCCTACAACGGCTGGGTGCTCTTGGTCGTGGCGCTGTTGCAGGTCTTTTCCTACCCGGCACATGACCCGGTGATGATGGACCGCGGCTTTCTCGCGGATGAGGCGACCACCCGGGTGTCCTTCCTCCATGCCTTCTGGATTTCGACGCTTTGTATCATCGGCTTTGGCTTTTTCGGCATCCAAGCCAGCCTGACCGGCGCGGCCTATGAGGGTGAGCTGATCGGCACATGGGGGCTGATGTTTCCGGGCTGGATCTTCGTGGCGCTGATGCTGTCGCTGTTGGTCTCGGCCCTCTCGACGCTCGACTCGGCGCTGGCTTCGGCGGCGCGGCTGATGGTTGAGGAATGGCGCATCGCGCCGCGCAGCCTGAGAGGCGGGCGGCTGGTGATGGCGGGGTTCATGGCGCTTGGTGCGCTGCTGACGCTTTGGGGCAGCGCCACGCTCTTTGATGCCGTGGCGGTGAGCGGCACCGCCTCGATGTTCCTCACCCCCGTGCTGCTGGTGGGGCTGGTGGCGGGGCGCGCGATCCCGGTCTGGAGCTACCTTGCCGCCTTTGCCGCCGCGATGCTGGGGGCTGCGGCCTATTTCGCGCGGGGCTGGGGATGGGTCGCGGCACTTCTGCCCGAGGGGCATAAATACGAGCAATTGTTGGTGATCTGCATCTTCGTGCTGCTGGCCGGTTTCGCGGCGGTGCTTGCGGGGGCGCGGCGGGGCTGATAGCTGGGTTTCCGAGCGATTTGATCGGATACCGCAGCCTTCATGAGTGACCCCACCCCCCGTCTGGAAATCCGTAACCTGCGCCGCGCCTATGGCGGGCGGCAGGTGGTCGATGACGTATCCTTGCAGATTTTGCCGGGGCAGGTGACCTGCCTGCTTGGCCCCTCGGGCTGCGGCAAATCCACCACGTTGCGCATGATCGCGGGGGTGGAGATGCAAGACAGCGGCACGATCCATGTCGACGGCAAACTGATCTGCGACACCATGTTCCGTGTCCCGCCCGAGCGACGCGAGATCGGCCTCATGTTTCAGGATTTTGCCCTGTTCCCGCATCTGAGCGTGGCCGATAACGTGGGCTTTGGCCTTAAAAAAGGGACGCGTGAGGAGAAACGCGCGCGGATCGAAGAACTGCTCGAACGGGTGGACCTGCTGCGCTACATCGACGGCTATCCGCATCAGCTTTCGGGCGGGGAGCAGCAGCGCGTGGCGCTGGCCCGCGCGCTGGCCCCGCAGCCGCGTATCATGCTGATGGATGAGCCGTTTTCCGGCCTCGACAACCGCCTGCGCGATGGCATCCGCGACGAGACGCTGAGCATTCTCAAGGAAGAGGACACCGCCGTTTTGCTGGTCACCCATGAGCCGGACGAGGCGATGCGCATGGCTGATGAGATTGCGCTGATGCGCGACGGTAAGATCGTGCAGCAAGGCGCGCCCTACAACGTCTATACGCGGCCCGTCGACCGCGCCTCCGTCGCCTTTTTCAGCGATGCCAATGTGCTTGAGGCCACGGTGACCGGGGCGTTGGCCGATACGGTTTTCGGCCAATTCCTCGCCCCCGGTGTGGCCGATGGCACGCCGGTGAATATAGTCTTTCGCCCGCAACACCTGCGCATCGACTTTGACCGGGCGGGCAAGGGGCCGCGCCCCACGGCGACCGATGGCACCCCGGCCCGGGCGGTGGTGGAACGCGCGCGCTTCATGGGCAACGAAAGCCTCGTTGAGTTTGTGTTGGAAGAGGACGGATCGCGGCTCAAGGCCACGGTGCCCAATGTCTTTCTGCCGCAACCCGGCGCCGTCATGTGGCTGACCGTGCGCCGCGACCGTTGCTTTGTCTTTCCGGTGACCTCATGAAGCCGCTGTTGGTGGAATTCGGCATGGGCTCTTCCCTGCGCCGCGGTGACTATACGCAGGCCGCGAAACGTGCGGTGCAGGATGCGCTGTGGCACAATTCGATCAATCTGGCCGAGCTTTTCGGTTTTGATAAGTCGGCCATGCGCATCACCCTCGACGTGGGCGTGCAGCGCCCGGATCTGGTGGATGCCGAAGCGCTGCGCGCGGTCTTTCCCTATGGCGAGGTGACGGTGAAGCTGCATCACGGCGGCCTCAACGTGCCGCGCCCCGAAGGGGAAGGGAACCCAACTGTTATGGCCAATGTGGCGCTTTCCGTCGGCTTCGAGATGGAGCGTGCCGATGACTGAGCAGCGGATCATCATCGAAATGGGCATGGGCAACGATCTGCACGGGATGGACTATACCAAGGCTGCCGCCCGCGCGATCGAGGATGCCCTGCGCCATTCCTCCCTACCGCTGTTCGGCGCGCTGGAGGTGACGCCTGATCAGATGCGCGTGCAGGTTACCGTGGCGGTGCAGGAGCCTGAGAAGGTGGATGTCGACGCGCTGGTGGCCAAACTACCCCGTGGTCGCGCCGAGGTGTGCGCGGTAAAGGGCGGGCTGAACGTGGAAACGGGACAGGATACCATCGTGATCGCGCAGGCCAGTGTCGAGGCGTTTTTGCCCCCGCAAACCGGCTGGCAATTGAAGGGCTGAGGCGGCGTTGATCTGGGGTTAGGGGCGATGGTCCGCGAGCGTTCTGCTCGGCTCGTCCACGAACAACTCCGGTAGCGGCTCAGCGCTCTCGATCTGATCAAGCGGCAGGGTCACGAAATCCGCTGCGCCCTCGCTCCAGGCCGTCAGCAGCCAGAACCGGCCCCAATTACGCACCTCAAGCGGGCGCACCACCTGCGGCGCCTCGCCGATCACCGCAATCCGCAGCTTTTGGCGGGCCTGCACCGCGGCACGCAGCACCGGCAGATGGGTGAAAACCCGCGTGGCTTTGCCCTGCGACCTCAGCGCCTGCGCCCATGCGGCACCCTCGGCAATGGTCTCGGTCGGCAGCACCGCGTCGAACTTGGCGGCCAATGTCTCTGCCGCGGCTTGCAGGGCGGGGTCGCCTACCTCCGCCGCGACAGCGAGGCCGAGGTTCAGCGCCTCCAACTCCGCCGCCGTCAGGGTCAGCGGGGGCAGGGTGATCGCAGGGATGATCCGATAGCCTTCGCCCCGCGTCCCAGCGATGGACAGGCCCGCCGCGCTGAGCTTGCCCATATCGCGGTAGATCGTGCGGGGGGAAACGCCGAACTGCCGGGCCAGATCCTCGGCCCGGTGCAGCCGCCCATCCCGCAGCCTGTCAATCAGCCGGACAAGCCGATCTTCGGTTCTCGCTGATACCATGATGCCTCCTGACGCTCCTGACAAAAACATGTCGCAACCCAAATTGCACGCCCGAAAATCGGCAGTCCTTCGCCCGCAGCACCGCCCATCCGCCGCATTGCCCCTTCATGGTCCCGGCGCCGCCCGCTATCACGGTGCAGACCGGCGCGACGAGATTGCGCCAAACATGATGGGAGAACAGACATGTTGAACAATATCGGACTGCCGGGCCTGCTGCTGATCGCGGTTGTCGTGCTGGTGCTTTTTGGCCGGGGCAAGATTTCCTCGCTCATGGGCGAAGTCGGCAAGGGCATCACCAGCTTCAAGAAAGGCATCAGCGAAGGCGAAGAAGAGAACAAGCGCGACGAGATCAAACATGTCGAAGACGTGCACCATGCTGACCTGCCGGAACATGCCGATCAGGGCGCCCATCCCAAGACCGAGCTGAAGGCCGACAAGGACCGGGTGTAACCCGATGTTCGATCTGGGTTGGACGGAACTTTTAGTCATCGGCGTGGTGGCCCTGATCGTGGTCGGCCCCAAGGACTTGCCCGTGCTGTTTCGGCGCGTCGGGCAAGTCGTGGGCAAGGCCAAAGGCATGGCGCGTGAATTCAGCCAAGCGATGAATGATGCCGCCGATGAAAGCGGCATGCGCGAGATGTCATCGTCGCTGAACAAATCGCTCAAAACGGCCAGCAACCCGCTGGGCAGCGCCATGGATGAGGTCAAGGATGCGACCCGGTCACTGACCAATTTCGACCCTGAGAGCGAGACCGGCAAACTTGCGGCGCAAAAGGCCGAGGATGTGAAGAAGATCCAAGCCAGCACCGCGCGGGCCGCCGCCGAACGCAAGCAACGCGAAGCGGCGGAGGCTATGGCCGAGGCCGAAGCGGCAGAGGCGAAGCTTTCGGACGCCGCCCCGGCCAAGGAAGCCCCGGCGCGGCCTGTGATCGAGAAAGACGCAGGTCAGGCCCAAGCGGCATCGGACGATGCCGCCGCCAAGACCTCAACGGCACCCAAAGCTGCCGCCAAGAAAGAGTGAGTTGAATGAGCGCCACCGACGATTATGACGAGATCGACGACAGTTCCGCCCCGTTGATCGAGCATCTGGCCGAGCTGCGCACGCGGCTCATCCATTCGGTCATCGCCTTCATCATCGGGATGGTGATCTGCTTTACCGTCTGGAACCCGATCTTCAACTTCCTGACCGAACCGCTCTGCTCGGCCATGGCCGAACGCGGGCAAGAGGATTGCGGGTTGATCCTGATCAAGCTGCAAGAGGGTTTCTTCGTCGCCATCTCGATCTCGCTTCTGGGCGGTCTGGTGCTGGGCTTCCCCTTCATCAGCTACCAGCTGTGGCGCTTCGTGGCACCGGGGCTTTACAAGAACGAGAAGGGGGCCTTTCTGCCCTTCCTGATCTCTTCGCCGGTGATGTTCTTCCTTGGCGCGGCTTTCGCCTTTTACGTCGTCACGCCGCTGGCCTTCGACTTCTTCCTTGGCTTCCAGCAGGCCGGTACGTTGGTCGGTGGGCCGGATGGTGAGAACGGCATCGCCGCCATCGCCTTCCAAGGCTCGGCGCAGGAGTATCTGTCGCTCACGATCAAATTCATCGTGGCCTTTGGCCTGTGTTTCCAGCTCCCGGTTCTGCTGACGCTGATGGGCAAGGCGGGGCTGGTCAGTTCCGAAGGACTGGCCAATGTGCGCAAATATGCGGTGGTGGCGATCCTCGTGCTGGCCGCGCTGGTCACGCCGCCGGATGTGATCACGCAGGTGATCCTTTTCGTGGTGGTCTATGGCCTCTACGAAATCTCGATCTTCCTCGTGCGCCGGGTCGAGACAAAGCGCAACGAAAAGCTGCGCGAAGAGGGCTACTTTGACGACGAAGACGAGGAAGACCTGCTGTGATCAATGATCCGATGGACCGTATCGCGGCGGCGCTGGAGCGTATGTCTCCCGCGCCGCTCGCCGCCCCGGATTTCGATGCGGCCACTGCCTTCGTCTGGCACACCGACCCCGACCGTCTGATGCCAGTGCCGCAGGTCGCGCGGATCGACCTGCCGCTTCTGGTGGGGGTGGACCGGGCGCGGGATACGCTTTTGGCCAACACCCGCCAATTTGCGGCGGGGCTGCCTGCGAACAACGCGCTGCTCTGGGGTGCGCGGGGCATGGGAAAATCCAGCCTTGTCAAAGCGATACACGCGGATGTTCAAGCATCACATGAAGCATTGCGCATCGTTGAATTGCAGCGCGAAGACCTGCCGTCGGTCGGGCGGCTTCTGTCCCTCCTGCGCGGTGCCTCGCAGCGGTTCATCCTGTTTTGCGACGACCTGAGCTTCGGCCATGACGACGCGCATTACAAATCGCTGAAGGCCGTGTTGGATGGGGGCATCGAAGGGCGGCCCGAGAATGTCGTGCTCTATGCCACATCGAACCGCCGCCACCTGATGCCGCGAGACATGATCGAGAACGAGCGCGGCAGCGCGATCAATCCTTCCGAAGCGGTCGAGGAAAAGGTCTCTCTCTCTGACCGGTTCGGGCTCTGGCTGGGGTTCCATCCCTGCGATCAGGGCCAATATCTGGCGATGATCCGCGGCTATTGCGATGCCTTCGGCGTGGAGATCGACGACGACACATTGCGCGCCGAGGCTGTCGAATGGCAGGCCACACGCGGCGCCCGCTCGGGCCGGGTGGCTTGGCAGTATTTCGTGGATTTGGCTGGCCGGAAAGGCGTACCCGTTTCGGGCGGTTGAGCGCCGGACGGTATGAGCGAAAGGGCCCGCATATTCTGCGGGCCCTTTGTCGTTTGGTTACTGAATATAGGGCGTCGGATCGACGCTTTCAAAGCCTTTGCGCACCTCGAAATGCACATGCGATTCCGAACCGCCGCGCAGTTTGGCGATCTGCTGGCCCCGGCTGACGCTATCGCCCTTAGCCACATTCACGCCGTCGACATTCGCATAGACCGTGAGCAGGTTGTTGGCATGGCGCACCACGACGATCGGGATGCCCTCGGCACTTTTGGTGATCGCGGCGACGGTGCCCGCCTCGGCGGCCTTCACCGGCCCGCCGGGGCTGCCCTTGATGTTGATGCCCTCGTTCTTGCCCTTGGAATAGGCGCGGATGATGGAGCCTTGGACCGGCGGGGTCATCTTGGTCGCCTTTGCCGGGGCAGTGGGCTTGCCCACATCGGCCACAGGCTCTTTCGGCTCGACCTTGGGCGGCAGGGGCTGTGCGGTCTCATCCTGCGGCAGCGGTTTGGCGGCGGAGGGCGGCGTGGGCGTGGGGGTGCCTGCGCCGGGTGCGCTGGTGACCGGCTGCACGGGGCGCGAGGCGGCGGCGCTCGACGCGGTGTTGGCCGCCTGACGCGGGGGCGCCTGTTTCTCGACCGGGATCAGCAGGAATTGGCCCTCGCGGATCGCGAAATCGGGGCCGAGGCCGTTCCACTCGGCCAGTGCCTTGACCGGCACGTTGTAAAGACGCGCCACGGTATAGGCGGTCTCGCCCCGCTCGACCCGGTGGCGCACAGGCTCTTTCGCCTGCGGTGCCGCAGGCTGCGGCGCGGGCGTGCTGGTGGTGCCTGCGGGCGGCAGGCTTTGGGTCTGCACGCTGGGGGTCGCCGGGGCGCGGTCGATGGCGCTGCCGGCAAGGGTGGTAATGTCCACGGCGCCATTGGTGCCTGGCGCAGGCTCAGAGACGCGGCGGGGCAGGGCGATGATCTCACCCTGGCGGAGCGGGACGCCCTGATCAATCCCGTTGTAGCGGGCCAATTCGCCGCTGTCGGCGCCCACACGCGCGGCCACGTCTTTCAGCGTATCGCCCCGGCGGGCGACGACGACTTGGTAATTGGGGTAAGAGATCACGCCCCGCGCGTCGGGTTTTGGCCGGTCTGCCAAAGGCCCGCGCGCGGCTTCAGCGGTGGAGAACCCATCGCCAAAGGTGCTGCGCATGTCGTAATCCAAGGGCTGATTTTCGCAACCTGCCAGCAGTATCGCACTGGTCCCGGCCATTAGGGTCAGCCGCATGGGGCGGCGCAAGCGTGTTTGGCGCATCTGCAAGTCCTCATCTTCGCCCCCAGACGGTATGGGGCGTTGTCCGTGTCTCTGTAACCTATTAGCCGTCCTTGCCCAAGCCTTCCAGCAGGGGGACAAAGCGCACGGCACGCAATTCGTCGTATTCCAGCCCATCAGCGGTCTTTCGCACGCGGATAAGGTGTTGGACCGTGTCGGATTGGCCGACGGGCAGCACCATGATGCCCCCCTCTTTTAGCTGCGCGAGCAGGGGGCCGGGCGGGTCTTCGGCGGCGGCGGTCACGATGATCCGGTCAAAGGGGGCCTGTTCGGCAAGGCCAAAGCTGCCATCGGCGGTGATCGCGGTGATATTGGTCAGATCCATCGCCTCGAAAACGCCGCGCGCCTCTTGCACCAGACGGCGGTGCCGGTCGATCGTATAGACCCGCCGGGCGAGCTTGCTGAGGATCGCGGCCTGATAGCCCGAGCCGGTGCCGATTTCGAGCACCTTATCGCGCGACGATACCTGCAAGGCTTGGCTCATGAGCCCGACGACAGAGGGTTGGCTGATGGTCTGGCCGCAGGCGATGGGCAGGGGCATATCCTCATAGGCGCGGCTGGCAAAGAGGCCGCGGATGAAGGGGCCGCGGTCGATCGCTTCCATCGCTGTCAGCACACGCGCATCGGTCACGCCCTTGGAGCGTAGCGCGTAGAGGAACTGCATCTTGCGTTCCGCTTCAGAGATGGGTGGCTCATTCATCCGTTGATGCCCGCCAGCGTTTCGAGGGCCGCGTGATCCGTCAGGTCGCAGCGCATCGGGGTGACCGAGACATAGCCGTCAAGGTTGACGCAGGCATCGCTGCCCGGTGCCGTTTGCACGCGTTGATCGCCGCCCTTGATCCACAAAAAGCGGCGGCCCGAGGGCGACAGATGTGCTTCGGTCGAAAACCCGGTGCCGGGGCGGCGGCCCTGAGGGGCCAGCCGGATCCCACGCACATCAGCGCCCGCTACGGGGGGGAAGTTCACGTTGTAGAAAAGCCCATAGGCCGCGTCTTCGCTGGGGCTGTGGTCCAGAATGCGGCGGCAGGTCTCGGCGCCGTGCTGGGCGGCGGCCTCGAAAGGATCGGCCAGATCGCGGTTGGCGGGGCCGTAGTATTGCGACAGGGCGATGGCCGGAAGCCCCTGCAACGCCGCTTCGATCGCGCCGCCAAGCGTGCCGGAATAGAGCGCGTTTTCAGCCGCGTTATTGCCCCGGTTCACGCCGGAGAGCACCAGATCGGGGGGGGCGGCGGTCATCGTGTCGTGGATCGCGGCAAGAACGCAATCAGCGGGGGAGCCTTCGGTGGCAAAGACGCGCTCGTCCAGTTGCGAAATCATCATCGGCTTGGTGTAGCTAATGCAATGGCCCACGCCGGATTGCTCAAACGCAGGTGCAACGGTCCAGACCTCGCCCTTGGGCCCGGCCAGTTCCTCGGCAATGGCGCGCAGCACGGCCAGACCGGGCGCGTTGATGCCGTCATCGTTTGTAATCAAAATACGCATGAATGGCCCCTTTTTGCCTTGATAGGCGAGGGGCGGACCGGCGGCAAGCGCAGCGCGCCGGTGCCGCGCGGTTCAGGAGGCGGAGTTTTCCGACAGTTGCGCCAATACCGCAGCGGCCTGCGTGGCGGTGTCGCTCAGCGCCGCGCGGTCTTCACCGGGGAAGAAGCGCGCGCGGGTGGCGGTGGGCATCGGCTTGGGCGTAAGGATATGGACACGGGGGCCGATCTGCGCGGTCTCGACCTGCCAAGAGGTCGCCAGCGCGATCTGCGCGGCCTTCGTGGCGCCGTAGCTGCCGAAGAATTTCGTGCCCGCACGCGGATCGTCAAAGAAGACCGCCGTGCCATCCGCCCCCAAGAGCGGCGAGACAAAGGTGATCAGCCGCGCGGTGGCGGTGACGTTTCCGGCGATGGATTTCTCCATATCCTTGGCGTCGATGTGATCGGTGGGCGTCAGCGGAGCGGCATGGACGGCGCAATGCAGCCACAGGTCAAGCCCGCCCCAGCGGTCATGGATGCCCCGGCAGAGCACGGCCATGGCATCGGCGTTGGTGATGTCCATCGGCGCCAAGGTGGCGCTGCCGCCCTTGGCTTGGATACGGTCGTCCAACTCTTCGAGCGCGCCGGTCGTGCGACCGACCGCGATGATGTGATGGGTGGGGGCCAAGGCTTCTGCCAATGCGGCCCCAAGGCCGCGCGATGCGCCGGTGATCAATGCTGTCTTGCTCATGCGCGGGATGTGCACTGCCCCGCGCGGCAGGTCAAGAGGCGCGCGCCGCGCCTCCCCCAAGGTTTCAGCCCTGCGGCAGGCGCAGCACTTGATTGCCGCGACGGCTGGACAGCACCAAGGTCCCTTGCCCGATGGCGGAGACGACGCCGCCAGCGACCTGATCGCCCACTTCGACGCGCGAGATTTTACCGCCACCTTCGCGGATCAGCGCGCCGGGCGTGCTGTCGCTGCCGAAGATGCCGATTAGCGCCGTGCTGGACAGGTCGGCCTTTTGAGTTGCCAGATCGGAGACTTTCTTTGGGGTCGGGGTCCCATTGCTCGCCATTGATATGCCTTTCGCCTGTGGTTGCGTTTCGCGCGGCAGTCCCCCGCGCTCGCAAGGCGTCAGCTAAGCCCTGCCGCAGTGCAGCGGAAGGGGGCGTTTTCGGGATGCGCAGGGTTCTGCCAAAGCGTCGGCAAAGCTGCGCCGACACCTTGGTTATAACGCTGCGACCTTTCGTAAGGCTTAATTCGGCTCAGCCGACGAATGCCTTTTCGACGACGAAATGCTGGGGGTCGGAATTGGCACCCTCGGTCAGGCCAAAGCCTTCGAGAATCTCCATAATATCCTTGTTGAAGCCAAGGCTGCCGCAGACCATGGCACGGTCATGGGCGGCATTGATCTGGGGCACGCCCAGATCTTTGAACACCGTGCCATCCTGCAAGAGGTTGGTGATCCGGCCCATCTTGGGGCTCTCTTCGCGGGTGGTGGTCGGGTAATAGCGAATCTTGGCAAGGTTTTCCGGGCCGATGAGTTCCTGCATCAGCTCGTCGGCCTTCAGCCCTTCGATCAACTGGCGGCCATACTCAAGCTCTGCAACGTCGCGGCAGGTGTGGGTGACGATGACCTCGTCGAATTTCTCATAGGTCTCAGGCTCGCGCAGCAGGCTTGCGAAGGGGGCAAAGCCGGTGCCGGTGGCGAACATCCAAAGCCGGTCGCCGGGCAGCAGCGCGTCATGGACCAGCGTGCCCACGGGTTTGGGCCGCAGGATGATCTGATCGCCGGGCTGGATGTGCTGTAGTTTGGAGGTCAGCGGGCCGTCTTGCACCTTGATCGAGTAGAACTCCAACTCATCGTCCCAGGCGGGCGAGGCAATGGAATAGGCGCGCAGTAGTGGTTTCTGCTTGCCGGTTTCGGGATGCGGATCGCCCATCAGGCCGATCATCACGAACTCGCCCGAGCGGAACCGCAGGCTTGCAGGCCGGGTCACCCGGAACGAGAACAGCTGATCGGTCCAGTGGGTGACCGCGGTCACGGTCTGGGCGTCGGGCAATGTCGGGACGGGCTTGGCGGCGGTTTGGTTCACTGTGCTCTGCTCGGTCATCATGGTTTCCGCAAATCGGGTTGCGGCCTCTACTTATGGCAAGGAAGGGGGGAGGGCAATGAAGCGGCCTATTTGGCCGCGGTCGCCGGTCCGGATGCGGCACCGCGCAGGCGGGACTGATAGTCATGGGCCTGCCAATCGGCGCGGGCCAGCCATTGGTCCTCAGGCTGGCGGGCGGCCAGATCCTCGTCGATCTCGACCTCATCGAACCCGGCGCGGCGGGCCATGGCATATTGATCGGCCAGCACATGCCCACGGGCGCGCAGGCGGCCCTTGTAGCCGCGCAAGCGCAGGACGCGGGCGATGGTAAAGCCGCGCCCATCCGCGAAAGAGGGAAAATCGACGCGGATCATCTCAAGCGCCGGGGTCAGCGTGAGGGCATGGGCATCGGCGTCAGAGGCCAGATCGACGGCGCGGCAATCGTTCGCGGCGCCATCCTCGCGATAGCCTTGGGTCCAGTCGTCGGCGGTGAAGCCTGTGTCGGTGACGAGTACGCTCATGATTTGTCTCCTGTTCGGACCACTTTGCCGTTCACAAAATGGATGCCGCATTCTTCTTTGTTCTGATCGCGCCAGCGCCCCGCGCGCGGGTCTTCGCCCGGGGCCACGGGCGAGGTGCAGGGCGCGCAGCCGATCGATGGGTAGCCTTTGGCCACCAGCGGATGCCGGGGCAGGCGGTTTTCGGTGATGTAGTCGGCCACATCGGAATTGGCCCAATAGGCCAGCGGGTTCACTTTGATCCGGGGTGCTGCACCGTCTTTGGGGACCTCGGTCTCGAAAAACTCCAAGGTCGCGCGGCTGCCCGATTGAAAACGTTTACGTCCGGTGATCCAGCCGTCATAGCCCGCCAGCGCGCTTTGCAGGGGCCGGGTCTTGCGCAGGGCGCAGCAGGCATCGGTGTCATACTGATGCAGCGTGCCATCGGGATCCTGTGCTGCGATCTCGGCGCTGCGCAGGGTGGTGACATTGCGCAGGCCGAGGCGCTCGCTCAGCTCCTGCTGGTAGACGAGGGTTTCGGCAAAGAGCATCTCGGTGTCGATGAAGAGCACCGGGATGTCCCGCGAGACCATGGAGGCGAGGTGCAACAGCGCCACTGATTCCGCGCCGAAGCTGGAGACGAGGGTAAGGTTCTCGATCTCCGCATCGGCGCGGCGGATCACATCCGTCGCCCCGTGGTGGCGCAACTCGGCGTTGAGCCGTGCCACCTTTTCCTCGACCGCGCGCAGCCCCTCGGGGGGCGGCGCATCGGTATTTGAGAAAGGATGAAGTTCAGGGGTGTCAAGCGGCATTGGCTCGATCCTTCTCTGCCGCTTCGGGGTAGAGCACGGCTTTGAATGGCGCTAGGCCGAGACGGCGGTAGGCTTGCAAGAACGTCTCGCCGGGATCGTTGCGCAGGTCGAGATAGCCCCGCACGAGGCGTTCGATGGCGGGGATGATCTCCTCTGCCGAGAAGCCGGGGCCAGTGCGGGTGCCGAGGCTTGCGTCCTCGGTGCCGTCACCGCCAAGCGTGATCTGGTAGTTCTCTACGCCCGCGCGGTCGAGGCCGAGGATGCCGATATGGCCCACGTGGTGGTGGCCGCAGGCGTTGATGCAGCCGGAGATTTTGATCTTCAGCGGGCCCACGTCATGTTCGAGCTTCAGCTCGTCGAAACGGGTGGCGATTTCCTGCGCGATGGGGATGGAACGCGCGGTGGCCAGCGCGCAGTAATCCATGCCGGGGCAGGCGATGATGTCGGAGATCAGCCCGATGTTGGCGGTGGCGAGTTTCGCCTCTTTCAGCGCGGCGTGCAGTTCGGGCAGGTCGCTGCGGTGCACATGGGGCAGGATCACGTTCTGCTCATGGCTGATGCGCAGCTCGTCATGGCCAAAGCGGCGGGCGAGGTCGGCCATCACGCGCATCTGGTCTGCCGTCGCGTCGCCCGGCGTGGCGCCATGGGCCTTGAGGCTGATCGAGACGATGGCATAGCCCGGCGCGCGGTGCTGGGCGAGGTTGGTGTCGGCCCAGGCGCGGAAGACCGGATCGTTGGTATAGGCGGATTCGTAAGCCGCGAGGGATGCGGTTTTGAATTGCGGCGCTGCAAAGTCGGCTTCGATGCGCGAGAGCATTTGCTGGTCGACGCCGGTGAACTGGTCGCGGATCAGCGCATATTGCGCATCGACCCGGGCGCGGATGTCTTCGATGCCGTTCTCGTGGACGGTGATCTTGATGCGCGCCTTGTACTTGTTGTCGCGGCGGCCCAGCACGTTGTAGACGCTGACGATGGCTTCGAGCGTGGGCAGCAGATCGTCGGCGCTGACAAATTCATAGAGCACCTTGCCGATCATCGGGGTGCGGCCAAGACCGCCGCCGACGATGACTTCGAAACCCTGTTCGCCGTCACGCTCGACGATGCGCAGGCCGATGTCATGGGCTTTGATTACCGCACGGTCGGCGGCGGCGCCGGTGACGGCGACCTTGAACTTGCGCGGCAGGAACTGGAACTCGGGGTGGTCGGTGGACCACTGGCGGATCAGTTCGGCCACGGGGCGGGGATCGGCGACCTCATCGGCGGCGGCCCCGGCGAAATGATCCGCCGTCACGTTGCGGATCGTGTTGCCGGAGGTCTGGATCGCATGCAGTTTCACCTCGGCCAAGGCATCAAGCATGTCGGGCACGTCGCGGAGCTCGGGCCAGTTGTACTGGATGTTCTGACGCGTGGTGAAGTGGCCGTAGCCCTTGTCCCACCGCTCGGCGATATAGGCGAGTTGCTCCATCTGGGCACTGTTCAGCGTGCCATAGGGGATCGCCACCCGCAGCATATAGGCGTGCAGTTGCAGGTAGAGCCCGTTCATCAGGCGCAGGGGTTTGAACTCATCCTCGGTGAGCGAGCCGTCGATGCGGCGCTCGACTTGGGCGCGGAACTGGGCGTTGCGCTCGGCGAGGAATTTGTCGTCGAATTCGGTGTAGCTGTACATCAGACGGTCTCCTGTTTGCCGTGGGCGTAATTCGAGGGGCCGGTGGCGCGGAACTCTTCGCGGAAATGGGTGGGGCGGGGGCCGCCTGCTTCGGGGGCCACATCGGCAAGGTAGACGCCGACGACCAAGTCTTGTTGGCTCAGCGCGTCGATCAAGCGCAAGTCGGCGTCGGCCTCATCGGTGAGGACTTCGGCCTCACTGAGCTTGCGGGTCCAGCCGGTGGCGGTTTGATAGACGACATCGCCTTCGAGCAGCGCATTGGCGGTGATGACCTTGGGGGTGAAGGGTTTGGGCATGTCAGGCCAGCTCCTCTAGCGGGGTTTCGGTGGCAACTTGGACGGCGGCGCGCGGGGCGAGGCCGTAGAAGGTGAGCGCGGGGCCGGTCATTTCGGCATCGGCCAGATCGCGCGGCAGATCGTTCAGCGTGGTAGACAGCACCCGTTGATCGGCGCGCGAGGCGTTTTCGATCACGGTGACGGGTGTGGCGCGGTCGGCGCCGTGCATCAGCAGGCGGCCTTGGACAAAACGGGCGGATTTCTTGCCCATATAGATCGCGGCGACTTCATTCGGGCGCGCGAGGGCAGCCCAGTCGTGATCGGCGAAACCTTTCATGTCGTGACCCGTGAGGAAGCGGACTGAGGCATTGCGGCCCCGTTTGGTCAAGCTCTGCCCGATGCCCGCCACGGCGGCGGAGGCGGCGGTGATGCCGGGCACGATGTGCCAGCCGATGCCATGGGCGTCGACCGCGTCGATCTCTTCGTCGAGACGGCCAAAGACCGTGGCATCGCCGGATTTCAACCGCACCACCTGCGCGCCGCTTTGCGCGTGTTCGACCAGCAGGGCGTTGATGTGCTCTTGGGCCGTGGAGGCGCCGAAACCCTCTTTGCCGACGTCGATCATCAGTGCCTCGCGGCGGGCGAGTTCGAGGATCTCGGGGCTGATCAGCCGGTCGTAGATCACCACATCGGCCTCATCCAACGCGCGGCGGGCCTTGAGCGTCAGCAGTTCCGGGTCGCCCGGGCCACCGCCGACAAAGGCCACATGGCCAGCGCGGGCTTTGCGGGTGAGGTGGGTGTGCAGCAGGGTTTTCAGCGCCGGGCGCACGGTATCCTTGCCCTCGGCCATGGCGCGGGGACCGGTGGCGAAATAATACTCCCGCCAGAAATCACGGCGCGCGCGGCCCATGGGCAGGGCATCGGCCAGCTTGCGAAAACCTTTGCCGATGCGCGCCAGCGGGCCGAGGGTGACGGGCAGACGCTCTTCCAGATCGGCCTTGATGGCGCGGGCCAGCACCGGGGCGGCGCCTTCGGTGCCGATGGCCACGGTCACCGGATCGCGGTCGACGATGGCGGGGGTGATGAATTCGCTGTCGTGCAGGTTGTCGACGATGTTGACCAGCACGCCCGCCGCATGGGCCAGCGCGGCATTCTCGGCATCCAGCGTGTCATCTTCGTCCGCCGCGTAGAACAGCCGCGCGCCGGGGAGATCGGCGGCGGTGAGGGCGCGGTGGTGCAGGGTGAGCTTGCCCGCCGCTTGCCAATCTACGATCTCTGCCGCCGGGTCGGGGGCGAAGACATGCAGCGCCGCTTCGGTTTTCATCAGCAGACGCAGCTTGGCCAGAGCGGCTTCGCCGCCGCCAGAAAGGAGGATCTTTTGCCCGCGGGTGGCGAGGAAGATGGGAAAGTGATCCATGATGCGCCCTGTATTCTGTTTGACGTGGCCTCCTATATAGGAAATATTCCCGATAATTGGCTATATGCTGGCGCAGATAAGAACATGCGTTCGCTTTAGTCGCAGGTTGAGTATGAACGTCCTGTCGGGACGAGAGAGAAGAGAATGACTGTCCGAATTGATGAGACCGACCGGAAGATTTTGGCGCAGCTGCAACGGGATGCGAGCCAATCGCTGGACGATATTGCCCGTGAAGTGGGGTCTTCGAAAACGCCGGTGTGGAATCGGATACGCAAGCTGCGCGAAGCCGGGGTCATCGGCCAACAGACCGTGGTGCTGGA
This sequence comes from Sulfitobacter sp. R18_1, assembly GCF_017743915.1. NCBI lineage: Bacteria > Pseudomonadati > Pseudomonadota > Alphaproteobacteria > Rhodobacterales > Roseobacteraceae > Sulfitobacter > Sulfitobacter sp. R18_1. Next base: position 197,010 of record NZ_JAGHRG010000006.1, read on the forward strand.
TTCCGAAGCGCTCGGGTTTGAGGCCTGTTTCTTTGTCCTGATCCGCACGTCAGAGCATGAGGCGGCTTGGCAGGCGGCGTTTTTGCAGGCGTTGAAAGACCGGCCCGAGGTGCAGGAGGCGCACCGTCTGGCGGGGGATATCGACTATATCCTGAAGGTGCGGGTCAAGAACGCGCGGGCCTATGATGTCTTTTATCAGGCGCTGATTTCTGAGGTGAAAGTGCATAACGTCACGGCGCTTTTGTCGATGGAAGAGATCAAATCGACGACGATGCTGCCGTTGTAAGAGGGCGGGGCGGCGGGTGTCTTCGCCGCCCCGCATTGGCTTAGGACTGGGCGAGGGCCGTCACGATGGGCGCGAAATCCTCGGCCTTGAGGCTGGCCCCGCCGACCAACGCGCCATCGACGTTTTCGACGGCAAAGATTTCGACCGCATTGGCAGCCTTTACCGACCCGCCGTAGAGCAGGGGGAGCGCATTGCCGATCTCCGCGCCGAAACGGTCGATCAGGCGGGTGCGGATGAAGTCATGCACCTCTTTGATCTGCGCAATGCTGGGGACCTTGCCGGTGCCGATGGCCCAAATCGGCTCATAGGCGATAACGGTGTTCCCGGCCTCCACGGTATCGGGCAGGGAGCCGTCGAGCTGCGCGCCGATAATGTCGAGGGTCTGGCCCGCGTCCCGCTCAGCCTCGCTTTCGCCGATGCAGATGATGGCGGTGAGACCGGCACCCCATGCGGCAACAGCCTTGGCTTGCACATCGGCATCGGTCTCGCGGTGGGCATCGCGGCGCTCGGAATGGCCGAGGATCACATGGGTGGCCCCGCTGTCGGCAACCATCGCGGCAGAGATATCGCCGGTGTAGGCGCCCGCTTCTTCGGCATGGCAATCCTGTGCGCCGATCTGGATCGGGCTGCCATGGGTGGCGTCGGTGGCGCGAAAGAGGAGAGTGCTGGGCGGGCAGATCACGACCTGCGGCGGGTTGTCAGGCAGGCCGGTGGCAAGGCTGTGAAGCTCTGTCAGCGCGGCGGCGGTGCCGTTCATTTTCCAGTTGCCGGCGGCGATTTTGGGGCGCATCGGTTCCGTCCTGATCTGTTAATGTTGCCAGATCAGTTCGCAGGCCCGCGGCCTTTCGTCAAGGCCGGGGCCGATCAGCGCGCTTACTTCGCGCCGAGGCTTTCGTCGAATTTAATCGATTCGCCGCAGCCGCAGGCTTCGGTCACATTGGGATTGCGGAATTTGAAGCCGGACTCGAGCAGCGTGGTTTCATAGTCGATCTCGGTGCCGAAGAGGAACATCTGCGCCATGGGGGCGATCATCACCCGCGCGCCGTCTTGTTCGACCACCTCATCGTTGGGGTCGGTCGCTTCGACGTATTCCATGGTGTATTCCATGCCAGCACAGCCGCCTTTCTTGACGCCAATGCGCAGCCCGGCGTGGCCCGCCGATTGCATCAACTTCGCAATCTGGCCAGCGGCTTTGGGGGTCATGGTAACGGCTTGCTTGCCGGGAATGCCAAACATCACAAATCTCCTATGCGGCCAAGATAGGGGTGCGGCGCGGCGATCTCAAGCCGTCAGAAGGAATTCATTGCGGCCTTGGTGACGAAGGCGGCGATGAGCGCCCAGCCGAATGAGGCCAGCGTGCCGATAATGACGTATTCGCTGATCTTTTGGTTCTTTTTGACGGTGTCAAAGCGCAGGATCGACTTTGCCGCGATGAGGAAACCGATGCCCGCAGGCTCTCCGATCATGACCATGAGGAAGATCAACGCGCGTTCCAGCAAGCCGATCATCCGGCCCGCATTCTCCAGCCCATCCGGTTGGGCCTGCGCCTTGTGTGTCAGCATCAAACCACCCACGGCGGGACCGCCTGCGAGCGTTGCAGTGACCAGCCCCGCGATGAACAGGGCAGGCGGGATGAGCGCGCTGCTGTGGTCGGCCCAGATGCCGCTGGCAAAGGCGTCGGGGGCATAGTGGACAAGGGCCACGATGGTGATGAGATGGGCGATCTGGTCGCTAAGGTAGGGCCAGAGCCGGTCGCGCTGCCGCTCTGGCACGGCGTAGGTCTTGAGCGCGTCGATCGCGATATGGGCGAGGGCCAGCAATGCGGCGGGGATCAGGCTGCCGCCGAGGGCCAGCGTTGTCAGGCCAAAGACGATAGCGCCGTGCAGCAATAGCACCCCCGGCTTGCGCTTGGCGGCGACCATGGCATTGGTTTGAAAAACGAAATCGGCCAGCAAGTGAGCGATCAGGCAGGCGAGAGCGGTGGCGATGGCCTGTTCGGTCATAGAAATTCCGGTAGTTGGTGATGGCGTCCATTTGAAAAGCCATGGCGAGCCGGGGCAAGCGTTTTCTTATGGTATTAAGCAGCCTAATTTGGCTGTAATTTGATAAAACAGGCTTAAAGGGCTGTTTTATGCATTTCCAGAACCTCGCAGACCTCCCGCAACTCATCGATCCCCGCCGCCTCCACATGGCCCTGCACGCTCTGCTGCGTCAGGTCAAACTGCCTCGCAAGCTCTGCTTGGACGGGCGGCTCGGGGGCCAGCATGTAATAGGCGACATCGGCTTGGCGCTTGGTCCAGCCGCCCGCGATCCGGTCGGCGAGGGGCAGGGCCGTGCGCAGGGCGAGGTGGGCGTCGGGCGCGTGCATGCGTCGCGCGCGGGGCAGGTTGTCGAGCGCGTGGCCGGAGCTGACCAGTGCCGCTCCATCCGCGCGAGATAGGTCGCCCCCCGCGAAATGCGCGGGGCCGATACCGATGCCAAAGCGGGTGTCGGCGGTCTTGCCGCAGCGGCGCACGGTGGCGCGTAGGACGAGGGCTGCGCGGAAGGTGAAAGTGGGGGCCACGGCCATCTGCCAGCCATCTCCGCGAAAACGGGTCATCCGGGCGGGCTGGCCTTGCCAAGCAGTCAGCGCCTCGGAGGCGTCATCGAGGCGCGCGAAAATGGCATCCAACTCCGCCCGGCTCATCGCGGAGGATTTCACGATATCGCCGGTAAAAATTGCCCAAGTTTCCATGGCTTGCCCCTTGTTTCCCGCAATGTCGCAGGAAGGCGAAATCCATGCAAGCCCGGCCACGGAAAAGGGCCGCCCGAAAGGGGGCGGCCCTGATGGCGTTTTAACGGCTAGGACCGATCAGAGGCCCATGCAGTTCGCATAATAGGTCACGGTCGCGGGCCAGTCAGAGAAGACACCGGCCACGCCCACGTCTTGGGCCAGCACATCCAGCGCCACCAGATAGTCGCTGTCGTCTTTCACGATGTCATTGACCGACTGGAAGTACCAACCACCACCGGAGGCGAGCGGGCCGGAGCGCTCCAGCGTCCATGCGATCAGGGTCAGCCCTGCTTCTTTCGCGGCCATGGCGTATTCGGATGCGGCGATGGCGCCGTCCTTATTGGTCAGCATCATGTTGAGCGAGGGGGCGAGGTAGTTCACGCCCTTGGCTTTCAGATCGGCGAAATCTTCGGCCCAAGTCTCGGGGTTTTGCTCATCGAAACCGTCGGACCATTGCACCAGATAGACGGCCTGCTTACCGAATTCGGGTGTGTTCTCAACCCAGTACAGTACGTCTTCGAGGTTGAAGGACTGCGGCCAAACGTCGGAGGCGGGAATGCCTGCGGCGACATATTCATCCACCAGCTTCTGCGCGTAGTCTTCCTGAGAGAAACCCTCGTGCGGCATCTCGACGGAGGGGGATTTCAGCTCAGGCGTGAACTTGGCGCCCAGAGATTTGAACAGTTCAATCGATTCCGCATGGGTCATCAGATCGGCCTTGTCGCTGTAAAGCTCGGTGCGCCAATTCGCGACACCGCCCTGATAGTCTTCGGCGGTGGTGGCGGTCTTGTCGGCGCTGTCCATCTTGGGCGTCAGAGTGCGGAACTCGGCCAAGGTAATGTCAGAGGTGCGGCATTCGGCGCTGGCGGGCGTGTCACCTGACGCGGCGGTGAAGCCGGTGGTGCATTTCTCGGCCAGATCGGAGACAAGGATGTTCGTCGTTGTGTGCAGGTCGTTCTGCGCGTGGCGGCAGACCAGCTCATGATCGGCGGTAAAGGTCACGTCGCATTCCAAGATGCCCGCGCCCATACGCGCGGCGGCAACGTTGGATTGCACGGTATGCTCAGGAAACATCAGCGGCGCGCCACGGTGGCCGATGGAGAAATCGGTTTTGGTGGCGTCTTGCCCCATGCAGGAGGCCAGCTTGTCCTTCAATGCGCCCTCGGGCAGCTTGTCCACCAGATAGGCCGGGCGGGGGCCGTATTCGACCGGGGTCGCGGCAGCATCGGCCTGGGCCAGCGCCATGCCGGGCGCGAGGGCCAGAGCGGCGAGAGAAACAAGTGTTCGCATAATGTTATCCGTTCGTGAATGAAGTTCTGGGGCTTCTATGGGTGCCCGATGTAACGGTTTCACGACCGGATCATGTCAGTCAAATGAACAATCCACGGCAGCCCCGCTCGGCGGGATGCGGCCAAAAGAAAACGCCGTCGATGCCCTGCATCGACGGCGTCTGTTCTTCGCTTTGTAAAGCTCGCGCTTACATGAAGCCCAGTTCAAGGCGGGCTTCATCCGACATCATATCCATGCCCCAAGGCGGCTCCCAAACCAGTGCCACATTGACCTGCTTGACCCCGGCGATCGGCTCAACCGCATCGGCAACCCAGCCGGGCATCTCACCGGCCACGGGGCAGCCGGGCGCGGTCAGCGACATCTTGATGTCGACTTCATTCTCGTCGTTGATGTCGATGGTGTAGATCAGCCCCAGTTCATAGATATTCACCGGGATCTCAGGGTCATAGACCGTGCGACAAGCCTCAACGACCTGCTCGTATAGCGGGTGATCGGTGGAGGAGGGCGCAATCAGCGGTGTCCCTTCGAGCGGTTGGGTCTGTTCGGTCATCTCTTGCCTCGCATCATTCTCGACGTTTTATATAGGGATTGCGGGCAGGGGCGTAAAGTGGGCCCAAGCCGGGCGGGGCCGATGCCGCCCCCGCTAGCCGCCTTTGCGACGCCGCGCGGGCTGTGGCTTCACCCGGGCTTCGATCTCATCATAGACCTTGCCGACGATGTCTTTCTTGGTGGCATTCTCGATCCCCTCAAACCCGGGGGAGGAGTTGACCTCAAGCACTTTCGGCCCGCTTTCCGAGCGCAGCAGATCGACCCCGGCGATGCCGAGGCCAAAGGCCCGGGCGGCACGCACGGCGGTATCGCGTTCCTCTTTCGAGATGCGCACAACCTTGGCCGACCCGCCCCGGTGCAGGTTCGAGCGGAAGTCCCCCTCGGCGCCCGTGCGTTTCATGGAGGCCACGACCTTGCCCGCCACCACGAGGCTGCGGATGTCCTCACCGGCGGCTTCCTTGACGAAGTCCTGCACGAGGAAGTTGGCGCGCAGGCCACGGAAGGCGTCGATCACACTCTCTGCGGCCTTCTTGGTTTCCGCCAACACGACGCCCTTGCCTTGGGTCGATTCCAGCAGCTTCACAATCAGCGGCGCGGTGCCCACCAACGCCATCAGGTTGGAGGTGTCTTTCGGCGATGCGGCAAAGGCCGTGGTCGGCATGCCGATCTTTTTCGCGGCCAAGACCTGATGCGCGTGCAGCTTGTCGCGGCTCGCGGTGATCCCGGCAGAGCCGTTGACGCAATAGGTGCCGATCGTCTCGAACTGGCGGATGACGGCGGTGCCATAGGGGGTGATGGACGCGCCAATGCGTGGGATCACGGCGTCATAGCGCGGAAGGCGCTTGCCGTCGTAATGCACCTCGGGGGCGAGTTGGTTGATCGCCATATAGCAACGCGTGGTGTCGATCACCTCAACCACATGGCCGCGCGCTTCGCCCACTTCGACCAGACGGCGGGTGGAATAGTTGTCTTCCCGGCTCAGCACCGCGATGCGCAGCGCCCGCTGCGGCGCTTTGTGGCGCAGGCTGGCGGTGTGGTAAACGTCGTAATTCAGGTCAGGTTGCAGCCGTCGTTCGGTTGCGGAGATGTTGATATGTTCGGTCAGCGCCTGACGGCCCAGCAGCATGCGGCTGGTCATGGTGCCCCGGTTGGTCAGGGTCACGTCGATGGGCCAGCTTTGGCCGCCGACCTCAAGCGTGGTGGCGATGACGAAACGTTGCTCAGACTCGCCGTTGGAAGAGGTCACCTCGCGCCGGTCGATGATCGGGGCGGAACAGGTGATCGAGATATCCTCGCGCCCGGCGATGGGATGCACGTTGAATCGCACCTTGGGTTTAGAGGCGGGGCCGAAAACTTCGATGTCATGGGCATGCAGCGCCGAGGTGCGCGCGCCGGTGTCGACTTTGGCTTTGATCGCGGGCAGGCCAAGATCGGGCAGGGCAACCCATTCTTCCCAACCAAATGTGAGTTTTTCCATTGCCTGCTCCTTGGGTCATTGGTCTGCCTGCCTAACCTGCGGCAGGGGCTGCATCAAGCGGCGCGATGTCAGGGGGTGCCCATATCCGCAGGGGCGGGGGGCAACATGCGGACGTCGTCTTCTTTCTCCATCCGCGCGGCGGCGGCAAGAAGTTCCTCACGCACGCGGCATTCGATATCCCAAAAGGTGGCGGCATTGTCGGTGGGCAACTCGAAGCGCACCTTGATGCCAAAGGCATCTTGGTCGAGCACATGCACCTTGGCCTTGTCCATCGGTTTGACGTCATCGGGGTCTTCGCGGGCCAAGAGGTCAAAAAACACGCGGCGCAGTGCTGCCACATCAGCGTTTTGCGACAGGGTCAGAATGATGGGGCGCACCATGGCGTGATCCTCGATCGACCAGTTTTCAAAAGCGTCGGAGACGAAATAGCTGACCGGCACGATCAGCCGGGTGCCATTCCAGTTGAGCAGTTGCACGTAAGTAAAGTGAATTTGCTCGACCGTGCAGAAATGCCCTTCGAAGATCAGCTGATCCCCGATCCGTGCAGAACGGTTCAGCGCGATCTGGATGGAGGCGAGGATATTTCCCAAAACCTCACGCGCGGCGAAACCCAAGACGATGGTCACCGCACCGGCAGAGGCCAGCAGCGACAGGCCAAGGGTGTTGTCCGCATTGCTGGAAACGAGGATCACCCCTGAGGCCACCAGCACGGCGATTACGATCACCCCTTTACGCGCCGCCGCGATTGTCGTGGCGATAGAGCGCATATGGGCGTTCATCGGATCGGCAAGCTCATAGGCGTTGTTGGGGCTGATCCGGTCAAAGATCTCGTCAAAGGTAAAGACAATGGCGAGGGCGGCGGCGGTAACATAGGCGATCAGCAAAATCGGGCTCAGCACCGCGTCGATAAAGCCCGAGACAACCAAGACCCTGCTGGTGGCCGTGCCGATGATCGCCGCGCAAAGCACGATGGCGGCGGGCCAGCGGAAGGAGCGCAGCACAAAGCGCATCCAGCGGCGTTTGGCGGCCTGCCCGAGGCGGCGCATGATGCTAAAGGCGAACCAACCGGCTGTTAGCGCGACGACGACCAGCAGGGGCAGGAACAGCACCTCCCACAGATACATGCCCCAAAAGGCGCGGATGCGCAGCCAGTCGGGCAGCATCGTCTCAAGGTCCGTCGGCCCATACTGCGCGTGAAGATGCGGAATGTTGTCGATGCTCTGGCGCGAGAAGACCCAGACCGGTTCGGCATCCTCACCGGGTTTGATCCGGTTGAGCCGCAGTGGCACGTCATGGCCGCCCAGTTCCAGCCTATCGATCAAGAGCGAGCGGCGCACGCGCCCCGTGTCATTGTCCTCGGCCGAGCCTGAGAGCCAGCCGTCGGGCCGGTCTGCCAACCTGCGCCATGGCACGACGACCTTGCGCTCCATCAGGACGGAAAGTTGAAAAGCGCGCTCGGCCCCGATAACCGCCTGATCCCCTTGGGGCAGGTCTGACAGGTCAAGGATATGGGCCGCGTCCGAATAGTGCCCATTGTCAGTGAGGTAGATGAAACTTTCTAACGCCGCCATTGGCGTACCGCGGTCCAGCGTCTCAGGCGGGGGCGGTAGGCCGGGGTTCAGCTCGGTCGTTTGAAACCATTTCTCCTGCGCCTGCCCGGTGGCGGCCCCCGTCAGCAGCGCAATCGCCAGCACGAAGGCCCCCAGAAAACGAGGAAACACAGTCGCGAAAGCGCGTGAGAGTAAGGCAAGCCGCTGCATGGATAGCGCAATGTAGCGGGGGTTCGGGCAATTCAAGGCTGCGCGGCGCTTTGAAACGCTATTTGCGGGCTTTGGGCTGCGTTGGGCTTGCGCGTAGCGAGCCGCGCATAGTTGGATTGCGGCCTTCAAAGCCTGCGCAGGAATGCGTTGGGGGGGATTAAGTGGCGACGACCAAGCCCTAAGCCCGTTATCCTTTGAACGATACCATTCTCATGCAATCTGAGCTATTTCGGCTTTATTGCATGTTTCCCGCCACTGGTTTATCGCGCCAGTCGCAGGCAGAGAGGGCAGCGTATGACCAGTACCGGATTCACCAAACACGCGCAGGACGGCAAGGCACGCAGTGGCGTGATCCAGACCCCGCGCGGCGAGATCCGCACGCCCGCCTTCATGCCGGTGGGCACAGCGGCGACGGTCAAGGCGATGATGCCCGAAAGCGTGGCCTCCACCGGCGCGGATATCCTGTTGGGCAATACCTACCACTTGATGCTGCGCCCCACGGCAGAGCGGGTGGCCGCCTTAGGCGGGCTGCATAAGTTCATGAACTGGGACATGCCGATCCTGACGGACAGTGGCGGCTTTCAGGTGATGAGCCTTGCCGGGCTGCGCAAGCTGACCGAACGTGGCGTGACCTTCAAAAGCCATATCGACGGCTCCAAGCATGAGATCACGCCGGAACGCTCGATGGAGATTCAGGAGCTTCTGGGTTCCGACATTGTCATGTGTTTCGATGAATGCCCGGCGCTGCCCGCCGACCGGGACCGCATCGCCGAAAGCATGCGTCTGTCGATGCGTTGGGCCAAGCGTAGCCGGGAGGCCTTTGGCGACCGCCCCGGTCACATGCTGTTCGGCATCCAGCAAGGCGGGTTGGAAGAAGACTTCCGCCAAGAAAGCGCCGAGGCGCTGCGCGAGATCGGCTTTGACGGCTATGCCGTCGGTGGTCTGGCCGTGGGGGAGGGGCAGCAGGCGATGTTCTCCACCTTGGATTTCTCGACCGATATGCTGCCCGAGGACAAGCCGCGCTACCTGATGGGCGTGGGCAAACCCGACGATATCGTCGGTGCCGTGGCGCGCGGCATCGACATGATGGACTGTGTGCTGCCCTCCCGCTCTGGTCGCACGGGGCAGGTCTTTACCCGGAGGGGCGTGCTCAACATCAAGAACGCGCGGCATCAGGATGATCCGCGCCCGCTGGATGAGAATTGCAGTTGCCCGGCCTGCCGCAACTATTCGCGCGCCTATCTGCATCACGTCTTCCGCAGCCAAGAGATCATCTCGTCCATGCTGCTGACATGGCACAACCTGCAATATTACCAAGACATCATGGCCGGCATGCGCGCAGCCATCGCGGCGGGGCGATTCACCCAATGGCAGGCCGATTTCCACGCAGGCCGCGAACAGGGCGACATCGACCCGCTCTGAAGGGCGGGGCGCTTCGCCCTCACGGGAATTTGTGCGGATGATCCTTGCTGCAAGGTGGCAGGGTCTTAGGTGCCTTGCACATTCTATTGCAAGGAAAGGCCCGAATATGACCGAGAAGCTTTTTACCCCTTTCACCGCCGGTGAGATCGCGGCCGAGAACCGTTTGGTGATGGCCCCCCTGACGCGCAATCGCGCGGATAATGAGACCGGCGAAGTCTCGGACATGCATGTCGACTATTACCGCCAGCGGGCGGGCGCGGGCATCATCATCACCGAAGCCACCCAGATCAGCCCCGAGGGCAAAGGGTACTTCCAAACCCCCGGCATCCATACCGAAGGCCAAGTCGCCGCATGGCGCAAAGTGACCGATGCGGTGCATTCCGAAGGTGGGCGCATCGTGATCCAACTGTGGCACGTGGGCCGGATCAGCCATACCTCCCTGCAGCCCGAGGGCGCCAAGCCTGTCGCGCCTTCCGCCACCGCTGCTGGGGTGAAAACCTTTACCGCCAATGGGTTTGAGGATACTTCAGAGCCGCGCGCGCTGGATTTGGATGAGATGCCGCGTCTGGTCGCGGACTACGCCCATGCCGCCGAAATGGCCAAAAAAGCCGGTTTCGACGGGGTCGAGGTGCATGGGGCCAATGGCTATCTGCTGGATCAATTCCTGAAAACCGGCAGCAACAAACGCGATGACGCCTATGGCGGCAGTGTGGAAAACCGCGCGCGGTTGCTGTTCGAGGTGCTGGATGCCGTGACAAAGGTCTGGGACGGTGAACGTGTCGGCCTGCGGCTCTCACCCTTCTCGCCCGCCAATGGGATCGAAGACGCCAATCCGCAGGAGACGTTTGAATATGTCGTCAAAGGGCTGAACCGCTACAACCTCTCCTATCTGCACCTCGTCGAAGGTGCGACGGGCGGCTCGCGTGAGTTGGACGAAGGCGAAAGCATCGCCGCCCTGCGCGCGCTCTTTGAGGGGCCCTATATGGCCAATAACGGCTATGACCGTGAGATGGCGATTGAGGCCGTGGGCAATGACAAGGCCGATCTGATCGCCGTGGGCCGCCCCTTCATCGCCAACCCCGATCTGCCGCGCCGTTGGCAGATGAACGGGCCGCTGAACGAGGGCGATACCGATACCTACTACGGGGGCGGACGCGAAGGCTTTACCGATTACCCGACACTGGAACAGGCCGACGCCTGATCAATTGCGAGATCAATTTCGGGGCGCCCATGCGGCGCCCCGTGCCACGGCGCGCGGAATTGGGGTGAAATCAACCCAACGCGCGCTTGCCTCCACCCCGCCGAAGCGCGATGATGGCGGCCTAATACCCCGCAAGGGATTGAAACAGGCGGATGGGATGCACACATGTCCTGTCCAGAAAAGGGGATGTCAGAGGCCGCCTATGACAGGGGCCCGGATGTCTTGCTAAGATAAGGAATTGAGCATGTTAGAGCCACTGAACGCATCCTACCCGGTGCTTCCGCTGCGCGACATCGTCGTGTTTCCCCACATGATCGTGCCGCTTTTCGTTGGCCGCGAAAAATCCGTCCGCGCCCTTGAAGAGGTGATGGCAGACGACAAACAAATCCTGCTGTCGAGCCAGATCGACCCCGCCGAGGATGATCCCAACACATCTGGCATCTACAAGGCCGGTGTGCTGGCCAATGTGCTGCAACTGCTGAAACTGCCCGATGGCACCGTGAAAGTGCTGGTCGAAGGCCAAGCGCGGGTGCGCATCACCGAATACCTCGAGAATGACAACTTCTTCGAGGCGCGCGCCGAGTATCTGACCGAGATGCCGGGCGACGCGGCCACCACGCAGGCGCTCTTGCGCACCGTGGCTGATGAGTTCGAGCGCTACGCCAAGGTCAAGAAAAACGTCCCCGAAGAAGCGCTCGCCGCCGTTGGTGAAAGCGCTGAGCCTGCACGTCTGGCCGATCTTGTTGCCGGTCACCTTGGCATTGAGGTCGAGCAAAAGCAGGACCTGCTCGAAACGCTGAGTATTTCCGAGCGTCTTGAGAAGGTCTACGGCCTGATGCAGGGCGAAATGTCGGTGTTGCAGGTCGAAAAAAAGATCAAGACCCGCGTGAAATCCCAGATGGAGCGGACGCAGCGCGAATACTATCTGAACGAACAGATGAAGGCGATCCAGCAGGAGCTGGGTGACGGCGAGGACGGCAAGAACGAGGTTGCCGAACTCGAAGCCAAGATCGCCGAGACCAAGCTGAGCAAGGAAGCCCGCGAAAAGGCCGAGGCCGAGCTGAAGAAGCTCAAGAACATGTCGCCCATGTCGGCCGAAGCCACCGTGGTGCGCAACTACCTCGACTGGATGCTGTCGATCCCGTGGGGCGTGAAATCCCGCGTGAAGAAAGACTTGGGCCGCGCGCAAAAAGTGCTGGATGACGATCACTATGGCCTTGAGAAGGTCAAGGAGCGCATTGTCGAGTATCTGGCCGTGCAACAGCGCTCGACCAAGATGAAAGGCCCGATCATGTGCCTCGTCGGCCCTCCGGGCGTCGGCAAGACATCTTTGGGCAAATCGGTCGCCAAGGCCACGGGGCGCGAGTTCATCCGCATCTCGCTGGGTGGCGTGCGCGACGAATCCGAGATCCGCGGCCACCGTCGGACCTACATCGGCTCCATGCCCGGCAAGATCATCCAGGCGCTGAAAAAGGCCAAGACCACGAACCCGCTCATCCTGCTCGACGAGATCGACAAGATGGGGCAGGACTTCCGTGGCGACCCGGCCTCGGCCATGCTCGAAGTGCTCGACCCGGAACAGAACGGCACCTTCGTGGACCACTATCTTGAGGTGGAATACGATTTGTCGAACGTGATGTTCCTGACCACGTCGAACAGCTACAACATGCCCGGCCCGCTTCTGGACCGGATGGAGATCATCCCGCTCTCGGGCTACACCGAGGACGAGAAGCGCGAGATCGCCAAGCAGCATCTGGTGGAAAAACAGATCAAGAACCACGGTCTGAAGAAGAAGGAATTCGAGATCGAGGATTCCGCCCTGACCGGCATGATCCGCTACTACACCCGCGAGGCCGGCGTGCGGAATCTTGAGCGCGAGATCGCTAAGGTGGCGCGCAAGTCGCTGACCAAGATCGTCAAGAAGGAGGCCGAGAGCGTCACCGTGACCGGCGACAACCTCGAAGACTTCCTCGGCGTGCGCAAGCACCGCTTCGGCCTGGCCGAGGAGAAGGACCAGATCGGCGTCGTGACCGGGCTGGCCTATACCTCCGTCGGCGGTGAGCTTCTGAGCATCGAGGCGTTGCGCCTGCCGGGCAAGGGCCGGATGAAAACCACCGGCAAGCTTGGCGACGTGATGAAGGAAAGCATCGACGCAGCCAGCTCCTACGTCCGGTCAATCTCTCCGCAGATCGGGGTCAAGCCGCCGAAGTTCGACACGCTGGATATCCACGTGCACGTGCCCGACGGCGCCACCCCGAAAGATGGCCCCTCGGCCGGTCTAGCGATGGTGACCTCGATCGTCTCGGTGCTGACCCAGATCCCGGTGCGGCGCGACATTGCCATGACGGGCGAGGTTTCCCTGCGCGGTAACGCCATGCAGATCGGCGGATTGAAGGAGAAACTTCTCGCGGCCCTGCGCGGCGGCATCACCACGGTGCTGATCCCCAAGGAGAACGAGAAAGACCTGCCGGACATCCCCGATAACGTCAAAGAGGGGCTGACCATCATCCCGGTGGGCCATGTTTCCGAAGTTCTGGAGCATGCGCTGGTGAGCAAGCCGAAAGCGATCGATTGGGACGAAGCCGCCCAAGAGGCCGCCGAGGCCGCCGCGATGAAGGCCCGTGCCGCAGGCGTGGACGCGACGACCACGCATTAAGGCGAGCGGCCTGTCAGAATGTCATAAACGCGCGCCTTCCGGGGCGCGCGTTTTTCGTATCCACCGTGGGGCAGGCCGTGCCGCATCCCGCAACAGTTTTTGCGCCAAACCCTCTTGCAAGCCGCGCCGCAATTGGCTACTTCGCCCCGCAAGGGTGATTAGCTCAGTGGTAGAGCGCTTCGTTCACATCGAAGATGTCAGGAGTTCAAATCTCTTATCACCCACCATTTTCCCCCTAGTTCGCGTTGGATTAGCTTGCCGCTCCGAGCCTGTGCCCATGTCCCATGGCTTGCCTTCTCTGCGTCGGAGTGATCCTTATCCCCATCGGCCCATACCACGGGCACCACGGGCGGAGAGAGCATGTCGGCACATCCTAAAATCTGGTTCCTGCGCCACGGGCAGACCGAGTGGAATCGCGCGTTTCGTCTGCAGGGGCATCTCGATTCACCGCTGACCGATCAGGGCATCGCCGAGGCTGAGCGACAGGCGCAGATCATGCCAGCGATCCTTGCGCAAAAGCCGGATATCCTCGTCTCTCCCCTTGGCCGCGCGCAGCAGACGGCGCGGATTGCGTTGAATGGGGCCGCTTTTCAAACGGATGCCCGGCTGAAAGAAATCCATGCAGGCGATTGGCAGGGGGCAACCCGGGATGAGATATTCGCCGCGCATCCCGATCTCGCGGCCCGCGACCCGGCCCCGTTGGAGATCTACGCCGCCGCGCCGGGCGGGGAGGGGCTGGCGGCCTTTCGCGGGCGGATACGGGCGGTGCTCGACAGTTTGACCACGCCCACGGTGCTGGTCGCCCACGGGCTCTGGGGGCAGGTGCTTCGCGCAGAGGTATGCGGCGTCGATCCGGCAGAGGCCGGTCGGCTCAGCAACCGGCAAGGCTGCGTCTACTTGTTGGAAAACGGGACCGAGCGCATCTTGGAAGCCCCCGCATGAGCCGTTACCCGACGCTCTATATTCTGCGCCATGGGGAGACGGAGTGGAACCTCGCCAATCGGCTCCAAGGGCATTTCGATTCCCCGCTGACCGAGCGGGGGCGCGAACAGGCCGCGGCGCAGAATGCGATTCTGAAACGCTGCGATCTGGCGGGGTTCTCGGCGCTCAGCAGCCCGCAGGGGCGAGCGGTGGTCACAGCCGAAATCGCACTAGCGGGGACGGGGCTCGAGGCTGCGCCTGATCCCCGTTTGGGGGAGATCGGCATCGGCGCTTGGGCCGGACAGTCGCGCGAGACGTTGCTGCGCCAAACCCCCGCCGCGCGTGATTCCTACGATCTTTACGAACAGGCCCCCGAGGGGGAGGGATTCGCGGCGCTGCATAAGCGCTGCCAGCGCTTTCTGGACAACCTGACCGGCCCCCATGTGCTGATCACCCACGGCATCACATCGCGTATGTTGCGCCTTATTTTACTGGGCCGCACGCCCGCCGCGCTGCGGGAGATGCAAGGCGGGCAGGGGGTGGTTTTCCGTCTTGAAAACGGCCAGCAGGAAAGGCTGACATTATAGGCTTGAAGCCCGCCCCCACCTTGGGCTATCAGGTCCAAGTCGGGTCGTTAGCTCAGTTGGTAGAGCGCTTCGTTTACACCGAAGATGTCGGGAGTTCGAGCCTCTCACGACCCACCATCCCTCTTCAACCTATTTATTGGGATCAACCGGTTGCCCCAGTGGTGAGCCCGACCGGCGCCCGCCCGCTGCGCAGTCAGTCTGGGTCGGAAGTTCGAGCCTCTCACGACCCAGCATCCCTCCAACCTATTTATTTGGATCAACCGGTTCCCCCTAGGGGTGAGCCCGACCGACGCCCGCCCGCTGCGCGGTCAGTCTGGGTCGGGAGTTCGAGCCTCTCACGACCCACCATCCCTCCAACCTATTTATTTGGATCAACCGGCTGCCCTAGTCGTGAGCCCGACCGACGCCCGCCCGCTGCGCGGTCAGTCTGGGTCGGGAGTTCGAGACTGTCACGATCGTCTCGTTCAGAGATTGGTATTGGGCCATCGCCCGGATTTCCCACGCAGCGTCGCAGTATTTCAAGCCATAGCCTTCGTCAGTCCTGACCATCGGGGCGGCCAAGTAAAAGCGCCGCGATCCGTCAGCGAAAACCACCCGGTTTCCCGCCTCCAACCCAGCCCATCAAACGCCCCCAAAACAACTTACGAAAATTTCACATTTTCGCGCAAACCGCGCTTGACGGCGGAGCGCCCTCACCATAGAACACCCAAACGCTCCGGGGCGACCTGGAGAGTGCAGCGGGCGGTTGTAGCTCAGTTGGTTAGAGTACCGGCCTGTCACGCCGGGGGTCGCGGGTTCGAGCCCCGTCAACCGCGCCACCGCTGCCTGAAAAGGGGACCTCTCTGAGGTCCCTTTTTTCGTTTCAAATCCCCTTAAATGCCACGCAAAAAACTTCTTTCGAGAAAGCGCATTTTCTCGCGCGAATGCGCTTGACGCCCCGCGCCCCGTGGCCTATTCCGCCCACATCGCGCGGTTGTAGCTCAGTTGGTTAGAGTACCGGCCTGTCACGCCGGGGGTCGCGGGTTCGAGCCCCGTCAACCGCGCCACTTTCCCCCCTCTATTTCGTAACGTGCAGCGCTAAGCCCTAGTTCGCGCAGGCTTATTCAGCGTTGCCTTTTGAGGCCCTGACAGTGGAATATATGGCGACCAGGCAGGCCCGATCGCCAAGCTGCTTAGGTCAGCGCATCAATGATGCGCGCCCAGGAGCGGATGCCTTTGTGAAAACTCTCCATGTCGTATTTCTCGTTCGGGGAGTGGATTTGATCGTCATCCTTGCCGAAACCGATCAGCATCGGCTCGGTTCCGAGAATCTTCTGAAAATGCCCGGCAATCGGAATCGAGCCGCCACAGCCGATATAGGCCGCAGGCACCTGCCATTCGTCGCTCAGCGCTTGGCGGGCGGGTTCGAACATTGGATGGCCAATTTCGACGCCCGAGGCCTGGCTCGCGCCGTGGCCAGAGAATTCCACCGTGCAATCCTCTGGCAGCATCTCGGCCACCATCTTGCGGAAGTTCTCGCGGATGGCGAGCGGGTCTTGCGTGCCGACGAGGCGGAAGCTGATCTTGGCATGTGCCTCGGAGGGCAGCACCGTTTTAAAGCCATCGCCGGTATAGCCGCCCCAGATGCCGTTGACCTCACAAGTCGGGCGCGACCAGATCATCTCAAGCGGGGTGCGGTCTTGCTCACCCGCCGGTTTGCTGAGCCCCACGTCGCCGAGGAAGGCGCTATGGTCAAAGGCGAGGCCCTGCCACTGCGCTTCCAGATCCTCGGGCAGGTCCGGCACGCCGTCATAGAAGCCGGGGATGGTGATGCGGCCTTCGTCGTCATGCAGCGCGGCGATCACCTTGCTCAGCGCGCGGATCGGGTTCATCGAAATGCCGCCATACATGCCTGAATGCAGGTCTTTCGACGGGGCGGTGACGGTCAGCTCTTCGCCCAAAAGCCCGCGCAGCATGGTGACGATGGCGGGGGTCTTGCTCTCGAACAGCCCGGTGTCGCAGATCATCGCCACATCGGCTTTCAACTCCTCCGCGTTCTCCTCCATAAATGGAACGAGGGAGGGGGAGCCAGATTCTTCTTCGCCTTCGAGGAAGAAGGTGATGCGGCAGGGCCAATCGCCTTTCACCTCTTTCCACGCGCGCAGGGCTTCGATGATGGTCATCAACTGGCCCTTGTCATCGGCGGCCCCGCGGCCCCGGATCACGCGGCCCTTCTCCGTCTCCTCAACCGCCGGATCGAAGGGATCGCGGTCCCAAAGGTTCAGGGGGTCGACCGGCTGCACGTCATAATGGCCATAGAACAGCAGATGCGGCTTACCTTCGCCCACATGGCCCACGACCATCGGATGCCCCGGCGTGGCGCGTTTTTCGGCGTCCACGCCCATGGATGTAAGATCGGCCACCAGCCAATCGGCGGCGCGGTCGCAATCGGCCTTATAGGCCGGATCGGTCGAGATTGACGGGATGCGCAGCAGGTCCAACAGACGGTCGGTGGCGGCGGGCAGATCGTTGTCGATCCGGGCGAGAACATCGTCGAGGGACATGGGCATAATTCCTTGCGCTTGTGAATTTGGCGCGAAGGTATCAGGCGGGCAGGGCGTGTCCAGTGGCCGCAGGGCCCGCGTTCAGAAGGTGAGCGAGAGGCGGCTGCCCTCGGCGGTAAGCTGGCTGTCGACCTGCGCATTCAACTGCGACGCCGCCGCCGCCATCAAGGTTTGCCCAATGCTGTCGGCCCGCCCTTTGCCCTCGTTCGCGGCCCCGATGCCATCGTCTTTGCACTCAAGGTGGAAATGCCCGTCCCGCAGGCTGAGGTCGATTTCGATATGGCCGGGCGCGCCATCCGGGAAGGCGTGTTTGATCGAATTGGCGGCAAACTCGCTGATGATCAGCCTCAAGGACGAAGCCGTGCTGGATCGTAGGGTCACAGGGTCCGACCGGTAGCTGATTTTGACATGCCCCGGTGCGGTTTCTTGCAAAAGCTCTAGGACCTTGTCGAGGTATTTGCCCGCATCAACCTCGTCGCGCCCTTGTCCGGATTGCAGCTCACCATGTAGCGTTGCCATGGCGTTGACCCGGCGCTGAATGTCGTTCAGCACATTGACCGTGGTCGTGTCATCCAATTGCCGGGTGTGGAGCCGAACCATGGCCGACAGTGTCTGGAGCGAGTTTTTGACCCGGTGGTCGGCCTCGCTCATCAGCACGGCTTGGCTGCGCAGGGAAAGGCGCAGGTCGAGTTGCTTCATTACCTGACGCGACAAGACAGAGATCGCCTTGCGTTGCAGCGCGGTCAGTCTGCGGGGTTTGGTGTCGAGGATGCACAGCGTGCCGAGCGGCAGCCCGTTGGACGCAATCAGCAGGGCACCTGCATAAAACCGCAGCCCGTCGCCTGCGGTGCAGAGCGGGTTGTCGGCCATGCGCGGGTCTTTCAGCGTGTCGGGAATCTCAACGAAGCGCTCTTCCAGAATCGCGTGAGAGCAGAGCGAGGTTTCGAGCGGCGTCTCGCGCGCACCCAGCCCCACTTCGGCTTTGAACCACTGTCTGTCCTTGTCGATCAGGTTGATCACTGAAATCGGCGCGTCACAGATCTCAGCCGCAAGCTCGACGATCTCGTCGAACTCCTCCTCGCGCGGGGTGTCGAGAATCTCGTAATTATAAAGCGTCCGCAGGCGCTGGTCCTGCTGGGGATGTGGAGTGGCGCGCAAAACAAACTGCCCTTTCTGGGTTGGTCCTTTGGAAACATGAAAGCGGCTGGCAATACAAGCGAACAATCTTAAATCGAGCGTAGAACGCGCCGCGCCTGCGACAGTTCGCCCCGCAAAGGGGCCGGGATAAGAGATTGAAGCTTCGGCTTTGGATCTGTAATCATTCTAAAAGCTGAATATGGAGGGGTCCCCTCCTGTTCGCGCCAAAAGATGGAGACGCGCATGGACTATAACGAGAAGCTCGACGCGGCGATTGCGCGCCTGCATGACGAAGGACGCTACCGGACCTTCATCGACATCGAGCGTCGCAATGGTCAGTTCCCCCATGCCGTCTGGACCAAACCCGACGGGTCGCAGCAGGATATCACCGTTTGGTGCGGCAACGACTATCTGGGCATGGGGCAGAACCCCGTGGTGATCGAAGCCATGGAAGAAGCGCTGCGCGCCACCGGCGCAGGCTCTGGCGGGACGCGCAACATCTCGGGCACAACGGTCTATCACAAGCAGCTAGAGGCCGAACTGGCCGATCTGCATGGCAAGGAAGCGGCGCTGCTGTTCACCTCGGCCTATATCGCCAATGACGCCACGCTCTCGACCCTGCCCAAACTCTTTCCGGGTCTGATTATCTATTCCGACGCGCTGAACCATGCCTCCATGATCGAAGGCGTGCGCCGCAATGGCGGGGCTAAGCGTATCTTCCGCCACAATGACGTGGCCCATCTGCGCGAGTTGATGGAGGCGGATGACCCTGCCGCGCCCAAGCTAATCGCCTTTGAATCGATCTATTCGATGGACGGCGATTTCGGCCCCATCGAAGAGATCTGCGATCTCGCGGATGAATTTGGCGCGCTGACCTATATCGATGAGGTGCACGCGGTTGGCATGTACGGCCCGCGCGGGGCAGGGGTGGCCGAGCGTGACCGGTTGATGCACCGGCTCGACATCATCAACGGCACGCTGGCCAAAGCCTACGGCGTGATGGGCGGCTATATCGCCGCCTCGGCCAAGATGTGCGACGCGATCCGCTCCTATGCCCCGGGGTTCATCTTTACCACTTCGCTGCCGCCTGCCGTCGCCGCGGGTGCCGCCGCTTCGGTCGCCTATCTCAAACGCGCGCCCGAGCTGCGAGAGAAACACCAGCAGCAGGCCAAGGCGTTGAAGCTGCGGCTGAAGGGGCTGGGCTTGCCGATCATCGACCATGGCAGTCACATCGTGCCCGTCATGGTGGGCAACCCTGTCCACACCAAGCTTCTGTCGGACATGCTGCTCGAAGATCACGGGATCTACGTCCAGCCCATCAACTTCCCCACCGTGCCGCGCGGCACGGAGCGGCTGCGCTTCACACCCTCACCGGTGCACGGGCCCAAAGAGATGGACGCGCTTGTCCGGGGGATGGACGTGCTCTGGTCGCATTGTGCGCTGAATCGTGCCGAAGCTGCGGGCTAACGCAGCGCTATTCGTGTTTTGCGTTGTCTTGTGGTAGCCTTTTGTCAAGAAAAGGCTACATCCGAATCGTTGGGGCGTGTTTGGATCAAAGCTACAGGCTAACAGGGACAGGGCATATTGATGATCGGGCGATGGGCCTCCAGAACCGCTGAGGACGAAACAGTCGAACCCAAAGGGTTCGATGCATTCGAATTGCGGTTGGGGGATGTCATGCGCGGCGAACGGGCCACGCTTGGTAAATCCCTGCTCGACGTGCAGCGCGAATTGCGCATCAAAGCCTCCTATATCGCCGCAATCGAAAACTGCGATCCCGGCGCATTTGACACGCCCGGCTTCATCGCGGGCTATGTGCGCTCCTACGCGCGCTACCTCAATATGGACCCCGATCAGGCCTTTGCCGCTTTCTGCAAGGAATCCGGTTTCGCCGTGGCCCATGGCATGTCCGCCGAAGCCTCTGTGGTCAAAAAGCCGAGCTTTGAGGAACGCCGTAAGACCCCGAAAGAAGACGATCTTTTCGCCCGGCCCAACACGCCCTTCGTGCCCACGGGCGACGGGTTGCTCAGCCGGATTGAGCCGGGGGCGGTTGGCTCTTCGCTGGTGCTGATCGCGCTGATCTCCGCCATTGGTTTTGGCGGCTGGACCGTGCTGAAAGAGGTGCAGCGCGTGCAGGTGGCCCCGGTGGATCAGACCCCAATCGTGCTTTCCGATCTCGACCCGCTGGATGGGGCCCTGGCCAGCGCGCCTGACACAGAAGACGATTCCGCCGCGCCGCAAAGCGTGGAAAGCCCCCGGGCCGAGGCGCTGGACCGGCTTTATCGCCCCCAAGCGCTTGACGTGCCGGTGCTGGTGGCGCGTGACGCGCCGATTGCTTCCATCGACCCGCGCTCTGTCAGCAATTTCCCGACGCCGGACCGCCCCGATACCGCCGCGCAAGGCACCGTGGTGGCCGAGGCGACGGAGGGTGATGACAGCATTACCAGCGCCATCGACGAGGCGGTGATGCTCGCCAATGCCGATACCGACCTGCCCAAACCGCAGGTTGTGGAGCCTTTGGGCGAGAAAGTGCGCATGGTCGCCGCTTACCCCTCTTGGGTCCGAGTGCGCGCGGCTGACGGCACGGTGATTTTCGAAGGCGTGATGAACAAGGGCGACACATGGGATGTCCCCGTCACTGAAGAGCCGCCCTCCCTTCGGACGGGCGAATCCGGTGCGCTTTATTTCGCCATGGCAGATGGCTGTTTCGGCCCCGTGGGGCCGCGCGGAGCAGTGACCTCCAACGTGCCGCTCCACGCGCAGGCGCTGGCTGAGCTTTATGAGCCGGTCGATCCGACGGCGGAGCAATCGCTCAGCCGGATGTTTGCCGACCTCGAAGGCTCGCTCGACCCCTCCGCTCTGGCGGCGATGCCCTGTCAGGGCAGCTAAACGCGCGGGCCGCCGCTTCCCATTGCACATGAGGCCCCGGCTGAATAGGTAGGGGGCCAAAGCCCCTGATCCCGCGAAAGGTGTCTTCATGTCGCTTCATTCCATTCGCCCTTGGCGCGATATTCCGCGTCGCAAGTCCCGGCAGATCATGGTGGGCAATGTGCCGGTGGGCGGTGACGCGCCGATCACCGTGCAGACCATGACCAACACGCTGACCACCGATATCGCCGCCACCATCGCACAGGTCCAAGCCGCCGCCGACGCAGGCGCCGATATCGTGCGGGTCTCGGTCCCGGATGAGGACTCGTCCAAAGCCCTGCGTGAGATCGTTCCCGAAGTGTCGGTGCCCATCGTTGCGGACATCCACTTTCACTACAAACGCGGGATCGAAGCCGCCGAGGCCGGTGCCGCCTGTCTGCGCATCAACCCGGGCAACATCGGCGATGAAAAGCGCGTGCGTGAGGTCATCAAAGCCGCGCGGGACCACAACTGCTCAATCCGCATCGGCGTGAACGCGGGCTCGCTGGAGCGCCATCTGCTGGAGAAATACGGCGAGCCATGCCCCGATGCGATGGTCGAAAGCGGGCTGGATCACATCAAAATCCTGCAAGACAACGATTTCCACGAGTTCAAGATTTCCTGCAAGGCCTCGGACGTCTTCATGGCCGCGGCGGCCTACCAACAGCTTGCCGATGCCACCGACGCGCCCATCCACCTTGGCATCACCGAGGCGGGCGGGCTTATGTCGGGCACGATCAAATCGGCCATCGGTCTGGGCAACCTTTTGTGGAGTGGCATCGGCGATACCATCCGCGTCTCCCTCTCCGCCGATCCGGTGGAAGAGGTGAAGGTTGGCTATGAAATTCTTAAATCCCTCGGGCTCCGGCACCGTGGGGTGAACATCATCTCCTGCCCCTCCTGCGCGCGGCAGGGGTTTGATGTGATCAAAACCGTTGAGACCTTGGAGAAACGGCTGGAGCATATCAAGACGCCGATGAGCCTGTCGATCATCGGCTGCGTGGTGAACGGCCCCGGTGAGGCGCTGATGACCGACGTGGGCTTTACCGGTGGCGGGGCCGGGTTCGGCATGGTCTATCTGGCGGGCAAACAAAGCCATAAGCTCGGCAACGAGGGTATGATTGACCATATCGTCGAGCAGGTCGAGGAACGCGCGGCGCAGATTGAGGCTGAGGCGGTGAAGGCGGCTGAGTAGGTTGGGGGCTGGGCCGCTGGCGCTGCGTTGGTTGAGAGGCTGCGCAGAGGTATTTTTAAAAGGATGAAGATGGGGGGAAGCGCGTGAGCCGGGAGGTTGGCGCGCTTTGTCTGTTGTGGGAATGATTTATTAATCAGGGGGTTGGGGGGCGTCTTCACCTTGTTTGGGGTGAGGTGTTTTTTGAGGACGATGGGGGGCATGTGGCCGTTTAGGATCATTTCGGGCAGCACGTAGAAGGGGGCGTCGGTGAGCCCTAGGGCGGCGGCCCAGCGGGCGGGCTGGGGGTGGCTGAGATCGTGTTGGATGAAGGCGATGCCGTAACGCTTTGTGATTGCGGTCAATTCGTGGACGGCGGCAGCGCAGGTCTTGCAGTCTTCTGCGGTAAAAAGCGCGATGGGGTGGCCCCCCAGAAGGTCGGGAGCGAGCTGTTCAAGCAGGGACAGGTCGTTATGGATATGCCGTTGCATCTGCGTTGGGCCGGCCAGCGCTTTGGCGATGACATCGCCATTGGCAAGGATCGCGGCGCGGAGCTCGGTTTCAAACGCATCACGCGCGGTGGGTTCATCGGCCCCGGCGGGCTGGACCAGCGCGAGCGCGGCCAAGACTGCCGGGGCGCGCATCTTTAGCCGCGCTTTTCTTCCACCAGTACCATCATTTGATCATAGGGCAGGTAGCCGCGCAGCATTTCGTCTTGCATGACGAAGGTGGGCGTGCCGGTGATCTGCAGCTTTTGGGCCAGCGCGCGGGTTTGGGCGATCTCTTGGGTGACCGCGTCGCTGTCCATCTCGGCCTCGATCGCAGCGACATCCAGATCGAAGCTTTCGCCCAAGCGGCGCAGGGCGGGGAGGGTGACCGCTCCGTTGAAGGCCATAAGCGCATCGTTCAGTTGTTTGTATGCGTCATCGCCCGCGACCTGTTTGGTCGCTACGGCAAAGCGCGACGCCAGCAGCGATTGCTCACCAAGGATCGGAAATTCTTTGACGATCAGTTTGATATTGCCGTCCGTTTCCAGCAGTTTGGCCACTTCGCCATGGGCGCGTTTGCAGTAGCCGCAGCGGTAGTCGAGGAATTCGACCAGCGTGATGTCCCCCTCCGGGTTGCCGCCGACCCAAGAGTAGCCATCGTCGAAAATCTCATCGGCATTGGCCGAGACCAGATCGAAATCCGCCTGCATCTGCGCTTGGGCCTGACGGTTTTGCATCTGCTCCACCGCTTGCAGGATCACTTCGGGGTTTTCCATCAGGTAGGCGCGGACCTCGGCCCGGAACTGCGCGCGTTCGGCGTCCGTAAGCTCGGTCAGGTCCATCGCCCCGGCGGGAGCGGCAAGGGTGACTGCGCCGGCAAGGGCAGGGGCGAGGAGGCGGGCGAACATGGGCGGTCCTTTCGGTAAAGCTGCGAAATAGGGGCCAAGGGTTGACGCCCGGCATCAGGCGCGGTGAAAGCACATGCCGACAGTAGGAGCAAGCCCATGCGCAATTCAACCAGGTCCGCCGTTGATCCCTTTATCGTGATGGACGTGATGCAGGCCGCCAGCGCCGCCGAAGAGGCGGGCCGTCACATCATTCATATGGAGGTTGGCCAGCCCGGCACGGGCGCGCCGAAAGGGGCGGCGGCCGCGCTGACCAAGGCGATGGGTGAGGGGGCTTTGGGCTATACTGTGGCGCTTGGGCTGCCTGCTTTGCGCGCGCGGATCGCGCAGATGTATGGCGAATGGTATAACGTCGATCTCGATCCGGCGCGGGTGGTGATCACCCCCGGGTCCTCGGGCGGGTTTTTGCTGGCTTTTACAGCGCTCTTCGATTCAGGGGATCGGGTGGGCATCGGGGCGCCGGGCTATCCCAGCTACCGTCAGATCCTACGCGCCTTGGGGATGCAGCCCGTCGATCTGCCCGCCGCGCCGGAGAACAGATATCAGCCCGTCGCGGCGGATTTCGCGGGGCAAGACCTGCGCGGTTTGCTCGTGGCCTCCCCCGCCAATCCTTCGGGTACCATGCTCGACCGACCCGCCTTGACGGCGCTGACGGATGCCTGTGCGGCCAATGACATGTCCTTCATCTCTGACGAGATTTACCATGGCATCGAATATGACAAGAAGGCCGTGACCGCGCTGGAGGTCACCGATGACTGCTATGTGATCAACTCCTTCTCGAAGTATTTCTCGATGACCGGCTGGCGCGTGGGCTGGATGGTGGTGCCCGAGGATCAGGTGCGCGTGGTCGAGCGGATCGCGCAAAACATGTTCATCTGCGCACCCCATGCCAGCCAGATTGCCGCGCTAGCAGCGATGGACTGTGACGACGAATTGCAGGCCAATCTCGCGGTTTATCGGCGCAATCGCGACTTGATGATCACCGGTTTGCAAGAGGCGGGGTTTACCGACATCGCGCCGCCCGATGGGGCGTTTTACGTCTATGCCGATGTCTCGCGCTTTACCGATGACAGCCGCGCCTTCGCGGCGGAAATTCTGGAGAAGGCTGGCGTCGCCGTGACCCCGGGGCTCGATTTCGACCCGGCGCGGGGGCATAAGACGCTGCGCTTTTCCTATGCGCGCAGCACGGCGGATATGGAGGAGGGCATCGCCCGGCTCAAAGCCTTCATGGCGGCGCGCTGAGCGCTGGTTTGGCCGCGCGGCAGGTGATAAAAGGGCGAAAACGGGCAGGGTGATCGATCATGCGGGCAATCTTTAGGGGACTGGCAGTCTTGTTGGCCTGCGCGGGGCCGGTCACCGTCGCGGCGCAGGAGTTGACGGCGCTGGCGCGGGTCGATCCGGTTGAGAGCGCGGTGAGTGATCGCTGGTTCGGCAAGACCGATTTGACCGTGGCGCTGAGCCAGGGCGTGCCTTTTCGGGTTTTTCTGCTGGATGATCCCGCCCGCCTGATCGTCGATTTCCGCGAGGCGGATTGGTCAAATGTCGCCCGGGGAGATCTGTTGGAAAAACCGGGCCGTATCTCGGCCCTGCGGTTTGGCGCGTTTCAGCCCGGATGGTCGCGTCTGGTGGCGGATTTGGCCGAGCCGATGGTTCCCGCTGAGATTGGCATGCCGGTGGACGCAAGCAGCGGCAAGGCGCGGCTTGAGATTACCTTGGAGACGGTCGAGCCTGCGATCTTTGCCGAGGCCGCAGGCGCGCCGGTGGACCCCGATTGGACCACCGCGCTCACCGCGTCGCCGAAACCTGAGGTGGCAGACAAGGACAGTTTCACCGTCGTTCTGGACCCCGGCCACGGCGGCATCGACCCGGGTGCGCAGCGCGAGGGGTTGGACGAGAAAGACCTGATGCTCAACTTCGCCCGCGACCTGCGCGATGCGCTGCGGCGCAAGGGCGTGGATGTCTTGCTGACCCGGGATGAGGATATTTTCGTCGCCTTAGAGCACCGGGTCGCCATCGCCCATCAGGCCGAAGCGGACCTTTTCATCTCGCTCCATGCCGACAGCCTGTCGCAGGGCGGGGCCAGCGGGGCGACGGTCTATACCCTTTCCGATGATGCCAGCGATGTGGCGACCGAACATCTCGCGGCGCGGCATGACCGGTCGGACATCATCGCGGGGGCGGATTTAACCGGTTCGGATGATCAGGTGGCGGGCATCCTGCTGGACCTTGCCCGGCAAGAGACCGAGCCGCGCTCAGATGCGCTGGCCGAGATTCTGGTCGATGGCATGGGCGCGGCGGGCGGGCCGTTGAACAACCGGCCCCTGCGGCGGGCGGGTTTTTCGGTCTTGAAGTCTGCCGATATTCCTTCGGTTTTGGTCGAAGTGGGGTTCCTGAGTTCCAAGCGCGATCTGACCAATCTGCGTGATCCGGTGTGGCGCGCGTCGATGGTGAGCGCGATGGCGGATGCGATCGTGACGTGGCGTGATCAGGATGCGGCGCTCAAGCCTTTGATCAGAAAGTAAAATGAAAAGATGTGGCCGCTGTGGCGATGGGCGAAGATTCGCCCCCGCTGGCGGCCATGTGTTTTGACCCGCGCCAGCGCATCCTGTATAGGCTCGGAACTGTCCCTAGCCAATGGTGGTCCGCGCGCGTGTTTCGATTTGTTCTGTCTTTTTTCGGGGGGATCTTTACCACCCTGACCCTGAGCGTCGGCATGGTGGCTTTGACCATCGGGGCTGTGTTCTGGATGTATGGTCGGGATTTGCCCAGCCATGAGTCGTTGGCGCAATACACGCCGCCGACGATCAGCCGGATTTACTCGGGCCAAGGCCGTTTGATCGACGAATTCGCCAAGGAACGCCGTCTTTTCGCCCCGGCCAATACCATCCCGGATCTGGTGAAACAGGCCTTTATCTCGGCAGAGGACAAGAACTTCTACACCCACGAAGGCTATGACCTGCGCGGCATCGGTGCGGCGGCGGTGGATGCGGTCAAATCGCGCGGGCGCGACGTGCGCGGGGCCTCGACGATCACCCAGCAGGTGATGAAGAACTTCCTTTTGTCGGGCGACCGCCGGGCCGAGCGCAAGATCAAGGAGATCATCCTTGCTTCGCGCCTTGAGGAGACCTTGAGCAAAGAGAAAATCCTCGAGCTCTATCTGAACGAGATTTTCCTCGGCCAGAACTCCTATGGCGTGGCGGCGGCGAGCCAGACGTATTTCAACAAGACCTTGAGCGAGCTGGCCCCGCATGAGGCGGCCTTCCTCGCCTCGCTGCCCAAGGCGCCCTCGGATTACCACCCGGTGCGTCGCAAGGACCGGCTGCTGGCGCGGCGGAACTTCGTGCTGCGCGAGATGAAAGAGAACGGCTATATCTCGGAAGCGGTCTATGAAACCGAAGTGGCGCAGCCGCTGCGCTCGGTCCAGAACGGTGATTTCGAGAGCTTCAAGGCCGAACTGCCGCCGCGGGATTACTTCACCGACGAAATTCGCCGCCAGTTGAGCGAGGATTTCGGGGAGGGGGAATTCTTTACCGGCGGTCTGACCGTGCGCGCGACCATCGACAACGAGATGCAGCCTATCGCGGCCAACGCTCTGCGCCGTCAGCTGGAGCAATATGACCGCGGGCGGGGCATCTGGCGCGGGACGCGTTTTGAGATCCCCGCCGATCAATTGGACAGCGAAGAGGAATGGCGCGCTGCGCTGGCGGACCTGCGGGTGCCGCGCGACATCGATCTGGAGAACCAGTGGTATCCGGCGGTGGTGCTTGAGGTCGGCAGCAATGACGCCCGCATCGGCATCGAAGGCGTCGAGGATGACGAAGACGGCCACTGGATCCCGGCCAAAGACGTGCAATGGGCGCGCAAACGGCTGGATGACGGCTCTCTCGGGCGCAAGGCTCAGGTGGCTGGCGACCTGCTTGAGGTGGGTCAGGTCGTCTTGGTCCGCCGCATGACCTCGGACAGCGACGGCTCTTTCATCCGCTGGACATTGCGGCAGGTGCCGGAAGTGCAGGGCGGTTTCGTCGCGATGGACGTGCACACGGGCCGCGTGATCGCGATGCAGGGCGGCTTTTCCTATCAGGCGAGCGTGTTCAACCGGGCCACACAGGCCAAGCGCCAGCCGGGGTCGAGCTTCAAGCCCTTTGTCTATGCCTCCGCGCTCGACAGCGGCTATAGCCCCGCGACCATCGTGGTCGACGCGCCCATTGAGATCAACACGCCGCAGGGCGTTTGGCGGCCGCAGAACGCTTCGCATAAATTTTACGGGCCGACGCCCCTGCGTACGGGCATCGAACAGTCGCGCAACCTGATGACCATCCGTCTGGCGCAAGAGGTCGGCATGGATGTGGTCGGCAGCTATGCGGAGCGTTTCGGCGTTTACGACGACCTCGCGCCCTTGCTGTCGAACGCGCTCGGCAGTCAGGAAACCACGCTTTATCAAATGGTTTCGGCCTATGCGATGTTCGCCAATGGCGGTGAGCGGGTGCAGCCCACTTTGGTCGACCGGGTGCAAGACCGTTATGGCCGCACCGTCTACAAACATGATGAGCGCAAATGCTACGACTGTGAGCAGATCAACCTCGCCCCCGGTGAAGCGCCGCGGATCATTTCCAACCGCGAGCGGGTGATGGACCCGGTGACCGCCTATCAGTTGACCTCCATGATGCGCGGCGTGGTTGAGCGCGGCACGGCGCGCAATGCGGTGAACCTGCCGGTGCCGATCGCGGGCAAGACAGGCACCACCAATGATGAGAAAGACGCGTGGTTCGTGGGCTTCTCCTCCAACGTGGTGGCGGGCTGCTACATCGGTTTCGACACCCCGCGCCCGATGGGCCGGGGCGCGGGGGGCGGGCGGCTCTGCGCGCCCGTGTTCCAACGCTTTATGAGCCAAGCGATCAAGAAATACGGCGGCGGTGACTTCGCAGTCCCCGACCAGTGCCGCTTTATCAAGATCGACCGTTTCACCGGCGCGCGGCTGAGCGACAGCGCCACCGGCGCCAATGTCGTGTCGGAATGTTTCCGCGATGGCGAAGAGCCGCTCTTTGGCATCTCTTTCGATGGCGGCTTTGCCATGGGGGCGGACCTGCCGCTGGTCGAAGAATTGGGTGGCTCCTCCTCGCGTGAGGTCACCACATCGACCGGCAAGAAAGCCACCGTCGGCCCCAAGGCGAGCTTTGGCACGCTGAGCTCGGGCGGTCTTTACTAATCAGGCCAAAGGGGGCGGGGCAAAGCTGCGCTTTGCCGCCCCCCACTTGCCGCCGCTGGCGGGCTGGTCTATCTCTCGTGCGGCTCCGGTTTTCGGGGCCGCATTACTTATCAAAGGCAGGCACACATGCGCGCAGAGGCACAGAATACCGCGGACCAGATCAGCAAATCGCTGGAATTGCTGGCCCAGCGACTGGATGTGGAGACCGCGCCCTACCGGCTGGAAGAATTCAACGCCCGTGTCGAAGACCCGAACCTTTGGGACAACCCCGATGCGGCGCAAAAGCTGATGCGCGAGCGTCAGTCGCTGGTCGATGCCATCGACACCTATGAGGGCATCAAACAGGAGTTGGCCGACAATCTCGAACTGATCGAACTGGGCGAGATGGAAGAGGACGAAGAGGTCATCTCTGACGCCGAGGCGGCGCTGAAGGCGCTGGCCGAAAAGGCCGCGCAGAAAGAACTCGAAGCGCTGCTGAATGGTGAGGCCGACAGCAACGACACCTTCCTTGAGATCAATGCAGGCGCAGGCGGCACGGAAAGCTGCGATTGGGCCAGCATGCTGGCGCGGATGTATGTCCGCTGGGCCGAGAAGAAGGGCTATAAGGTCGATCTTCAGGCCGAAAGCCCCGGTGACGAGGCGGGCATCAAATCCGCGACCTATAAGATCGAAGGCCATAACGCCTATGGCTGGCTGAAGTCCGAGAGCGGCGTGCATCGTCTGGTGCGCATCTCGCCCTTCGATTCGGCAGCCAAACGGCACACTTCTTTCACCTCCGTGAAGGTTTACCCGGTGGTCGACGACAATATCGAGATCGAGGTGAACCCCTCCGATATCCGCATCGATACCTACCGGTCCTCCGGCGCGGGCGGTCAGCACGTCAACACCACCGACTCGGCGGTGCGGATCACCCACCACCCCACGGGCATTGTCGTGACCTCTTCGGAGAAGTCGCAGCACCAGAACCGCGACATCGCCATGAAAGCACTGAAATCGCGGCTCTATCAGATGGAGTTGGACAAGCGCTCGGCGCTGGTGAACGAGGCGCATGAGAATGCAGGCGACGCGGGCTGGGGCAACCAGATCCGCTCCTACGTTCTGCAGCCCTACCAGATGGTCAAAGACTTGCGCACCAATTACGAGACCTCGGACACCAAAGGCGTGCTCGACGGCGATCTCGACGGGTTGATGGGGGCGACGTTGGCGTTGGCAGTCTCGGGCAAAAGCCGGGCCGAGGCGCAGGGCGACTGAGCCCATGCTGTCCCCTTCATGGAATGACAGTGATCAATAGGGGGACATGATGGAATTGCTAAATTGGGACGCCTCAGAACTGTCCGAGGCGCTGGCCGCGCGAAAGATTTCCGCGGTCGAGTTGATGCAGGCGACCTTGGACCGGATCGAGGCGGTGAACGGCAGGGTGAATGCGGTCGTCTCCCTCCGCGACCGCGACGCTTTGCTGGCCGAGTCTGAGGCCGCCGACGCGGCCCCGCGCAGGGGCTGGCTGCACGGCATTCCCATGGCGATCAAGGATTTGGCAGATGCGGAAGGGCTGCCCACCTCGCAGGGCTCGCCGCTGTTCGGCGCGGCCCCGGCCACGCGGGATCACCCGGCGGTGGCCCGTCTACGGGCCGCCGGGGCCATTGTGATCGGCAAGACCAACACCCCGGAATTTGGCCTCGGCAGCCATACCTTCAACCCGGTGCATGGGGCGACCTGCAACCCCTATGACCTCGGCCGCTCGGCTGGCGGCTCCTCTGGCGGGGCGGCGGCGGCGCTGGCGGCGCGGATGCTGGCCGTGGCCGATGGGTCCGACATGATGGGCTCCCTGCGCAATCCGGCGGGGTGGAACAACGTCTACGGCATGCGGCCCAGCTGGGGCACGGTGCCTTCGGGCAATGACGGCGATCTGTTTCTGCACCAGCTTTCGACCTTGGGCCCGATGGCGCGCAGCCCGCGCGACCTTGCCGCCCTGCTGGACGTGATGACAGGCTATGATCCGCGCGAACCGCTGACCCGCACCACCCCCGATGCAGCACCGCAGATCGACGCGGCGCTGACCCCCCAGCGGATCGGCTGGCTGGGTGACTGGTGCGGTGCCTTCCCCTGCGCGCCGGGGATCATCGACCATAGCGAGGCGGCGCTGAAGCGCTTGGCCGACCTCGGCCATACGGTCACGCCCTTGGCGGCACCCTTTGATGCGGAGGCCATGTGGGAAAGCTGGATCACCCTGCGGTCCTTTGCCGTGGCGGCCTCCCTCGGGGCGCTCTATGACGACCCCGCTCGGCGCGAGGGGCTGAAACCCGCCGCGCAATGGGAGGTCGCACGGGGGCAGGGGTTCTCGGCCTCTGACATCCAGCGCGCCAGTAGCATCCGATCTGATTGGTTCCGCGCGGCGGATGCTCTCCTTGAGGAAGTCGATGTGCTGGTGCTGCCCTCGGCGCAGGTCTGGCCCTTTGCAGTCGAACAGGTGCACCCGACTGAGATCGACGGCCAGCCGATGGACACCTATCACCGTTGGATGCAGGTGGTGGTCCCCGCCAGCCTGATTGGTCTGCCGGTGGTCAACATCCCCGCAGGTTTCGACGCGCGCGGTCTGCCCTTGGGGCTGCAACTTATCGGCAAGCGCGGCAGCGATGCGCGGCTGCTGCAACTGGCCCAAGGCTGGCATCAGGCGACAGGCTATCCGCAGGCGCAGCCGCCCCAGCTCTAGCGGGGCTCAGTTAAAGGGCGCATCAGGCTGAAGCAGGCGGCGGTGGTAGGGCATCAGCGCGTCGATGTCGGTGAACCCCGCCTGCCGCGCGGCGGGCAGCACGGTTTTGGGGTCTCTGCCGATATACTCATAGGTCAGCCGGGTCACCCGCGTGCCTGCGGCGCTTTCGGGGGCGGTCCGGGTGACGTAGCCCACCCAAAAGTTATTCTCGAAAGAGGCGACGCGGTTGAGATAGTTGAACGACCCGGTCAGCGTGCGACGCCGCGAAACGACGATGGAAACCCCATTCTCCTGCCGTGAGACGATGCCGCGATATTCCCGCGCCATCGGGTTAGTCGGCAGCTCTTGTGCACGCAGCGAAGGCGCGCTCTCATAGCCGCGGAGGAAGGTGCTGCTGCCATGGCGCGTGATAAAAACCACGCCGGTCACGAACCTGTCCTGATCCAGAAAAGACCGCCGCGCGAAACGGTAAAAACCGCTTGGGAAATCCCCCTCGGGCACATTTTGAACCCCGGTGCCCAAAAAGTCGCGCAAGAAGCTGTTGTTGATCGGATCTTGGTTCAGGGAAATCTCGGTCACGGGCTCTAGCAGCACCCGCGCGTCGATCTCGAAAAAGCGGCAGATCCGGGCCAGCACATCGGGCCGGGGGAAGCTTTCGCCCGAGAGGTAGCGGTTGAATTGCGTGCGATTGATGCCAAGCTGCCGGGCAAGGTCAGAGATCGAGGGGTAATCCGCTGCCAACTGGCGCAGATTGGCGCCGAACATGCTACGAAGTTCAGAGGGGGAGCGGTTGGGAGCGGACATGCAGCCTCGTTCTGATTTGCGTCGCGGCCTTAGAATAAAAGCCGTTATGGCCAGATGGTTAACAGACTGACGCGAAGGCGCGTCAAAGCTGACGCTGATTTGTAGCTGACCCTACTGGAACCGACACAAAATGCAAGCGGGCGTTGCATTATAACCTATGTTGCACCCCTTTCGATTGTCGCAGAATGGAGAGCAAACATCGAAAGCGGGGTGTACTATGATTGGTGTAGTTCTGTGGAGCGATAATAGCGCCGGAAAAGCGGTTTTCTGGTGCGAAGATCAAGGCGATCTTGCCTATTACGAAGAGCCGGCGATCCGTGTCGGGCAGGGGGCGGGGTTTGACACGGGCGATATGGTGCAGTTCGACGTCTCAGTGCATCGCAAGCTGCGTATCGCGGGCAACCCCCGGCTGGTGCAGGAGAAAGCGGCTTCGCATCTGCCCGAGGCGCTGCGGCAAGATAACCCCGTGGCGGCAGAGCCGGAGGCAGAGGGAAAGCGCCAGCAAGGCGCTCAGATCATACCCTTTACCGCCAAGCCCGGACCGCGCCAATTCCGCGCGGCCCAACTGAAAGCCTAAACGCCCCGCGTGTCAGACACCACGGGCGAGGGCGGCCACGCCGGTGCGGGCGACATCGGCCAGCCCCAACGGGCGCATCAACTCGGCGAAAGCGTCGATTTTGTCCGGCGCGCCGGTGATCTCGAAAACAAAGCTTTCGAGCGTGCTGTCGACCACATTGGCGCGGAAGATATCCGCCAGCCGCAGCGCTTCGACCCGATGTTCGCCCTTGCCGACGACTTTGAAAATCGCCAGTTCCCGTTCCACGCTCGGTCCTTCGACGGTGAGGTCATGCACCTCATGCACCGGCACGATGCGACCAACCTGCGCCTTGATCTGCTCGATCACCTGCGGCGTGCCGCTGGTGACGATGGTGATGCGCGACAGATGCCCGGTGTGGTCCACCTCGGCCACGGTCAGGCTGTCGATGTTATACCCCCGGCCCGAGAACAGGCCGATCACCCGCGCCAGCGCGCCGGGCTCGTTCTCGACCAGCACGGCCAGCGTGTGTTTTTCAACCACATCCGAGAAGTTGGGCCGTAGGTTATAGGCGGAATGCGAGGTCGCACCTTTTTTGATTTTTAGGGCAGCCATGTCTTCGTCCTTCTTCGTCTTCGCCGGAAACTTCAAAAATTTCCGGGACGTTTTCTTTTAAAGAAAACGGGTTACACCAATACCGAGCCTTTTGCGTCGATCACACCTTGGGTCTCATGATCGCCCGGCAACAGCATTTCGTTATGCGCCTTGCCGCTTGGGATCATCGGGAAGCAGTTCTCATGCTTCTCGACCAGACAGTCAAAGATCACTGGCCCGTCGTGGTTGATCATCTCCATGATCGCATCATCAAGGTCATCGGGGTCCGAGCAGATGATCCCCTTGGCGCCAAAGGCTTCGGCCAGTTTGACGAAATCGGGCAGGGCTTCGGACCAGCTTTGCGAATAGCGCTCACCATGCAGCAGTTCCTGCCACTGGCGCACCATGCCGAGCCGCTCGTTGTTGAGGATGAACTGTTTTACCGGCAGGCCAAATTGCATCGCCGTGCCCATCTCTTGCATGTTCATCAGCCACGAGGCTTCGCCTGCCACGTTGATCACCAGCGCCTCGGGGTGGGCCATCTGCACGCCGATGGAGGCGGGGAAACCATAGCCCATGGTGCCAAGGCCGCCCGAGGTCATCCAGCGGTTCGGCTCTTCAAAGCCGAGGTATTGCGCGGCCCACATCTGGTGTTGGCCTACTTCGGTGGTGATATAGCGGTCGTGATCCTTGGTCAGCGCTTCGAGCCGCGCCAGCGCGTGCTGGGGTTTGATCACCTTGCCGGATTGGTTGAACTTGAGGCAGTCGATGCTGCGCCACTCTTCAATCTGCTGCCACCATTTCGCCACCGCCTCGCTATTGGTCTTGCGGCCGCGCGACTTCCAGACCTTCAGTAGATCTTCGAGCACATGGGCCACATCGCCGACGATCGGAATGTCGATGCGGATCACCTTGTTGATCGACGATGGGTCGATGTCGATATGGGCCTTGGTGGATTTTGGGCTGAAACTGTCAATAACACCGGTGATCCGGTCGTCGAACCGCGCGCCGATGTTGATCATCAGGTCGCAGTCATGCATCGCCATATTGGCTTCGTAGAGCCCATGCATCCCGAGCATCCCAAGCCATTTCTCACCCGACGCCGGGTAGGCGCCGAGGCCCATCAGGGTCGAGGTGATGGGAAAGCCGGTGGCATCAACCAATTCGCGCAGCAACTGGCTCGCCGCCGGGCCGGAGTTGATGACGCCGCCGCCGGTGTAGAAAATCGGACGCTTCGCCGTCTCCATCGCCGCGACCAGTTCGGTGATCTCGGCCATGTCGCCCTTGACCTGAGGCTGATAGCGCGAGGTCGAGGGTTTGGGGGACTCGTAGTGGGCGGTGGCGAATTGCACGTCCTTGGGGATGTCGATCAGCACCGGGCCGGGGCGGCCATGGGTGGCGACATGGAAGGCTTCGTGCAGAGTGGCGCCAAGGGTATCGGTCTCTTTCACCAGCCAGTTGTGCTTGGTGCAGGGGCGGGTGATGCCCACGGTGTCGGCCTCTTGAAAGGCGTCGGAGCCGATCATGAAGGTCGGCACCTGACCGGTCAGCACCACCAGCGGAATGGAGTCGAGCAGCGCATCCGTGAGGCCCGTGACCGCATTCGTGGCACCGGGGCCGGAGGTCACCAGCACAACGCCCGGTTTGCCAGTGGAGCGGGCATAGCCTTCGGCGGCGTGCACCGCCCCTTGCTCATGGCGCACCAGAACGTGTTTGATCGAATTCTGCTGAAAGACCTCGTCGTAGATCGGTAGCACCGCGCCACCGGGATATCCAAAGACGGTGTCCACACCCTGGTCAATCAGGGCTTGGACGATCATTTTCGCTCCGGTCATCTGGCGTTTCATCTTGGGTGCTCCGTAAGGCAGGTTATTGCGATTGGCATAAAAAAACCCCCGGTCTGACGGGGGCGCATGGGAAGGATTATGGTCTACCGTTACCGGCCCATGCGCGTGTGTCTTACAATAATGACTAGGTCGGTCATCTTAAGGGTCCTCTAAGCGTGGCGTGAGATTAGGAGGGGGAAAGAGGGGCGTCAACAGCGAAATGGCGAAAATCTTGTGCGTCGGGCGGGATTATTTGTAGGTTTATTTCGCAGCACGCCTCATATGCGTTATTTTTGGAAAGATTTGATCGGCATGGCGTACTTTCCTGCATTTCCGGCGCGGTATCGCACAAAGCAAAACGGGCCGCCCAAGGGGCCGCCCGGTAATAGTGCCAAATCAATAGGTTTCCTCAGCGCGGGCTGACATCCGGCAGGGTGATATTGGCCACCTGTTCGGCGATGGGATCGTTGCTGAGCGGATGCTGGTCGGGCACGAAACCCTCAGGATCGCGCATCTTTTGCCACTGGCCCCCCATATAGACCTCTAGCCCCGAGAATTTGGCCTTATATCCCATCTTCTGGCTGCCGGGCACCCAATAGCCCAGATAGACATAAGGCAGCCCCGCCGCGCGGGCGATTTCGATATGGTCGAGGATAATGTAATTGCCCAGCCCGTTGCGGGGCCGGTCGGGGGTGTAGAAGGAATAGACCATGCTCACCCCGTCGCCCAGCACATCGGTCAGGCAGACACCGACGAGGGTATTGTCGGCCTCGGGGTCGGTATATTCGATGACCCGGCTGCGGATCGGCGTTTCCTCGATCATCGCAGCGAATTCGAACACGTCCATATCCGCCATGCCCCCATCCGCATGGCGGCTGTCGAGATAGCTGCGGAAAAGGTCATATTGCTCTTCCGTGGCCCAAGGCGATGTCGCGCGGCGTTCCAGCCTCGCGTTGCGCTTCAGGATGCGGCGCTGGCTTTTGCTGGGGCGGAAAGCGGCCACGTCGATCCGCGCGGAAAGACAAGCGGCGCAATCGGCACAGGAGGGGCGGTACAGAACATTTTGCGAGCGGCGGAAACCTTGGCTCGACAGACTGTCATTCAGACGTGCGGCATTATCGCCCTGAAGGGCGGTGAACAGCTTGCGCTCCATCCGGCCCTCCAGATAGGGGCAGGGTTGCGGCGCTGTGACATAGAATTGCGGTGTCAAAGGCAGTGTATGTCGCATGGGCTTCCAACATTTATCGGGGGATGCTATCAACCACCCCCCGCTCCGCCAAGGGCAAATTTGCCTGCGCCCCTAGCGGCTGAGCCGCCGGTTCACCGGCACGGTGCCAAGCGCCATGTCCGTAAGGCTTTGACGGCGGGCCGTGGTGCAGATGAGAACGGCCGAGACGACCTGAATGATGGTGACCGTCATCGACAGCGAATAGCCGATGGTATGCAAAAGCGCGGTCATGAAATCAAAGGGCCGGTCGCGGTGGTCGCGCAGCTCCATCGCCATCAGGCGCATCCCCCATGTGGCCGAGCCGCTGGTCAGCGTGGCCACCCGGTAGGCAAAGCCCACCACCAGCGTCAGGAAGGGGAAAAAGAACAGCCCCGTAAAGGCCGTGAACGGCAAGATCAGCACGCAAAAGAGCAGGACAAGGGTCACATCGATGACCCAAGCCAGCAGCCGTTTGCCAGCGATGCCGTCATAGAATTGCGGGTGTAGGTCGGGGTCTGGGGTCTGGGTCATGTCTTGTCCTGCGAAAGGCCCCCCGGGCGGGATGCCGGGGGGCGGGGGTCAGGGTGCGATTAGGCGTTTGTGGCCGTCTCGTCCCGCTTGGCGCGTTCGTCCATGAACTGGTCGAACTCGGCCTTGTCCTTGGCCTCGCGCAGACGCTCAAGGAAGGCTTCGAAGTTGTGCTGCTCTTCCTCCAAACGGCGCAGCGTGTCGGCCTTATAGGCGTCAAAGGCGCGGTTGCCGGTGCTGCGCGACATCATCGCGCGGCTGGATTTGCGGCTGCAGGATTTCGAAGAGAACATGCGTTTGCTCCAAGTCATATAGGCAAGAAGGGCGAGGCCGAGGGGCCAAAAGAAGATGAAGCCGAGCACCATGGCGGCGATCCATGCGCCTTTGCCGCGTGCGTCCATCCAAGCTTCCGTCCGGGCCAGCCAGCTGGGGCGGGGGGAGTAGGTCGGGTCGGTGGTCACTGTCGTCATTGTTGAGCCTTTCGGTCGTGACGGGCCTGTCGCCGGCCCGGGCGTTTCGGATAATGTGAATGTCTTTCACATTGAATAGATCGGAACGCCGAACCCGTTTCGCAAGGGGCTATGTGAATGTTTTTTACATTATTTAGGAAGCGACAGTGAAATCAGCGACTTGCGCACCCGAAAGCTGCGCCATTCTCTGCGGTTCAAGACAGAAAACGTGATGCGGCGTGCCCGCAGCGGCCCAGACCAGCGGGAATTGCAGCAGGTTGCGGTCAAACCAAGCGCGCGGCGGTGTAATATGCCCCAAAGGCGCGACACCGCCGATGGCAAAGCCAATCTGCGCGCGGATCAGCGCGGCATCGG
Source organism: Sulfitobacter sp. R18_1 (assembly GCF_017743915.1). Classification (NCBI taxonomy): domain Bacteria; kingdom Pseudomonadati; phylum Pseudomonadota; class Alphaproteobacteria; order Rhodobacterales; family Roseobacteraceae; genus Sulfitobacter; species Sulfitobacter sp. R18_1. The sequence continues at coordinate 235,317 of NZ_JAGHRG010000006.1, forward strand.
CCTTACCCAAAGGCTCTCCGGCCAGCGCTGCGGCCTGTTCGAGATCGACCTGCTGCGCGCCCGCGGTGATGAAGAGCAGCGCCGCCCCGCTGTCTTCGCCGCGCAGAACGATTGATCTCGCGATCTGGTCAACGGCGCAATCAAGCGCCGTGGCCGCATCCACCGCCGTCCGCGCCAAAGCCGTCTCGCGGATTTCCGGCGTCACCCCCGCGGCCTCCAGCGTGGCGCGGACCCGTTTCAAACTCTTGCTCATTCTCTGCCCCTTGTCGCATCGCGCCCCCTCAGGGCGCGCGCCAAAGTCGTAGCAAGCCCGCGCCCTGCCGCAACCCCCATTGACGCCGCTTGGATCAGCCCGCAAAGCTGGCCCCATGACAGACCCATCTCTCGCCGCCCGGATCACCCGCTCCCCCCGTGTCTATCACCGCGAACGCGCGCAGGATGCGGCGGCCCTGCTGCCCGATCTCGCGCCGGAGTTGCGCGAAATGATCTCGGCTGCGGCCTCGACCGCGCCCTATCTGATGGCGCTTTTGGAGAAAGAGGCGGGCTGGCTGAGCGCGGCGGTGGCAAACCCCGAAGGCGCTCTGGCCGAGAATTGCGCGGCAGCGGCGGAACTGGCCCCCGACCGGCTTGCCGATGGGCTGCGGCAGGGCAAGCGGCGTATGGCGCTGCTGACCGCGCTGGCCGATCTGGGCGGGGCATGGTCGCTGGAGGAGGTGACCGGTGCGCTGACGGAATACGCCGATGCCGCCTGCGGCGCGGCCCTGCGGGCGGGGCTGGCGGCACAGATCAAACGCGGCAAGCTGCCGGGCATGACGATGGACGATCTTTCCGATTGCGCCGGCATGGTCGTCTTTGCCATGGGCAAGATGGGCGCGGGGGAGCTGAACTATTCCTCCGACATCGACCTGATCTGCCTTTTCGACGAAAGCCGTTTCGCGCCGGATGATTTCCACGCCGCCCGCAGCGCCTTCATCAAAGCCACGCGCGCCATGTCTGCCACGCTGAGCGAAAACACTGCCCAAGGCTATGTCTTCCGCACGGACCTACGCCTGCGCCCCGACCCGGCGGTCACCCCCGTCTGCATCGCGATGGAGGCGGCAGAACGCTACTACGAAAGCCTTGGCCGCACATGGGAGCGCGCGGCCTATATCAAGGCCCGTCCGGCAGTGGGCGACATCGCGGCAGGCGAGGCGTTTTTGCAATCCCTGCGCCCCTTCGTCTGGCGCCGCCATTTGGATTTCGCTGCCATCCAAGACGCTCACGACATGCGGCTGGCGATCCGTGAGCACAAGGGCTTGGGCGGCCCGATCACCCTGCCGGGCCATGACATGAAACTGGGCCGGGGCGGCATCCGCGAGATCGAGTTTTTCACCCAGACCCGGCAGCTCATCGCCGGGGGCCGGGATGCGGAGCTGCGGCCCCGTGGGACGCTGGCAGGGTTGCAGGTGCTGGCCGAGAAGAACTGGGTGCCCAAAGAGGTCGCCGAAACGCTTGGCGATCATTACCGCGCACACCGCACGGTAGAGCACCGCTTGCAAATGGTGCAGGACGCGCAGACCCACACGCTGCCCCGCAATGATGCCGATTTTGAACGTCTGGCCGCCATGATGGACATGGATGTCAATGACTTGCAGGCCGATCTTCATAGCCGACTTCAAGCCGTGCACGACCTGATCGAAAGCTTTTTCGCCGCCACGAGGGAAGAGCCCGAAGCCGCCCGCCCGGCGCATCAATTCGACACCTCGGTGCTGGACCGTTGGCCCAGCTATCCCGCGCTGCGCTCGGAGCGGGGGGCGGATATTTTCGGGCGGCTGAAGCCACTGCTGCTCGACCGTCTGGCGCAATCTGCGAAACCGGATGAGGGGCTTTTGGCCTTTGACGGTTTTCTCGCGGGATTGCCCGCCGGGGTGCAGCTCTTCTCGCTTTTGCGGGCCAATCCGCAACTGGGCGATCTCTTGGTGGATATCGTCGCCACATCGCCCGCGCTTGCCACGCATCTGTCGCGCAACTCCGGCGTTTTCGACGCGGTGATCGGCGGCGATTTCTTCTCGGACTGGCCGGGGCAGACCAAGCTGACCGAGATGCTGGCGCAGCATCTGGCGGGGGAGGCGGACTATGAGTTGCGCCTTGACGGCACCCGCCGTTGGGCGCACGAATGGCATTTTCGGATCGGCGTGCATCTGCTGCGCGGGCTGATCGACGCGGCCACCGCCGGGCGGCAGTATGCCGAGCTTGCCCAAGCCGTTTTGCAGGCGCTTTGGCCCGTGGTCGTCGATCAATTCGCCACCCGCCATGGCCCGCCGCCGGGGCGCGGGGCGGTGATCCTTGGCATGGGTTCGCTCGGGGCCGGGCGGCTCACGCCGACCTCGGACCTTGATATGCTGGTGATCTATGACGCGGATGGGGTGGAGAGTTCCGATGGCCCCAAACCCCTCGCCACGCGCAGCTATTACGCGCGGCTGACCCAAGCGATGATCACCGCGATGACCGCGCCGATGGCCCAAGGCAAGCTCTACGACATCGATATGCGCCTGCGCCCTTCGGGCAATCAGGGGCCGGTGGCGACCAGCCTTGCCAGTTTCGAGAGCTATCAGAAAGAACAAGCATGGGTGTGGGAGCATCTGGCCCTCACCCGCGCCCGGGTGATCGCGGGGGCAGAGGATCTGGGCCGCGATGTTAACGCGCTGTGCAAAGACATCCTCAGCCGCGCCGCCCCGCGTGACAAGGTGCTGGGGGAGGTGGCCGATATGCGCCGCCGCATCGCCGCCGCCCGCAGCCCCGCAGGCGCGCTCGACGCCAAGACCGGCGCGGGCCGGTTGCAGGATATCGAACTCTTCGCGCAGGCGGGGGCGCTCATCGGCGGCACTGGCGCGCGTGAGATCGACGCGGGCCTTGCCGCCGCGCGCGACGAAGGGGTGATCGACACCGATGGGGAGGCGACCCTCTCCGCCGCCTATACCGACGCTTGGACCCTGAACTGCGCCGCGCGGCTGCTCTCGGCCAATCCGATTGAGGCGGGGGCGATGGGGCAGGCGGGGGCGAGTTTCCTCTGCCGGGTGCTGGAATGTGACGACCTCTCTGCCTTGGAACGCAAGATGCAGACCGACTACAACAGCGCCGCGCAGATCATCAACGCAGCGCTGCCAATGCCGGGGCGGGAGGGCGCATGAGCGATCCCGACGACCCCAAGGGCCTGATCCGCGAATCCTACCGCATGGAGGGGATCGGCCCCGCCGAATGCCGCAGCATCTTCCTTGATTGGGCCCTGAGCTTGCCCGAAGGGCAGGACAGCGCCGCCGCCATGACCCGATTGCTGGAACGTCACCGCGCCGCCGCCGATCACCCGATGACCCAAGTGCTGCGCGAGGGGCAGACGACGCTGACCACCCCGCGCCGCCGGGGCGGGTGGCGGGGCAGGGCGCGCAACTGACCGCCGATCGGGGCTTGCGAAACCTCTTTCCCCAGCCGCGCGAACGCAGTACGAGGGGCGCTATGACAACGCCCCAAACCCCCTCCGCCCCGCAGCCTGCCACACGTCCCGTGGTGCGCCTATTGCCCAAGGCCAATGCCCGCGCCATCCGCCACGGCTTTCCTTGGGTCTATGCAAATGAACTGGTCACCGACCGCCGCACGCGCGGGCTCGCCCCCGGTACGCTGGCGCTGTTGGAGGATGCCGAGCGCAAGCCCATGGGGCTGGTCGCGGTCAATCCGAATTCCAAGATCATCGCCCGGATGATCGACCAAGACGCCGAGACGCAGATCGATCAGGCTTGGTTCGAAGCGCGCCTCAATCGCGCCCTTCAACTGCGCAGCCAGCTTTACGATCAACCCTATTACCGCCTGATCCATGCCGAGGCCGATGGCCTGCCGGGTGTCATCATCGACCGTTTCGGCGATACCTGCGTGATCCAACCCAATGCCGCTTGGGCCGATGCGCTGATTGAGCCGCTCGTCGCCGCGCTGCAATCGGTGACGGGCGTGCACAACGTACTCAAAAACGCCTCAGGCCGGACCCGCAAGCTCGAAGGGCTAGACGATGCCTCTTCCACGTTGGCGGGCGAAACGCCCGAGGGGCCGCTGCCGGTGCCGATGAATGGCGCGACCTATATGGCCGACCTCACCGGCGGGCAGAAAACCGGCCTGTTCTATGACCAGCGCCCGAACCACGCCTTTGCCGCCAATCTTGCGCGAAATGGCGCGCGGGTGCTCGATGTCTTCTCTCACGTCGGCGGCTTCTCCCTTGCGGCACTTGCGGGCGGCGCATACTCGGCGCTGGCGGTGGACGGCTCCGCCCCCGCGCTGGAACTGGCCGAGGCCGGGGCCACGGCGATGGGCATGCAAGACCGTTTCGCCACCCGCCAAGGCGATGCTTTCGACGTGCTCACCGCCCTGCGGGACGAGGGCGAGACTTTCGACGTGGTGATCTGCGACCCGCCCGCCTTTGCCCCCTCGCGCCAAGCGGTCGACGCAGGGCTTCGTGCCTATGAACGCGTCGCGCGGCTCTCGGCGCAGCTGGTGGCAGAGAATGGCATTCTGGGGCTCTGCTCCTGCTCACATGCCGCTGATCTGAACCAATTCCGCACCGCCTCCGTCCGCGGCATCGGTCGGGCCGGACGCCGCGCCATGCTGCTGCACACCGGTTTCGCCGGGGCGGACCACCCGCAATTGCCGCAGCTTGCGGAAAGCGGTTACCTCAAATCGCTGTTTTTCCGGCTGTGATGAAAACGCGCCCCCGTGTGCTGATCGACACCTGCGTGCTCTACCCCACGGTGATGCGCGAAATGGTGTTGGGTGTGGCAGCAAGGGGCGCGTTCGAGCCGGTCTGGTCGGCGCGTATCTTAGAAGAATGGGCCCGTGCAGCGATCAAGCTTGGGCCCACGGGCGAAGCACAAGCGCGGGCCGAGATCGCACTGCTGCGCGGCAACTGGCCGGGGGCCGAACGCGCGGCCTCCCCCAGCCTACAGGCGCGGCTTTGGTTGCCGGATGCGAATGACATTCATGTTCTGGCCGTCGCCGTGGCCAGCAGCGCCGACATGATCCTGACGCTGAACGCCAAGGATTTCCCCCGCCAAATCCTCGCCGAAGAGGGGCTGAGCCGGGCCGATCCTGACAGCTATCTGCATGGGATTTGGCAAGCGACACCGGAATTGGTCGCCCCCGTGGCCGACGCCGTCTTGCAAGAGGCGCGGCGGCTGTCGGGCGAGCAATGGGAGATGCGCGCCCTGCTGAAAAAGGCACGGCTGCCGCGGCTGGCAAAGGCTCTGGCCTAGCCCTCCCACCGCAGTTGCAGCTTGCGCAGTTCGGCGACACGTTCCTCGGTCTTGGGGTGGCTCAGCAGCCACGCGGGCGGGCGTCCAGCGCCGTTTTGGCTGAGCGCGTCCAACTTCTCGAACAGGGAAATCTGCGGGCCGATGCCGATGCCCGCTTTGGTCAGCAGGGCGGCGGCATAGGCGTCTGCCTCATACTCATCCCCGCGTGAGAGGCGGGCAGCCAGCAGGCTGGTCAGCCCGTTTGCGATCAGCACACCGATCCCGGGAATGATCCGCCCAAGCACCATCGCCAGCGCCGTGCGCAGGGCGTTTTGGCCCGAGAAATCAATCATCCGCCGCCGCGAATGGCCAAGCGCCACATGGCCCAACTCATGCGCGATGACGCTCGCCAATTCCTCAGCTGTTACCGCACCTTGGCGAAACTTGTTGTAAAACCCGCGGGTGATGAAAATGCGCCCATCGGGGGCTGCCAGCCCGTTGACCGGTTCGATCTCATAAAGATGCACCTTTATGCGCGGCAGGTCCAACGCCTTTGCCATCTTGGCGCTCATGTCGTTGAGTTTGGGGTCCACCAAGGGGGTTGATTTCGCGTCCAGCTCGCGCGCCGTGCGCCAAGCGGAGAAACGATACATGGCCAGCGCGTAAAGGATGGCCAGCAGGATGGGGAGAAAGCGGATCATGCCCGCAATATGGGCAGGCCGAGGGCCGGGGGCAAGCGGCACAAGGCCGCGCCCCCGGTTTCATGTCATGCGATCAGACGAGTTTTGCGTCCATCGTGATCTCGGCGGTCAGCAGCTTGGAGATCGGGCAGTTCTCTTTGGCGGTCTTCGCGGCTTTGTCGAAGTCCTCTTGGCTCGCGCCGGGGATGCTGGCCTCGACCGTCAGATGCACTTTGGGCACGTGGAAGCCGCCGTCTTTCTCTTCTAGATGCACTTCTGCCTTGGTCTCGATGCTGTCGGGCGTCAGGTCGCTTTGCCCAAGGATCATCGACAACGCCATGGAGAAACAAGACGCATGGGCCGCACCGATCAGCTCTTCTGGGTTGGTGCCTTCCTTGCCTTCGAAACGGGTGTTGAAGCCATAGGGCTGGTCAGACAGCACACCGCTTTGGGTTGAGACATGGCCCTTGCCCTCTTTGAGCGAGCCTTCCCATTTTGCGCTGCCGGTTTTTACGATCGAAGCCATTGGAATATCCTTTCACTGCGCTTGCGTTCGTCCCCTCAACTGGCGCAGGGCGGAAAGGTTTCAAGGCCGAGCGTTCAAGATCGCGTCATGGTCTTAATGCCCCGGCTCAGCCCTTCGAGGGTCATCGGCACCATGGCCTCGGGGCCGAAAATCTCTTGGATCATCGCGATCGACTGGGTGTAGCCCCACTGCCGTTCCGGCACCGGGTTGATCCACAGGTGGTTCGGCCATTGATCCCGCGCACGGGCGAGCCATGTGGCCCCGCTTTCCGCGTTCCAATGCTCATTCGCGCCGCCGGGATAGGCGATCTCATAGGGCGACATGGAGGCGTCGCCCACGAAGATACATTTATAATCAGAGCCGTAACTGCGCAGCACCTCATGGGTGGGGATCTGCGCATCCCAACGGCGGCGGTTGTCGCGCCAGACACCTTCGTAAAGGCAGTTGTGGAAATAGAAATGCTCAAGATGTTTGAACTCGCCCCGCGCGGCGCTGAACAGTTCTTCGACGACCTTCACATGCGGATCCATAGAGCCGCCGATGTCGAGAAACAGAAGCACTTTCACGGCATTACGCCGCTCTGGCCGGGTTTTCACATCGAGATAGCCATGCTCTGCCGTGGCGCGGATGGTGCCGTTCAGGTCGAACTCCTCTGCCGCCCCGTCGCGCGCCCAACGGCGCAGACGTTTAAGCGCCAGTTTGATGTTGCGGGTGCCGATCTCGACGTTGTCATCCAGATTGCGGAACTCGCGCTTGTCCCAAACCTTGACCGCGCGCTGGTGGCGGCTTTCCTTCTGGCCGATGCGCACGCCCTCGGGGTTGTAGCCGTATGCACCGAAAGGCGAGGTGCCCGCCGTGCCGACCCATTTCGAGCCGCCCTGATGCCGTCCCTTTTGCTCCTCGAGTCGCTTTTTCAGCGTCTCCATCAGCTTGTCGAAACCGCCCGCGGCTTCGATCTCGGCCTTTTCCTCGGGCGTAAGATGCTTTTCGGCCATTTTGCGCAGCCAGTCTTCGGGCAGGTCCACGGCCTCGAGCACGTCATCAAGGCTGATGTTCTCAAGCCCCTTAAAGGCCGCTGCAAAGGCGCGGTCGAACTTGTCGATGTTGCGCTCGTCCTTCACCATCGACACGCGGGCGAGGTAGTAAAACGCCTCAACGTCATAGGTGGCCAGCCCCGCCTTCATGCCTTCGAGAAAGGCCAGAAACTCGCGCAGCGAGACCGGGACACCGTGGCGGCGGAGTTGATCGAAGAATGGCAGAAACATCAGAGGCTCAGCGCGCGGTCCAGAAGGACCGTGGCGATCATGCCGACGATCAGGAAGGCAAAGCCGTAGCCCGTTGCATATTGCGCGATGTCTTTGCGGTTGCCGCCACGTTTGCGGGCCGTTAGCCCGCCGATTATCGCGCCGATCAATGCCAATCCGATTGCTATCATTGTCTATCGCCCGTCTATGTTGCGGGCCTATCCATTGCGCGGGTTCAGGGACGCGATTTCGCGCAGCTTGGCCCGCACGGCCCAGTCAGGGCCAAAGCCGTATCGCGCCCAGCCGATGCTGTCCAGCCTGACGCGGCGCGCCTCAATGCCGCGGCCTTCGATCTCCAGCGCTTCGGCCTTGAGCAGCATGAGCGTGGCCAGAAGGGCGGCGTTTTCGCTGGCTTCGGCAATCGGCAGATGCGGCTCGATCAGGGCGAGCGCGCCTGCACCGTCGCCGGTGGTCACTGCATAGCCCGCACGCTGCGTGGCGACATAGGCGCGATGCAGCGTGGTGCCGGGGGTGCGGGCATAAAGTGCGTCGGCCATCTGGTAATGTGTCTGCGCGGCGGCAGGATCGGTCATCTGCGTGACGCGGCCCATAGCGTAATGCGAGAATGCGTGGCGGTTGTCCTGCCAACCCTGCGTTTGGGCGATGCGCAGCGCATCTTGGGCCGCAGACATCCGGGCGTTGCGGCCCACGTCGCGGCCAAGGGCCGTCTGGATGGCGCGGCTCCAGACCTGCGGCGTGGCGCGCGCGGGGCGGGGGGCAACGGTGCCGCCGCCGGGGTTTACCCGCGCCAAAATGCCCGGCAGGCGCGCGGCGACCTCGTCGCGGGTCATGCCAGAGCGCAGCGCCGGGTCATTGTAGATGCGCAGCACCAGCATGTCGAAACCGGTCAGCACCGTATGCACATTGTCGTCGTTAAAGACCGAATCCGGCAGGCGGTAGAGATCGTTCAGCGGCCCAAGCGCTTGGGCCAATTCCTCATGCAGGCAGTCGCGGCTTTCTTGCGGGCTTACGTCATTGGGTAGGAAAATCGCCAGTTTGCGCCGCTCGGTCAGGCGGGTCCAATCGGTGGCGGCGGAGCGCCTCGTGCGGCGGTATTCTTCCAGTGTGCTGACATTCGGCACCACGAAACAAGCCGCCTGCGGCAAGAGCCGCCGGATCTGGCTGCGGTTCACCGCTTGAATGGTGATGCTCGCCTCTCCGCCCGTGACCTCACGCAGTTCCATCCCGGCTTCCCGGCGCAGACGGGCCAGCAGCCGCGCAAGGTCCGGCCCCAAGGTCGCAGGTGGCTGCCCCAAAACCCGCAGGGTGATTGGCCCCTCAAAGCGGGTCAGAACGGGCAGGACCCGGCCACTTTCCATCCGAAAGGACAGATCAAGGAAATCTTCGGCCAAGGCAGCATTCGACACATGCGGCGTCGTGGGGCGGGCTTGGGCGAACTGCTTCATCGGGGGCAGGGTGCTGTCGGCGATCACCGCGCGGGTCGCCACCTCGGAATGGGAGGCCGGCACGCAGGCGTTTAGCAACATCATCAGCGGCAGGATCAGCCGCGCCTTCACCCCGCGCCTCATGCGCTTGGGCCTTTGCGCGGCCTATTCCGCTGTGATCTATCGCAAACTGCGCATGGCGCTGCCGCTGTCTGTCCTTGCATTTGCCTGCCCCATCGGTCGTTTAAACCCGGGTCTTGGTGCCCGTGATTGACCTCAGCCTAGGCAGGCGAAAAATCAAAAGCGAGGAAAATACCCGCTTTTGACGTAAAGTCGCATTTGTGTTGCCGCTCTACCGCTGGCGGCGCGCCATAAAGGCCAGCCGCTCGAACAGATGCACATCCTGCTCGTTTTTCAGCAGCGCGCCATGCAGTTTGGGCAGGGCGTTGGGGCCATCCTTGGCCAGATCCTCGGCGTCCATATCCTCGGCCAGCAGCAGTTTCAGCCAGTCCAGCACCTCGGAGGTCGAGGGCTTTTTCTTTAGCCCCTGTTGCTCACGGATTTCGTAGAACTGCGTCAGCGCCGTGGTCAGCAGTTGCTGTTTGACGCCCGGATGGTGCACTTCGACGATCTGCTTCAGGGTCTCCATTTCAGGGAAACGGATGTAGTGAAAGAAACAGCGACGCAGGAAAGCATCGGGCAGTTCTTTTTCATTGTTGGAGGTGATGATCACGATGGGGCGCTGACGCGCGCGGATCGTCTCGCCCGTCTCATAGACAAAGAACTCCATCTTATCCAATTCCTGCAACAGATCGTTGGGGAATTCGATATCGGCTTTGTCGATCTCATCGATCAGCAGCACGACCTTTTCATCGGCATCAAAGGCCTGCCAAAGCTTGCCCTTGCGGATGTAGTTCTTGACGTCATGCACGCGCTCATCGCCCAATTGGCTGTCGCGCAGGCGGTTCACGGCGTCGTATTCGTAAAGCCCCTGTTGCGCGCGTGTGGTCGATTTGATGTTCCATTCGATCATGCGCAGACCCAAGGCGTCGCTGACCTGCCGCGCCAATTCGGTTTTGCCGGTGCCGGGCTCACCTTTCACCAGAAGCGGACGCTCCAAGGTAACCGCCGCATTCACGGCGATTTTCAGGTCATCGGTGGCGACGTAGTCTTTGGTGCCTTGAAATTTCATCTTGTTTTCAACCTCGTGTGACGGGCGCTTGATCCTTGGCCTTTAACCAAAAATCAAAGGGATTGTGTAGTGACAATTGTAACCCGCTCAGATAGACGCTGCGGCAGGGAAGATGTCGGGAGACAGGCCTTTTTAATGTCTGAGTTGAAAACCGCCGGGGAAAAACAAATGAAGCAGGAAGTTTTCCTGCCGGACGATTACAGTCCGGCCGAGGACGAGCCATTCATGAATGACCGTCAGCTTGAGTACTTTCGTCGCAAGCTGATCAACTGGAAAGCGGAACTGTTGGCAGGCAGCCGCGACACGATCGAGACACTACAAGACGGCACCCGGAACATCCCGGACGTGACCGACCGCGCCTCGGAAGAGACCGACCGCGCTTTGGAACTGCGGACCCGGGATCGGGCGCGTAAACTGGTCGGCAAGATCGACGCGGCGCTGCGGCGGATCGACGAGGGAGAGTTCGGTTACTGCATGGTCACCGGCGATCCGATCTCGCTCAAACGGCTGGACGCGCGGCCCATCGCCACTATGACCCTTGAGGCGCAAGAGCGTCACGAGCGGCGCGAAAAAGTCCACCGCGACGACTGACATCACCTGAAACACCACACGCCGGGGCAAATGCTTCGGCGTTTGTGGTTGGGGCGCGAATGAAACCTTCCAATGCGATTGTCGTGGGCGGCGGGATCGGCGGGCTGGCGCTGGCCACAGCGCTGGCGCGGCGTGGCGTGGCCGTGACCCTGTTGGAGCAGGCCGCGCGCTTTTCCGAGATCGGTGCCGGGCTTCAGATCAGCCCCAATGGCCTCGCCGTCCTGCGCGGGTTGGGGCTTGAGCGTGGGTTGGCGGCACGCGGTGCGGTGCGCGGGCAGGCGGTACGGCTTTGCGACTATGCCAAGGGCGGCCAAGTGGCGCGGCTGGACCTGACCCGCCTGCCGGAGGACCAGCGTTATTACTTTCTCCACCGTGCCGATCTGATCGACCTTCTGCGCGAGGCCGCACAGCGCGCCAATGTTAGCTTCGAGACCGATGCGCAGGTCGCCTCCATCCATCCCGGTGCGCTGCCGCAGGTGCAGATGGCCCGCGGCGGGCGGCGGCGGGCAGAGCTGGTGGTGGCTGCCGATGGCATCCATTCGGTCGGGCGGGTGCAGTTGAACGGGGCGGATCAGGCCCGTTTCTCAGGGCAGGTCGCGTGGCGGGCGCTCATTCCCAACGTGGTCGATCATCCGCCCGAGGCGCGGGTCACCATGGGGCCGGGGAAGCATCTGGTCAGCTACCCGCTACGCGAGGCGCGCATGGTCAACCTCGTGGCCGTGGAAGAGCGTGACGATTGGGCCGCCGAGGGCTGGCATCATCGCGACGATCCCGCCAACCTGCGCCGCGCCTTTGCCGGTTTCAGGGCGGAGGCCGCGCAGATGTTGGAGGCAGTGGAGAAGGTCACCCTCTGGGGGCTGCACCACCACCCCGTCGCGGCCAATTGGCAGGCAGAGGGCGCCGCGCTTTTGGGCGACGCGGCCCATCCGACACTGCCCTTTCTGGCGCAGGGCGCGAATATGGCGTTGGAGGATGCATGGGTTTTGGCCGATTGCCTAAGCCGCCATCCGCGCGACGCGGCGCTCACCGCCTATCAGGCCGCGCGTATCGACCGAGCACGGCGCATCGTGAAAACCTCCGAAGGCAACGCCACCCGCTATCACCTGCGCTCAGGTCCGATCCGCCTTGCGGCCCATACCGGGCTGCGCATCGCCTCAACGCTGGCCCCCGGTGCCATGCTGCGGGCCTTCGATTGGCTCTACGCCCATGACGTGACGAAAGGGTAGAGGCCGCCGCTTAGAGACGGCGGCCCCAAACGCTCAGCCCGCGCGTTGCAACATGCCAAACAGGTCGCGCGGATCATCCGGGTCGGCCAGAAGGTCGAGCGGTTGGAACAGCCCGGTCTCGGCGATCTGGTCGCGCACATAGCGCAGGGCCGAGAAATCCTCGATCGCGAAGCCCACGGAATCAAACAGCGTGATCTGTTGCGCGTCGCGGCGGCCCTCGGCTTGGCCTGTCAGCACCTGCCAGATCTCGGTCACCGGATGGTCGGGCTCAAGCTGCTGGATCTCGCCCTCGATGCGGGTCTGCTCGGGGTATTCCACGAAGATGCCCGAGCGGTGCAGGATGGCGGGCGCCAGTTCCGTCTTGCCCGGGCAATCGCCGCCGATCGCGTTGATGTGCACGCCGGAGCCGACCATATTGTCGGTCAAGATCGTGGCATATTGCTTGTCCGCGGTGCAGGTCGTGATGATCTGCGCGCCCATGATCGCCTCCTCGGCACTGTCGCATTCCACGACTTTTAGCCCCGAGCCCGCCAGATTGCGCGCGCATTTTGCGGTTGCCGCGCGGTCGATGTCGTAAAGGCGCACCTCGTCCACGCCGCAGATCGCCTTCATGGCGAGGCTCTGGAACTCGGACTGCGCGCCGTTGCCGATCATCGCCATGACCCGGCTGCCCTTGGGCGCCAGCAGCCGCGCCACCACCGCCGAGGTCGCCGCCGTGCGCAGCGCGGTGAGGATCGTCATCTCGGTCAGCAGCACCGGGTAGCCGTTGGCCACATTGGCCAAAAGGCCAAAGGCGGTCACGGTCTGGAAGCCGGTCTTGGTGTTGTCGGGATGGCCGTTGACGTATTTGAAACCGTAAACATCGCCGTCAGAGGTCGGCATCAGCTCGATCACGCCCTTCTCGGAGTGGCTCGCCACGCGCGGGGTCTTGTCGAAAAGCTCCCAGCGTTTGAAATCGGCTTCGATATATTCGGCCAGCCCGCGCAGCATCTCTTCGACGCCAACATGGTGGATCAGCTTCATCATCTGGTCGACGGAGACAAAAGGCACCAGCGCCTTGTCGGAGGGTTTGAGGTTGGTCATCTTGGGGTCTCCAATCAATATGCGCGTGTGGGGCGGTCAAAGACGCGGCGGCCAAAGGCCGAGGCGGTGAGGTCCACCATCAGCTGCGCGGTGCGCCCCCGCTCATCGAGGAAGGGGTTCAGCTCCACCAGATCGAGCGAGGTCATCAGACCGCTGTCCGAGAGCATCTCCATCACCAGATGGCCCTCGCGCACGGTGGCGCCGCCCGGCACGGTGGTGCCCACGGCGGGCGCGACGGAAGGGTCGAGGAAATCGACGTCGAGCGAGACATGCAGCATGCCGCCCGCCGCCGCGACCTTGTCGAGGAAGCGCTGCAGCGGCTTGGCGATGCCGCTCTCGTCGATTTCGCGCATGTCGACGTAAGTAACGGTGGTTTCCTGCAAGGCGGCACGTTCGGCGGCGTCGACGGAGCGAAGCCCGATCATGGCAATGTTGTCATGGGGCAGGGGGCTGTCGATCTTTGGAAAGCCGTCGAACCCCTCGCGCCCGGTGACATAGCCCAACGGCGTGCCGTGCAGGTTGCCGCTGTCGCTGGTCTGGGGCGTGTGGAAATCCGTATGCGCATCGAGCCAGAGCACGAAGAGCGGGCGGCCTGCCTTTTCGGCATGGCGCATCGCGCCCAGCACGGTGCCAAGGGCCAGCGCGTGGTCGCCGCCCATGAAAATCGGCAGCCCGTCGTCCATCGCCGCATCGGAAGCGGCGGCGAGGCTCTCGGTCCAGGCGATGGTCTCTTCCAGCGCGTGCAGTTTCTCGTGCTCCTTGGCGTGGTAGGGGGCAGGGGCCACGTTGCCGCGGTCGGTTACGCTATGGCCAAGGTCGCGCAGCGCGCGCTCCAGCCCCGCGGTGCGGTAGGCGTCCGGCCCCATCAGGCAGCCGCGACGGCGTTTGCCGCTGTCCAGCGGAACGCCCAGCAAAATACAGTTCTGTTGGTTCGACATGGGGGACTCCTGAGATGTTTGATCTCAGTTAATCCGCGCATCTGTCGAACGACAAGCTGTCAAACTGTCCGTTTCGGGGGTGTTTTTGACAAATTGTAAGGTCGCCTGTCCAGTTTGTCAGGTTCTTGTCTTTCAGGCCGCCTTCCGCGCGGCGGCGACCCAAAGGCCGACCAAGATGAAAGTGAAAATCGCGTTCCACCCGGCCATCGACAGGCCCAGAAACTGCCAGACGATCTCATCGCACATCACCAAGCCGCTCGGGCCTTCGGTCGACAGCAGCGACCCGCCATCGAGGCTGCCCAAATCCATGCCGCCGCCGGTGCAGGAACTTGGCCCGGGCCACCAGCCCCATTCCACACCGGCATGAAAGACGCCAATCAACGCGGTCACCGCCGCCGCCAAGGCGCCGAGCCATGCCAGCACGCGCGGCCCGCCAAACAGCACGATTGCCCCGATCAGCACCGCCGCCGCATGGGGCCAGCGCTGCCAAAGGCACATCTGGCAAGGCGCGTAGCCGCCCAGATGCTGAAACCCGAAAGCACCCAGCAACAGCGCGGCTGAGCCGAGCGTTGCCAGCGAAGTCAAAGTCTTACCTGTCATAGAACCTTTACCACCATGAAGCCGCCAATCAGCAGGGCGACGGCCAATGTGAACATCAAACCCAAGCGCCGTTCAATGAAATCTCGGATCGGTGCGCCAAAGCGCCACAGCAGCCCCGCCACGACAAAGAACCGCAGCCCACGGGCAAGGATCGAGGTCATGATAAAGGTGCCCAGCGGCATACCCGTCCAGCCCGACATGATCGTGATGACCTTGTAAGGGAAGGGGGTGACTCCGGCGACCAGCACCGCCCAAAAGCCCATGTCATTGAACCGGGTCGAGAATTCCGCCATCGCATCGGTTTTGCCCAGACTTGCAAGGATCGGCTGGCCGAGGTTCTCAAAGGCCAGCGCGCCGATGGCATAACCCAAAAGCCCGCCCAAGACCGAGGCGAGCAGCGCCACCCCGGCGATCAGCCAAGCGCGATTTGGCCGCGCGATGATCATCGGGATCATCAGGATGTCAGGGGGGATCGGAAAGAAGGAGCTTTCGACAAAAGCGACAACGGCAAGCGCCCAGAGGGCATGGCGGTGTTGGGCCAGGCCCAGGGTCCAGTCATAAAGGCGGCGGATCATTATCGGGGGCTCCGGCTGTTTTGAATGCCTCACCATGTCGCGCGGCCAAGGTCAAGCAACTGGGCGCGCAGCGCGGGTGAAAATCCACTTGCTCCTGCCGCTTTTGCAGGCTACATCGCCCTACGTGCCCAAGTGGCGGAATGGTAGACGCAGGGGATTCAAAATCCCCCGCCGCGAGGCGTGCCGGTTCGAGTCCGGCCTTGGGTACCAATGGCTTACGCCATTTTCCGTAAAGTTCGCCCCCATCCACTCACAGTGTCCACTCACAGTTTCTGGGTTCGTTCACCCCCTGTTCGTTCCGAATCCTCCGGGGTTATTCACGGCGTTCCTGAGCGGCTTTCGATAGCTTCAACCGGTTCGCTCGCTTGCGATAGTAGACAACCATTTCAGCGCTCTGGTTTGTCACCGCTTGGATCTCGGCGTCACTCGCTCCGGCTTCGGCCAATTCGATGATTGCCAGTTTGCGCAAGCCGTGAAGTGTGAACGGTTTGGCATTGGGCCCGAGCGTTTCCCTCCAAGCTCTGAACGCCTTTTCAATGGCGCTGTATCCAACGGGCTCGCGCAGGTTCTTCGCCAGCAGATATTCCCCTCGGCGGGGCAGGCCTGAGACAAATTCGCGGAGCCGCTTAGGGCAGAAGGTTTCAAACAGTTCTCCGCCCTTTTCGTCCAGGACGAACATCGTTTCGCCTTTGAACTGATCGTGCGTCATGCAGATCGCGGCATTCGGACGTTGGCCGGTTCCAAGGATCAGATGTGCAGCGGTCTGTACATTGTCTGGCGCTGTATCGAGTTTCGCCACCATCCACGCAGGCCACGGCTCATAGGGGGTCTTAGGCTTGTATGATGCCAGTTTCTTTGCCGGGTTTGCGCCCAAGGGCCAGTCGAGCTCACTGAGCGCATAGTTCCAAAGGATGGAGATGGTCTGAGCATACTTGCTGGCTTTGCGCGGCTGATCGGCCATCTTTGCCAGCGCGGCCTTTAGGCCGGGGCGGGTGGTTCGCGCCATCGCCTTGTCGCCGTTCTTTTCAAGAATACGGTCCATGTCCCGGCGATAACTCGTCTTGGTCGACGCGGCGAGGTCTTGTTGAACTGATATGTCTGCGCGCCATGCCTCTATGCACTCTCGCCATGTTTGCTTGGCCGGCGTCTTCTGGCGCAGGTCGCGCCCAGTGTGAAGTTCCCAATAGATCGTATCGAGGGTACGCGGATCGCCTTGCCAATCTATGAGCCAAGTCTTCTCAGTCTGCTTGCCAGCAACAGTGCGTGTCACTCGGTAGTACGGCATCCATGCCGCCCGGTGCCGGTCCCACTTCCAGACCAATCGTTTCTTTTTGATCTGGGGTTTGGCTGGCTTCAAAGCTCAAAGTCCTCGTCGGGTTGTGCGGCACTGCCGTTCAGTATGGCTTCAATATCGCTTACGCGCCATCGATCGTGCCCGCCTAATCGGCAGGGGGGCGGCAGAGCACCCGCACCAACCAACCGCCGGAACTCCGATGCAGGCAAGTCCAGCATCTTCGCGGCTGTGGTTTCCTTGACCGCAAGGCGGGGGATCTCGACGTTCATGCGTCCTTCCCCTCCTTCATTGCGGCGGCGTCGATCCCAAACGCTGCCATGATCTGCGCTGTGTAATGTGCCTGTGCGGCGGCTTTGGCTGCTTCTAGGCTCTGTGGTGAAAAGGCTGTAGTCCCGCCACCCTTTACCCACCACCCTTGATCCTTTGAGTGGCTGATTTCAAAACCCTCGGAGGTCCACAAATCGAGACCCCAAGCCCAAGACTTTTCCCACTCCAACAGCTTCACCAGCCCCGGCAGTGCGGCGATAATGGCGTCAGCGATAGCCCGTTCCCCGTCCAGTATCGGCCTGTTTTGGTCCTGCACTGCGTCAAAGTAGGCCTCACTTATGCCTTGCTCATACAGGTATTCAGCTAGTTTTTCCCGTGCGTTACTCATGGCTGTCCTCCGAGATAGTGCGTAGAGCGGATTCCACGGCTTTGAAGTCAACCCAAGTTCCGTCGATGCTAGGATACATGCAGCCATCGCCCCCGCGCTCATAGCGTGAAAGTTCACCTTGCACCCCTTCCCCGTGGTCGATCCATTCGGTCAACAGCACCTTCGCCGCCTCCTGCGGTGTCGGGGTCAGCAGTGCATTGCGGTTAGTCTCAAGAGCAGACTGAACCCGCTGCAACGCTTCAAGGATTGCTTCTCCATCATGCTTAGGCTCTGGACCTCGCAGCAGTGTTGCATCTTGGCTTTCAATGCTGGCGGTGGCGCCAAACATTTCACCAATCATAGCGCGGATTACGCCGATGGTCCCTGTGGCACTCTGGCAGTTGTCTTTCCAGCGGTCTCGCTCCCCCTCCAAATCAGCGATGCGCTCGGCTTGGTCCGTGGCATTCACCCCTTCAAAGCGCTCAATCAACGCCTGCACAAAAGTCTTTTCCGATGTGCCGTCAGCGTAGGCGGTTGCCTCTTCCTCGGTGCATCCGAGTCCGTGAATGGCGTTGACGTATATCGTCGCGCGAACCTCGCGAAACCGGGCGGCATCCTCCGCAACGTCGGCCACTTCGTTGATGTGGTCGCTCACCAGCTTTGCGGCCTCAGCAAGTTCATCAATGCTCACACCAGCCCCCTTTCCTCAAGGATGCGCTGTGGTGCGGTCAGCGTGACCACGCCCCCGCGCGCCCGGTTGCCTTCTACCTCGCACAAAGCAAGCGGGGTCCACTGGTCTTCGCTATCCTCGTCGGCGCGGACGCATACGGCACGATCCGTGGCATGTTGGAAAATCACATCGATGTCATGGAGATCGGATTTCACGCTACGCTTCCTTTCAGGGATTGTGATGCGATAAGCTGGCAGGAGGCCAGCGAAGGGTTCATTTTAATCGCAGCCATGCCGCCGCGCAGGGCTTCGATGCGGTCAGCGAGGCGCTGCACCATTTCGTCATTGCACCCGATCTCCCGGGCCATCGCGATCAGCTCGCGGTCTTCGATGTATTTAGCGGTCATATTCCCTCCCTGTGTCGGTTTGCCCCGCCGCTCCCTCATGTGGAGGTGGCGCGAACGGCGGGGCGGTCTGGGGGTCCGACTTCACAAAATGCCCGCGTGTATGCGCGGTTGTCGTATGCCACTGGGTCGCCGTGGCCGCGTTATCCCCGTGATGGGGAACTCAATTCCTTGGCACTACGGTGCCGTCGACCTTGCGCTTCCACTTGGTGCCCTTCGATCCCGGAAGGCGTTGCTTCTTCTTCTCGATTCCGAGGTGCTTTGCCTTGACGCGGCGATCTTTAGACTTGGTGGCAACGTCGATATTGGTCTTCGCGCGGTGGCAGCCGCGGCATAGGCACTGGAAGTTCGTTTCGCGGTTTTCGCCGCCGTTAATCAGCGCGACGATGTGATCGAACTCTGGGTCTTCTCCGGCGACACCCAGCTTGCGTTCGCACTCAGCGCACTTGCCGCCGCAGCGGTCGAAGATGCGAATTTTAACGCGGGGCGGAAGCGCGGTGTTGTCGGTCTTTCCGACCCACTCGGGAACTTCTCTACTCATGATGTCTCCCTCAATGCTTTGCGCGCGACCTTCTGGGCCTGCGCGACTGAGCTTGTCGTGGCGATGTGGTGAAGGTAGCGGCGCGCGTTTTCGAGCTTCTGACCGGGTGTCGGCTCATTGCTCGCAGGCGCGCGGCGCACACGTCTCTTGTGGCCGATCAGGAATAGCCAGATCAGGAGGCCCAGCATGGCGCCGCTACCGACTACCGCTCCGAATAAGAAGTTCATGTCTCCCCCTTCTTCCCCATCTTCGCCAGTTCGTCGGCGGTGACGCCGATCATGTCGGCCAGATATTCAAGCATGTCCTGCTTGCTGCGTTTGAAGGCCTCGCCGCCCATTGCCTTCATGCTTTGGCTGTGGGGCGTGTGGCAGTAGACGACGGTGCCGATCACGTTGGTGATGGCAAAGCCGTGCATATTCGTTGAGACGCGCGATAGGAGGGCTGCGGCTCGGTTGGCGCGCTCCGTCGTTCCCATCGCCATCATTTCTGTGTTGCAGTAACCCGTTTGGATCAGCGCATACTTACGCAGGGCTTCCGTAGAGACTGCGTAGGGTGTCCCGAGGTGATGCTCGGGCAGGTTCATCCACGCGGTACGGACGAAGGCAAACTGGTGCTTGTGGCTTTTCGCTGACCGCTCCGGGTCGAGGTCGAGATTCACCACCTGACCATCGCCCAGCCGGTCGCGGGCCTGCGCCAGCGCATAGTGGCCGTCAGGGACGAACGATTGCCCTGTCCATACCGCGCGAATGAGATCCTGCTCGCGCATTAGCTTTCAGAACCCTGTTCGCCTTCGGCCTCGGCCTTACGGCAGGCTTCCATTTCTTCCAGCAGTTCCTTGTGCAGCGAGGGCGCGGACTTCTCCATCTGCTCGATTTGGGCCTTGTAAACATCGACCACTTCATCGACGGGGAAACCATCGCGCATGTCAGCGACAATGCGATCAAAGAGGCCACGGAACTGCTCGGCGTCTGGTCCGTTCGCGGTCTTGCTGTCCTGCTTCTCCGCGGGCTTATCCTCGGCCTTTGTCTCGGCAGTCTTCTTTTCTTCCTGCTTCGGTTCTGGCTTGGTTTCTTCTTTAGGAGCCGGTTCCTGCTCGCCAGCCGGTTCTTCATCCGGTACCAGTTCAACATCCTCCGGTTCCGGCTGGGCGGGCTTCTGGTTGGCCGCTCGGTAGTCGGCATAGTCGTC
This sequence comes from Sulfitobacter sp. R18_1, assembly GCF_017743915.1. Taxonomy (NCBI): domain Bacteria; kingdom Pseudomonadati; phylum Pseudomonadota; class Alphaproteobacteria; order Rhodobacterales; family Roseobacteraceae; genus Sulfitobacter; species Sulfitobacter sp. R18_1. The sequence goes on from NZ_JAGHRG010000006.1 coordinate 255,396, forward strand.
CGGCGTCACGTCCTTCATTCCAAGTTCAATCTCAACCTGCGCCGGGACGCCAACCATCACTTCGGGGCAGTAGAGGCGGATCAGGAACGTGGCAGAGCGGTAGCGCAACATCTGCTCCGGCATAGACTGATACTTGCTGTTCTTCGTCCAGCCTTCGGCCTTCGCCATCGCCATGTCGCAGGTTACTTCGACGCGCTTGCCGGTTGAAGACAGTTCGCCAAACGCAGTGACAGAGAGGCTTTCTCCCTTGCCTTTGATCTCCCAGCTAATCGGGTTCTTGAAAACACCGTGCTGGTTGGCCTTGCCGATCATGTAAGACGAGGACCAACCCGGCTTGCCGGAGACAAAGTAGATGTTCTGGGCAACTGTCAGAGGATCTTCATTCAGCCGCGCGGCCATGTTCATCACCAAGACGCCATTGGCGATAGCGATGTCCTTGGACCCTTTGCGCAGGTGTTCGGGGAACAAAGGCGACAGGGCCAACATGCTGCCGACGCGCTGCATGTGGTTGAAGGATTCCGGGTCCATCAAAAGGGATGATGTGGTTTTTACTGGCAGGTTCATTTCTGTGGTTCCTTGTTGTCAGGGTGTTCGGGGTTTGGGATGGCAAAGCGCAGATGCCCGCGCTTCGTTGCTGCGTTGATCTGGTGAAGCTGCTGAGCACCCATCCAAGACGGGTGTTGGCGTTTTCCGCCGTCGATGATGTACCGGCCCGCCAAAATCTCCTTGATCGCGTCCAGCGGGTCGGTGATCCGGTCGCCTTCGAGATATTTGAGCGGGCGGGGCATTAAGCCATCACCTCACGTTCATTCACCTTGATGCCGGGCAGAGGTTTGCCTTTGTCGTAGCCAGACGCGCGGACAATGCGGGTTGCCGCTTTCGCCAAGGCTTCCTGAACCTCCGGTTCTTCGCGGATCGCCATGAACAGGACGTTGGCGTTGGTGATCTCCACCTCTTTGATCTTGCGCAGCGACATCGTGCGGCCCGCGCCGCTGGCAGACTTCACGTTGGTGGTGGTCTTCTTGGCTGCTGCCTTTTGTGCCGCAGCAGCGGCCTTAGCTTGTTCCTCGGCCTCAACCTGTGCATCGATGTCGTTCGACTCCTCGGCGGCCTTGCGGGCGGCTTCGGCTTCCTCTGCGGCCTTGCGGGCTTTTTCTTCGGCATCGGCCTTCTTCTTCGCTTCGATCTTCGCCTGCTCGCTGGCATAAGCGGCCAGCTTGGGCTTGAGTTTGTCACCCGCAGTCTTGACCTTGGTCAGAAGTGGATTGAAGGCGTCCTGAACCTCTTGCGCAGCATCATCGTGGGGCTTCTTCTCTGCCTTCCGTGCCTTATCGATCTTGTTCCACAGCTTGCGCAGTCCGTCGATCTGGTCTGTGACCTGCTCCGCGTGTTCAGGGGTTTTAATCAAGTCCATGTCGAGCCACTGCTTAGTGACCTTGAGGAACTCATGCGCCGTATTTTTGTGCGCGGTCAGGACTTCAAGATCGTAGGCGGGTGGGCGATTACCGCCGATCACGGCGCGTTCGTTTACTTCATCAAGCATTTGCTGTTTCCTTCGCGTAATGGACCTTGGGTTCAATCACCCGGCCCGTCTCGATCAGTTTCTTGAGGATGCCCAACGCAGCCTCGGCATCGGCCATCGCGTCATGTGCGTCAGCATTGACGATGCCAAAGTATTCACATGCTTCGGACAGCTTGACGTAGCCGCGCACGATGCAGAGGCCCTCGTCCTTGTAGGGGGCGAGACCCCGCATCAGGCAGGTGTTGCGGGTTTTCTCGAACATATCGTCACGGCCAGCGCGGCGTAGCTCGGCTCGCATCATCTTCATGTCGAATTGAGCGTTGAAGGCCGCTGCGATCAGTCCGCGCTCAACATAGCTTTCCCAGAGGTCCAGAACCTCTGCTACTGAGATACCGTTCTTGTTCAGGAACTCATCAGTCAGGCCATTGACCTCAGCGGCATAGGTGCCGTCGATGGTCCAGCCATCGGGCTTGATGAAGTGCTTCTCGCGGCTAATCTCGTTGCCTTCCGCATCAGCGAGGATTGCAGCGAAAGAGGCCATGCGGGGTTGGCGCGGATCATCGGCCGGCACGGGTTTGCCGGTTTCCTTGTCGCGGAAGATGAACAGTCCGGTCGTCTCGGTGTCGAACACTACATAGACAGGTTCTTGCTCAGTGACTTTCTCCGCCCCTACAACTTCTGTTGCATCTTCGGTCACGGCGTCCATTGTCTTGTCCAGCATTAAAATACTCCTTGGGGTGGTGTTGGTTGTTCGGAAAGGTCGATTGGCCGATATGGGTCCATCATCCGGGTGTCGCGCAGGCGATAGTCGGTGAGGTGGTTGAACTCGGCGCGGCTGATGGGCTTTAGATACGTCCACTGATCGGCAGGGTCGTCTTTGCGAATGCCTTCCACCTCGATGCAAAGCACCTCGTCCGAGGCAAGCTCGCCCGTTTCCGGGTCAATCTCGCGCTCAACGAAGATACGCACTGGCACCCACGGGCCGCCCTTAATCATGCGGCGCTTAAAATAGCCGCACTGGGGCTCGCCATCATGCACAGGCGGGTTCTTTCCGGCCATGGCCGCGTTGTGCCAGCGGTAAAGCTCGGAGAAGGTGGAAGGCTGGCGCATCATGCCTGCGCCTCTCCAAGCCACTCAGCCTTTGTCTTGGCTGGAATGAGCTTGTCTTGGCGCACCATGTCCCGGCGCCACTCGTCAGCCTTCTTTTTCGCTCGAAGGGGCGAGGGGTCGTAAAACAACCAAGGACAACCGTCGATGATCGCCAAAGCTGGCTTCGTCAGGTCGGTGCAGGTGTAGGTGTGGATCGCGCGTTGCGTGATCGGGGTGATAGCGGACATCAGTATGCCCCCCGGATGGTGAACGGCATTTCCGTTGCATTGAAGTGCGCCAAGTTCGCCACGCCCTTGCTGACGATGTGACCACCAATCAGCGCAGCGACGGAAAGCATGAGGCCAGCAATGAACATCTGGACGGGCAGGGGCTTGTAGCGCACCGGTTTGCGGTCCTGCGCGCGAACCTCGCGGGACGGCTGGGACAGCGTGATGATGTCGTCTTTGCGGAGCGGGATCATTGGGCTGCCCTCGCTTCTTCGCGCAGATGGGGCAGGACACCGACGAACACCTTACGGCGGCCATCACAGCGAACGCACCAGTCGGTGTAGCTTTCGCCGCGAACAGCGTCATAGCGCCGGATGCCAGCAGGCTTGCCGCGGCATTCATTGCAGTGGACGTAGCCGCTCAGGATCATTTCCGCGCATTCGGCGCAGATCGGATAACCAAAGCGGTGGTTGTCGGACATCTGCTCAGGCAGGAGATCGTTCTTGCCGCATTCTTCGCAGATGCAATCACCTACGGGGGTGAACCCGGTAGATGGGTGGAAGGCGGTGAACAGGGTCATGACGCCACCTGCTCAGAAATATCGTCCATTTCCTTCTGCAACTCAGCCTTGGCTTCTTCGGCCAACTTGGCGGCATCTTCGCGCAGGATTTCAAAGGCGCGGTCGCGCAACTCAGTGAAGCGTTCACGCGCTGCGCGTGTCAGGGCCGCGTCAAATGCCTTGCAGTCGTGGTAGTTTGTCGCCCCGTCATAGGGCTGGAAGTGGATTTGCGTTTGCACTGCAAATTTGTGCAGCGATCCCGCCGTTGCATGTTCTCCGTTGCGCTGAGCAACCGTGGAGTTTGTTGTCGTTTTGCCGATCAGTGCGATATATTGCTTCGATGAACGCTCAGCCGCTTTGATCGTACGGTATTCCATCAACTTGCTCATGACGCCACCTGCTGCGCCGGTGGGCAACCACCAGAGTTGCCATCCTTGATGATGGTGAAGTCGATGGGGTCCAGGTCGAAAACGTCAAACGCATCGCGCTCGATGTCCTCGATCAGACGGTTAAGGCGAGCGGGCGTAAGGCCGCGCTTCAAGCCTTCGGGAGTGATGTGTGCCAAGATCATTTCTTCCTCCTGTGCCGGGATTGGCTACAGAAAGAAGGTATGTTAAAAAACTTAGCAACGCAATACGGAAAAGCTAAAAATATTAACTTATCGGATTAGCATTGACCGGGCTGCATATATTTGCCTAGTTTAGAATATTGGACCAAAAGGGGAACATTATGGACAGAATCGAACAACTGCGCGAGGGCGCAGCTGCTACAGGTTTTACAATAGATTTCTTAGAGGCGCTAACTCAGGGCCTGTCGCGCCAAGCATTGCGCAAGGTCATCGGCAACGCATCATCAATGCCTTCATACATGAAGTCGAGCGAGAGGCCGTATTTGCTGCGCAAATCCAGCGCAGCATTTAAGGACATGCGGTGAGTTCCAGCCTCCCATAGTGATAACGCAGACCGCTTCGCCCCAATCGACCTAGCATACTCATCCTGATTCATGTCTAGGAGTGTCCGATGCCATTTTAGGCGCTCGGCAATATCGGAGTAGGGGCGGGGCGTTTCATCATCTTTGCTCATACCTTGCATAATGATATGCCAAGATACTTGGCGCAAATCTGAACTGTTAGCTTGACGATTGCTAAATAGTTTAGCATTGTACGAGCTATGAGCAAGAAACCTGTCCATCAGATTATCGATGCCCTGACGCCAGAAGCCATTATGGCGCGGCTCGGTGTGTCTTTCCATATGATCAGACATGCCCGCACTACGGGCATGTTTCCAGCTAGTTGGTATGACGACATCGAAAAGATGTCTCGTAAGGCTGGCATTGATTGTCCCCGCTCTTTGTTCAACTGGAAGTCCACTGCTAATAATATTGGCAGGGTGTCCCGTGATTGCAAGGCGGTGGCGTCAAAATGAGTTTAAAAACATCCATCTATCGGCCTTATGATGTCAAAGAATGTGCGCTGCGCACCGTTCTTTCAGCAGGGGAAGGCTTTGCTGAGAGCCTGCCAAACAGATATGGACGCAGAGAGGTTTCGCCCCTCGTTTTGTTCATTAAGGTACCTCAAGACCACATCATTCAGGTCGGTTCGTTTGATCTCATTACTGGGTCTGACGCAGATGTCACTGCTGCTCTTCCCATCAATCATTGCTTGTTGATCCATTCCGTCGATCACGCCAAGGATGTAATTGCCGCAGGAGGCGACCTGAAGGATCGTCGCAACCTCGCAAACCTCCCAGACATCATCGCCGTTTGGTTCACAGCCACCATCTTTGATTGGTGTGCAGAACTCGTGGAGCTTCTCCGCAGTAACGGAAAGGTAATTATCAGCCGCAGCCGGAGCGCCCAGAAGCGCGAGAATGATCGCAAGTTTTTTCATGGGATCGACTACACTCGATTCCAGCGCTCTGCGCAAGGAGGTGCAGCATGAGCGCCCGGGCCAATGACTTCTTGGTCTGGCGGGCTGCTCAGTCTGTCAACTGGGACTGCACTCATAAGGACATCGGCGAAGAGATCGGCCTTTCAGCGCGCGCGGTGTCCGCGATCATGAAGCGCCGCGGCTGGAAGTGCCTGCCTCAAGAGCCTGAGTTCAGCCAGCCCGGGTATGTCCGGGCCGCGTCCTTCTATCGGAACAAGTCCCTCCGCGAACTGGGGGTCGAGATATGATTGAGACGCAGAACGCCAAGATCCTCGCCCACTTGCAGGCCGGTCGATCGATCACCTTCTGGGAGGCCGTCGAGAACTTCGGCGTGATGCACCTCCCGCGCCGCATCCTCGATCTGAAAGAAGCCGGTCATACCATCGGTGACGACTGGGTGAAGCAGAACGGCAAGCGGTTCAAACGCTGGTTTCTCATTAAATCCGCGCCCCAAGAGGCGCCAGAACAAGGGGCATTGCTATGACACCTGCTCAAGTCGCTGCGCGCGAGAACGACGCCGCGCGCCGTTTCTGGGGTTCTCAAGAGGCCGAGGCGACCCGCCCCAAAGGGGTCGCGGAAAAGATCGTCCCCCTTTTGGGTAGCGGCATCAGTCGCAAGGAGGCGGCCCGCATCATCGGTTGCACACCTCCGGCCATTACCAATGCCCTGCGCAAGATCGGGGGTGCCCTGTGAAAACAACCGCTCGACGTGACGGTGACAACATCATCGTCACCATCCCGATAGACGAGGTGCAGGCACTTCGCGTGGCTCTACAGCCCTGCCAATGCAAGCACGTCAAGTCGATTGCCACGGCTGAACTGCGCACTGCCTTCGTGAAGGGGTTGGGCCGCGCAATGTTCATCAAGCAGCGCCCAATGAGCGGAGCGTGAGCCATGGCGGCGAACAGGGCTCAGGATCAGCGCCTTCTTGAAATGGTCCGGGCCCGCGCCGCCGGGGCAACCATTCGCGGGATGGAAGATCGGTTCGGGGTTCCCGGGTCCGGCATCACCACCCGAACCAACAAGGTGATGGACGCCGATCTGGCGCACAGCACCGACGAGAAACCAACCACCATCAAGGCGGCGTACTGGCCGCGCAGGGAGTGAATATGCTGGATACCATGGACTACGATCTGGAAAATCGGTGTTCAACTGTTGGTGTTGAACAGACCGCCAGCAAGTCGCCCCGCAAACCAACCGCGATGGATTGGTTCAAAGCAATCGGCCCCAAGGTCAACGAGGTGGTTAAACCGTTTCAGTGCGGTGCCCCTTGGACGGCCTTCGCCAGCGATCTCGAACTGCGCCGCCTTGCCCGCCTACAGGCGCGGATCGAGCGAAAGCAAGCGGCGTTGTCAGAGCTTAAAGCAGACCGCCGTCAGATCATGGTTCGCTGCGTTCGTCGTATGCGCCGCGAGCGGGGATTGTCGTCATGACCGAGCGCATCACCGCAGCAGATTATCGCAAGCAACAGCAACCCTCCACGGGGGCGGACAAGGGCCGTGTGCGCGGGACCAAGCGGGTGACGGTTGGTGAAATAGACTTCGACAGTCAACGCGAGGCCAACCGCTTTGGCGAACTGCGCCACCTTGAGCGCGCCGGGATCATTGAGAACCTGCGCCTACAAGTCCCGTTTGAACTGCAAGGCAAGGATGGACCCATCCTCACCCCGACGGGCCGGGTCATGATCTACAAGGCCGATTTCGTCTACTTCGACAAGCGCATCAACGCCGAGGTGGTCGAGGACAGCAAAGGCCACCCGACCGACACCTTCATCATGAAGAAGGCGATCCTTGCCGCGCAGGGCGTGGAGGTGGTTGAGACATGATTGGATGGACCCTGTGTAGCGGAATTGGTGCGCCCGAAGTGGCCGCGCCGTGGATGGATTGGCGTCTCGCCTCAGAGATCGAGCCATTTCCCCGAGCAGTTCTGCAAGATCGGTTTGGGTACAAGCTACCCGAAGATCACAATCAAGGCGATCCGCTGCTGTGGTCTGACATGACCGAAGTGACGCCGGCGCTTGCCCGGTCGCGCGGTGTCCCGCTGCCTGACGTGCTGGTGGCTGGCACACCTTGCCAAGCCTTCTCGATCGCTGGTCTGCGCGGCGGAACCGAAGATGCCCGCGGCAACCTTACCCTGAAATTTGTGGAGACATGCCATGCAATCGTCGATGCTCGACCTGATGGAAAACTCGCCATCCTCTGGGAAAATGTGCCGGGGGTGCTCTCCGACAAAGGCAACGCCTTCGGGTGTTTCTTGGGAGGACTTGTCGGCGCAGTGGATGCCCTCCCACGTCCTGCCGGGGGAAGCTGGCCAAGTGAAGGTATGGTTGAGGGGCCAAGGGCACGGGCTGCATGGTGCGTTCTTGACGCCCAATGGTTCGGAGTGGCGCAACGGCGCCGCCGCGTGTTCGTTGTCATCGACTTTGGAAACTGCTGCGATCCCGCCCAAATACTTCTTGAGCCCGACAGCCTGCGCGGGGATCATCCGCCGCGCCGAGAAGCGGGGCAAGACGTTGCCGGAACTCTTAGCGCGCGCACTCAAGGCGGGGGCGGGCTTGGGACAGACTTCGACCTAGCGGGCGGTCTGGTCCCAGACCGCGTTCAAGGCCACCACGGTGCAATTGCTGGCACGGTTTCCTCCAAATGGTCGAAAGGCAGCGGGGGCCCCGCTGGGGATGAAACGCAGAACATGGTTGCCTTCGACTGCAATGGCACTGAGGTCCAGCACGACGCCAGCGGTGGCGAGACACCGCTCCGGTCGATGGGCCACAACAACAGCCACCAGAACGCCGGGGGCCATGCGGCGGTGGCCGTAAGCGGCAGCACCACCCACGCGCTGACAGGCGAGGGCCATGACGCCAGCGAGGACGGGACCGGGCGTGGCACGCCCGTGGTGGCGTTCGACCCGAACCAAGTCACATGCAAGACGAACGGAAGCGTCCCGTCGCCGGAAGTCTGCCACACGATTCCGAATAAATCAGAGCCGCCTCACTTGTTTAGCCCAGTGGTCCGCCGCCTGATGCCCGTCGAGTGCGCCCGCCTGCAAGGGTTCCCCGACGATCACTGCGCCATCACTTACCGGGGCAAGCCTGCCGCTGATGGCCCGCAATACAAGGCGCTTGGGAACAGCATGGCCGTGCCGTGCATCGCTTGGATCATGAACCGGATCAAAGCCAGCATGGAGAAGCATACATGAACGCCCCCTCCACAAAGTCCCTTTTCCGCGCGACCAAAGCGAAGCGCAAGATCCACCCCGCGCAGATGCTTATCGGCGGGCTGCCTGAACAGCGGAAGCCTGACGCAATCCGCGATCCGTTGGACTATGATCCCACCCCACGGGACGCCACGGCGGCATTCCTCGCAGCCGAAGGCGACCGTCTGCGCGAGATCGGCGGCCCTATCTGGGAGAACGCCGTGGGCGGCGGCCACATGGCCCGTGAGCTTACCGCGCATGGGTTCGACGTGATTGGCAGCGACATCGTGGACCGGGGCCACCCCGGGACCATCACGCGACCGTTCTATAGCTGGGACGGCACCTATGAGAACATGGGCCGCCCACCTGCGGACATCATCATCACCAACCCGCCGTATAACGAGGTATCGGCGCGCGACGGGCATGGTCGGTGGCTGGAACACATCGAGAGGCTGGGCGTCCGATATGCCGCCATGCTGCTTAACTGGGACTGGATTGCGGCCCGCATCAACGGGATGGACGAGATTCACGCCCGGTTCCCGGTAAGCCGCGCGTATGTCTGCTGCTGGAAGATCGATTTCCGCGGGGGAGGTTCACCCCCTCAACGCAATGGCTGGCTTGTCTGGGACCGCGATTGGCAGGGGGAAACCGTCCTGCGTCGTTTGTTCCGTGAGGGCGGCGAACCAACGCAGGAGCGGCTGCTATGACCTTTCATGATACAAGTTTGGCGCCATACCTGTTGCCCGAAGGAAACGTGCATATCGCTTTCAGCGGTGGACGCACCAGCGCCTACATGCTTCACCAGATAGCGGAGGCAAACGGGGGGATCTCTGATCGTGTCCGCGTAGTCTTTGCCAACACTGGCCGCGAGATGGACGGAACGCTTGATTTCGTTCAAGAGGTTTCTGACAGATGGTCCATCCCGATAACGTGGGTCCAGTATAGTCCGGTCAAGCCGTGGTATGAGGTTGTCTCCCACAATAGCGCTGCGCGTGACGGCGAACCATTCAAAGCGATGATCCTGCACAAGCGCTTTGTGCCGAACGGTCGGAAGCGTATTTGCACCGAGCAATTAAAGGTTCGCGCCGCTAAGCGCATGTTGGTTTCGGAAGGCTGGAATTCGTGGGTTAAGGCCTTGGGTATTCGCGCTGATGAACCACATCGGCACGATATGCCGGACCAGCCGCGTGAGGCGCTTTGGATGCCTCTAGTCTCGGCCAACGTAAGGCGCGATGAAGTTCTTCGGTTTTGGCAGCGGCAGCCATTCGACCTCGCCGCCGGAACCGTTAGCAATTGCCGCCAATGTTTCCAATTCCACCGCGTCAAGCTGGCCGCTCAGATGAGGGCTGACCCGCATGATCGGTTCCCTGATGAAATGGAAGAAACCGGCTTTGGCACGTTCATCGACGGGGTTCCTTGGGGCCAGTTTCGTGAAAAGCTATTGGCGCAATCAGATATGTTTGAGGAGCCTGATCGACACCCTCGACATCGAACCTGCGGCGCATACGAAGACGGGGAGTGTACCGCATGACCCGCCGCCAGCGCCGCCGCAAGCCCCATCAGGTACACCCGAGCCGGAAGTGCTTTAGCCATTTCTCACGCCGCTTAGGAGAGCGCGTAGAGCCCAGCCTAGATGCAAAGGTGATATGGGACGGGATCATCGACGCCATAGAGCGCGGCGACAACCTGTACGTCTCTTTCATCGCCCGCCTGAACAAGAAGGGACGCCGCCTGTGGCGGGTAGGGGGCGGTCCTTGCGCGTACACCTTCTTCATCGTCTACGACCACGAATTGAACTGCCCTGTGACAGTGCTGGACACATCGAAAACAGCCGGATGCCACCCCGATTTGAGTGGGAAATCTATAACGCTGGAGGACCACATATGAGCGGAATTGCTTTGATATGGGCGGCCAACGTGAAGGGGTTAAAACCCGCCGCGAAGGTTGTGCTGATCCAGCTTGCGGACTTCCACAACAAGCAAACGAACCGGTGCGATCCGTCCGCGCAACGTCTCGCTGACGAGTGCGAAATGAGCCGCGCGACCGTCTTTCGGCACCTCACGGAACTGGAAAATCTCGGCCTTGTTTCACGCCAAAGCAAAGGTGATGGAAGCGGCGGACGGGGGTCGAACCAGTACGAGCTACACCTAGATGTTGTGCTTGGCCCATCATCCAAGCCCAAGGAAAAGTCTCAAAATGAGACGGGGGGGGTAGTCTCAAAAAACGAGGGGAAAAGTCTCAACGGTGAGACGGGGGTAGTCTCAAATTGCGACACGAACCTCACCATAGAACCTGGAAAGAACCATTGTGTGTCGGAAACCGCCACACACACAGATTTTTTCGATCAGTTTTGGGAAGCACACCCGAGGCCGAACGACGAGACCCTTTCTAAGCAGCTTTTTGAAGAGGCCGTTGAGGCAGGTGCCGATCCTGCGCACATCGTTGCGGCTGCCGTGGCATATGAGGCCGAAAACACCGGAAACAGTCGGCAGTACCTCAAGATGTCCGACAACTGGCTGGCTGAAGGACGCTGGAAGAACCATCGGCCTCCGAAGAAAGCCAATCGCGCGACAACAGAGGAAATGCTCGATTTCTGGGCCGAACGGATCAACAGCGGCAAGTTCGTCGCGCCGAGTTCGGTCAACCCAATCACCGCCCGGGCTCTTGTGGACAGCGGACGTGTTCCCCCTGAAAAGCTGAAAGAGCGAGGTATCGCAGCATGACCCGAGATCAGGAATATGGCCCGTGGATCGACCACGACGGGCGCGGATGTCCCTGCAAGGGCAAGATCGTTGAAACAGATGTTCTTGGCATTGGCATATCCGAGCATGTGGCGTTTGAGGTGTTTCTTGACCTCAACGGGAGGCAGGTTGTTCCCAAAAACGCGCATCTGGTCCGAGACGCATGGACGTGGACGCGGCCCCGGCATGGCGACGTGATCCGCTACCGCGTCCGCAAGCCCGACGCCTTGCGGGCGCTTATCCAGATGGTCGAGAGCATCGGCACCCCCGCGCAGCCCGAGAGGGTTGAGGCATGATTGATCCGATTACCGCAAAGGAAATGCAGACGGCGTACTTCTGGGCGGCGCAGTGCTACCCGGACCTTGCCCGATCCAAGAACCCGGAAGAATACGCTGCGGACTTCGCACGTCGGCAGGGCATACCCTTGCACGATTTCTTTGGCCCGACCCGGACCCACGATGTCGCCCACCGGCGTCAAGAGTGCATGGCCGAACTGCATGAGCAGGGGTTTTCACTGTCCCGCATTGCGCGGCTGTTCAGCCGGGACCACACGACCGTCCAGCACGGAATCGAAGCAGTTAAACGGAGGAAGGGACTATGACCATCTGGGACCGCATCAAGCGGGCGTGGTGCGAACGCTTTCACGCTGGCGGCTATGTCTGCCGGGATAGCCTTGGTCGCATCAACTGGAAGTGCGACACCTGCGGGCGCCTGTCCAAACCGGTGACGTTCGAAGCCAAGATCGAAGCGATCTATGCCAATAACGAAACACTCCAACAAGCGATAGGGATACTTCGCGGCCAACCCGTAACCCCTCACAGATACGAGGCCGACATGGCTGAAATGTGGGGACCAGACTGCGCCAAGTGTGGCCGCCCCGTCTGGGACAAGATCCACGACACCGAGAAGGAGAACGTCTAATGGTTTGGCGCGCACACGCTCAACAGAGCTATTTCACCGGCGGGGCTGCACTGCGCCTCGCTATGACGGGGGAGAACAACACCCTCCGCACCCTCACCGACCTGACGTTCACTGTTTCCGAATACGGGGAACACGGGCCAGCCGAGCCGATCCTCGACGGGCCGGAAGCGGTGGATTTCATGCAAGCCGTCATGGATGCCGCCTACGACTATGGCTTGCGCCCGTCTCGCGCACAGGACGACACCGCGCAGGGCAAGCACCTTGAAGACATGCGCGACATCACCCGCCACCTTCTGAAAATGCCAAAGGAGTAAGACACAATGCCAAGCAAGCAGGTTGAAGACGTTTACAACGCTGGTGGCTTCGATGGTGGCCCCCTTGGCCGTCCTGGGCGGAAAGGGACGGACGCGGTTGCGAAAGATGCCGTTTTCCATCGCCCGCCCGTTCTTGAGGTCAAATTCTACATGAGCGGTGGGTTCTCCGGGGATTGGAACACCGACATGTTGGACCCCGCAACGGGCAAGCCCATGACCATCAGCGACCGTGCGCTGGATGATGCCGTGGCCGCCGCCAATATCCTCAAGGACACGAGCGACATCCGCCGTATGCGGGACTTTCGAGAAAAGCGCCGCTTCATGATCACCGATCACTTCGCGCAGTGCGCAGAAAAGCTGATTGAGCAGATCGAAGCAAAGGAAGGTTGGGATAAATGGCTGGAGAAGTTGGAACTATGAGAAGCCTCAGAGCAATCGCCGCCTCGATCTTCGCCGCAGGTATGGTCAGCCCGCCACCACCATCGCCGCCGCGCTCATTCATCGAGAACCGTAAGCCGTCCGGTAAGAGCAGGGCCAAGGTCAAAGCAGCCCGCAAACAGCGCCGCAGCAAGAAGGGGCGGAAGTGATGCTTGAGATCATGCAGTTCTACGTTTCGAGCTTCTGGGTGTGGCTTGGGTTGACCATGGGCCTTTGGGTGATCGTCGTTGGAGGGGTGATGTTGATCACCGCAGCGCGGAAGGGGAGACGGTAATGGGAGACACTTCGAAACTGGACGTGCCGAAGGACGCCGCGGTGCGCTCCATGTGCCAAGAACTCTGGAAGATGCGCGAGGGGCTCGCAGCGATGGGCCTACACGCCCACATCCTCGACCGAGTAAGTGACAAGCTGAACGAGCAGGCGCTGGAGATCGAGCGGTACAGGTCGGATCGCGCCTATGTCCTCGGCCACAACGATGGATGGGATGCAGCTATGGCAACAGGATTGCCGCAGACCGAGGGGAAGACATGACGACACCCAAGAAATTGCGTGATGTGGCGCGGGACGCTGAGAGCGATACCCATTCAGCCATATGGGATTACCCCGAAGTTTTGCGCGAGGCCGCCGAGAAGATCGACTATCTCACCGACCTCCTGAACAAGATCGAAATACTAACCGCCACGGGCGAAGGGCTGGCCCCGGAGGAATGTATGCACATTCATCTGATGGCAAATGTTCGAACGGAATAGGGGGGGGTAAGCGTGGTGACAGGCGAATCGGGCAGGGGTAATATTCTCGGGCAGGGTGGAGAAGCGGTATCTCGTCTGGCTCATAACCAGAAGGTCGTCGGTTCAAGTCCGACCCTTGCAACCAAATTCAGATCGCCGGGAAGCCGGTGAAAGACGCATATATGTTCTACCCGTTGGGACGATTGGCTTAATCGTAGATTGCAGCGGGGCCGTGGCTGGATTGGTCCGTGGGAGTCGGACAGAAAACGCCGCTCGATACTGCAACTTCCTCAGTTGAACTAGGCCCGCGTCCTCCCCCGGAGAATAGCGGGCCACTTTTCACAAGGGACAAGGGGAACACCATGAACACCACTGGATACCGCCCCGCCGAAGAATTTGCCCGCCAAGCCACCTGCACCATCTGCAATGGCCGCGAGCGGGTATGCGAGAACCACCCCGACAAGGCTTGGCCGAAAGAGTGCGACTGTGGCGCCGGTATGCCCTGCGTCTGTAGCCCCCTCCACAAGCACCAGCCAAAGCAGGATAGCGCCCCCATGGATCAAAAGCAGTTCATTAAAGACGCCGCCCATGCCCAGCCCGTCACCACCAAGCTCGGCCCCGCCTTGCTGATCGGCGGCCATGTGATCCAAGTCTCAGGCCCAGAGGGCACCGACTGGGTTGATCTGCTGGCCAAAGCACTGCGCCCACGGTACACGGTCACAGATGCAGACTTGGTGGCGCGAGGCCTCCATGTGACGCCCATTGGTATTGAGCCCCTGTCACCCGAAGAATGCTATGACAAGGTTATGGGGACCAAGCACTTTGACCCCGACGAAAGCAACAGCATCGCCATGGGTCTTGAAGAAGCCAAGCGCCGCGCCGCGCTCAACACTGATCCCGCTCATATTGAGCCCTACAAGCCCACAGACCGCACCATGGGCATCCTCAAGCGGTATGCCCGCCTATGGAGTGGAGATAAGGCATGAGAGGAATCACAAACTCCGTTCACCTGCATGACGCGGACAATGACGACGCATTCCCCGTCACGATCTACACCAGCGTTATCCCGCGCGTAGGGGATGAAGTGGTTTACTGGGTGGACTACCCAACCCACATGACCCGCGCGCAGCGTGGCCTAAGCCCCACGGAAGTCGGAGAGCCGCAAAGGGTCACAGGCGTTGTTGCCAAGGTCACGGTTGAATACCGCCACATGGAATACAACGCAGAGCGCCCGCACACCGTCAGCATGGTAGGGATATACCTCAGCGACTATGAGGCAACGCCATACCCAGACGAAACGCCCCCGGAAGACTGATCTAAGCAGACCCCTTTTTAGGGGGGTTAAGCGCCTTTTTCCCGCTACATCCTGTGGGGTATCATAAAACCGCGCCACAATGTAGCAGGATGCGGTTTCTTGGCACCGAAGACCCCACCAAAAAAGACACCTAAAAAGCGTGAGCTGGATAACCGCGAACTGAGGTTCGTGGATGAATACCTTGTTGACCTGGATACCGAGCGCGCCGCCATCGCAGCGGGATACAGTAAGTCCGTCGCCAAATCGAAGGCTTATCAGTGGGTAAGCAATGGTAAGGTTAAGCCACACGTCTACGACGCTATCCGCGCCGGGTTCGCCCGCCTGTCCGAAAAAAAGGGTGTAACGCAAGAGCGTGTCGTTGCAGAGCTTGCCAAGGTCGGCTTCGCCACTATGCGCCAGTTCATGCGCGTTGACGACGAGGGACAGCCTCAGATCAACATGGACGACACCGACGACGACAACCTCGACGCACTGGCAGAGATACAGACAGAAACCGTCCTGGAGCGCGACGGGAGTGACAGCGAAGGCAAGGCCAAGTTCACCCATGTCCGCAAGACCAAGATCAAGCTGCATGACAAGCTGAACGCCCTCGACAAGCTGGCCCGATACACTGGCGTCTACGAGAAGGAGGCTGAACACGCGGCTGGCGCATTTGCTGATGCCATCACCGAGATCCAACAGCGCATGTCGAAAGCCCCGATCCGCCGCGATAAGCCGGAGGACGGCAAGTGAGCATCGCGCAGGGCAACTTGGCGACCTTGAACGCCCGCATTGCCTTCCTCGAACAAGGGGTGGTCACGGCTGACTTTGTGCCGCAGGACGACGACGAGTTCAAAACCGCCCTTGGTTCATGGGAATGGCGCATATTCTCGGGTGCGCTCTACAAGATCACCACCAAAGGCGACGACGACGCCGACGACATCCCCGACATTGCCGTTCCGTTCAGGCCCAACGAGCCGCAGCAGCAGCTTTTGGCGAACCTCAATGAGCGGAACATCATCCTCAAGGCCCGCCAGATGGGCTTTTCCACCCTCATTGAGATCATGGCCCTCGACCACGCCTTGTTTAACAAGGATCAAGAGGTTGTCGTGATCGCCCACACAAAGGAAGCGGCAACCAAGCTCTACCGAAAGAAGGTCTGCTTCGCTTACGACAATCTGCCCGCGGTGGTGCGTGAAGCTGTACCCTACACAGAGCGCACTCAGACGCAGATGGTCTTCACCAACGGATCATCGATCGAAGTCACATCCTCGGCCCGTGGTGGTACGCCTCACTTCCTGCATATCTCCGAAATGGGGAAGATCGCGGCCAAGTACCCTGACAAGGCCATGGAGATCACCTCCGGCTCGCTACAGGGCGTTCCCAAGACTGGGCTGGTGTTCATCGAATCCACGGCAGAAGGCAAGGCAGGCGCGTTCTATGACATGAGCCAGCGCGCCGAGGCCAAGCACAAGGCCAAGGTGCTGCTACAGCCCACAGATTACCGCTTTCACTTCTTCGCATGGTGGATGGACAGCGGATACCGGATCAACCCCGAAGGCATCCGCATCAGCGCCAAGGAGCATGAATACTTCGACAAGGTTGAGATCGAGATGGATTGCGTTTTGGACCTCGACCAGCGCGCTTGGTACATCAACAAACGCGACAACGACTTTGCCAACACGCCTGACCTCATGTGGCGTGAGTATCCCTCGACCCCTTCCGAGTGCTGGCAAGCCTCGAACGAGGGCAAATACTACGCCGTTGCCATCTCCAACGCGCGCATTCAGCAGCGCATCGGCAAGTTCCCGATGGTCAAGCACGTCCCGGTGAATACGTTCTGGGACATCGGCGCCACCGACCATACCGCGATCTGGTGTCACCAGCGCATCGGCGCCATGGACCGCTGGACGCACTTCTACGAGAACAACAACCAAGGCTACCTGCACTTCATCCTCTGGCTGGAGAGCTTGGGTTGCACTTGGGGCGCGCACTACCTGCCTCACGACGGCAGCAACGCCAAGCAGGGCGTTGAGAGCGTCACATCGCCCGTTCAGCAGGTCAGGGAAACCCGCCCAACATGGGAATGGATCATTGTTCCCCGGATCGCCCGCGTCCAGCACGGCATTGACTTGGTTTACCAAGAGTTCAGCCACTACGAGTTTGACGAGGAAGGCTGCAAAGAGGGCATCGCCCACTTGGAAGCCTATTCCCGCGGCTGGAACAATCAGCAGCAGTGGTGGTCCGAGAACCCCCGGCATCCCTCAGAGCACAATCACGCCGCTGACGCACTGCGCCAGAAGGCACAAGGCTACACGCCCCCCAATCAACTCCCCGCGCTGCGCAACAAGCACCGCCGCCGAGCCACAGGATTGACCGCATGACTTCTCTTATTCGCCCCGCCCTCAATCTCGCACAGCGCCACTTTGAGCGGACGCACCAAGGCATCACTTGCATTGGCACATGGCTGACGCACGACGACCAGAAGGGCCGCACAGAGCCGTGCCTTGTCCTCCTGGACGCATCCCGCCCCATTGCCGCAGGCCGCACCGTGCCGGTGGTAATCCCCATGCGTGAGGCGTGGCGCTATGCCGTGTCCGACGACAAGACCATTGGCGACCGCCAACACGCCAAGCGCGCCATCGTGGGCTGGATCGAAGAAGGTCTTCTGCCCAACGGCTTCATCCCCATCCTCAGCGCCATCAACGATAGCCTGCGCGACCTCTACAACATGCCGCCTAAGCCGAACTTTGGAACCGAGGCCATAGGCGACCTTATCATCAAAGACCGTCTGTCAGGGTCGACCCTTAAAGAGACGGAGATCACGAACGATGTTTAACCCTGATGAAAAGCGCAACCGGCCATCCGGTGACGATGTATCGGGCAGCTTGGTCTATCATGGCGGGCGCAAGAAGGCCCCGGGTGACACGTTCCTGCCGGATGATACCCCGGACCCGAACCGCAACCTCAAGCGCAAGACCGCATGGCTGGACAGCCCGCAAGGCTGGAACCTGCACACGAACCTCATGGGCCACTACATCCGTGAGCTCGACCGGCAGGCAGAGAACCGCGTTCAGATGGCGATGGACGAGGACTTCTACGACCACATCCAATTCACCGAGGATGAACTTGAGATCCTAGCCGAGCGCGGGCAAGCGCCGCTGGTTTTCAACATGATCCACACCTCTGTGAACTGGGTTCTCGGATCGCAGCGCCGCTCCACCATGGATTACCGCATTCTCGCGCGCAACGAGCGCGGTGTGCAGGCCGCCGAGCGCAAGACGCAGCTTCTCAAGCACGTCTCGGATGCCTCGCACTTTGAAAGCGCCACCGCCGATGCCTTCCAATCTGCCGTGAAGGCCGGTGTAGGCTGGCTCGAAGCCTGTCAGGGCAGCGACGACGACCACGCCAAGGTTATCATGCGCTCCGAGAACTGGCGCTCCATGCTCTATGACAGCACCGCCGTTCGCTATGACCTTGAGGACGCCCGGTATCAGATGCGCGTCAAATGGCTGGACGTGGACATCGCTATGGGGCTCTGGCGTCACCGGGCCGGGATGATCGAACGTGCAGCCAATGAATCCGGCAGCGGCATGTTCATGTCTGACGATCTGGGCGACGACGCCATGGATTTTCAGGAAATCGAGCATTTCCACAGCTATGCCGGCGGCAACCGTCAGAACGCCGTGGCCAACCGCGACCGTGTGCGCGTCATTGAGTGCTGGTTCAAGCGCATGGTGCCTGATGCAGCCGTGATGAAGGGGGGGCAGTTCCACGGCGAGCTATTCGACCCCTACAGCCCCGGCCACGTCGCAGAGTACAACGAGGGGCGCGCCTTCCTCTCCACTCGCCCACGTCAGGTGGTTCACTGCGCCCTGTTGACCGATAGCGGCCTGCTGGACGTGCGCCGCAGCCCATACCGCCACAACCGTTTCCCCTTCACCCCGCTTTGGGGCTATCGCCGCGCCCGTGATGGGATGCCCTATGGCATGATCCGTGGCCTGCGCGACATCCAACGTGACTTGAACCGCCGCGCCGCGAAATCCTTGCACCACCTCTCGACCACCCGTGTCACCGTGGAAGAAGGGGCCGTGGAGGACATCGAAGAACTGCGCAACGAGGCAGCGCGCCCGGATGCCGTGATTACCTATAAGCAAGGCAAGCCCGCCCCCCAAATCGATGCTGACCGCGACATTGCCGCCGCGCACGTCGAAATGATGTCGCGCGATGCCCAGATGATCCAGCAGGTCAGCGGTGTCACGGACGAGAACCTTGGCCGCAAGACCAACGCGACAAGCGGCAAGGCTATCTTGGCACGTCAGGACCAAGGCCAACTCACCACATCGCTATTCTTCGATAACCTGCGCCTCTCCCGCGCCATCCATGGCGAGAAGTCTCTCATCATGGTGGAGCAGTATTACACCGAAGAAGACGAGTTCCGCATCACGGACAGTCGCGGCAACCCCGACTTTGTGGCGATCAACAACGGCGACCCAGAGAACAGCATCGCAGAGTTCAAAGCCGACTTTGTGGTGTCTGAGGAAGACTGGCGCGCAACAGCCCGTCAGGCGCAGGCCGAGCAGCTACTCGAATTGGCTGGCCGTCTATCCTCGACCGCGCCCCAGATGGTTGTGGGCATCATGGACCTCATTGTGGAAGCCCTCGACGTGCCGAAGCGTGATGAACTGGTGAAGCGCATCCGTGAGGTGACAGGCCAAGAGGATCCCGACGCCGATCCCGATAACCCGACACCGGAAGAAGCCGAGCGTATGGCCGCCAAGAAGGCCCAGAACGATCTTCAACAGCGTGCAGCCATGGCCGAGCTTTCCGAGAAGGAAGCCGACGCCGCCAAGACCAAGGCAGAGGCCGAGAAAGCATCCGCCGAGGCTCAGAAGATCATTGCAGAGCTTCAAGGCGGGAATGGCGCCGAGAACGCCGCCCAAGGGTCAGAGATTGAACGGCGGTTCATGGAGCAGCAGCAAGCGTTTGAGCGTGAGCTGATGAAGCTACGCGAAGAAGCCATGAAGCAGACCGCCCGCTACGAGCAGAAGATTGCAGAAGCCGACGCTCGCGCTGATGCAGCTTATCGCGCCGTAGAGATCGAGAAGGCCCGTATCGCGGAGGATGGCGACATCCGCATCGCTGAGATTGACGCCCAGGCCAAGGTCGCAATCGCCAAGATCAACGCCCAGCACAAAGAAGAAACCGCCGATGCCGCCCGTAAGCAAACAGACGACATGAACCAGATCACCGACCGCGCCAAACGCCTGAAAGAGCAGGCAGGCGCCGCAAACAAAGAGGACGCATAACATGACTACCGACGTGACCGCGAAAGACTTCAATCCCTCCAACAATGAATTGGTGGATCAAATCAAACAGAAGGCGAATGAGCTTGCGGAGGTGGTCAATCAGCTACCCGTAAGCCGCCGCCGGAGTATCGCACTCACGCACGTCGAAACGGCCAGCATGTTCGCTGTGAAAGCCGTCTTCTACGACGACGACAACCAGCGCACCGACGCCTGAACCACTCAACCAAAGGAGACACGCCATGACCTTTCGCGTGAACGAAACCGACCATGACCACATCCCCGAAGAATTCACCGTGGAAAGCCTGAAGGAAGCGGGCTTCGAGGATGCCGAGATTGAGCTTTTGTCTCAGGGTGAAGATCCCATTGTGAACATCGAAGACCCAGAGGCCGAAGCGGGCAAGGCCGCCGCGGACGACCCGGCCAAAGCCGAGGTGGGCACGCCACCCGCCGAGGAAGGCGACATCGCGGACCAAGCGACCGGCGAGGACGACGCAGCAGCCCAGCAGGCCGCCGCAGACGCCGCCGCGTCTCAGCAAGCCGCAGATGATGCCGCCGCCGCCGCCGAGGTCGAAGACCCGGCCATGCCGCAAATCCCGGACACCAGCGAGGCAGAGGCGAAGATCGCCGCCGGTGATGAAGCCTTGGAGGCACTTCTGACGAAGTATGACGACGGCGACCTGACCTCGGAGGAATACCGTGAGCAGCAAAAGGCTATCATCGCAGAGCAGACACAGGCGCAAGCCATTGTCACAGCCGCCGAGAACGCCGTGCAGCAGGCGGTGCAGAGCCAGCAGCAACACTGGTACAACCGCTTGGAAGCCTACAAGAAGGCCGCGCCCGATCTTTGGAACGACGACCACCTTGCAGGATGGGACCGCCAGTTGCGCGCTGTGACAGGCAACCAAGCCTATGCCGACCTGAGCCGCGATGCTCAGATCAAGATGGCGCACCGCCTCTACGCTGCGGAATACGAGGCCCGTAACGGCAAACCGCTTGAGATCGCCCCACCGGCGGCCAAAGGCGAGGCAAGAGCCGAGGACAAGGGGCCCGAGGAAAAGCTGGAGGTGAAGAAGGGCGAGAAGCCCAAGGCACCGCAGACGCTGGCCGACTTCAACAGCGACACCAGCGCCGAGGTGGAAGACAGCCGCTTCGCCGCCATCGATCGGCAGATCATGAAAGACCCGATTGGCGCCGAAAACGCCTTCGACAGCATGACACCCGAGCAGCAAGAACGCTTCTTGGAAGAAGTCTGAGGGGGCTAGGACCATGTGGAAGACCAAACTGACCGCCAAAGACAATCACATCCCGCATGAGATTGCTGTTGGCGATGATACGATCATCCGCATGGTTCGGTCGGGAGAGGGGGTGTTGAGCATCGTGGTCGATGCCCCCCGCCACAAGACCATCGTAAGGCGCGCGGGCAGCATCGTTCAGACCCCCGCCCAAGAAGGTTGATAAGATCGCCTAAAGCGTGGTAAACAGCGTTCATATACCAAGCGCAGGACGTGCCTGGGTCATTCTCAAGTTTGACTCTAAGGAGACGTTCTAATGCAAACTGTGGTTGGGGTTAACGACCCGAAAGCAGTCCGTCGCTGGGCTACTTCGCTCGCAACAGATACCGAAAAGCAGTCCTACTGGACCAAATTCATCGGCAAAGGTGAAAACAACATCGTTGAGCGCAAGGTTGAGCTCGAAGATGAAGCCGGTGACACCATCCAGTTCGACCTGTCCATGCGCCTGCGCGGTGGCATGACACTGGGTGATAACCGCGTCGAAGGTTCGGCTGAAAGCCTGACGTTCTACACCGACGAGGTGAAGATCGACCAAGCCCGTAAGGGTGCATCTGCTGCGGGCCGCATGTCGCGCAAGCGCACACTGCACAACCTGCGCCGCATCGCCCGCGACCGTACTTCCGAGTATGTCGCCCAGTGGATGGATGAAGGCTACTTCTGCTACCTCTCCGGTGACGTTGGCTTTACCGCCATCAACCAAGATGGCGTGTTCGACAAAGCGTTCGCAGGCAACCCGCTTCATGCGCCTGACGCCGACCACATGCTGTATGCAGGTTCGGCAACATCCAAGGCGACCATTACGGCAACCGACAAGATGAACGTCGCGTTCCTTGAGCGTGTGGCCGTGAAGCCAACCATGATGAACGCGGTGAACCCGAATGTGGTTCGCATGAGCCCGGTCAATGTGGAAGGCGGTAAACGGTTCGTGGTGCTGATGTCGCCCTTCCAAGCCTACGACATGCGCGTGGAAACCGGCGACTTGTCCTGGTCAAAGATCAGTCAGGCACTCGCCACCTCGGAAGGCCGCAACTCGCCCATCTGCAAAGGTGGTCTGGGTATGGTCAACAACATGGTCCTGCATGAGCATGAATCGGTTCGCCGCTTCAATGACTACGGTGCTGGCGGTGATGTTGACGCGGGCCGCGCGCTCCTGCTGGGCCGTCAGGCCGGTGTGGTTGCATACGGCTCCGGCGGCAACGGTGCCCGGATGTCGTGGGTCGAGAAAATGACCGACGCCGACAACCAGATCGAAATCTACTGCGGCTTGATCGCGGGCATCAAGAAGACGCGGTTCAATGACCTCGACTTCGGTGTCTGCGCGCTCGACACCGCATGTAAGAACCCGAACTGAGCCATTGATGGGGCGCCCTAGCGGCGCCTCTCACCCTTTCAACGCCAGAACGGAGACAGTCCAATGGCTATCAAGCAATCGCAATACTTCGTAGGGAACGCCCGCACACCGGTGCCGCACCCTCACCGCAAAGGCGAAGTGATCAAGTATATGTTCACTCACACCTTCACCGAAGGCCTCGCCGCTACCGACATCCTCGAACTGTTCCCGCTGTTCCCCTATGGCCGTATCACCGGCTTCCAGTTCATCGGTGAGAACATCGGCACCAACGCCCTCGACATCGGCCTGATGTCGGGCACCCCCGGCTCGCTCGATGGTTCGCGCACCAGTGACGACGCGCTGATTGACGGTGTGGCGGCCAACACCGGCGGCTCTACGGGTCTTATCGCCCTCTCCGCGCTTGCAGAGAACGGTGAAAGCCCCGTCTCCATCGGCGTGAAGACCGCGACCGAGATCACGGCTGGCGCGACCAAGAAGTTGCACGTCCTGATCGAAGCGACCTCGTAAGGCCGCTCATTGTCCGGTTAGCCCGCGCCTCACCATAAGCGCGGGCTGATCGTAACCCCTCACAGAAAGGCACCTGCCATGTCTACCGCAACAACCGCAATCATCCATTCCATCCTCTACCGCAAGGGCGGTACGCATGTGACGCTGGACGGGACCAAATACCACTTCATTGACGACGACAAAGGCCGTCAGGTCGCGCCGGTGGCAAACCCCGACCACGTTGAGCGGTTCTTGCAGATCCCCGAGGGCTACAAGCTGCTGCGCGATGATGCCGCGACCTCTGCACCGGCCACGCCCATGGGGGCCGCACCAGCGCCTCAGACGCCGACAGAGCCCGCCAAGGCACCGCAGCAGGAGCAGGGCCAGCAGACCAAGCCAGAAGCAGGCAGCAACGAGCCGAAAGCGCCCGAGAAGGACACAGCGCCGCAGCAGCCCGCCAAGCCCGCAGGCGATACCGCGCTTGACGACATGAACACCGACCAGCTGCGCGCCGCATTCGAGGAAGAAGTAGGCCGCAAGCCTCACACACAAGCCAAAGACGACACCATGCGCGCCCAGATTAAGGCCGCGCGCGAAGACAAGGCCGGAGCCGCCTAAAAACCGGCCTCCTTTACTGACGGAGATACCGGGTGACATTCAAAAGCATAGACGTGCTGGATAGCGCGTCGATCACACTACAGGACGCAAGCCACGTTCGATGGCCACAAGCAGAGCTTCACGGCTACTTGAATGATGGCTTGCGCGAGATAGTGACGCTCAAGCCTAACGCCGTATCTAAGACGGTGAACCTTGAGCTTGAGGAAGGCACACTTCAAACCTTGCCCCCAGAGTACACGATCCTGTCCCGTGTCTCGCGCAATATGGTCGATGCGAACACGGGTGGCATGGCGATCCGCCGTCTGGACTCGCGCTCGATCATGGATAGCCATATCCCGGGCTGGCAGGATCCGTCTAAAATCCCGCACTCCAAAACCGTTGTGCATGTGATCCACGATATTGCCGATCCCAATGTGTTCTACGTTGCGCCCGGAAACGACGGCACAGGCATGATCGAAGCCGTGGTAGGCGCATATCCCACACCAAGCCCCGGTGGCAGCTACAACGACGACGTAGACGTGCCGGACATCTACAAGAACCCGCTGGTGAACTATGTCCTCTACCGGGCCTATGCGAAGGACGCGCGCCTTGCAGGGTCCGCCGCGCGCGCGCAGGCGCATTTCGAGTTGTTCCGCAACTCCGTCACATCCTTCTCACAATCAGAAAACGGCATGTCGCTGGCGGCCGCAAACTCGGAGGGATAAGTCATGTCCTACACCACGACTGTCCCGATTTCCGACCTGCTGCCCTATATCCTGCCGAAAGCAGCAACCGTACCGCTGCCCTATGCGGAGTTCATGGCGCGTCTGGCCGTGATTGAGTTTTGTGAGCGCACCCGATGCTGGCGGCAATTGCTGACCGTCAACCTCGGAAGCAGCAAGGGCTGCATGATCGCGCCTTTCGACGCGACGATCCATGAGTTTGAAGAAGCTACCCTGAACGGCAATCCTCTTACGCCAACGCAGTTCACTGATGTCGAGCCGGACGAGTTGACGGGCGAGGCTAATGAGGGCGCGGCAAAATACATCACCCAGATCAGCCCCGGCACCGTCTCGGTCTATCCATTCGAGCGGGGCCGGCTGCGCGTCTCCTGCTTTCTCAAGCCCCGACATGGGCAAGCGGTAGGGCTTGATTCCACTGCGCCGCTTTCTGATGCCTACAATGTCCTGCCTGACTTCATGGTCACGCAATACGCCACAGCCCTCGCTGATGGCGCGCTATGGCGCATCCTGTCGACAAAGAACCAGCCATTCACCGACCTGGAGGCCGCTGCAATGCACAAAGATCACTTCGAGGAGGCTTGCCGTACACACTTCAGCTCGAACATGCGTGGCCAGCAACGCGCACCCCTGCGCGTGAAGCCCCGGTGGATGTAAGCCATGATCATTCGCAAGGCCAACTTCAAAGGCGAAATCCCACGGGTTCACCCGCGCCTTATTCCGGTGAACTATGCGCAGCGGGCCGAGAATACACGGCTGGATGATGGCACCATCGGCCCGATTAAGGCCGCGACAACCGCCCACACCTTCGCCACCGCACCCAATACGTTCATGAAATTCAACGGCGATTTCATCGGCTTCACGCAATCCAATGTGAAGGCAACGGTGGGGCCAGTTGCGCAGGATCGTCTGTATTTCACTGGGGAGGGAAGCCCCAAGATGCGGGTAAGTGGCACAGACTATGCCCTGAGCCTTGCCCCGCCCAATAATCCTCCTACAGCCACAGCATCTTCGGTAGAAACGGGAGGGGCGCCGAGCCTTTACACGACCGTAGACACGACACCGATTGAAGGTTCAGAGGACGAGCAGTTCTACTACCGATACAGTGCCGTGACAGACCGTGGCGAAACTGTTGCTTCAGCACCGGCCAGCATCTACCGCATCGATGGTGAGTATGTGGTGCTGCACAACATGGTTTTGCCCGCCGGAACAACTAAGATCCGGGTGTACCGCAACGACCCTGAGCAACCATCCGGGGAGACTGGCCGTTTTGGCCTGATCCTCGACGTGGAATACTCGGCAGGCACCCACGGTCCCTTGAGTGATGCCACTATCACTGACCAGTTTTGGTACTTTCCCGATCTGGGCAAAGCTCCGGTTGAAAAGGGCGATGATGCGGTCGCGGTGGAATATGTCACCTACGTCTACACCTATGTCACCGAGTTTGACGAAGAGAGCGCCCCGTCGCCCCCTTCCGATCTAGTGAAAGTCGGACCTTTGTCGACGGTAAGCTATACCGTGGCCGCACCTGTGCAATCAGGCCGAGGCGTGGATCGTATCCGCGTCTATCGCTCAAAGACCAGCCTAAGCGGCATCACCGACTATTACTTCCTCACGGAGTTTTCGTCTGGCAGCGCGGGCACGAAAACGGACGATTTTCAGCAGATTTTGAACGAACCTATCACCAGCATCGATTATGACCGGCCCGACTCCGACATGATGGGCCTCATTGCTCTGCCCAATGGTTTGATGGCGGCCCATGCTGGTCGAGAGGTCATGTTCTGTGAGCCATACAAGCCTCATGCGTGGCCTGAGAAGTATCGCCTAACCACAGACACCGACATCGTGGGTCTTGCCGCCTTCGGTGCCTATGTCGCCGTCATGACGGAAGGGGCACCATACCTCATCCATGGTAGCGACCCTGGCTTGATGGTAATGGAGAAGATGGAGCGCACCTTGCCATGCCTCAATGCCCACAGCATCGTTGACCTTGGTTATTCAGCGGCCTTTGCGTCTCATGAGGGATTGGTGGTTATTAACCAGAATGGGGCTGAAGTCCGGTCGCGCAACCTTTTCACAGAACAGCAGTGGCGCGAAATGCAACCGGACACCATGCGGGCCGAGCAGTTGAACGGACGCTATGTCTTCAGCTTCCGTCGCATTGGCTCTGCTGCGAATGAGACAGAATTCGGCATCATCGATCTAAGCAATGAGCAGCCGTTCTACATTCGCGGTGACATGACGCCCGGGCTACTCTACTTCGACCCGCTCGACGGCGCGCTCTACTATACCGAGATCAATGACACGCGCGTTATCAAGCAGTTTGACCCCAAACTGCCCGGCACCGTGGCAAAGCAGAAATGGCGCAGCAAGATTAACCACCTACCGGGCTATGATAACTTCGGGGCAATTCTGGTTGAAACCGACGAGGTTACAGAAACCAAAGCGACCCCGAGCGATCCTGACTGCACCGTCCGGGTCTATGCGGACGGCGCCCTTGTTCACACCCTCACGACGACAAACACGGCTGAACGGCTCCCATCAGGCTTCTTAGCCGAGAAATGGGAGGTTGAGATCGAAGGCTATGCGGCAGTCACGGCCATCAGCATCGCAACCGATATTGCAGAGTTGGTAGGTGGGTAATGGCGGATGATCTGAGCCCATGGGAAGGCGTTTCTTTCCCGCAAGAGCAGCCTCGGCGGGAGAAACCACCGGTAAAACGCCGCGACCCGATTGAAGAACGCACCCTCAACAACGCCGAGGTTCTGGCTGGCACCCGTGGGAACAAGGAAGACCATGCGGTTCGCTTTCGCGATCTGGAGAAGCTGCGCACCTCTTTGAAAGAGGTCATTACCAGAACCAACGCCCAGTATGGCGGAGGTCTAACCAAGAAAATACAAAGTCAGTTTGCTGCAATTGACGCGGAATCGCGCTACCTCGTTGAGCAGATGGGCGGGATAGATCAGGTCTGGGGTATTGAACATGACCTCAATGGCCACATCACAGGCGCAGGCCTTATCCACCAGATACGGAATGGGGAACCTGTTGCGGACTTCATCATCCGCGATGCATCTCTGCGTGTGGTCAATACCAGTGGCGAGGGGGACTATACGCCCTTTGCAGTTTACCCGACCGGGCGCACCGTCAATGGGGTCTATATTCCGCCAGGTGTTCATGCGCAGGATTTGTGGGTCAACCAAGCCAACATCGCCAATGCATCGATCGATACCGCGCACATCAAGGATTTAGCGGTCGATACAGGCAAAATTAAGAACCTAGCCGTTGATACCCTGCAAATCGCCGGAGAGGCAGTCACCGTCCCGGCAACGGCTATCGGTTCTCGAGTGGAAGGGGACGACACTTGGCAACTTGCAGCATCCGCCATGATATACATGGACACGCTCGACTACATCTATGTGTGGTGGAGCCTTGAGCAAGGCTATGCCGGCCCTTCGCAGTGGGCTTTCAGGATCAAGATTAACTCAACACTCATGCATGAGCGCCCATACATGGACGCGATGAACGACTACCCAAGCGGAAACCATATGTTCCTGAATGGTGCTGCGGGGTGGAGAACAGTCCGTTTTGAGTGGAAAGGACTGGACGCCGACATCAGCGCGCAATGCTACCTCAACGTGATGGCTCGAAAGAAATGAGCAAATACTATGTCATAGCGGAAGATGAGACGGGAAAAATCGTCTCTGTGGTAGGTGCGCCGAACACGCAGTTGGTCCCAGAAGGGCCCGCGCCGGGGATGCCGGGATACAGCATCGTTCATGGGAAAGCAGACCCGGAAAGCGAGCGGGTGGAGCATGGCAAGATCGTCCCCATGGGAAAGCAAGCCCGTTTACAGAAGATCCGTGCTGGCGCATGGTTCACCTTCCGAAAGATGCGCCGGAAAAAGCTAGAGGCGACGGATTTCATGGTGAGCGGTGATTACCCTTTGACACCAGAAGAAAGCCAAGCCTTGCGACAGAAGCGCCAAGACAGCCGCGACATCCCTAGCAAGACCGAAGACCCATACACAGCAATAGAAATGTTCAACGCCATCTGGGCTGACACTGACTACAAGTAACCATGAAGGGGCCTGCCATGCCTTTGAAACTGACCAAAGCTAACCAAGACGCCATGCTCGAAGCTGCAATGAACCTCACAGGCGCACCGGGATGGCACAAAGACGCCATCGCATTCGGTGCAATGGAGGACAGCGGCGAGGTGTCCTGCATCGCAGTTTTTCAGAACTTCGCCGGTGGCGTGGCCGAGGTGCATCTAGCGCCTATCGGCGCCCCGATGCGGCCTGAAGTGCTCGACGGATACAAGCAGCTCGCCTTTCACCCTAAGATGCTGGACCTGAAAGCTATCAATGCGACACTGCCCGAGCGCAACATCGCTGGTCAGGTGGCTTGCCTCCAGGCGGGCTTCGCTTTCGAGTATCGCAAACGCCCTAGCGTAACAGGCGGTGAAGATGCTATTGTCCTGTCACTGACCGCCGATTAGGTCATATCGCGCAGGACGTGCGGCCCAAGTCTATCCACGGAGACTATGATGGCACAGCCTGACACGATACCCACGCGCCCCGCGTTCGACACACCCGAATGGCGCGACATCCGAGACGGAAAACTGCGCGAGTGGGTTGGCAATGACCAAGCCGTCGGATTTCTTCTGCAATTCTTCGACCTTTGCGAAGTGATCGACGACCTGTGGGATGGGGACAAAGAGGTCACAAAGGCCGATCTGACGCGCATTCTGTTCGCCGTCATGACAGAATTGCCGCTCAACCCCTTCTTTGCCAATTACCGCAACGAGCTTGCGGCGGTGATGATTACCGGCATCAACGCTTGGCTCGATGCCAATGAGCTTGAGCAGGGCAGTGAGAACGACAAGGTGTTCAGCTACGTCCTGCGCGACTGGTACGCCGAGCTTATCGCCTTCGTGATCTACCTGACCCGTGGCCGCGATTACATGCGCGCGGTCAGCATGGAGGTGCGCCACTTCTTCACCCACCACGAAACTCTTGAGCAATACCGGGAGGACTTGGCATGAGCGGGGGCGGCGCACCGAAACCTGATCCGCAGATGGGCGAAGCGGCAAAGATGTCGGCTGAAACCGGCAAGGAAATGATGGCTTTCATGAAGGATCAGGCCGAGATCACGAACAAGTGGGCCGAGGATGATCGGGCGCGGTATGAGAAGACATACGCGCCGATGGAGGCTGAATATGCCGCTGAGGCTATTGCGGCTCAAGACCCCGCCAAGATCGGCCTGAACGCTGACCAGCGAGCCTCTGAGGCCGTTGCCGACGTGCGGCAGCAATTCTCTATGCAACGGGACGCTGATAACCGGCGCCTGCGTTCTATGGGAGTTCGACCTGATGCCGGTCGCAGTGAGGCTCTGGCGACATCACAAGGCTCTGCCGAGGCACTTGCGACCGCTGGCGCGGCGAACATGGGCCGCCGTCAGTCTATCTTGCAAGACGAGGCCAAGGCAGACGGTATGCGGACAAACGCCATCAACATGGGTAAGGGCATGGCCGTGAACCCCGGCACATCGATGGGGCTTTCCAACGGGGCCGCGCAGTCCGGGTTCGGTGGGGCAATGAAGGGATATGGCCAGCAGGCAAGCATCCTGGGCGCTCAGCACGACGCACAGATGAGTGCATGGAGTGGCAATCAGAAAATGTGGAATGGCGTGGGCAATGCACTTGGTTCCATCGCGGGAGCCTCGAAATTAGGGGCCACCTTGCTGCCAATGATGTCCTCCAAAAAGGTCAAAGAGGATATGAAGCCCGCCACAGGTAGCCTTGGCGCGATCCGCAAGATGCCTGTGGGCGATTGGAAGTATCGGGATGGGATCGCTGATGGTGGGCGTCACATCGGCCCCTACGCGGAAGACTTCGCCAAGGCGACCGGGAAGGGCGATGGCAAGTCCATCGACCCTATCTCCATGATGGGCGTGACCTTGGGAGCGGTGCAAGAGCTCGACAAGAAGGTCGACAAGCTAGCGAAAGGGAAGTCGAAATGAGCGGCGGTTTCTTTGGGGGGTTCAGCGAAGGGCTAGATCGTGCCACGTCGCGCAAAGAGGATAGCAAGCTGCGCTCTGAGGAAAACGCGCGTCAGGACAAATATCTCGACGTGCTTCAAAGCATGGGCGCAATCCCCCAGGTAAGCTCACAAGGCGGATACGATGGCACGGGTACACCGCCGTTCATCCCCATGGGTGACGGTGACGACGAGCTGGCGGGCGGTGCTGGCAACGATGTACTGGCGAGTAGCTCCTCCGAACCCCGGCCAATGCCTTTGGGGGCCCGACCGGACCGTCCTGTCGGAAAAAAAGACTTTATTGAAGCGATGATGCCCCATGCTCTTCGCGTCTCAGAAGAAACCGGGTTGGACCCGCGCCTTATCATCGCGCAGGCAGCGCAAGAAACTGGCTGGGGTAAGTCCGCTCCGGGCAATAACTACTTCGGTATTAAGTCGCACGGTAAGGCGGGTGGTAACACCATGGCGACGAACGAAGTCATCAACGGGAAAACCATCCGGATCAATGACAGCTTCCGTGGCTATCAGAATATGGGCGAAAGCGTTGATGGGTACGGCTCTTTCCTGAAAGCAAACCCTCGATATAAGCCCATGCTGGCCGCCAAGGACCTGGATAGTCAGTTGGCGGCGCTCGGACGCTCTGGATACGCTACAGACCCAAATTACGAGCGTAGCGTAGGCTCAATCGCGAGATCCATTGAATTGCCGCAGCGACATGCGGAAGCACCCAGACCCACTGCGTCTGATCGAGCCACGATGCGGGCGCAGTGGCCAGAATTTGCAAGTGTTTCCGATGCTCAATTGGACTCGGTTCTGGGAAACGAGAAGTTAAAATTTGGCGCAAAGCTGCGCCCCATGGGCGTCGGCCCGGTGTAAGGAGATTGTCCCATGGTTTCGATAGTATCAGGCTTCGTTGATGGATATTTCAAAGGCAGAGATTGGCGCGATGAGAAAGAAGATCGCGAACTAGATCGCGCGCGCCAGGAGCGTTTAGACGCTCTCAAAGAGGAAAAGCACGGCGCGCAGATGGCTGAGTATGAGCAGTTGTCTGGGTTGCGTGACAGCCGCGAAGCGCGCGCCGCCGCTGCTCACAGTAATCAGATGGATGAGTATGAGTACGAGGCTGCAAAGCGCGCAGAGAAAGACGCGCGAGAGGCTCAGGAGCGGGAGTTCTTGCGAGGTCAGGCCGAGAGGCTGGAACAAGCAAGGGAGTTAGGCGCTGTTCCAGCTAATCCTGCCACGGCTCAGGGTGGGCGGGCTGTTGACCCTAGGGTGGGTCCGAGATCCTACCCTCTCGGGGTTGTCGAGCGTGGCGCCGATGTGTCTCCGTCCCAACGCCATCCGTCTGTATCTGCGCGGCCTGAATTGAGCCTCGGCGCACTTGCCCCATCAGTTGCACCACAGCCCACAGAACATGGCAACACTGTCCCGGTAACCGTGCCTGGCGAAAGCGATGCAGACTTTGCAACGCGCGTTGCTGCGGCACGTGAACGCACTAATCAGGTGCTACGCAACACCGCGCCCGGTAGCGCGCGCTCTGGCGGAAGTATTGCTGTTCCGCAAACTGCACAACAGCCAACAGGAAGCACCGACGGCTCTCCTTTAACATCCATGGGGGCTATTCCAGAGGAGCCGCTTCAACCTCTGGCCGGAGGTGAGGGGGAGGATAACCTTGAAGGCGACACTGCAATAGGTGCCGCCACAATCGAAGCGCAACAAACGCTAGAGTTGGCGCACAAGTCTGGTGCCGTTCTTGGCCTTCCAGCTGGGCAAAACTACACCCCGAAACAAATGAAACGCGCAGAATCCGAATACGTCGATCATTATCGAGAGATTTCGAACAACGCCGTGAAATTCTATATGGAGCGAGGCGAACCCGAGAAGGCGATGGCCTACATGGAGTTTGTGGATAGCCAGATCGGGCGTGAAGTTATTCTGGACAATGCCCGAGCCGCAGCCGCTTATCACCTCGGTGATTTTGATGGAGTGATTAAACACTCGCTTTCAGCCGCGAAGCGGGCAGGGACGATGGACCCGAGCCTAACCGTGGATGAAGAGGCAACAAGGTTTATCACCGACGCCCAAGGCAACCCCATTGGCGGTATAGCCGTGTACAGCGATGGCGACGGAAACGTGTTCGAAAAAAGGTTCGATGACGTCGATGAGATCATGCGGGAACTCACTTTGCTAACTTCGCCCAGTATGGCCGTTGAGAAGATGGTTGCCGGAAAGCCTGCGCCTCTCTCGACGCAGGGTAAGGTGGCGCGCGATGTGGAAGCTGGGCACTTGACAGAAGAGCAGGCGGCGTCTGTTCTTGACCCTGCACCCGATGAGTATGCTCGTTACGTTAGGGATGAGGTGGAGGCCGGTCGCGAACCTCTTAGCCGGATTGAATATGCTCAGGCCAAAAAGGGCAACGGGGTTTCGGTAACCTCGCCAGATGGCTCAGTTATCCAGGTCGGCGGGGGAAGCCAGAAATTCACCGAAGGACAGTCCAAGGACAACGTATACTCGACCAGAGCGCGCGGCGCCTTAGAGGTTCTAGAGCCGGTGGTCGATACACTTTCCAGCGGGGCTGATCGCCTTTCTGGCGCAGTGCCCTACGGCCTTGGACGCGGCCTACAAGATCCAGATTATCAGGTAGCAGAGCAGGCTGGTCTTGAGTTCCTACAGGCCATTCTTCGCAAAGATACCGGGGCGGCGATCACAGAAGCCGAAACCAACAGCTACGGCAAAACTTATCTCCCCCAATACAATGATAAGCCTCCGGTTCTTAAAGCTAAGCGGGAAGCTCGAATTCGGGCCGTCAATGCGCTGGAAAGTGGGATGTCCCCCGCTCAGATGCTTGCTCGGGACAGAGCGCTTATTCGTGCAGCCGAAGAATTGGCTGAAGGCTCTAACGATGAAGAACAAGCAGTCGAGGGAGTACGTGAACCGCAGGGCTCACAGGAGCCCCCAGTGATCAACAGCGACGAAGAGTATGACGCCCTTCCATCTGGTGCGATGTTCACCGGCCCGGACGGATCAACACGGAGGAAGCCATAATGGCTGGTTGGAAAGACGCTGAAATGGTTCAGAACACAATGCCGCCGGCTGAGCCGACTGACGAACCGAAACCTCGCTGGATGAGCGCGCCGATTGTGGAAAGGGCAGAGGTATCTGCGGCTAAGCCCGAGGCATCTAAGCCTCGTTGGATGGAAGCCCCGATCGTGGACGAACCGCCTTCGGGAGAACCTACCACTCCAACGCCGCGGTGGAAGCAGGCACCAGTCGTTGAAGATGGTGCGACCTCTGGTCAGGATACATCTCTCCCCGACGGGTATACGCTGCTTGCCACGACGAAGGACGGCGGTCGTATCCTTTCAGACAGAGACGGCAATAAGAGCTTCACGTCTCCCAGCTATTCCACCACCGACCCAGAACGCATCGCGGCTATTATGGAGGGTGCCACGCCCGCCGAAGCTTATCGATCCGGCATGAACCAAGACATTATCGCACAGAACCCCGTAGCAGCGCGTCTGACTAAGTTTGTCGAAGGTACTCCGTTCGTAGGCTCATATCTCGATGAGGCTGTTGGCGCGATTGGGGGTGAGGACGCGGCTTCCGCCGTTCGCGCGACCTCGCAAGCCATGGGCGAGGAAAATCCAAACGAAAGCCTGGCTCTAAGCCTTGGTGGCGGCATCACCGGAGCGGTGGGTATGGGGGCCGCCGTGCTTCCGAGGGCCGCCGCCATGATCCCGGGCTCAGCGCTGATGAAGGCAACCCTGTCTTCTATCGCAGGGGCGACGACGGGCGCCGTTGAGGGGACCATCTATGGCGCTGGTGATCAG
This sequence comes from Sulfitobacter sp. R18_1, assembly GCF_017743915.1. Taxonomy (NCBI): domain Bacteria; kingdom Pseudomonadati; phylum Pseudomonadota; class Alphaproteobacteria; order Rhodobacterales; family Roseobacteraceae; genus Sulfitobacter; species Sulfitobacter sp. R18_1. The sequence continues at coordinate 289,989 of NZ_JAGHRG010000006.1, forward strand.
AGCGGCGAGGGACGGCTTGAGAACGCTGAGAAAGGGGCCGTAGTAGGTGGAATCCTGGGAGGGGGTTTCGCAGGAATAGGTAGCTTGGCCGCGGATGGCGTAGAGGCGTTTGCCAAACGTTATAAGAAGCTCGACCTTTCTACGATCAGTCACGAGTTTGGCCTTTCAAAACCGGCTGCGCGAGCCTTTAAGAATGCCTTGGCCGGAGAGGACCTGACAAAGGCGCGGAAAATTCTGACTGAGCTTGGCGATGAAGCGATGCTTGCGGATGCCGGTCCGGCTGCGGGCGCTATGCTGGACGCGGTTTCTCAGGCCGGGGGGCAGGCAAAGCGTATCAGCCAAGACGCAGTAGATGGCCGCCTATCCCGCATGGCTCCGAAGCTGCAGGAAACCTTCGACAAAACGTTTGGTAAGCCGACAGGCCGCAGGGCAGTGCACAAAGATATAGCACAGAAATCGGCGGCCGCCCGGAAGGAGGCATATGACAGGGCGATGTCGTCACCAATCGACTACGCCAGCGATAAGGGGCGCTCTGTTGAGGCTGTTTTGGAGCGCGTCCCGCCGAAGACGCTGAAATCTGCAATTGATGAAGCCAACGAGGCGATGATCTCTGAGGGCAAGAAGAACCAGCAGATTATGGCTGAGATTGCCGACGATGGTGCAGTCACGTTCAGAGAAATGCCCAACGTCCAACAGCTTGATCAGATCAAACAGGCACTTCAAGGCATTGCGCAGAGCGAGACAGACGCGCTCACAGGCAAGATTTCTGCCAAGGGGCGTCGTGCGAAGAACCTGTCACGTTCTCTGCGAGATGCAATGACGGAAGCTGTGCCGTCATACAAGAGAGCCCTTCGTCTGGGCGGCGATAAAATCAGTGAGGAAGAAGCTTTCCGGATGGGGGAGCGGCTGTTCACGCCCACTACAACCATAGAGGATGTCGCCGACCTGATGTCTGATGCCACGAAGGAGACACAGAAGGCGGCTAAGTTGGGCGTCCGTCAGTTCGTTGAAAACTCGGTCAGTCACGTACGACGGACGATCACTGACGGCAATACCGACGCGCGAGAAGCTATGGCCGCTATTAAGATGTTTTCTTCGCGCGCCAATCGGGAAAAGCTCAGCCAGATTCTCGGCGAAAAAGACGCGAGAGAGGTCTTTAAGTCGATCGATCAGATCACCCAGGCATTCGAACTACGCGCGATGATGGCTCAAAACTCGAAGACCGCAGTTCGGCAAGCGATTCAGGATGAAGTGAAGGATGTTGTCTCACCGAACGCCGTTGAAGCGCTGGCGTCTGGTGACATCATTGGTTCGGGTCAAAAGGTCGTGTCATTCCTCACAGGGGCCGGGAGAAACCTGCCTGAAGAGCGCAAGACAAAGGTTTTCGAAGAGATTGCAACGGCATTGACCCAAAAGCGCGGACCGGAGGCTGAAAGAGCGCTGGTCCTTGTGCAAAAAGCGATGGAAGGGCAGCCGCTGAAGGATGCGGATGCGCTCGCTATTGCGCGCATGGTTAACCCACTTGCTCTTTCTGGGGACCAATATGGACGGGAGCAGCTCGCGCGTTAATCGTCGTCAGTGTTCCTGAAGTATCCTTGCATCATTTCAGCGAATGTGCCGATCAGGATCGTAAGGCAGACCGCACCGGCGACTAGCTTCCATAATGGCATGACGTCCACTGCGATACGTATAAGCGCAGCGTAGAACCACATGAACCCGGCGCCAGCGATAAATGGTAGGAGGACGAACTTGCGTTTGTTTCGCTCCCACCACTTGTCGAGGGGGTGCTGGGGGTTCTTGGGGTCATATGCCATAGGGGTATGTAAAGGTTCGTGTTTGTGTGAGAAAATATCGCTCGGGTTGCCGAGGTCTTCGACTATAGTCGCAACTCTCCCTCGGCTATATGCTTTCATGGCATCCTCAATGGCGAAGGTGCCGACGTTTTCGAGATAAGACCTGTAGTTTTCTCGTAATCTCTCTGGAACGCGCTGGACGAGAGTTTTAACTTCAGGCTCGGGCCTTTCGTAAGCATCCGGCGTGGGCCGCACGCGGTCAGCGCGCGCTGTGCCGGTCCATTTCGATGAGCTCTCGCAGGTTTTCGATACCGAACGGTGTGAATGCGATGACGCTGTCGTCGCCGGGACCGTAGAC
>NZ_JAGHRG010000007.1:0-279404 GCF_017743915.1 Sulfitobacter sp. R18_1
CGCCACGCGCGGGGCTTCGCGGGGGCGGGCCTCGGGGGCGATCTCGGGCACCAGAACGGCGGTGTCGCCGATAGGCTCGTTGAGTTCGGGCGCGCTGTCGTCCACTTCGGTCTGCGGCGGCAGTTCCAGCTCGGTCACTTCGGGCGGCCTGTCCTCGGGCGGAGTTTCGGTCTGCACCGGTTCGGGCTGTTCGATCTCTGTATCCGGCTCGGCGGTGACCTCGGGCGCCTCCTCGCTCGGCGCGGGCAATGCGGGCTGGGCCACTTCGGTGGTCGAGGCGGGCGGCTGCTGGGCCGAGACGAGCGCGTCATATTCCGCCGCCGAGATCACCGAGACCTCGGTCATCTCGACCGGGTCCGGCTCGGAGGTGAAAATGTTCCCGAGCAGAAGCCAGCCGATAAGACCCAGATGCCCGGCACCTGATATGTAATGCCCGGTATGCACCGCTCAGCCACCCGACGTGTCGCTGCCGTCCATCGCCGGGCCGCCGATGTCGGTCACCAGACCGATGTTTGAAAATCCGCCCGCGTTGAGCGCGCCCATGACCTCCATGACCTGCGCATAGGGCACGGCGCCATCGGCGCGCAGGAAGACCCGGTCGCTGGCGCGCTCCGCCGCGATGGCGCGCAGCTTGGTCACCAGCTGATCGCGTGGCGTGTCGGTGGTCTGGATCTGCACCGCGCCTTGGGCGGTGACGGTGACGGTCAGCGGCTCTTCCTGCTCGGCTGGCAGGGCCGTGGCGGCGGTCTTGGGCAGTTCCACCGGCACGCCCACGGTCAGTAGCGGCGCCGCAACCATGAAGATGATCAGCAGCACCAGCATCACGTCCACGAAGGGCGTGACGTTGATCTCAGCCATCGGCTGGGCGCGGCCCCGCCGCCGCCCCTTGCCGCCTTGCTTTTTCATGACACCCGCACCCATGGCTTAGCTGTCCAACTGGCGGCTGAGGATGGTCGCGAATTCGTCCGAGAAGGCCTCGTAGGTGCCCAAGATCCGGTCGCTGTCGGCGCTCAGCTTGTTGTAGAAGACCACCGCCGGGATCGCGGCGAGAAGGCCGATGCCGGTCGCCAGAAGCGCCTCGGCGATGCCCGGGGCCACGACGGCGAGGTTGGTGTTCTGCTGGGCCGCGATCTCGATAAAGGAGTTCATGATGCCGAAGACGGTGCCGAAGAGGCCAACGAAAGGCGCGGTGGAGCCCACGGTCGCCAGCACCGGCAACCCCTTTTGCAGGCGCTCGCCCTCCTTGGCGATGGCCACGTCCATCGACCGGTCGATCCGCGCGGTGGCGCCGGGGATGAGCGCGCCATCCTCGCGGTGCGAGCGGCGCCATTCCGACATGCCGGCGGCGAAGATCTTTTCCGAGGGGCCGTCGGGGTCCGCGCCGATGGTGTCAAAGAGACCGTCCAAAGGCTCACCCGACCAGAAGGCCTGATCGAACTGCGCCGCCTCGGCTCGGGCTTTGCGGTATTGGATGGTTTTCTGAATGATGATCGACCAAGACCAGAAAGAGGCCCCGATCAGCATGATCATTACAAGTTTGACCGTGACCGTCGCCTTCGCGAACAGACCCCACAGGGAGAAATCGATCCCCTGTGCCAATGCCAGCGTCTCTGCTTCCATTTAACTATGCTCTTTTACTGCCGCCCCTTCGGGGCATTCTGCCTCTGGGTTCTATCTCTGGGCCCTATTTTCCGGCCTCAATTTGGAGCAAAGCTAACGGACTGCAACCTAGATTGCCAGAATTATGGTATCACCGCGCCGGATCGCCGTCCGACAGGCGGAGTTTCGCTGGCAGCCGCGTGGGTTTTCCGCCCGTTGTCATGCAAACGGCGGTAACTTTGGCGCGAAAGATGACCTTGCCATCGCGCAGCACGTCTTGGTCGAACACCCAACGCACGGGCCCTTCGGCCTGGTGGGTGGTCTGCACCTCCAGCCGGTCGCCAAAGCGCGCGGCGCCGAGGTAATCCGCCTCCACCCGCGTCACGACAAAGACCAGCCCCTCGTCGCGCATGGCGCGTTGATCAAGGCCGATCTGTTCGACGATATCCGACCGCGCGCGTTCGATATAGCGCAGGTAGTTGGCGTAATAGACGACACCCGCCATATCGGTATCTTCATAGAAGATGCGGACCGGGAAGCTATGGCTCATGACGCCACCTGCACCCGTGCGGCAAGGCGCAGCGCGTGGCTGGCATCATTGGCGGCGGGGGGCATCACCGGGTCATAGGCCGCGCGGATCACATCCGCGACCTCGGGGCGCAGCACCAGCGCGTCGTCGGCCATCGCCAGTGGGGATTGCTCTTGAAAGGCATCCTCGGACCACAGCAGAATGACCTGCACCGCTTGGCTCAGCGCCAGCACCTGCGCGGACATGTCTTGCAGGCTCTCGTCCATGCGCAGGAAGACGAAAGCCGCCTTGATCGCGCCGTTCTCCTCAAAGCGGAAAAAGCGGTATTGGTTGGCCCCCGCCGCCTGCAACCGCTCGACCTGCGCGGCGAGGTCCGGCACCAGACCCTCCATCCCTGGCACGTCGAGCAGTTCCGCCCAATCGGCGAAGAAGAACATCATCAGGTTGCTGCCCAACTCCGGGTCGGTTTCGGCCATGTCGTGACCGGCAAGCTTGGCCACCGCTTCGAGCGCGCCTTTCACCACCGGCAGCGCCTCTTCTTCGATCCCGAAGGCCACGGGGGCGATGGGCCGGCCCCAGCGGGCAAAGGCGAACTGCCCGTCGCGGCGGGTGAAAAGGGTCTCGATCTGCTCTGCGGTCATCGTCATCTGGTCTACCTTCGCTCCGAAACGTCAGCCAAAAAGGTCGCTCTGCCCTCTGGGCGCGGCAAGCCCGAGATGGCTCCACGCCTTGGCGGCCAACATCCTGCCGCGCGGGGTACGCTGGATCAGCCCCTGCTGCAACAAGAACGGCTCAATGACCTCCTCCAGCGCATCGCGGCTTTCCGACAGCGCGGCGGAAAGCGTCTCAATCCCCACCGGGCCGCCTTGATAGTTCTCAGCCATCAGCCGCAGGTAGCGCCGGTCGGCCCCGTCGAGGCCGAGATGATCAACCCCGAGCCGGGTCAGCGCCATATCGGCCAGCTCGCGCGTCACGCGGCCATCGCCCTCCACCACCGCGAAATCCACCACCCGGCGCAACAGGCGCCCGGCGATGCGCGGCGTGCCTCGGGCGCGCTTGGCGATCTCGCGCGCGCCGCCTTCGTCCGCCGGCGCACCGAGTTTGCGGGCGTTGCGGTCGACAATGATGTAAAGCTCGTCCTCGGTGTAGAATTGCAGCCGCGTCGGAATGCCGAAACGGTCGCGCAGCGGCGTGGTCAGAAGCCCCATGCGCGTGGTGGCGCCGACCAGCGTGAAGGGCTGCAACTCGATCCGCACTGTGCGCGCGGCGGGGCCTTCGCCGATCACCAGATCGAGCTCGAAATCCTCCATCGCGGGGTAAAGCACCTCTTCGACGGAGGCATTCAGCCGGTGGATCTCGTCGATGAACAGCACGTCGCGCGCCTCAAGATTGGTGAGGATCGCGGCAAGGTCACCGGCCTTGGCCAGCACTGGGCCGGAGGTCATGCGAAAGCCGACGCCAAGCTCGCGCGCCATGATCTGCGCCAGTGTCGTCTTGCCCAAGCCCGGCGGCCCGTGAAACAGCGTGTGATCCATCGCCTCGCCCCGCTGGCGGGCCGACTGGATGAAGACCGACAGGTTCGCCCGCGCCTCCGCCTGCCCGACGAATTCGCCAAGCATCTGCGGCCGCAGCGCGCGGTCGGTGTCTTCGGGCAGCGGGTCGGGCCGCACGGTGGGGTCGATGTCGGTCATAGGGCCTCGTTATGCCGTAGGGTGCGTGGTTCTTCCAGCGGAAGGTTCACGCACCAGCCGCCGCGCGCATTCGTGCTCACCCCTTCGGCGCCAGCAGCTTCAGCGCCGCGCGGATGAGCGCTTTGGTATCGGCCTCGGGCGTCTCTCCGGCGGCCTGCGCCACGGCGCCCGCCGCATCGCCCGGCGCATAACCGAGGTTGCCAAGCGCCGAGAGTGCCTCGGACTGTGCAGAGGCGTTGGGTGCGGCAGGTTTCGGCGCGGGGCGCGGGGCGGCGGCCTCGATCACCGCCTCGTCGGCGGCGGCCTCAGTCTCGCCCATCGCATCAGCCACGGTGCCGGTCATCGCCATGACGCCGGGCGCCTTGTCCTTGAGGTCCAGCACCACGCGTTGCGCGATTTTCGGGCCGATGCCCTTCGCGGCCTTCACCGCGTTCCAATCGCCAAGCGCGATGGCGCGGCTCACGCCATCCGGCCCCAGCGTGCCGAGGATCGCGAGCGAGGCCTTGGCCCCCACCCCCTGCACCGAGGTCAGCAGCCGGTGCCATTCCTTCTCCACCAGTGTCTGGAAGCCGAAAAGCTGCATCAGGTCCTCGCGCACCACGAGGTCGGTATAAAGCGCCACCGCCTCGCCCATGCCGGGCAGCGCGGCCATGGTCCGGTCGGAGACATAGACGAGGTAACCCACCCCGCGCACGTCGATCAGCACGTGATCGGCGGCGCGGTAATCAATGCGGCCCGAAAGCTTGCCGATCATGCGCTTGCCCTCGCCACCGCCTGCGCCAGCGTGCTCGCCCCGCCGTGATGCGCGTGACAGATCGCGATGGCCAGCGCGTCGGCGGCATCCGGCCCCGCAATCTCGATCCCCGGCATCTGCATCTTGACCATATGCGCCACCTGTCCCTTATCCGCATGGCCGACGCCGACCACGGTTTTCTTGACCTTGTTGGGGGCATATTCGCCCACCGTCAAACCAAACTGCGCGGGCACCAGCATGGCGATGCCCCGCGCCTGCCCCAGTTTCAACGTCCCGGCCCCGTCCTTGTTCACGAAGGTCTGCTCAACCGCTGCCGCTTGGGGCCGCCATGCCGTCAGCACGCGCGTAAGCTGCCCATGCAAGGACAAGAGCCGCGCGCCAAGGTCGTCGCCTTCGGAGTGACAGATGCCATTGGCCACATGCGCGATTCGGCTGCCCGAGACATCGATCACGCCCCAGCCCAGATTGCGCAGCCCCGGATCTATGCCGATCACCCGTATCATCTCTGCCCCTCGATAAAATTGTTGCTTTTTTGGTGCACTAGCACGAAAGGCGAACATCGCAAAGCCCTGATGCGCCGCGGGCGCTTTGCGACAGGCGCTCTGTCGCTTTTAAACCGCGGTGTCGAATTGCGCCTCTCCATGGTTCAAAACCGACATGTCGGGCGGTGAATTTTTCCCTTAATGAGAGTGGGTTAACCCTATTTTCGACCCATGCAAAAAACGCAAGCCTCACCGTCGTTTTTGAGGGATTGCGCGGGGCGAATTTCGGGCATACTTGCCGAAAGTTCCGTTCGGTAAGGAAGGCCATCCTGTCCCCCTGCCGGCGCAACCTGAGATCAAACAAAGGACGGCCCCATGGCAGCTTTCGACACCACCCGCACCGCTTACGGCTCCCCCTCGGCCGTCACACGCATCCTTGGCTTTTTCGGCGCCTTCTTCGCTGCTGTCGAAGCTTGGCAAGACAGCCGCGCCACCCGCAAGGCGCTGTCGGACCTGACCGATCTTGAACTGCAAGACATCGGCTTGATCCGGGGCGACATTGACCTTGTCGCACAGAACCACTTCGTGCGTTGACCCTAAGGGATAAGCACCAGCCCAATTAGAAAAGCCGTAGCGGAGAGCCTCCGCTACGGCTTTTTCTTTACGCAAGGGGCGGTGCCACGTTACCGCATGATCGGGCCGGTCAGCTCGGCCAATGTCTGGGTCACCGGGTCGATGGCCATCATCTTGGCGCCGATCTGCTCAAGGTTCGACCCATTGGCGAGGCGTGAGAGGCGTTCGTTATAGGTCACCGGGCCGATTGCGGCGAGGGTGAACGCTTTGAAGCCGAAAAACACCAGCACGATCAGGAAAAGCCCTGTCAACGGGAACCCCCGGCGGGCGCGTTTCGGCAAGACAGAGATCAACCCATCGCGTCCGACGCGGGTGACATATCCTCGTTCCAACTTCCGATGCTTGCGCCCCAGAAGTTCGATCCGTTTCGCGAATTGAGCGTGTCCTTCAGCCATCACAGCCTCCGTAGCAATCCGGCCCCCACCGTTTGCTGCCAATTTGAATAAAGTCCAAATGTGGCAACAAAGCGGCAAAAGGGTCGAATGCAACGAAAATGAGGCGTGAATTATACTTTCGTTTGAAGCGTTAGTGTCGTCCAGTCACCAATACTCTCGCGGTGGGTCAGATTGATGCCGGATCGTGCATAAACCTCGATCACCTCTTCCGCCTGTTCGTTCAGCAGGCCGGAGAGAATCGCATAGCCGCCGGGTTGCAGCGCCGCCGCCATGTCGGGCGCCAGCGCCACCAGCGGGCCTTTGAGGATATTGGCGAAGACCAGATCGAAAGGCACGGCTTCGGCCAGCGCGGGGTGGTCAAAGCCCGCGGCTTCCACGCAGGTCACGCGGCCCGTTAGCCCGTTGGCGTCGACGTTGGCCTGCGCCACCTCCACCGCGACTTCGTCGATGTCACTGGCCAGCACGGTTTCCGGCCAGATGCGCGCGGCGGCCATCGCCAGCACCGCGGTGCCGCAGCCGATGTCGGCGACATTCTTGCCGTGGAACCCATCGCTTGCCAGCCGGTCGAGCGCCTTGAGGCAGCCCAAGGTGGTGCCGTGGTGCCCGGTGCCGAAGGCCATGGCGGCCTCGATCAGCAGCGGCTCGCAGTCTTGCGGCACCTTGTCGGCGTCATGGCTGCCGTAGACGAAGAAGCGGCCCGCCTCGACAGGCGCCAATTCGCGCCGCACATGGGCGACCCAATCGGTCTCGGGCAGTTCGGAGACGGTGAATTCCTTGGCGCCCATGGCCTTGGCCAGCACGGCAAGTGCTGCGGTATCGGGCGCTTCTTCGAAGTAGCCGCCGACTTCCCACAGGCCCGAGCCGTCCTCGACCTCGAAAACACCCACGCCGGTGGGCTCAGGGGTCAGCCGTTCCATCGCCTCGCCCAGAGCATAGGCGGGGTCGCGGCCTTCGAGGGTGGTCAGGGCGGTGAAAGTGGGCATGGCGCGGTCCTTTGCTGCGGTGCGGTTGCGTTTCGCCTAGGGCCGCGCGCGCGCCGGGTCAAGCCATGCCGGGTTTCGCGCCCTATTCGGCGGCCTGAGGCACGACAGGTTGAAAGATCGTCTCATGCCCCGGCGCGGGGTGGCGCGGGATCAGCAGCGACAGCATCAGCGACACAGCCGCCATGCCCGCCGCGAGGAAGAACACCGCCGCCGGGGAAGCGAGCCACAAGAGCCCCAAGAGCACCGGCAGAAAGACCGCGGCGATATGGTTGATGGTGAAAGCCACCGCCGCCGTGGGCGCGATATCCGCCGGTTCTGCGATCTTCTGGAAGTAGGTCTTCAGCGCCAGTGCGAGGGCAAAGAACATGTGGTCGATGACATAGAGCGCCGCCGCGATCACCACGCCCCAGCCGAGGTAGTAGACCCCGCCATAGGCCAGAAAGACCAAGATTAGCCCGATGTATTCCACTGCCAACGTCCGGCGTTCGCCGAAATGGCCCACCGCGCGGCCCATCAGCGGGGCAAAGAGCATATTGGCGACGAGGTTGATGAGGTAGAGCATGGTGATCTCATGCACTTCAAAGCCGAAGCGTTCGACCATCATGAAGCCCGCGAAGACCACGAAGATCTGCCGCCGCGCGCCGGACATGAATTGCAGAGCGTAATAAAGCCAGTAGCGGCGGCGCAGCACCATTTTCTTGTTCTGCACCGTGGGCGCCTCGAACTGCGGATAGGCCAGCATGGCGGTGAGTGCGATGGCGACGGTAACGCCCCCGCCGATCATATAGACGATGCTGTAGCTCAGGCTCAGCGTCTCCCAAAGCGCCATGATCGCGAGATAGGCCACCAGCGTGGCCAGCGAGCCCGCCGCCATGAGCCAGCCGATCATGCGCGGGGCGTCCTCAATCTTCAGCCATTGCAGTTGCAGCGACTGGTTCACCGTCTCGTAGTAGTGAAACCCGATGGAGCTGAGCATGGTGATCGTCAGGATACCGCCCATGGAGGGGAAATAGGCCGTGACCGCCGTGGCTGCGCCCAGAAGCGCGAGCGAGACCAGCCCCAACACCTGTTCGCGCATGAAGAGCAGAATGGCGATGACACCGATGGCGAAGAAGCCCGGGATCTCGCGCACCGTATGCAGCAGCCCGATGTCGGACCCGTCGAAATCGGCGACCTCGATGACGAAGTTATTGAGCAGCGCCGACCATGTGTTGAAGGCGATCGGCATGGCCAGCGCCATGAGGAACAGCAGGGCCACGGGACGGCGCCAGAACGGCAGGCGCTTGGCCTCTTCGAGGGTGATGAAACGGGTCATGGGATTTCATTACGCCGGGGTATCGGGAATGGCGAGAGAAAAGGCGCGGAGCCGGGCAGCGCCAGACCGGGGGCTGGCGCACACGAACTTTCAGGTGGGCACTTTATGGCAGCTACTCATATGACACATGCGCAAGCTGCCACTCCGATTGCAAAAGCGCCAGACCATGGGACGGTCTGGCGCTGCCCGGCGACCTTCGGCCTTGATTCCGGGCTGTTGCGCGAGGTGCAAACGTCTTGCCAGCCAGCTTCAATAAAAACTCTGCGGATCAATATCCACCGCCAGCCGCAAGTCCCCCTTGAGCCGCAGCCCCCCGACCCAGCGACCCAGCGCCTCCTGCAACGCCACGCCCTTATCCGCCTTAACCAACAACCGCACCCGATGCCGCCCGCGCACCCGGGCGATCGGCGCGGGCGCGGGGCCGAAGACCTGCGCCCCCACCGCACGCAAAGGCCCGTCATGCCGCGCCAGATGGTTGCCCAGATCAAAGACCGCCGCCGCATCGCTGCCGCTCAAGATGATCCCCGCCATACGCCCGTAGGGCGGCACCCCGGCTTGCCGCCGCTCTCCGGCCTCGGCGGCCCAGAAGGCCTCCTCCTCGCCCGCCAAGATCGCCCGGATCACCGGGTGCTCGGGCTGATAGGTCTGCAACAGCGCCGCGCCCGGCGCTTCGGCCCGGCCCGCACGCCCCGCCACCTGCCGCATCAGTTGAAAGGTCCGCTCCGCCGCGCGCAGGTCCGAGCCGGTGAGTCCGAGATCGGCGTCGATCACCCCCACCAGCGTCAGCTTGGGAAAGTTATGCCCCTTGGCCACCAGCTGCGTGCCGATGATGATATCCGCCGCCCCCTCGGCGATGCCTGCGATCTCGGCCTTGAGCGCGCGGGCCGAGCCGTACATGTCCGAACTCAGCGTCGCGATCCGCGCCTCGGGCCAGAGTGCTGCGGCCTCCTCGCCCAAACGCTCTACCCCCGGCCCCACGGGCGCGAGTTTGCCCTCGACCTCGCAGGAGGGGCAGGCCTCGGGCATCGGCTTACTCTCGCCGCATTGATGACAGATCAGCCGCTTGAGAAACCGATGCTCCACCATCCTCGCGTCGCATTGGTCGCAACCGATCTGCTCGCCGCAGGCACGGCAGAGCGTCACCGGCGCATAGCCGCGGCGGTTGATGAAGAGCATCGCCTGTTCGCCGCGCGCCAATCGCGCATCGACCTCGCGCTTCATCTCGCCCGAAATCCATTTATCCCCCGGCAGCCCCGCCTGCCGCATGTCGATCGCGCCCATCTGCGGCATCACGGCCGGTCCGAAACGCGAGGTCAGCTCCAGCCGCCGGTACTTCCCGGCCTCGGCATTGGCCCATGTCTCGAGGCTCGGCGTGGCGCTTGCGAGCACCACCTGCGCGCCGCAGATTGAGGCCCGCAGCACCGCCATGTCCCGCGCGTTGTAAAGCACCCCGTCCTCCTGCTTGTAGGAGGTGTCATGTTCCTCATCCACGACGATCAGCCCGAGGTTCTGGAACGGCAGGAACAGGGCCGAACGCGCGCCGATCACCAGTTGCGCGTTGCCCTGCCCCACCATGCGCCAGATGCGGCGCCGCTCGGTCATGGTCACGCCCGAATGCCATTCGGCGGGCTTGGCGCCGAAACGCTCTTCGACACGCTCCAAAAACTGTTCGGTGAGCGCGATCTCGGGCAGCAGCACCAGCGCCTGCCGCCCCGCCTGCACCGCCGCCGCCACGGCTTCGAGATAGACCTCCGTCTTGCCCGAGCCGGTGACCCCGCGCAAAAGCGTCGTGCCGTAGGTCTCGGACTTGATCCCCTCGCGCAGCACCGCCGCCGCCTTGGCCTGATCCTCGGTCAGCGCCTTGCCCGGCAGCGAGGGGTCGAGCGGGCGAAACGGCAGGTCGCGGGGGCTTTCCTCCTCGCGCACCGCGCCTTGGTCGACGAGGCCCTTCACGACCGAGGACGTCACCCCGGCCATCTCCGACAACTCCTTCAGCGTGAAAGCCAGATCGCCATATTCCTCCAGCACCGCCATGACCCTTTGTCGCGCATCGGTCATGCGCGACGGCATGCCATCGCCGGCGCGGTAAATCTTGCGCATCGACGGCGGATCGCCCAGGCCCGGGGCGCGGGTGGCGAGCCGCAGCATGGCGGGCAGCGGCGTGAGCGTATAGGCAGCGGACCGGAGCAGAAACTCTCGCATCTCCTCGCGCATCGGCGGCGCGTCGAGCACCCGGATCACATGGCGCACCTTGTTGATGTCATAGTCCCCGGCCCCCGGCCCCCAGACCACACCCATCACCTTGCGCGGCCCCAGCGGCACCTCGACAAAGGCCCCTGCATGGCAACCGCCCTCGGGCGCGCGATAATCCAGCGCGCGGCCCAAAGGCTGGGTGGTCATCACCGACAACAACTCACCATGGTGGTAGAATTCAGCCATACCTGCCGCATGCTCCGTGTCGCTTGGGGGAATTGAGGCTTTAAGCATCGCAGATCATGCGGTAAAGCCAAGGCAACGAATTGACCCGATAGCGATCACATTCCAACCCGGAAGGAAAGCCCATGAAATTCTTCGTAGATACAGCCGAGATCGACGCCATCGCCGAACTTAACGACCTTGGCATGGTCGACGGCGTGACCACCAACCCCTCCCTCATCCTGAAATCGGGCCGTAACATCCTTGAAGTCACCAAAGAGATTTGTGACCTCGTCGATGGCCCCGTTTCCGCCGAAGTCGTGGCGCTGGAAGCCGACGCGATGATCGCCGAGGGCCGCAAACTGGCCGAGATCGCCGACAACATCACCATCAAACTGCCGCTGACATGGGACGGGCTGAAAGCCTGTAAGGTTCTGTCGGGCGAAGGTCACATGATCAACGTGACGCTCTGCTTCTCGGCGAACCAAGCGCTGATCGCCGCCAAAGCTGGCGCGACCTTCATCTCGCCCTTCATCGGGCGTCTGGACGACATCAACCTCGATGGCATGGACCTGATCCAAGACATCCGCACCATCTATGACAACTACGGGTTCGAGACTCAGATCCTCGCGGCCTCCATCCGTAGCGTGAATCACGTGCTCGACGCCGCGCGCATCGGTGCCGACGTGATGACCGCGCCGCCAGAAGTGATCAAGAAACTGGCCTCCCACCCGCTGACCGACAAGGGGCTGGAGCAGTTCATGGCCGATTGGAAAAAGACCGGTCAGAACATCCTCTGATCCAGCCATAGCCTGCGAACATCAAACCCCTTCCGCCCGTGGCGGAGGGGGTTTTTCTTTGCCTTAGGCCGCATTCCCTTCGACAGTCAGGTGATCGCCCGACCACAGGCCGGGGCGCACCTCGGCCTCGGCCGCGCCTGCGCGGATGCGACGGCACTGCCCCACGGGAATCGCCGGAGCCTGCAACACCAAATCCATGCCCTGCGCCGCTGTCTGGGGCGGCAGGGCCGCATGCATTCCGTCCAAAGCCACCGAAACGTCGCAGGGTAGGTAAACGCTCGCCCCGCCCACGCCGGTATCCTGCTGCCACGGGGTCAGCGGCGCGCCCACTGCGCCGACACAGCAAACGGCGGTCTGCAATTCAATGGCCCGCGCCCGTGCACAGCTAAACACGCGGTTGTAGCCGGTGATCATGTCGGTCTTGGCGGGGATGATCACCAGATCAAGGTCCAGCTCGCCCAGTTTCGACCAGAGCGCGGTATATTCCGCATCCAGACAGATCGCGATGACACAGCGCAGCCCGTTCCACTCGAACAGGTTGATCCCGGTGCCCGCGATGGTCACGCCGCTGGCGCCATTTGCCTCAAGCGGCGTCAGGCTCAGCTTGTTTTGCACCTGCATTCCGCCATCCGGGGTCAGGAACCACGCCTGATTGAGATACCCCTCGGGCGCATCGACCGACGGAAAGGCCACGGGAAATGTGCCGGGCAGCAGGGCGACGCCTGTCTGCTCTACCATGCGGCGCATCGGGTCGAGCGCCAGCGCGGCGGTCTGCGCGAGCCAGCCCAGTTGCTGCTCTGCGGGCAGGTCCGCCGGGGCAAAACTCAGCCATTGTGCGCAGCAAAACTCAGGCATCACCAAAAGCTGCGCCTCGCGCGCGGCGGCTTGTTGCAGCCGCAGTTCCACACTGGCAAGCCAGCTTTGCAGCGAATCCGGCGTGACCTGAAGGTTGGCGGCCCAAAGATCGACAGAGACATGTTCCATGTAAGATTTCCTCTCCCGGCAAGGGCCATTTCGCCACATCCGGGGATATGCAGCAGGCTTCGATCAGGCGCGCGTGCCTTGCGGCTGAAATCCGCGCGTCGACCGGGGCCAACACACCCGCGCCGCTTTTGTTCCCGTGGGCTTCGTTCTACATCCCGGCCTGACGCAAGGCGGCAACAAAGACCGCAGGCGGCAAGACCCGTGACCAATTGGGGGCAGATCTTGACGCCCCAGCATGCTATGATACCGCAAATCAAAAAGAGACGCCCATGAGCAGCAGCCCCAAAATCGACGACGCCCTGCGGGAGGCGATCATCTCAGCGCCCGATGTCATTCTTGACGACAGCGACGTGATGCAGGCGCTGATTGCGGCGAATGAAAAGGCGATGGGCGGCAATATCGTCGATCTTCGCGGCATCGCGATGGAGCGGCTGGAGACCCGTCTCGACCGGCTGGAGGACACCCACCGCAGCGTCATCGCGGCGGCCTATGAAAACCTTGCCGGGACCAATCAGATCCACCGCGCCATCCTGCGCATGCTCGACCCGGTGGAGTTTGAGACCTTCCTGCGCGATCTCGGCGGCGAAGTGGCCGATATCCTGCGCGTCGATGCGGTGCGGCTGGTGTTGGAATCCACCCAGAACGACAATGACCCGGCGGTGCAGCGCTTGGGCGATGTGCTCAGCGTGGCCGAACCGGGGTTCATCGACGACTACCTTAGCCAAGGGCGCGGCGGCATGGTGCGGCAGGTGACCCTGCGCGCGCTGCAAGATGGATCCGAAGCGCTCTATGGCAGCAAGGCGGGGTGGATCCGCTCGGAAGCCTGCCTCAAGCTTGATTTCGGCCCCGGTCGGCTGCCCGGCCTGTTGGTCATGGGCGCCGAAGACCCGCATATGTTCGGCCCGCAACAGGGCACCGATCTGCTCACCTTCTTTACCGGCGTGCTGGAGCGCTCCATGCGCCGCTGGCTGTCTTGAGCGAGAAGGCAAATCCGCTGCTGATCAGCCCCGCCGCGCGGGACGCGCTTCAGACGTGGTTGGAACACCAAAGCGCGCTGAAGGATGCAGCCGAAAATACCATCATCGCCTACCGGGGCGATGTGACCGAATTCCTCACCTTCATGACGCTGCATAAGGGCGACACCCAAGGTCTGGGGGCGCTGGCCAAAATAACCATCAGCGATATGCGCGCATGGATGGCTAGCACCCGCAGCGGCGGGGCGGGGTCACGGTCAGTCGCGCGCAAGCTATCGGCGGTGAAAGCCTTTTACCGCTGGCTGGCCGAGCGGGAGGGGTTCGAGCCTACTGCGGTCCTCCTCGCCCGGTCGCCCAAGTTCACCAAGAAACTGCCCCGCCCGCTGGCCGAAGACGCCGCCCGCGCGCTGATCGACTGTGTCGAGACCCAAGCCCGCGCGCCATGGGTGGCGGCGCGTGACGTGGCGGTGCTGACCCTGCTCTGGGGCTGCGGACTGCGGATTTCTGAGGCGCTGGCGCTGAAAGGCGGCGATGCGCCCCTGCCCGCCAGCCTGCGCATCCTTGGCAAAGGCGGGAAGGAACGTGTCGTGCCGGTCTTGCCCGCCGCCCGCGCCGCGGTCGAAGACTACCTCGCCCTCTGCCCGCACCCGCATGAGGCGCAGGCCCCACTGTTTCGCGCCATCCGCGGCGGTGGTTTGGGCGCGCGCGCCGTGGCGCAGGTGATGGCCGATGCGCGGATGCAACTGGGCCTGCCCGCCAGCGCCACACCCCACGCCATGCGCCACAGCTTTGCCACCCATCTGCTCGACGCGGGCGGCGATCTGCGCGCCATTCAGGAGCTTCTGGGCCATGCCTCGCTCTCGACCACGCAGGCCTATACCGCCGTCGATACCGCGCGGCTGATGGAGGTCTATAACAACGCCCACCCCAAGGCGGGCCGCTGAGCCCCTTGCACCCCGCGCGTCAATCGCCATATTGGCCCCAAGCGAGGACGACCTCCCCCATTTGGGCAGCCACTCGGGACGACCCGACCAATACCGGGACCACCCCATGCGCAGCACCGCAGACCGCATCCGCCACGCCCTTAGTTTTGAGATCATCGCCCTGCTGATCGTCACCCCCGCCAGTGCTTGGCTCTTTGACAAGCCCATCGGCCATATCGGCGTCGTCGCCGTGGTCAGCGCCAGCATCGCGACGGGGTGGAACTATGTCTACAACCTCGGCTTCGACCACGCCCTGCGCCGGTTGCGCGGCACGGTGAAAAAGACGGTACCGATCCGCGTGCTTCATGCCGTGAGTTTCGAGATCGGGCTGCTCTTCGTGCTCTTGCCCTTCATCGCGTGGTATCTTGAGATTTCTCTGCGCGAAGCCTTCTTGATCGACGTGTCCTTGGCGGTGTTCTACCTGATCTACGCCTTCGTCTTTAACTGGATCTACGACGTGCTCTTCCCCGTCTCGGAACCCGCAAACGCGTCTTAATCTGCCCTGAGGCGGCGAACGAATTCCGCCGCCGCTTCCGCAGGATCACGCGCCCCATCGGCCACGGCATCGCTGAGCCGCGTCAGATCGTTCCTGGCCTGCGGGGTCTCAAGCTGCGCCAAAAGCCGCTGCTTCACATCCTGCTCGAACCAATAACGCGCCTGTGCGGCGCGGGTGCGGTCCCAGAACCCCTGTTCGCGGCGCCAGTCGGTCAGCTCCTGCAAGGCAGCCCAGGTCTCTTCCAGCCCGTTTTCCTCCAGCGCTGAAACGGCGGTGGCGCGCGGAAAGCCCTCAGGGTCCTGCGGCCGCTTGCGGAGCAGGCGCAGGGCACCGGCATAGTCGGCGCGGGTGCGCGCGGCGGTGGATTTCAGATCGCCGTCGGCCTTGTTGATGACGATGAGGTCGGCAATCTCCATGATGCCGCGTTTCACGCCCTGCAACTCATCCCCGCCAGCAGGGGCCAGAAGCAGCACGAAGGCATCCGACATCTCGGCCACCACGGTTTCCGACTGGCCGACGCCCACGGTCTCGATCAGCACCACGTCAAAGCCCGCCGCTTCGCAGAGCCGCACTGCCTCGCGCGAGCGGCGCGCAACGCCGCCAAGGTGGGTCTGGCTGGGCGAGGGCCGGATGAAGGCATTGGGATCACGGCTCAGCCGGTCCATCCGCGTCTTGTCGCCGAGGATCGACCCGCCCGAACGCGCCGAACTGGGGTCCACCGCCAGCACCGCGACGCGTTTGCCCTGCCCGGTCAGCATCATGCCGAAGCTTTCGATGAAGGTGGATTTGCCCACACCGGGCGTGCCCGAAAGGCCGATGCGCAGCGCCTGCCGGTCGGCGGGCAGCTTCGCCAGCAGTTCCGCCGCCGCCGCGCGGTGATCGGCGCGGCCTGATTCCACCAAGGTGATCGTCCGCGCCAATGCGCGGCGCTCTCCTGCTATGATGCCTTCGGCCAATGTCTCGATATCCATGGGGCAACTTTTGCGGGGGCGGCGTGGAATTGTCCATCCCCACCCTTGGCGCGGCGACGGCTTTGCCCGATAACCCCGCCATGTCCAACGCTGATTTCGCCCTGCCCATCGACGCCGTCCTGCCGGATGTAATCGCCGCCCTCCGCGACACCGGCCGCGTCGTGCTGCAAGCGCCCCCCGGCGCGGGCAAGACGACGCGGGTGCCGCTGGCGATGCTGGAGGCCGGGCTGACCCAAGGCCGCATCCTGATGCTAGAGCCGCGCCGCCTCGCCGCCCGCGCCGCCGCCGCGCGCATGGCGGAAAGCCTTGGCGAAGAGACCGGCCAGACCGTCGGTTTCCGCGTGCGCGGTGCCTCGGCGGTGTCGAAATCCACGCGCATCGAGGTCGTCACCGAAGGCATCCTGACCCGCATGTTGCAGGACAACCCGGACCTGCCGGGCGTCGGCGCGGTGATCTTCGACGAGTTTCACGAACGCTCGCTCAACGCCGATCTCGGCCTCGCGCTGGCGCTCGAAGTTGCGGGCGCCCTGCGCGACGACCTGATGCTGGTGGCCATGTCCGCCACGCTTGACGCCGCCCCGGTGGCCGCGCTGATGGCGGCACCGATCGTGACCTCAGAGGGGCGTAGTTTCGAGGTCGAGCCGCGCTGGCTCGACAAGCCGATGGGCAAACAACGGCTAGAGAACGCCGTGGCCGACCTCACGCTGACGGCGCTGTCGGAGGCGCCCGGCTCCGCGCTGGTCTTCCTGCCCGGCGAGGGGGAGATTCGCCGGGTCGAGGCGCTTTTGCGCCCCGCCCTGCCAGCAGATTGCACCCTCGCCCCGCTTTTTGGCGCGCTCGACTTCAAGGCGCAGCAGGCCGCCATCGCGCCCGCGCCCTCGGGGCGCAAGGTGGTGCTGGCGACCTCCATCGCCGAGACCTCCCTGACCATCGAAGGCATCCGCATCGTCGTTGACGCGGGCCGCGCGCGGCGCGCGCTTTTCGATCCGGCCTCGGGCATGTCCCGGCTGGTGACCGAGCGGGTGACCCGCGCCGAGGCGACGCAGCGCGCGGGCCGGGCCGGGCGGCTGGATACCGGGGTGGCCTACAAGCTCTGGACCCGGGGCGAGGAAGGCGCGCTGGCGGCCTTCCCCCCGGCGGAGATCGAGGCGGGCGACCTGACCGGTTTCGCGCTGGAACTGGCGCTCTGGGGCGCGCCGGCGAGCGAGTTGAGCTTCGTCACCCCGCCCCACGCGGGCCGTCTGGCCGAGGCGCAATCGGTGCTGCAGATGCTGGGCGCGCTGGACGCTGCGGGGCGCATCACCGAACATGGTCGCGCCTTGGCAAAACTCCCCCTGCACCCACGACTGGCGCATATGGTGGCACGCGGAGGACCGCGTGCGCCGATGCTCGCCGCCCTTCTGGCCGAGCGTGACCCGATGCGCGGCGCGCCCGTTGATCTTGCGTTGCGGATGGACGCGCTGGCCGGAAAACGCACCGCCACGCCGCCCCATGCCCCGACGCTGGCCCGTATCAAGGACGAGGCGAAACGCCTTGCACGCGGTGCGAAGGGCGACGGGCCGGACTCCTTGGGCGTGCTGGCCGCCCTTGCCTACCCCGACCGCGTCGGCCTGCGCCGCAAGGGCGAGGCACCGCGCTATGTGCTCTCGGGCGGCAAAGGCGCGGTGCTGCCAGAGGCCGACCCGATGGCGGGCGCGCGGCTCTTGGTGGCCACGGACCTTGACGGCGACCCGCGCGAGGCGCGTATCCGGCAGGCGGCGCTGATCTCGGACGCCGAGCTGCGCGCCACCTTTGCCGATCAAATCCGCTGGCAGGATGTCTGCCTATGGTCGCGCCGTGAGGGGCGTGGGCTGACCCGCAAGCAAGAGGTCTTCGGCGCGCTGGTTCTGGAGGACCGGACATGGCCCGATGCGCCCGCCGACGCAGTGGCGGTTGCGATGCTGGACGGTGTGCGGCAATTGGGGCTGAACCCCGGCAAGACGGCGGCGCTGTTTCTGGCCCGCGCCCGGCTGATGCCCGCGCCCTTCCCCGATTTCACCGAAGCGCATCTGATGGAGACGCTGGAAAACTGGCTGCTGCCGCATCTGACGGGCGTGCGCAGCAGCGCCGATTGGAAAGTGTTCGACATCACCCCGGCGCTCAAAGCCCGGCTGAATTGGGAGCAGCAGCAAGAGTTGGACCGCTCGGCCCCTGCCCATTTTGAAACCCCGCTCGGGCGGCGCGTGGCCATCGACTATAGCGGTGAGAACCCCGGCATCGCGCTGCGTTTGCAAGAGATGTTCGGCGTCACACAGCACCCGACGGTGGGCGGCCAGCCATTGCAAGTCACCCTGCTGTCGCCTGCGCAGCGCCCGGTGCAGGTCACGATGGATATCCCCGGCTTTTGGGCAAGCTCCTATGCCGATGTGCGAAAGGACATGCGCGGGCGGTATCCGCGTCACCCCTGGCCCGAAGACCCCACGGTGGCAGACCCGACCCTGCGCGCCAAACCGCGCGGCACCTGACAAGACAACGCGCGCCGAAAATGGCGCGCGATCCGTTTGGGTGAGACCTATCTGTTAAGCCGCGACGAACTTCAGCGAGACGCCGTTGATGCAATGCCGCTTGCCCGTGGGCTCCGGCCCGTCATCAAAGATATGGCCCAGATGGCTGCCACAACGGTCACAATGCACTTCGGTCCGGCGCATGAAGAAACTGTTGTCGGCCATGGTCTCAACCGCATTGTCGAGCGGCTGATAAAAGCTCGGCCAGCCGGTGCCGCTTTTGAACTTGGTCACCGCATCGTAAAGCGGCTGATCACAGCCCTTGCAGATGAAGGTGCCGGGGCGTTTCTCGTCGTTCAGCGGGCTGGTAAAGGCCCGCTCCGTATCGCCTTCGCGCATGACCGCATATTCCAAGTCGCTCAGCATCGCGCGCCACTCGGCCTCGCTGCGGGTAATCTCGAAGTCGCCCTCGACATAGGCCGCCAAGGTGCCGCGCGCACCCAACCCGATGGCGGTGGCGCCCAGAAAGGTCGATGTCAGAAAATGACGTCTGTTCATGGTGTTACTCCTCGCGTTCGGGTGGGATGGCGCCGGGCCAGCATGGGGGGTACTGGCCCGGCAACAGGGGTATAGGCTGCCTCTTACTTGGGCACCAGCACGCTGTTTACAACATGGATCACCCCGTTGGACTGGTTCACATCAGCGATAGTCACGCGCGAGGCATTGCCGCTTTCGTCGATGATATAGACGTTGCGGCCCTTCACCTGCGCCGACAGCGCATCGCCGGAGACGGCGTTGAAGTGATAGAACCCATCGCTGGAGGCGCGTGCCTTGGCGGCGATGTCGGCGGCGGACCATTTACCGGCCACCACATGGGCGGTCAGCACTTTTGTCAGCATGTCCTTGTTCTCGGGCTTGAGCAGGGTCTCGACAGTGCCTGCAGGCAGCGCGTCGAAGGCGGAGTTGACCGGGGCGAAAACGGTGAACGGCCCTTCGGAAGCCAGCGTATCCACCAGACCGGCAGCCTTGACGGCGGCGACCAGCGTGGTGTGATCGGCGGAGTTCACGGCGTTTTCGACGATGTTCTTATTCTCGAACATGGGCGCGCCGCCCACTTCGGGATTGGCGGCGATGGCACCGGTGGCCAGCAGAGCGGCAGTGGCGGTGGCGGCGGCGAATGTCTTGAGCGTCTTCATTGGGTTTCCTCCCTTGAATGCCTCCCGTTGTGGGCGGCGATACTGGACCCACGGGGCAGACGTGAGAGGAGTTTCAGAATGGTTCAGAAAATTCGCAACAAAATCATAACGCGTTGTAAGGGAGGTGAAAAATGAAACGCCCCGCTTAATCAAAGCAGGGCGTTTCGGGGTTTAGAGTTCCGCAACAGCACCAGCGGCCATGACCTCCCCGGTGGGGACACCGCCGGGTGCGCCGCCGGGCGGCTCATCGGTGATGGCCAGCGTGATCTGCGCCGCCTCGGGCGCCAGATCGGCGGGCAAGGCCACGCGGTTGACCTCCCCCTCAGGCAGCACGCCTAGAGAGATCGGCGCACGATCCGGCAGGATTGCCCAAAGCTCCAGCACGCGGCCCGCGGGCGCGTCGCCCGAGACGCGGCGCAGCGCGATATCGCCGCGCGACATATCCATGACGGCCAGCAATTCCAGCGCGCTGTCCTCGGCGGCCATGCGGGTGGCATAGACCTCGGCCGGGGGCTGCATCGGCGGCTCGCGCAGCATCGGCAGGGCAAGGAAGGCCACGGTGGCCAAAGCCGCCACCGAAACCCCCTGCCACAGCCAGAGCCGCTGCAACAGCGGCACCTGCCGCGCGGGGAAGAGCCGCGCCATCAGCGCGCGGCGCAGCTTCGCGGGCGGGGCGACGGGGGCGATATCGTCGGTCATCGCCACGAACCGCTCCTGCCAATCGGCCACGCGGCGGGCGAAATCACGGTCTTGCATCAGCCGGGCGCGTGCCGCGGCACGGTCTTCGCCTTCCAACAGGCCCAAGGCCATTTCGGCGGCCAGCAGATCGTCGTCTTCGGGCGGGGTGATGGGGGTGTCGCTCATATGCTCATACACTCCCGCAGGGCCATCAGACCACGGCGCAGCCATGTGCGCATGGTGTTGAGCGGCACGTTGAAACGCTGCGCAAGCTCGGCATAGCTGTCGCCATCAAGATACGCCCCGCGCACCGCAGCACCGCGATCCGCTTCAAGATCATCCAGACAATTGGTCAGCCGCTTGGCCTCTGACGCGGCCACGGCGGATTGCTCGGGGTTCGGCCCCGGCGCGGCCAGTTCCAGCCCCGGCGTGTCGATGTCCTGATGGCCCTTGCGGGTGGCGCGCAGACGGTCGATCGCGGTGTTACGCGCAATGGTGATCAGCCACGTCATCGGCGACAGGCCATTGGCCTGATAGCGGTCGGAATTATTCCAGATTTTGACGAAACTGTCCTGCATGGCATCCTCTGCTGCGGCGCGTGTATCCAACACACGCAGGCAGACCCCGAATAGTTTCGCAGACACCCGATCATAGAGCGCCTCAAAAGCGGCACGGTCCCCCATTGCGACCTGCGCAATCAGACGCTCAATCTCTTCGCGGTCGCTGTTCAAGGGCCACTCCTTTGGGCGGTCATCTGTGTTGCGGCATTGCGCTCATGGTGCGACAGCCGCAGTAAAAGTCAACCCTGCCTCATTCATGGGCACAGGCGCAACCCATCGCCGTAAAACGAAAATTCGCGCCGCGCTTCACAAAGATTGCAGGCTCTGAATGCTTAGGCTACCCACGATTCAGAGGGGAATGCGCAAAGGGAGACTGTGCATGCAAAACGCGCTTGAGACGTCCTATGACGTGGTGATCGTGGGCGGGGCCATCTATGGCTCGGCTTTGGCTTGGTGGCTGACCAACACGCCGGGGTTCGACGGCGAGGTGCTGGTGGTCGAGCGGGATCCGACCTATGAATTCGCCTCGACCAGCCATACGAATTCCTGCATCCGCCAGCAGTTCAGCGCCCCCGTGAACATCCAGATTTCGCAGTTCGGGGCCGAGTTCATCAAAAACTTCCGCCACTTCATGCATGACGATCCCGAGGTGCCGGAACTGGCGCTGCAAAGCTTTGGCTACCTCTATCTTGCTGACACGCCCGAGCTTGCCCAGACCCTGCGCGAGGCGCAGGGCATCCAGACCTCCATGGGCGCGCACACCCAGC
Source organism: Sulfitobacter sp. R18_1 (assembly GCF_017743915.1). Classification (NCBI taxonomy): domain Bacteria; kingdom Pseudomonadati; phylum Pseudomonadota; class Alphaproteobacteria; order Rhodobacterales; family Roseobacteraceae; genus Sulfitobacter; species Sulfitobacter sp. R18_1. The sequence continues at coordinate 21,689 of NZ_JAGHRG010000007.1, forward strand.
ATATGACCACGGATGAGATCGCCGCGCGCTATCCCTTCTACATGCTCGACGATGTGATTGCCGCCAATCACAACACGGTGAATGAGGGCTATTTCGACGGCGGCACGATGTTCGACTGGTTCAAACGCATGGCCAAGCGCCGCGGCGTGACCTTTGTGCATGACGAGGTGACCGGCATGGTGCTGAACCCCGCAGGCAGCGCGATGGATGCGGTGACCTTGAAGTCAGGTGCGACGGTGTCCTGCGGCACGGTCGTCAATGCCTCCGGCCCCCGCGCGGCGGCGACGGCGCAGATGGCGGGGATCACCCTGCCCGTGGTGCCGCGCAAACGCTACACCTTCATCTTTGATGCCGCCGAACCGCTTGAGATGGACCTGCCGCTGACCATCGACCCCAGCGGCGTGCATATGCGCCAAGAAGGCAAATATTACATGGCCGGCTGCCCGCCAGAGGATGACTATGACGCGGCCTATGACGATTTCACCTTTGACCATTCGATCTGGGAAGAGAAGGTCTGGCCCACCATCGCCACCCGCGTTCCGGCCTTTGAGAGGGTCAAGGTGATCAACGAATGGGTCGGCCACTACGCCTATAACACCGTCGACCAGAACGCGATTCTGGGGCGGCACGACAAAGTCGCGAACTTCGTCTTTATGAACGGCTTTTCCGGCCACGGCTTGCAACAGGCCCCCGCCATCGGGCGCGGCACGGCAGAGTTGATCACCCATGGCGGCTACCGCACGCTCGACCTCACCCCGCTAGACTACGCGCGGATCGTGCGTTCCGAGAAATTCGTCGAAAGGGCCGTGATATGAAACTGCGCGAGAACAGCTTCCTCAAGGCCATCCGTGCGGGGCAAAAGCAGCTTGGCCTCTGGGTCTCCCTCTCCAACGGCTATGCCGCCGAGGTGGTGGCCCACGCGGGCTATGACTGGGTGATGCTGGATATGGAACATGCGCCCAGCGACATGGCCTCGGTACTCGGCCAGTTGCAGGCGTTCTCGGGCAGTGAGACCACGGCGATGGTGCGGCCCGATTGGAACGATGCGGTCAAGGTCAAACGGCTGATGGACCTCGGCGCACCGGGCCTGCTATTCCCCATGGTGCAGACACCCGATGAAGCCCGCGCCGCCGTGGCCGCCAGCCGCTATCCGCCCCGCGGCATTCGGGGCGTGGCCGGGCTGAACCGCGCCAATCAATTTGGCCGGGTCGCGAATTACAACATCGAGGTCGAGAACCAGACCGCCATCCTGATCCAGCTTGAAACCCGCGCCGCCGTCGAAAACGCCGCCGCCTTTGCCGAGGTTGAGGGGATCGACGGCATCTTCTTTGGCCCCGCCGATATCGCCGCCGACATGGGCCATCTGGGCCAGACCCTGCACCCCGAGGTCTGGGAGGTGATCCGCCCTGCGGCCAAACTCTTGATGGACAAGGGCATTCCCGTCGGCACGCTGGTCACCGACCCCGATTTCGCCGCCCAGCTGCTGAACGAAGGCTTCACCTTTGTCGCCTGCGGCACGGATGTGGGCCTTTTGGCCCAAGGGGCCGATGCGCTGCGCGCGAAGGTGCGCGGCAAGATTTCTGAGACGTGAAAGGAAGATGTTATGAAATTTAAGAAACTGGTCCTGACGGGCGCCGCAGGGCGCCTCGGCTCCTACCTGCGCGAGCCGCTGGCCGCGATGTGCGAAGAACTGGTCAGCTCCGACATCGCCGAGGACATTGGCAAGCTTTACGACGGGGAGCGTTATCAGAAGGCCGATCTGGCGGAATACGACCAAGTCGCGGCGCTATTGGAGGGCGCTGACATGGTGGTGCATTTCGGGGCCATCGTGGATGAAAAACCCTTCATGGAATTGCTCGGCCCGAACTTCGTCGGCTCTTACAACGTGTGGGAAGCTGCCTATCAGGCAGGCGCACGCCGCGTCGTCTATGCCTCCTCGATCCACGCCGTGGGGATGCACAAGAAATCCGATTTCATCGGCATTGACGCCCCCCACAAGCCCGACACGTTCTACGGCCTCGCCAAATGCTTCACCGAAGACCTCGGCTCCATGTACTGGGACAAACGCCAGCTTGAGTCCGTGCATCTGCGCATCCTGAGTGCGGCACAGGTCAACAACTCCCGCGCGCTCGGCTCTTGGCTCAGTTATGACGACCTGATCCAACTGGTGACCCGCGCGGTGGACACGCCCTCGGTCGGTTTCTCGGTGATCTACGGCGTGTCGAACAACGACCGCGCCCCGGTGGACAACTCAAAAGCCTCCTTCCTCGGCTACCGCCCGAAGGACAACGCCGAGCAATTCGCCGAAAAAGTGCTCGCCGAAGAAGGCCCCGTCGACATCACCGACCCCGGCCAGATGTGCCACGGCGGCCCCTTCGCCAAGGTCGATCTGGGCGAAAGCGGCATCGCGCAGATGACCATCGTCGACGACAAGAAAGAGACCTAAGCGGCCAAACGAAAGGGACCGTCATGAAACTGCAAGACCTCGATATCATCGTGACGGCCCCGCCCGCCCCCGGCTGGGGCGGGCGCTATTGGATATTGGTCAAACTGACCACCGACACCGGCATAACCGGCTGGGGCGAATGCTATGCCGCCAGCGTCGGGCCCGACGCGATGCGCGCGGTGATCGAAGATGTCTTTGCCCGCCATATGCAGGGCGAAAACCCCGAGAATATCGAGCTGATGTTCCGCCGCGCCTATTCCGCGGGCTTCACCCAGCGGCCAGACCTGACGGTCATGGGCGCGTTTTCGGGGCTTGAGATCGCCTGTTGGGACATCTTGGGCAAGGACCGCGACCGCCCGGTGCATGCGCTGATCGGCGGGCGCACCAATGACCGGGTGCGCGGCTATACCTACCTCTACCCGCTGCCGCATCACAGCATGGCGGATTTCTGGACCTCGCCCGAGATGGCGGCGGAATCGGCGGCGGATTGCGTGGCGCGCGGCTATACGGCGGTGAAATTCGACCCCGCTGGCCCCTATACGCTGCGCGGCGGGCATATGCCTGCGATGTCGGACATCAGCACCTCGGCGGCGTTCTGCAAGGCCATCCGAGAGGCGGTGGGCGACCGCGCCGACCTGCTGTTTGGCACCCATGGGCAGTTCACCACCGCGGGCGCAATCCGGCTGGGCCAAGCGATCGAACCCTATAGCCCGCTGTGGTACGAAGAGCCGATCCCGCCAGACGCGCCTGAGCAGATGGCCAAGGTCGCACGCGGCGTGCGCATTCCGGTGGCAACGGGCGAGCGGTTGACGACAAAGGCCGAATTCGCGCCTTTGTTGCGGGCGGGCGCGGCGGAGATCCTGCAACCGGCCCTGGGCCGTGTGGGCGGCATCGCGGAGGCCAAGAAGATCGCCACCATGGCCGAGGTGTACAACGCGCAAGTGGCGCCGCATCTCTATGCCGGACCGGTGGAATGGGCCGCGAATGTGCAGCTTGCCACCGCCATCCCGAACATCCTGATGTGCGAATGTATTGAGACGCCGTTCCATGACCAATTGATCAAAGGGTCGATCCGGGTGGAGGACGGTTTTATCACCGCCCCCAAAGCGCCCGGTCTGGGGATCGAAGTGGATGAGGCGCTGGCCCGCGCGCATCCCTATACAGGCGATGGCCTGCATCTGGAGATGCGTGAAGAGCCTTGCGATTATGTGAATGGGAATAATTTCCAAGGCGGCGCACCGGCGGATAGCCACTAAGGGCCATCGCCTGCCCGCGGGTCGGCGATCCAACGTGCCTTCGTGCCGCTTTATGGTTCAACCATGATGTGCTTGAGCAATGTGCCACCCAGCCTCAACAAATCGCCTACCCGGTCGCACCGAAGGTGCGCCCAGCATATTCTGGCACGCCTTCGGCGTGACGGGCGGGCAGGCGATGGCCCGGCGCCTGCGGCTTGTTCCGGGCCGGGTGGCAGAAGCTAACCCTACCCCAGCAAGTCCCGCGCCGCAGCGACAATCCCCTCCCGCGAGGGCAACGTCGCCGCATAAGCCGGCCCCGTGGCGATGAAACTGTCCTCCGCCGTAAGCCGAGCAAACTTTGCCACACCACGCTCAGCCATCAGCGCCATCAGCGCCTCGGCCTGCCCACCCGTGCGGCGGCATTCGTCGACGATCAGCACCGGACGATCCCCGATGGCCTCGATCAACGCATCCTCCGGCAAAGGCGCCAGCCAGCGCAGGTCGATCACCCGCGCGTCGACACCTGTCTCGGCGAGATCCCGCGCCGCCTGCTGGCTCAGGTAATGCCCGTTGCCGTAGCTCACGATCGCCAGATCGCTGCCCGCGCCCGTGACCCCGACCTCGCCCAGCCCGATCCGCCGGTCCGGCGCCGGGTAGGTCCGCATCCAGCCGCCGTCCCCGGCCTCCATCAGGTCGCGCATCGGGTAGAGCGCAATGGGCTCGACAAAGACCACCACCCGCTGTTCCTCCCGCGCCAGACGATGCGCCTCGCGCAGCATCATCGCGGCGTCGTCCCCTGCCGAGGGGCAGGCGATGATAATGCCGGGAATGTCGCGCAACACGGCCAGCGAATTGTCGTTGTGGAAATGCCCGCCGAACCCTTTCTGATAGCCCAGCCCCGCGATGCGCAGCACCATCGGGTTGCTCCACTGCCCGTCTGAGAAGAAGGGCAGCGTCGCCGCCTCGCCGCGCAGCTGGTCCTCGGCATTGTGCAGATAAGCGAGGAACTGGATCTCCGGCATCGGCACGAAGCCGTTGTGCGCCATGCCGATGGCGAGGCCGAGGATGCTCTGCTCGTCCAGCAGCGTGTCGATCACCCGCCCGGGGCCAAAGCGGTTCTGTAGCTTCTGGGTGACGCCGTAAACGCCCCCCTTTCGGCCCACATCCTCGCCCATCAGCATGGTCTCGGGATGCGAGAGCATCAGGTCGTGCAGCGCCCAGTTGATCAGCCGCGACATCGGCTGGGGGTTGTCCATCTGCCCCATATCGCTGCCAAAGGTCTCGGCCCGCGCCTCGGCGCTCGGCCCGTTGCTCGGCACGCAGTCGCGCTTTGGCGGCACGAGGCTCGCCATTACGTCCGACGCTGTCTTGAGCCGAGGCCGTTTCACCACTTCCTCCGCAGCCTTGGCCACCGCATCCTGCGTATCGCGGTAGATCGCCATCGCCTCCTCGGCAGACGCCCCGGCCTCCACCAGCAGCCGCGCGGAATGCAGCAGCGGATCGTTGGCCTCATCTGCCTCCACCTCGGCGCGGGGCAGATAGGAGGTCGCTACATCCGCCCCGGCATGGCCATAGAGCCGCACGGTGCGCAGATGCAGGAACGCCGGCTTGCGGTGCACGCGCACGTAATCCGCCGCCTCTTTCGCCGCCGCATAGGCCGCGTGCAGATCGAGCCCGTCGCCCTCGAAATACTTCAGCCCCGGTCGGGCAGACATCGACGCCTTGATCCAGCCCGTCGGCGTCTTGGTCGAGATGCCGATGCCGTTGTCCTCGCAAACGAAGAGTAGCGGCAGCGGCACGCCCTGCACGGCGGTCCAGCAGGCAGCGTTGATCGCCCCCTGCGCCGTGGAATGATTGGCCGAGGCGTCGCCGAAGCTGCACATGGCAATGCCATCGCGCGGCAGGATCGCGTGCTCAGGCCGGTGCCGCCGCGCCATACCGATGGAATGCGCCGCCCCCACCGCCTTGGGCAGATGGCTGGCAATGGTCGAGGTCTGCGGCGGGATCATCAGTGGGCGCGAGCCCAAGACCTTGTGCCGCCCGCCGCTGGTCGGATCCTCCGCCGAACAGGCAAAACTGAGCAGCATGTCGCGCATCATATCCTGCCCACCCGCCTGATCGGCCCGGGCGATTTGGAAGGCCGCATCGCGGTAATGCAGGAAAGCGATGTCATCAACGCGCAGCGCCGCCGCAACCGCCGCCATCCCCTCGTGGCCTGAGGAGCCGATGGTGTAGAACCCCTGCCCCTCCTGCTGCATCACACGGCTTTGCAGATCGAGCGCTCGGCTCAGCACCTGCGCGCGGTAGAGCTGCGTTAACTGGTCGCGATCAAGCGCCTTTTGGGGGGAGGTGGAATCGGGAAAATCCCCCGCCGCGACGCGACGGAGGAAGTTCTCATGAACGATGGCAACGCGGTCCATGGGGCCTCTTAAAATAGAAATTAATCGCTCTCGGCGAAAGCATGTCGGCCAGAAAGAAAGGCGCCGCCCCTCTTTCTGGCCATAAGTATTTTCGGTGGCCGGGGGGAGTGCCCCCCGAAGCCATTGTTTAGAAGAACGCCTGCAGGCCGGTCTGGGCGCGGCCCAGGATCAGCGCGTGCACATCATGGGTGCCCTCGTAGGTGTTCACCGTCTCAAGGTTCATCATGTGGCGGATCACTTGGAATTCGCCCGAGATGCCGTTGCCGCCGTGCATGTCACGCGACATGCGGGCCACGTCCAGCGCCTTGCCGCAGTTGTTGCGCTTGACGATAGAGATCATCTCAGGCGCGGCGTTGGCGGCATCCATCAGGCGGCCCACTTGCAGGGAGCCCTGAAGGCCGAGCGAAATCTCGGTCATCATGTCCGCGAGCTTCTTCTGGAACAGCTGCGTTTGCGCCAGCGGCTTGTTGAACTGCTTGCGGTCCAGCCCGTATTGCAGCGCGGCGTGCCAGCAGAACTCGGCAGCACCCATCGCGCCCCAAGAGATGCCGTAGCGGGCGCGGTTAAGGCAGCCGAAGGGGCCTTTCAGGCCTTCTACATGCGGCAGCAGCGCATCTTCACCGACTTCAACACCGTCCATGACGATCTCGCCGGTGATCGAGGCGCGCAAGGAAAGCTTGTTGCCGACCTTCGGCGCGCTCAGGCCCTTCATGCCCTTCTCCAGCACGAAGCCGCGGATCTTGCCGTCATGCGCTTCGGACTTGGCCCAAACCACAAAGACATCGGCGATGGGGGAGTTCGAGATCCACATCTTGGAGCCGGTCAGCTTGTAGCCCGTGTCGGTCTTCACGGCGCGGGTTTTCATGCCCGCGGGGTCGGAACCCGCATCGGGCTCGGTCAGGCCAAAGCATCCGATCCATTCGCCCGAGCAGAGCTTGGGCAGGTATTTCTGGCGCTGTTCTTCGGAGCCATAGGCATAGATCGGGTACATGACGAGGCTCGCCTGCACCGACATCATCGACCGGTAGCCACTGTCCACGCGCTCGACCTCACGCGCGACGAGACCGTAGGAGACATAGCTGCCGCCCAGACCGCCGTATTCCTCGGGGATGGTGACGCCAAGAAGGCCCATCTCGCCCATCTCGCGGAAGATCTCGGGGTCGGTCTTTTCCTCGGCAAAGGCTTCGATAACACGCGGTTGCAGCTTTTCCTGCGCATAGGCGCGAGCGGAATCGCGGATCATGCGCTCGTCTTCGGTCAACTGGCTGTCGAGGCGGAAGGGATCCTGCCAATCGAAGGTTCCGAGATCGGGTTTGTCCTTGGCGCGCAGCTTGGGGGCGACAGCGGTCATGATGCATCCTTTCGGGTGATGTGATTTGCGGCAGTATTGCAAATCGGCGGCGCGAACTCTATCGCTGCTTTGTCCTGAGTTCATGAGAAAAAGTCATATGATCGCGCCGCGCCGCTTCCTGCCTTCGATCTCGGCCCTGCTGTCTTTCGAGGCGGTCGTGCGGCTCGGCACCGCCACGGCGGCGGCGCAGGAATTGAACCTCACGCAGAGCGCGGTGAGCCGTCAGATCAAGACGCTGGAGGAACAGCTGGGCGTGACGCTGATGATCCGTCAGGGCCGCCGTCTGACCCCGACGCAGGCGGGATTGGATTATGTAACGCAGGTGCGCGACATCCTGAACCGACTGGCGCAGGCCTCGGTCTCGGCCCGGACGAACCCTACGGGGGGCACGTTGAATTTGGCGATCCTGCCTGCCTTCGGGATGCATTGGCTGGCCCCGCGCCTGCGCGATTTCGCGCGGGATCACCCGGAGGTGACGGTGAACCTATCGACCCGGCTGCGGCCCTTTGCCTTTGCGGGCAGCCGATTCGACGCCGCCATTCATTTTGGTCATGAAGATTGGCCCGGCGTGCGCTACCTGCCGCTTTTGCCGGAAACGGTGGTGGCGGTCTGCGCGCCCGATCTGCTGCCCGCACCCTTGGAGGATGCACGCGACGTGCGCCATCTGCCGCTGCTTCACCTAGAGACCCGCCCGCGCGGATGGGCGCGCTGGCTGTCCTCGCTCGGGGTGACGGATGAGCCGCCCGGCGGCATGATGTTCGACCAGTTCTCGACCATGGCGCAGGCGGCCATTCACGGGCTGGGGGTGGCGCTGCTGCCGACCTTCTTCGCCCGCCCCTACCTGCGCGACGGGCAATTGGTGCTGGCCGCTTCACCGACCACGCAAAGCATCGGGAACTACTACCTCGTCTGGCCCGACGACCGGGATGAGACGGCGGCGCTTGCGTCATTCCGTGGCTGGCTGGCCCAGCAGGCGGAGCCTGCGACGGCGGGGTGAGCCGCGCAAGGCTGGCCCAAGTTATGCCGCATTTACCTTGTAAGAAACCGGCTAACCCGCCCGCATCGGGCGTTCCAAAGGAGCAGATGATGCCAAGTTCATACCGCAAAAGCACCGGCGCTCTGGCCCTTGCCCTGAGCCTCTGCGCCGCTGGCGCCACGGCCGAAAGCCGCAACGTGCTGATCGTCGACGGCGCCTATTTCCCATCGCTGTCCCATGTGCAGCCGGGCGATCAGGTGGTCTTTACCAACAACGCCACCGGCAGCCATACGATCACCGGCGAGGATGAGGCTTGGACCAGCGGCCCGATCCCCGTGAACGGCAGCTACACGCTCGACATCACCGCACAGACCCCGACGCGTTTCAGCGGGCAGACTTTGGAAGAGCCTGCTTTCGAAGGGGCGATCAGCTTCGACTGAGCCCGCAGCAGCATGAGCCACTCAAGGCCCCGCTTGTGACAGCGGGGCTTTGTCGTTTCAGCGCTTGGCCTTATTGGGCAAAGACGCGGTCCATATCGGCGAAACCCTTGACCTCGATCGGATTGCCCGACGGGTCGCGGAAGAACATGGTCGCTTGCTCGCCCGGCTCCCCTTCGAAACGCAGCGAAGGTTCGATTACGAAGTCGACCTCTGCGCCCTTCAGCCGCTCCGCCAGCGCCTTCCAATCCTCCATCCGCAGGACGATGCCCAGATGCGGCATCGGCACCATATGCTCACCGACCTTGCCGGTGGCCTCTGTCTTAAAAGGCTCGCCCAAATGCATGGAGATCTGGTGGCCGAAGAAGGAATAATCGACCCAAGTTTCGGTCGAACGGCCTTCGGTGCAGCCCAGCACATCGCCGTAGAAGGCGCGGGTCTCGTCAAGGTCGCGGACGTTATAGGCAAGGTGGAAGGGGGTGAGCATAGCGGTCTCCTGTTTGGTTGCCGCATGTGTATCCCTTGGCGGGAAAGGTGCAAGGGGCTGGCTTGCGGGGGGCGCGCAGCTTGGGCATCAGCCCGAAAGCAAGGGCGTAGGCCCTGCCCGGCTATTCACAAACAAAAAGGGCGCACCCCGCTGGACGCGCCCACTCGCTAAGGCCCGAGGCCCTTACTTCATCTTGATGCGGCCATCGGTGTAGGGCTTGTAGCTGCCGTTCTTCGCCAGATACTCCGCCGTCACATCCGCCAGATCGGGGCCGAAATCATAGGCATTCTCGGCGTCCTTGAACATCGCGTAGCCGTCGCCGCCATTGCGGACATAGTTGTTGGACACGGCGCCATAGGTCTTTTCGGGATCAATCGGTTCGCCACCCACCATCACATCGCTGATGCGGCTGCCGGGCTCGGCCTTGGGATCAAAGGTATAAGACATGCCCGCCACCTGCGGGAAACGGCCCGCGCCGTCTTCCAACTGGCTCACCCCGTTTTCCAGCGCTTCGAGCAGGGTCGCGCCGCTAATCTGGAAGGTCGAGAGCGTGTTCTGGAACGGCAGCACGGTCAGCACCTCGCCCATGGTCACCTCACCCGCGTCGATGGAGGCGCGCAGACCGCCCGCGTTGGAGATCGCCACGTCGATGCCCTGATCCTTCACCCGGTCCAGCATCGCGTCAGAGACAAGGTTGCCCATCGCACATTCCTGCGCGCGGCAGATGTCACGGCTGCCTTCGATGGTTTCCGACGTCTCGGCCACGACCTTCTGGCGCAGCTCCTCCAGCGGGGCGGCGCGTTCGGCCACCAGATCGACCGTCGCCTGATCCTCTTCGACCGAGGCGTCGAGCAGGATCGGATCGCCGGAAATCGCGGTCACCTCCCCCGCGTCGTCGAAGGTGACATTCACCTCGCCCAGATACTTGCTGTAGGCATAGGCCTGTACGATCGGCACGTCGTTGACCATGGTCGGGTAAGCGCCCTCGGCCCGTTCCTCGCTGTTGCTCAGAAGCGTGTGGGAATGGCCGCCGACGATCAGGTCGACGCCGGTCAACTCCTCGGCCAGCCGCTTGTCGCCCGCCAGCCCGATGTGGGTGAGCAGGATGATCTTGTTAACCCCATCCTCGGTCAGCGCGTCGATCTCGGCCTGTGCCGCGTCGGCTGCGGGGGAGAAGATCACCTCCGCCCCGGGCGAGGAGGTTTCGGGCGTATCTTCGGCAAGGACGGAAACGATGCCGATCCGCTCCCCACCAACCTCAACCACGGTGGATTTGCCGATCTCGCCCTCCAGCCCCTCGACACCGCTCACGTCGATATTGGCCGAGAGCACGGGGAAATCGACCTTGGCCACGAAATCGGCCAGCCCCTCGGGGCCGTCGTCAAACTCGTGGTTACCAACGGCCATCACGTCATAGTCGAGCTTTGACATGAACTCGGCCGCCATGTCGCCCTTGTAGCGCGTGTAGAAAAGCGAGCCTTGGAACCAGTCGCCCGCATCCAGCAGCAGGTGGTTCTCGCCCGCGCGTTCGCGGGCGGCTTCGATGGCGGTAACCATCCGCGCGACACCGCCAAAGCATTTGCCCTCGGCATTATCCTCGGCGCTGCAGGGGCCGTCATATTTGCTGATCGGCTCGAACCGGTCATGGAAATCATTGGTATGCAGAATGGTCAGATTATATTCAGCCGCCGCCATGCCGCTGGTCAAAGCCAGCGCGGCGGTCGCGGTCAGGAATCGTTTCATGATAGTTCCCCTGTTGCTTGTTATGCCGGTATCGTGGCGCGGGGTTTGGCCCGTGTCAAAGGTCATATGACCTGCCCTATGGTCACCCGCGGGTCTTGACCCCGCCCCGCCCGGCGGGCATCAGAAGCCATGCTGATTTTCAAGATATTCCGCGCAGACGAATGGGCTGCGCTGCGCAAGAATGGGGTCTCGGACGGGGCGCCGATCGACGTTACCGATGGCTATGTGCATTTCTCCACCGCCGAACAGGCGGCGGAAACCGCTGCCAAACATTTCAAGGGGGAGGACGGCCTGTTCCTGCTCGCGCTAGAGGCCGACGCTCTGGGCGATGCGCTGGAATGGGAGCCGTCGCGGGGCGGCGCGCTTTTCCCCCATCTCTACCGCCCGCTCAAGATCGAAGACGTGGTTTGGGCGCAGCCCTTGCCGCTGGTGGATGGCGTGCATGAATTCCCCGCAGGATTGGGCGAGGCCAGCAAATGACGCCGCTCTTGGAAAGGCTGGGCCTGCGGGCGCTGCACCGGGTCGATCCCGAAGCGGCCCATGGTCTGGCGATCCGCGCGCTGCGCGCAGGGCTTGCGCCCGCGCCGGGGCCGCAGACTTCGGCGCGGCTGCACACCACGCTTGCCGGGCTGGACCTGCCGAACCCGGTTGGGCTGGCGGCGGGGTTTGACAAGAACGCCACCGCAATCGCCCCCCTCTCCCGCGCCGGGTTTGGCTTTGTCGAAGTGGGGGCCGCCACGCCCCTGCCCCAGCCCGGCAATCCGCGCCCGCGCCTGTTTCGCCTGACCGAGGACCGCGCCGCGATCAACCGTTTCGGCTTTAACAACGAGGGGATGGAAGCGATCTGCGCCCGGCTTTCGCGCCGTGGCGCGGGGGTGCCGGTGGGGTTGAACCTTGGTGCGAACAAGACCAGCAAAGACCGGGCCGCCGACTTTGCCCGCGTGATGACCGCCGCGCGCAATCACGTCGATTTCGCGACGGTCAATGTCTCGTCCCCCAATACCGAGAAGCTGCGCGACCTTCAGGGCAAGGCGGCGCTCTCGGCCCTGCTCGAAGGGGTGATGGACGTGCGCGGCGCCACGCCGGTTTTCCTGAAAATCGCCCCCGATCTCAGCGAAGCCGAGATTGAGGATGTGGCCGAGGTTGCCCAAAAATCGGGCGTTGCTGCCATCATCGCGACCAATACCACGCTTGACCGGACTGGCCTTGCCAGCGCCCATGCAGGCGAAGCGGGTGGTCTGTCGGGTGCGCCGCTGTTCGACCGCTCGACCCGCGTCTTGGCGCGGCTGGCGGGGCTGACGGATATTCCGCTGATCGGCGTCGGCGGGGTGTCGGACGCGCAGACCGCCTATGCCAAGATCTGCGCGGGGGCCTCTGCCCTGCAACTTTACACCGCGCTGGTCTTCGGCGGTCTCGGACTGGTGCGAGAGATCACCACCGGGCTGGATGCACTCTTGGCCCGCGACGGTTTCGCTAACGTGGCCGAGGCCGTGGGCAGCAAACGCGAGGATTGGCTATGATCACCCTATGGCATAACCCGCGCTGTTCGAAATCGCGGCAGACGCTGGCGCTGATCGAAGCGGCGGGGGTGGAAGCAACCCTCCGCCGCTACCTCGAAGACGCGCCGACACGGGATGAGGTCATCGCCGCCCGCGACACCCTTGGTTTGCCTGCGATCAAGATGATGCGGACGGGCGAGAAGCTGTTCAAAGAGCTGGGCCTGAGCAAGGACAGCCCCGAAGAGGCTCTGATCGACGCCATGGCCGCCCATCCGATCCTGATCGAACGCCCCATCGCCTTTGCCAATGGCCGCGCTGTGATCGGCCGCCCGCCCGAAGCGGTGCAGGCGCTGCTCTAGCCCGCCGCGCGCTCCAACGCCGGATAGCGCAGCGCCAAGGTGATGCCGCGCACCACGAAGGACACCAGAAGCGATATCCAAAGCCCGTGATTGCCCAAGCTCGGCACCAATGCCAGCGCGGTCACGGCAAAGATCAGAAACGACACCAGCATCATATTGCGCATGTCGCGCGACCGCGTGGCGCCGATGAAGATGCCGTCGAACATATAGGCCGCACAGCCCAGCAGCGGCGCCGCGACCATATAGGGCAGATAGACCCGGGCGAGCTCTTGCACCTGCGGGGCCTTGGCCATCAGGTCGATAATCGCGCCACCGCTGGCGGCAAAGACCACCGCCAACAGCAGGCTAACCAACAGCGCCCAAGCGGAGGTCAGCACCGCCCCGCGCCGCAGCACATCACGCTGCCCCGCGCCGTAGGCCCGGCCAATGATCGCCTCGGCGGCGAAGGCGAAACCGTCCAGCCCGTAGGAGGTGATCATCAGGAATTGCAGCAGCACCTGATTGGCCGCCAAGGTCACATCGCCCAAGCCCGACCCCATGAAGAGAAAGGAGACAAAGATCGCCTGCAACAAAAGCGAGCGGATCAGGATATCGGTGTTCACCTGCATCATGCGCGTCCAGCGCGGCCCGTCAAAGACCTGCGCCCAATCGCGCCACGCCACCCCTGCGAAAGCCGCGCGGCAGAACCACAGGCCCAAGGCCGCGCCGCTCCACTCCGCAAGGAAGGTGGCGATGGCCACGCCCTCCACGCCCCAGCCGAGGCCCAGGACGAACCACAGATCCAGCAGAATGTTCAGCCCGTTCATCCAGACCTGCAACACCAGCACGGCGCGGCTGCGCTCCTGCGCGATGAGCCAGCCCGTGATCGCATAGATCGAGATCGCGGCGGGGGCAGACCAGATGCGGATCGCCATATATTGCCGCGCCAGCCCCTCGACCTCGGGCGATCCGGGGGCGATCTGGAACGAGGCCCAGAAAAGCGGCCATTGCAGCGCCATCAAGGCCAGCCCCGCCCCCGCGCCGATCAAAAGCCCGCGCGTCAGCAGCGCGGCGACCTCGCCCTCTTCGCCATTGCCCGCCGCCTGCGCGGTGAGGCCCACCGTGCCCATCCGCAGAAAGCCGAAAATCCAGTAGAGCGCCGAGAGGATGATCGCCCCCAGCCCCACCGCGCCAATCGGGGCAGCGGCGCCCATCTGCCCCACCACGCCGGTATCGACCGCGCCGAGGATCGGCACGGTGGCGTTGGAGATGACAATGGGAACCGCGATCTTGAGCACGCGGCGGTGGGTCACCACATCACGCGCCGCCAGCGTGCCACGCTCAACCGCGCGCACCTCTGCCTCGGTCAGCGGCTCTGTCTCTGATTGCGGCTCAGCCACGCCGTTGCGGCATCAGGAAATGGCCTGTGGCCTGCGCGAAAATACGGCTGCGGTTATCCTGCCATGCCTCGACATGGACGCTGGCATAGCGCCGCCCCGACCGGTTGATCCGCGCCCGCGCATAGGCATCGCGCGGCAGGCCCGACCGCAGGTAATCCACGGTGAAATCGATCGTCTTGGGCAGCCGCGGCAAGTGGTCGGCATCCAGATTGTCCAGATCGAGCGCGCCGCTTTCCATGTCCTCCCAGATCAGCCCCCAGCTGAGGGTGATGATCGCGGTCGCCTCAAGAAAGGCCGCCGTGGCCCCGCCATGCAGGGCGGGCAGGATCGGGTTGCCGATCAGTTGCTCGGAAAAGGGCATGATGCCGGTCAGCTCATCGCCACGGCGCTCGAACTCGATGCCCAGAAAGCGGATGTAGGGCACGCCTTCGACCATGGCGCGCAGCACCCCGTCGCGGCGTTGCTTGATGACCTGAACCGGCTCCGGCTTGCGACGTGTGGTCATGTGTGCCCCTCCACGGTGAAAGTGCCGGTCGCCGTGGCGACAAGGTTGTCGGCGTCCTCATCCGTCGTCGTGGCCCGCACGAAGGCGACCGAACGGGTGACGTGATAGCAGGTCGCGCGGGTGATGATCGTCTGCCCCGGTGTGGCGGCGCGCAGATATTCGATCCTAAGATCCATCGTGGCGGTGGCCGCCGGGTTGCTCGGATGGCTCATCACCGCAGCCCCGCAGCAAGTGTCCATCAGCGCTGAGACCGCCCCGCCGCTGATCACCCCGGTCTGCGGGTCGCCGATCAGCTTGTCGTCATAGGGCATGGTGATCACGGCAGAGCCATCGCCCAACTCCTGCAACTCCATCCCCAGAGCCAAGGAATGGGGCAGCGCCTGAATGAACTGTCGCGCCAGCTTTAATTTGTCAGACATGCAACCCAACCCTCTGCCTCTGGTTTTGTCCTTTATCAGGGCGAGATAGCCAAAGGGCAAGACCGCCTGTTGCGCATCCCCGCGCGTGACCATAGTTTGCCGGAAGGGAGAAGATGCTTTGGACGATGAACGCCTGACATTCAAAGAGATGTGCGCGGCATTTGACGTGACGCCACGCACGTTGCGCTATTACGAGTATATCGAATTGCTGCAACCGCACCGTGAGGGGCGCTCGCGTTTCTATGGCCCACGCGAACGGGCGCGGATGAAGCTGATCCTGCGGGGCCGCAAGTTCGGCTTCGCGCTGGAGGACATCCGCCAGTGGCTGCTGATCTACGAAAAAGAGGGGACCGAGGCGCAGATGCGCACTTGGGTCACCATGGCCGATGGTCAATTGGAAGAACTGGCCGAGCAGCGCCGCCAGTTGGACGAAGCCATGGCGGAATTGCAAAAACTGCGCGACGACACCGCCGCGGCCATCGCCTCGGACAAGAGCTGAGCGGCGGGCTCAGCGGCTGTTGCGCTGCGCCAACTGCCCGATGAGCATCTGCAAATCCGCCGTGATGCGGATGAGATCGGACACCACATCCGCGCTCGCGTCTCCGGCCAGATCGAATGCGCCGTTTTCGATGGTCTCGGACGCGCCTTTCAGCTCTGCAACCACGCGCGCGCGCGTTTCTACCACGGAACCGTTTTCAGCCCCGCTACCTGTCTGCTCTTGTTTTTCTGACATGCCTGGTGCCTCTTTAGGTCGAGCGCCCGCACCTACAGCCCCCACGACGTGGGGTCATGTCACGCAGTCACGCGACAGCGACGCGAGGTCAACCTTGCCCTAGGGCGCGCCCTCTTTCGGGCGGCGCAGCAGCCCTGCCCCCAGCCCGCGAATGGCCGCGGTGGTGCGGTCATTCACCTCAAGTTTGGAGAAAATCCGCCGCACAATCGTATCGACTGTATGAGGCGAAATCCCAAGTATCTCGGCAATGACCCCGTTGCTCTTGCCCGTGGCGATCCATTCCAACACCTCAACCTCGCGCGGGGACAGGCCGAAATCACGCGGCGATTGGCTTTCGGCCAAGGCGCAATAGCGCAGATGCGCGATCTGGGCGGCGCTGAGAAGTTTGTACAACGCCTCCGGCGACAGACGCGCCTGTTTGGCGGAAAACCCCAGTCCTACCACGGCGGAATCCCTGCCCGGGCCATGCACCCTGAGCGAAATGCCATCATTCGGATAGCGCCGCATCAACCCTTTCATATAGTGATTTTCCGCAGCAGTCAGCCGCGCGGTGCGGGCCACATCCGACCAGTAGATCGGCATCACCTGCTGCCGGGCCAGCGCCTCCACCGGGCTTTCGCGCAGCTTTTCCACATCCAAAAACTGCGAATGCCACTGCGCCCCCACCGCGCCCTTCCCGTCGAACTGATAAAGGATCGCGGGCGCGCCGGGGCTGTCCCCGTGATAGCTGACCAGATCGATCTCAAACCGTTGAAAATAGCCAAGACCGCAGGCCAAAATGCCCGCCGCACTCGTGGCGTTCTGCGCGCAGTGGACCAGCCCGTCCAGCGTCTTCGGCCCATTTTGATCGAAGTTTGCCATCTCCTACCCGTTTTGCTGCCCAGCGCCGTGGCGGCGGCACGCGCCCGATCCTCTTTCAAACCTAAAGGAAATTACCCTGCGCATAAAGTGACGCAACGTATCACTTACGTCAACGTCAACTCCCATTGTATCAGAAATGCCAGCCCCCAACTGAAGTCTCGAAACGACGATTGGAGAGTGATGAGATGACCGCCGACACGCTGACCATTCGCCAGATGTGCGACGCTTTCGAAGTGACACCCCGCACCCTGCGGTTCTACGAAGCGAAAGAGCTGCTCTTCCCATTGCGCGAGGGCCAGAAACGCCTGTTCACCAAAAGCGATCGCGCCCGGCTCAAGCTGATCCTGCGCGGCAAGCGCTTTGGCTTCAGCCTCGAAGAAATTCGCCAGCTGCTCGACCTTTATCATATGGGCGACCAGCAACAGACGCAGATCGCCGCGGCCTATGAGATCGCCCGCGCCCGTCTGACCGACCTCGAGTCGCGCCGCGAAGAGCTGAACGAGGCCATCGAAGACCTCAAGGACCAGTTGAAATGGGGGGAAAAGATGATCGCCTCCATGAACCAACCCCGCCGCGCCGCCGAATAGCCCCGGCGACGCCGCCCCTCACATCCATAAAAAGACGACCCGGAGAGCAAAGATGCCCAGTTACACAGCCCCCACCAAAGACCTGCAATTCGTTCTGCACGACGTGCTGAAGGTGACCGAAAGCAAGACCCCCGGCTATGATGAGCTGGAGCCTGATTTCACCTCCGCCATCCTAGAAGAGGCGGGCAAGCTCACCTCCGAAGTGCTCGCTCCGCTGAACGTCGTGGGCGACAAGGAAGGCTGCCGTCTGGAGAACGGCGTCGTCTATACGCCCAAGGGGTTTAAGGAAGCCTTTGAAAAAGTGAAAGAAGGCGGCTGGCCCGGCCTCGACATGCCCGAAGCCTACGGCGGGCAGAACATGCCCTACGTCCTCGGTACCGCCGTGGGCGAGATGTTTTCGGCGGCGAACCAAGCCTTCACCATGTACCAAGGCCTGACGCATGGCGCGGCCTCGGCGATCCTTGCCCATGGCACCGACGCACAGAAGGACACATACCTGCCCAAGATGGTCTCCTGCGAGTGGACCGGCACCATGAACCTGACCGAGCCGCATTGCGGCACCGATCTGGGCCTGATGCGCACCAAGGCGGCCCCGCAGGACGATGGCAGCTACAAGATCTCTGGCCAGAAGATCTTCATCTCCTCCGGTGAGCATGACATGGCCGACAACATCATCCACCTCGTGTTGGCCAAGATCGAAGGCGGGCCTGAGGGCATCAAGGGCGTGTCGCTCTTCATCGTGCCGAAGTTCATGGTCAACGAAGATGGATCTTTGGGGGAGCGTAACGGCGTCTCCGTCGGCTCCATCGAAGAGAAAATGGGCATCCACGGCAACTCCACCTGCGTGATGAACTACGACGGCGCCACTGGCTATCTGCTGGGGACCGAACACAAGGGCATGCGCGCCATGTTCACCATGATGAACGAAGCCCGCGTCGGCGTCGGCATGCAGGGTCTGGCACAGGCCGAGGTGGCCTATCAAAACGCGCTGGAATACGCCAAGGACCGCCTGCAGGGCCGTGCCGTCACCGGTGCCGTCGCCCCCGAAAAGCCCGCCGATCCGCTGATCGTGCATCCCGACATCCGCCGTTCGCTGATGGACCAGAAAAGCTTCGTCGAAGCCGCCCGTGCCTTCATCCTCTGGGGGGCCACGATGATCGACGCGGCGCACCGCGCCGAGGATAAGGACGCCGATGGCCTCGTGTCGCTGCTCACCCCGGTCATCAAGGGCTTCTTGACCGACCAAGGCTACGACATGACCGTAAAGGCGCAGCAGGTCTACGGCGGCCACGGCTATATCGAGGAATGGGGCATGTCCCAATTCACCCGTGACGCCCGCATCGCCCAGATCTACGAAGGGGCCAATGGCGTGCAGGCGCTTGATCTCGTGGGCCGCAAACTGGCGCAGGACGGCGGCAAGCACGTCATGGCCTTCTTCGACCTCGTGAAGGGCTTCATCAAGGACAACGCAGGCCAAAACGCCGAATTCGACGCGGCCTTCCTTGAGCCCCTGAAGGCGGCCAGCAAGGACCTGCAATCGGCGGGCATGTACTTCATGCAGAACGGCATGAAGAACCCCAACAACGCGCTCGCCGGGTCCAATGACTTCATGCATATGTTCGGTCATGTCTGCCTCGGCCTGATGTGGGCCAAGATGGGTCTGGCGGCGAAAGAAGCATTGAAGAACGGCAGCGGCGACGCCACCTTCTACGAGACCAAGCTTGCCACCGGCCGCTACTATATGGCGCGCCAACTGCCCGCCACGGCCTTGCACCTGACCCGCATCCAATCGGGCGCGGATACGGTCATGGCGCTGGAGGCCGCAAACTTCTAAAACGGGGGGTGGGGGCAAGCCCCCCGCCCTGCCCAACACCCGGAGAGACCATGCCCAAACGCTTCCGCCTGACCCGCCGCTTCCCCGTCGCCATGACCGAGGAGGGCTACCGCAGGCTGAAGAAGTTCAGCACCGACGCAGGTCTTGATGAGGGGGAAGCGCTGTCGTTCCTGTTCGAGAATTTCAACTCGGTCATGAACGAGGAAAACCTGATCGCGCGGCTGCGCCTGTTCAACGCCGAACTGGACGCCCGCAAACGCTGAACCCTTGGGGAGGGGGCCAGAAGATGCAGACCAAAACATCCAGCTGGATGACCGAAGAACACCAGATGATCGCCGACATGACGGCGCAGTTCATCAACACCGAATGGGCGCCGCATTTCGAGAAATGGCGCAAGCAGGGCCAGATGGACCGCGACACATGGGCCCAGGCCGGAGAGCTCGGCCTGCTCTGCCCCTCGGTCCCCGAAGAATACGGCGGCGCTGGTGGCGACTTCGGCCATGAGGCGGCGATCCTCATCGAAGGCTCCCGCGCCAACCTCGCCTCCTGGGGCCACGGCATCCACTCGGGCATCGTTGCGCATTACATCCTCGCCTATGGCACCGAGGACCAGAAAAAACGCTGGCTGCCCAAGATGGTCTCGGGCGAGCTGGTCGGCGCACTGGCGATGACCGAACCCTCGACCGGCTCGGACGTGCAGCGCATCAAGACCAAGGCGATCCGCGAGGGCAACGCCTACAAGCTCTCGGGCCAAAAGACCTTCATCACCAACGGCCAGCACGCCAACCTGATCATCGTGGCGGCCAAGACCGACCCCAAGGAAGGCTCCAAGGGTGTCAGCCTCGTCGTCGTGGAGACCGACAAGGCCGAAGGCTTCCAGCGCGGCCGCAACCTCGACAAGATCGGCCTGCATGCCGCCGACACCTCCGAGCTCTTCTTCGACAATGTCGAAATCCCCCCCGAGAACATCCTTGGCCAGGACGAGGGCCAGGGCTTCTACCAGATGATGCAGCAGCTGCCGCAGGAACGCCTGATCATCGGCTGCGGCGCGGTCGGCGCCATGGAAGGCGCCGTGGCGCGCACGATACAATACTGCAAGGAACGCGAAGCCTTCGGCGGCCCGCTGACCCAGTTCCAGAACACCCGCTTCCAACTCGCCGAGGTCAAAACCAAGACCGCGGTGGCCCGCGCCTTCCTCGACGAATGTATCGCGGAACACCTGCGCGGCGAACTCAGCGTCGACAAGGCGGCGATGCAGAAATACTGGCTCACCGATACCCAAGGCGAGGTGCTGGATGTCTGCTTGCAGATGCACGGCGGCTACGGCTTCATGCAGGAATATGCCGTCGGCGAAATGTGGGCCGATGCGCGGGTGCAGCGCATTTACGGCGGCACCAATGAGATCATGAAGGAACTGATCGCGCGCAACCTCTAGCCGCGCGCGGGTCGAAACACCGGTGCAGAGGTATTTGAAAAAGGATGAAGATAAGGCGCCCCCTGTCCCCTTCATCCTTTCATAAATACCGTCCGACATTACAGCGGGCGCCGACATAAGAGGAGGAACGACAGGTGACCATACAGCTTTATTGCTTTGGCGAATCGGGCAACGCCTACAAGGCGGCGCTGGCGCTCGAATTGTCGGGGCTCGACTGGGAGCCGGTGAAGGTGGACTTCTTCGGTGGCCAGACGCGCCAGCCCGACTACCGCGCGCAGATCAATAACATGG
This sequence comes from Sulfitobacter sp. R18_1, assembly GCF_017743915.1. Classification (NCBI taxonomy): domain Bacteria; kingdom Pseudomonadati; phylum Pseudomonadota; class Alphaproteobacteria; order Rhodobacterales; family Roseobacteraceae; genus Sulfitobacter; species Sulfitobacter sp. R18_1. Next base: position 42,686 of record NZ_JAGHRG010000007.1, read on the forward strand.
GCGAGGCGCCGGTGATGATCGACGGCGATCTGCGGCTCACCCAATCGGGCGTGATTCAGGATTACGTCGCGGAAAAGACGAGCAAATTCGGCGGGCGCGACGCGACGGAACGGCGCGAAATCCTGCGTTGGGTGCTATGGGATAACCACAAGCTTAGCTCCGTTGCCGGGATGACCCGTTTTCTGATGAACTTCCTGCCCGAAGACAAACGTCCCGCCGAGGTCATCGCCTTTAATCAAGGCCGGCTCAAGGCGGCCTATGGCGTGCTGAACGACCATCTCGACGGCCGCGACTGGATCGTGGGCGACGACATCACCAACGCGGATCTCAGTTGCTGCGGGTATCTTTATTACCCCGAGCCCTTTGGCTTTGACCGCAGCGACTGGCCGCATATCGACGCGTGGCTTACGCGTCTGAGCGAAACGCCGGGCTGGAAAGCCCCGTATGATTTGATGCCCGGCAGCCCTGCTGACCGCGCCTGACCCGGAGGACATGACATGACCCAAGACGTATACATCTACGACGCCCTGCGCACCCCGCGCGGCAAGGGCCGCAAGGACGGCGCTTTGCACGAGGTGACCTCGCTGCGGCTTTCCGCCCAGACCCTGAACGCCGTGAAAGAGCGCAACAACCTCGAAGGCCATGCCGTCGAGGACGTGATCTGGGGCAACGTCACCCAAGTGATGGAACAGGGCGGCTGCTTGGCCCGCTCGGCGGTGCTGGCCTCGGATCTCGATGAGCGCATCCCGGGTCTGGCCATCAACCGTTTCTGCGCCTCGGGCATGGAAGCGGTGAACCTCGCCGCGAACCAGGTCAAAGGCGGCGCGGGCAACGGCTATATCGCCGGCGGTGTCGAGATGATGGGCCGCGTAGCCATGGGCAGCGACGGGGCGGCGATCGCCGTGGACCCGACGCTGGCGATGGAGAAATACTTCGTGCCCCAAGGTATCTCGGCGGACATCATCGCCACCGAGTTCGGCTTCTCGCGTGACGAGGCCGACCAACTGGCCATGCAGTCTCAGCAGCGTGCCGCGCGGGCCTGGGAAGAGGGCCGCTTCGACAAATCCGTCATCACCGTGCGCGACCAGAACGGTCTCGCGATCCTCGACCGTGACGAATACATGCGCCCGCAGACCGACATGCAGTCGCTTGGCGGTCTGAACCCCGCCTTCCAGCAGATGGGCGAGGTGATGCCCGGCTTTGATAAGGTCGCGTTGATGAAATATCCCCATCTGGAGCGGATCAACCACATCCACCACGCGGGCAACTCGAGCGGTATCGTCGATGGTGCCGCCGCCGTGCTGATCGGCAACAAAGAGTTTGGCGAGCAGCACGGGCTGAAGCCCCGCGCCCGCATCCGCGCCACCGCCAAGATCGGCACCGATCCGACCATCATGCTGACCGGCCCGGTGCCGGTGACCGAGAAGATCCTCAAAGACAACGGCATGACGATCGGCGACATTGATCTTTTCGAGGTCAACGAAGCCTTTGCCGCCGTGGTGCTGCGCTTCATGCAGGCCTTTGATGTGGACGACAGCAAAGTGAACGTGAACGGCGGCGGCATCGCCATGGGGCACCCCCTGGGCGCCACCGGCGCCATGATCATCGGCATTCTGCTTGATGAGATGGAGCGCGCCGACAAGGAAGTGGGGCTCGCCACGCTCTGCATCGCCTCCGGCATGGGTGCCGCCACCATCATCGAGCGCGTGTAAGCCGCGTAAGGGAGCAAGAGAATGACCGATTTCACAATGAACAAGGATGCCGAGGGCATCGCCACCATCACCTGGGACGTGCCGGGCAAGAGCATGAACGTCATGTCCTTCGAGGGCCTGCGCGATCTGGAAAAGCACATCGACGATGCGCTGGCCGATGACGCCGTCAAAGGCATCGTCATCACCTCCGGCAAGGAAGGCTCCTTTGCCGGCGGCATGGATTTGAACCTGCTGGCGAAGATGAAGGAAGACGCGGGCGACGATCCGGCCAAGGGGCTTTTCGAGGGCACGATGCAGATGCACGCCCTGCTGCGCAAGATCGAGCGCGCGGGCATGGACCCCAAGACCAACAAGGGCGGCAAGCCTGTTGCCTGTGTGATCCCCGGCACCGCCGCGGGCATCGGGCTGGAGCTGCCGCTGGCGACGCATCGCACCTTTGCGGCGGATAACCCGAAGGCGCGGATTGGCCTGCCGGAAATCCTTGTGGGCATCTTCCCCGGGGCCGGTGGCACCACGCGGATGGTGCGCAAGCTCGGCGCCATGGCGGCCTCGCCCTTCTTGCTTGAAGGCAAAATGGTCGCCCCTGCTGCTGCCCAGAAGGCCGGGATTATTGATGAGGTCAGCGCAGATCCGATGGCCGCAGCGCGCGACTGGGTGCTGAATGCCAAGGACGCCGATATGGTGAAGCCGTGGGATGCCAAGGGTTATAAAATGCCCGGCGGCGCGCCTTATCATCCGGCGGGTTTCATGACCTTTGTTGGCGCCAGTGCGATGGTGAACGGCAAGACGCAGGGTGTCTATCCTGCGGCCAAGGCGCTTTTGTCGGCGGTCTACGAAGGCGCGCTGGTGCCTTTCGACACGGCTCTGAAGGTCGAGGCGCGCTGGTTCACCAACGTGTTGATGAACCCGTCGTCGGGCAACATGATCCGCTCGCTTTTCCTCAACAAGGAAGCGCTTGAGAAAGGGGCCGTGCGACCTGAAGGCGTGCCGGACCAGCGCGTGAAGAAGCTGGGCGTTCTGGGTGCGGGCATGATGGGTGCCGGCATCACGCTGGTCTCGGCGCAGGCCGGGATCGAGGTGGTGCTGATCGACCAGACGCAGGAGGCCGCCGACCGCGGCAAGGCCTATACCGAGGGCTATTTCGACAAGGGCATCGCCCGCAAGAAAGCCACGCCCGAGAAGAAGGCCAAGGCGCTTGACCTGATCACCGCCACCACCGATCTCGAGGCGCTGAAGGGGTGTGATTTGATCATCGAGGCGGTCTTCGAGGACCCCAAGGTTAAGGCCGAGATGACCCAGAAGGTCGAAGCCGTGATCCCCGAAGATTGCATCTTCGCCTCCAACACCTCGACCCTGCCGATTACCGATCTGGCCAAGGCGTCGAGCCGCGCGGAGCAGTTCATCGGCATTCACTTCTTCTCGCCCGTCGAGAAGATGCTGCTGGTGGAGATCATCAAGGGGCAAGAGACCGGTGACCGGGCCGTGGCCAAGGCGCTCGACTACGTGCGCCAGATCCGCAAGACCCCGATCGTAGTCAACGACGCGCGCTTCTTCTTTGCCAACCGCTGCATCATTCCCTACATCAACGAGGGTGTGCGCATGGTGCAGGAGGGTGTCGAGCCCGCGCTGATCGAGAACGCCGCGAAGCTGGTCGGCATGCCGCTTGGCCCGCTGCAGCTGATGGACGAGACCTCGATCGATCTGGGGGCGAAGATCGCCCGGGCGACCAAAGCGGCGATGGGCGATGCCTATCCGAACGACGACATCGACCCGCTGGTGTTCTGGATGGAGGAAGAGGGCCGTCTGGGCCGCAAGGCCAACGCCGGTTTCTACAGCTATGATGCCAAGGGCAAGCGCGAGGGTCTGTGGCAGGGCATGGGGGACAAGTACCCCGTGGCCGACGAGCAGCCCGAGTTGATCGAGGTGCAGCACCGCTTGCTGTTCTCGCAGACCTTGGAAGCCGTGCGTGCGCTGGAGGAAGGTGTCTTGATGGACATCCGCGAGGGCGACGTGGGCGCGATCCTCGGTTGGGGCTTTGCGCCCTGGTCCGGCGGCCCGCTGAGCTGGCTCGACATGATCGGCGCGCCCTATGCGGCGGAGCGTTGTGACGAGCTGACCGAGAAATACGGTGAGCGCTTTGCCTGCCCGGACCTGCTGCGCGAGATGGCGCAGAAAAACCAGAGCTTTTATGGACGGTTCAACCCGGACGCCAAGGCGGCGTAAGGGGCAGAGGGGCGCTTCGGCGCCCCTTTTTATTGGTAGGAGGGTCATCGCCTGTGATGCCACCCGGCCCGGAATCAAGCCGCAGGCGCCGGGCCATCGCCTGCCCGTCCCCCGGGTAGGCGATTTGGCGAGGTTGGGCCTGCCCTCGCGATGACACGCCACGGTTGAACGATAAAGTGGCAGCGACGCCGCGCGGGTCGCCAACCCACAGGCAGGCGCTGGCCCTAGTGCTCTTGGTAACCGTAGCCGAACCGCGCGATATCCTCGGCGCAGATCTCCGACACCAAATCGCGCAACTCGGGTGTATAGGCCGCCTGCCCCTCCGAGGCATTCACACGCGGCAATTCCAACTCAAACCCAAGATGCTCAAACAACGGCGCCGCATCTTCGGCAAAATGCTCCAGCCGAATATAGAGATCACAGCGCTCCCGCCCCGCCGCATCCTGCATATACCGCCGCGCAGGCCATGCCCGCAGGCTGGCTTGCGTCTGCGGATGCCGCAGAAACCCGGCAAAATCCGTGGCCTTCGCCAGCGCCACCGCCGGATGATCGAACCCCTGCCCCCGCAGCCAGCGATAGTAGCTCGCCACCCGGTCCCATGGGTTGCGCACCAGCGTGAAACAAAACAGCCCCGAGAGTTCCTCCTCCGTCACCAACCCGTCGATATCCGCCAGTGTCGAGTGCTTCCACAGCCGCCCCGCCGCCTGCCCCCCCTGCACCCGCCGCCGCCGCTTGCGCGCTTTCGGCGTATCGCCCAGCATAACGTCGTCTTTCATCGCGCGCTCCTCAAGCGCTAGCGCCAGTGAGGTGCCCCCGGTCTTGGGGATATGAACGAAGACGTAACGCCGACCGCGACTGATGATCACTCCACCGCCTCCGGCGCGCGCAGGGTCGAAGGCTCATCGCTGCGCAGGGCGATCACCGCCCCGGCCAGTGCGATCAACGCCATGCCCGCGAATGCCAAGGGCGGCACCTCTTGGTCCCAAAGGATATAGGCCCAGAAACTGGCGAAGATCAGCAGCGAATACTCGAAAATCGCCACATGCCCGGCCTCTCCCAATTGGTAGCCGCGCACCAGAAAGCCGATGCCGATGAGCGAGCCCACCGCCTGCACCGCGATCCAGAACCACATCGCGCCGTCAAGCGGCCCCCATGTGCGGCTGACGAAACCTTCGGCCCCCGCCACCTCCGCCCCCGGCAGGACCAAGACACCGATGCCGCCCATGACTGCCAACATGCCGAAGAAGCCCGCGGTCATCACCATCGTGCTCTCCCCCTCGCACCACGCCCGCGTCGCCACGGCACCGATGGCATAGAGCGCCCCGGCCAACAGCGGGAGGAAGGCCACGGGGTCAAGATCGCTCGGGTCCGGGCGGATCACCATCAAGGCCCCGGCAAAGCCCACGGCCACGGCTCCCCACCGCCACGGGCCGACGCGTTTGCCCTGAAACAGGGCCGAGATCATCAGCACGAAAAGCGGCGAGGTGAACAGCCCGGCCACCACCACCCCGATGGGCAGAAAAGCCAGACAGCCGAAATAGATCAACATCGCGCCCGCCTGAAACAGGCTGCGCCCGGCCACGGCCCAGAACCGCCGCGGGCGCAAGATGCCGAAACCCAGGGCCGCGAGCACCATCAGGATCGCCACCGCCATAAGCCCGCGCAGGAAGTGAAACTGCCAGAGCGACCCGCGCTCGGTGATGAAAGGGACGAAATTATCCGTCAGCCCCAAGGCCGCCATACCGCTCACCGCGCAAAGCGCCGCCAGCCCCGATTTTACCGCTGTGTCCTGCATCTGCCCTCCTTTTCCCTCCTGCCCTCTTTTCAAAGTCACGTCCGGGCAGCAATACTCAACCCCAAATCGCAACCAATGCCTTGGGAGGGGTCGCATGGGGTGGATGACGGATGAAAGCGGGCTTGAGAAATGCGCGGCGAATTTCGTGCCGCTCACGCCCTTGTCGCATTTGGCCCGCGCCGCAGAGGTTTTCCCAAACCAGACGGCAGTGATCCACGGCGATCACCGGGTCACCTATGCCCAGTACCATGACCGCTGCACCCGCCTCGCCGCGTTACTGGCCGAGATCGGCGTGCGCCCCGGCGATGTGGTCGCCACCCTCATACCCAACCTGCCCGCACAGGCCGAGGCGCATTTCGGCGTGCCCGCCTGCGGGGCCGTGCTCAACACCATCAACATTCGCCTCGATCCCGACACGGTGGCCTATATCCTCGACCACGGCGGCGCCAAGGTGCTCTTGGTCGATACCGAATTCCTGCCGCTGGCCGAGGATGCCTGCGCGCGAATGGAGGGCACCTGCCCCGCCATCATCGAAGTGCCGGACGCATCTGCCGGTTTCCCCGCCAGCGGACGGCACCCGCAATACGAAGAGTTGCTGGCGGAGGCCAATCCGAACTTTCCCTGGACCATGCCGCAGGACGAATGGGAGAGCCTCGCGCTCAACTACACCTCCGGCACCACCGGGCGGCCCAAGGGCGTGGTCTATCACCACCGCGGCGCCTATCTGATGACCATGGGCACGGTGATCTCATGGCAGATGGTGCTGCGCCCGGTCTTCATGCAGATCGTGCCGCTGTTTCATTGCAACGGCTGGAACCACACTTGGATGATGCCGCTTTTGGGCGGCACGCTGGTCTGCTGCCGCGACATCACCGCGGCGGCGATCTATGACGCCATCGCCGATCACGGCGTCACCCATTTCGGCGGCGCGCCCATCGTGCTGAACATGCTGGTCAACGCGGACGCAGAAGACCGCCGCGCCTTCGATCACCGGGTCGAGGTTTTCACCGCGGGCGCGCCCCCGGCCCCCGCGACCCTGTCGAAGATCGAAAAGCTGGGGTTCAACGTCACGCAGGTCTACGGGCTGACCGAGACCTTTGGCCATGTCACCGAATGTCTCTGGCAAGGCAAATGGGACGGGCTGCCCGAACCCGAACGCGCCGGGATCAAAGCGCGCCAAGGTGTCGCCATGCCGATGATGGAAGAGATCACCGTGATGGACGCCGAGATGGCCCAAACCCCACGTGACGGCGCGGCACAGGGCGAGATCATGATCCGCGGCAATGCGGTGATGAAAGGCTACCTCAAGAACCCCGACGCCACGACCGAAGCCTTTGCGGGCGGCTACTTCCACTCCGGCGACATCGCGGTGCAGCATCCCGACGGCTACATCCAGATCGCCGATCGCGCCAAGGACATCATCATCTCGGGCGGAGAGAATATTTCGAGCGTCGAGGTCGAGGGCGTGTTGATGGGCCACGGCGCGGTCAACCTCGCCGCCGTGGTGGCGCAACCGGATGAGAAATGGGGCGAAGTGCCCTGCGCCTTTGTCGAGTTGAAGCCGGGGTCGGAGGCCAGCGAAGAGGCGCTGATCGCCTTCGCCCGCGAACGTCTTGCCGGGTTCAAAACGCCCAAGCGGGTGATTTTCGGGGAGTTGCCCAAGACCTCCACCGGGAAGATCCAGAAGTTCGAGTTGCGCAAGCAGGCGGCGGACCTCTAAGGCGGGGCATTATGTCACCTGCCATTGCTGATCCCGCAGCGCGTGGTAGAGTGGCGAAAACTGACAGGCCCGCAGCAGAACCCCATGACCGCCTTGACAAAATACGCCCGGCTCGAAGCGACGGGCCTTTGGCGCGCCACGCCCGATGCGCAGCGGCGCGAGGTGATCGTCTCTATCGGTGACGCGACGCTGGTGATCAGCGATCTCAAGGATCAGGCGCTGACCCATTGGTCGCTGGCCGCCGTCGACAGGGCCAATCCGAACCAGACCCCCGCGCTCTATCATCCCGACGGTGACCCGGGCGAGACGCTGGAACTGCCCGAGAATGAAACCGAGATGATCGAGGCCATCGAAAAGCTGCGCCGCGCGATCAATCGCAGCCGTCCCAAGCCGGGGCGTTTGCGGTCGGTCGGCATGTTGGCCTCCGTCGCGGTGGTGGCGGCACTGGCGGTCTTTTGGATGCCCGGCGCACTGCGCGATCATGCGATCAAAGTGGTGCCAGAGGTCAAGCGCGTCTCATTGGGCACGGCGCTGCTCAAGCGGCTGGAACGCGTTTCTGGCCCCGCCTGCGAAAGCCCCGGCGGCAGCGCCGCGCTGGCGCGGCTCACCAAACGGTTGGAGGTCGGGCGCGTGGCCATCCTACCCGATATGACCCGCGCCAGCCTGCATCTGCCGGGGCGGCTCATCGTGCTCGACCGCGCGGTGCTGGAGGATTACGAAGAGCCCGATGTCGCCGCGGGCTATGTGCTGACCGAGGATGTGGCGCGCCGGGAACATGACCCGCTGCGCGCGCTTTTGGAGGCTGTGGGCCTGCGCGAGAATTTCCGCCTGCTGACCACCGGCGATATCTCTTCCGAGGCGCTGGATGCCTATGCCGAGCAACTGCTGATGCGCCCCGCCGCGACCCCGCCGGTCGAGGCTCAACTGGCGCGATTTGCCAAAGCCGAGCTGCGCAGCAAACCCTATGCCTTTGCGCGTGACATCACCGGCGAAAGCACCCTGCCCCTGATCGAAGGTGACCCGATGAACGGCAAGCTGACCGCGCCGCTGATGTCGGATGCCGATTGGCTGAGATTGCAAAGCATCTGCGGCGGCTGACGGACTGGCCCAAGAAAAAGGCCAGCCGGGGAACACCGCGGCTGGCCTTTTACCTTGATTGCAAAACGCTTAGCGCCGCAGATAGGCGTCCCGGTATCCTGCCCGGCGCAATTGGCCAAGCGCCGCTTGGGCAGAGCCGCCCGCGATGGGGCCTGCCTGAACGCTGTGATAGGTCTTGCCGCCACGGGTCTGTTTGCCGATGCGGGCGGGCAGGCCCAAGGCCGCGATCTGCCGCGCCGCGCGCTGCGCATTGGCGGGGCTGCCGAAGACACCGACCTGCACATAGCCCGCTTTGGTGCTGGGCTGGGCTGTCGGGGCCGAGCGGCTGGAATAGACGGGGGCCGTCTTGATCGGGCGGGCATCCCGATGGATCGGCGCGGCGTTGCGGTAGCGCAGCACCCGTTTCACCACTTGGCCATCCCGCTCGACGATCTTGACCCGTCCCAGCTTGCGGCGCTGCGTTTCGATATCGAGATAGGGATAGATCAGCGGCACCTTGGCGGTCACGTCTTCGCCGGTGGCCTTGTTGACCAAACGGCGCGGCAGGGTCTGGGTCCAGACCAACAGCATGTCGGCGCGGCCTTCCAAGGTCTGCTCGGCCCGGTGCGGGTTCAGACGGTCGTCCTCCCAAACCTTCCGGTATCCTTTCGGGACTTTCACATTGGTCGTGTTCACCCGATTGATCGCCACATGTTTCGGCACGATCCGCGTCTGCGTGCCCACGGCGCGGGCGGGTTTGGCGCTGACCACCGGGGCGGTGACGGCGGCAGGCGCTACGATCCGCGCGGGTGCAGCGGCAACGCCGGGCATCACACCCGCGCTGCGGTAGGGCTGCGGTGCGGTGCCGCGCTGCGGGCTCGAAGGGGCAAGACGGCCTGTCACAATCGGCTCCGCCTGCGGACCGCAGCGCACGCTATAGCCATCCCCGCGCCGCATATAGCGCTGCGACAGGGGCGAAGCGCCGGGACACGCGGTGACGAAGCCAGCCGGTGCCGGAGCGGCCAGTGCGACGGGTTTGCTGGGCACCACGGGCACGGGCCGCGGCGCGGTCTCGCGCACGACTTTGGGGGCAGTGCTACGCGCCGGGGCTGGCGCGACACGGCGCACCACCTTTTGCGGCGCGGGCCGAGCCACGGGGGCTTTCGGCTTCGCCTTGGGCGCGGGCGCTTCGGCGACACGGGCTGGGGGCCTCTTGGCCGGGGCGGGGTCGACTTTGGTCTGCGCCGCCTCAACCTTGGCCTCTGCCACTTTCACGCCGTTTGTGGGCTGGAACCCGCAGATTTGCTCGCGCGCGCGGCTCATGCGGGGCACCCAAGACACATTGCCGTCGATGCCCGCACGGATGAACACACATCCCGCGCTGTCGACATATTGCTTGCCCTTGTAAGAGGCCGGCGGAAACTCTGCCGGTTGGCTGCGGCTGTCCTGCGCTTGGGTCTGCGATCCGCCGACGCCCAAGGCTGCGACGATCATCGCCATGGCAATACTTCTGGTAAGTGTCATCTAATGCCCCCACACTATCTGGTAGAACGATGCATCAGTGCGCGGCCTGAGTAAAGCACCGCGCGCTGATTAGCGAAACTTACCCGATCACTTGGTGCCGAACATCCGGTCGCCCGCGTCGCCCAAACCGGGGATGATATAGCCCTTTTCGTTGAGGGACTCGTCCAGCGAGGCCGTGACGATGCGCACATCCGGATGCGCGGCTTTCATCGTGGCGACCCCCTCGGGCGAAGCCAGCAGGCAAAGGAAGATGATATTGGTGGCGCCTGCCTCTTTCAGCAGATTGATCGCCGCGACCGAAGAGTTGCCGGTGGCCAGCATCGGGTCCACGGCGATGACCAAACGGTCTTCCATCGCCTCGGGCACTTTGAAGTAATACTGCACCGGCTGGAGGGTCTCTTCGTCACGGTAGAGACCGACAAAACCGACCCGCGCCGAGGGGATCAATTCGAGCACCCCATCCATCAGCCCGTTGCCCGCCCGCAGGATCGAAATCAGCGCCAGTTTCTTGCCGTCAAGCGTTGGCGCGTCCATCTCTTGCATCGGGGTCTCGACCCGTTTGGTTGTCATCGGCAGGCCGCGCGTCACCTCATAGGCCAAAAGCTGGCTGATCTCGCGCAGCAACTGCCGGAAGACGGCGGTCGAGGTGGCTTTGTCGCGCATGATGGTCAGCTTGTGCTGCACCAGCGGATGGTCGACGATCGTCAGGTGATTGGGGGTATCGGTCATGCGGCAGGCTCCTTTATTTGCCCTGCTTCTAGCCGCACAAGCGCCCCGCTCGCAAGCAAAGGCTGCGCGGCTACTGCGGCACCTCTACCCCCAGATGCCCGGCGACGAGGGCTGCGACATCGGTAAAGCCGATCTGCCCCAACGCCCCCGCCCCGGTCCCGGCGACCAGTACCGGCACCCTTTCGCGGGTGTGATCGCTGCCCGCCCATGTCGGATCATTGCCATGGTCCGCCGTCACCACCAGCATGTCGCCCTCCCGCAGCGCCGCGATCACCTTGCCGATCTCGGCGTCGAACCACTCCAACGCGCGGGCGTAGCCCGACACATCGCGGCGGTGCCCGTAAAGACTGTCGAACTCCACGAAATTGACGAAGGTCAGGCTGCCCTCTTCGGCTTCATCCACCAGATCATGCAGATGATCCATCAGCTTGGCATCCGGCCCTTTGCGCAGCTCGTCGATGCCCTGCATGGTAAAGATGTCGCCGATCTTGCCCACCGCATAGACCCGCCCCCCGGCGTTCTGCACCCAGTTGGTCAGCACCGGTTTGGGCGGCGTGATGGCATAGTCGCGCCGGTTCGCGGTGCGCTCAAAGGCGCCCGGTCCGCCAGAGAAGGGCCGCGCGATGACACGGCCGACCTTCATCTCATGCAGCCGCGGCGCGATGTCTTCGCAAAGCTTCAGCAGGCGGTCGAGGCCAAAGGTCTCTTCGTGGGCGGCGATCTGGAACACGCTGTCGGCAGAGGTATAGCAGATCGGCCAGCCGCTTTCGCAATGCGCTGCCCCCAGCCGTTCGATGATCGCCGTGCCAGAGGCGTGGCAATTGCCCAAAATGCCATCGGTGCCCGCCAACCGCGCGACCTCTGCGGTGAGGTCTGCGGGAAAGGCAGGCGTCTCATCCGGGAAGTAATGCCATGCCCAGGGCACCGGCAGCCCGGCCAATTCCCAATGGCCCGAGGGGGTGTCTTTGCCCTGCGAAACCTCCGTCGCAGCCCCCCAGCGGCCTTCGGGCGCAGCACCCAGCCCCGGCGCCTCCATCCCGCTGGCCAGCGTCAGCGCAGCGCCCAGGCCCAACCGGTCGAGATTGGGCAGGGCCAGCGGCCCGCTGCGCCCCTCTTCAGCCTCTCCCGCGGCACAGGCCTGCGCGATATGGCCCAGCGTATTGGCCCCGGTGTCAGGCAGGTCGCCATTAAAGAAATCCCCCGCGTCTGGCGCGCCGCCGATGCCGACGGAATCGATCACGACCAAGAATGCACGTCCCATCAGCCGATCCTTTCCAAGATCAAATTCGGCGCTTCAACCGCCCTGTCACCAAGCGTGATCGCCGCTAGAACCGCCGCCTCTGCCGCATCCGCAGCCGCCTCTTCCGCCGCGTGGACCGTGGCCAAAGGCGCGCCCGCGCGGACCTCTTCGCCCAAGCGCCGCACCTGCGACAGGCCCACCGCCGGGTCGATCTGGTCCGCCTCGACCACCCGGCCCCCGCCGAGGTTGACCACCGCCATGCCGAGTGCCGCGCCGTCGATCGCGCTCACGTAGCCGCCGCGCGGCGCGGGGACTGCGCGGATCACGGGGGCTTTGGGCAGAATACGCTCCCAGTTTTCGGCGAAATCGGCGGGTGCGCCCATGGCGCTGAGCATCCGGGTGAAACGCTCCAGCGCGCGGCCATCGCGGACCGCCGCGCGCAAGGCTTCGGCCCCCGCCTCAGCCGTCGCGGCCAAACTGCCATTGGCAAGAAGCCCACCACCCAATTCAGCCGCCACATCAAGGATCGGCCCCGTCACCGCCCCGGTCAGCACCCGCATCACCTCGGCCACTTCCAGCGCGTTGCCAAGGCTCGGCACCAGCGGCTGGTTCATGTCGCTGATCACCGCCGTTGTGGGGCAACCCGCCGCCGTGGCGGTGCCGCTCAGCGCCTCGGCCAAGGCGCGCGCCTGCGACAGTTCCTTCATGAAAGCGCCCGAGCCGACCTTTACATCCAGCACCAGCCCATCCAGCCCAGCGGCGAGCTTTTTCGACAGGATCGAGGCGGTGATCAGATCGAGCGAATCCACGGTCGAGGTCACATCCCGCACCGCATAAAGCCGCCGATCCGCCGGGGCGATGTCGCCGCTGGCGCTGACGATGGCGCAACCCACCTCCCTCACGACATCGCGAAACTGCGCCTCTTCCAACTGGGTGCTGACGCCGGGGATCGCCTCCAGCTTGTCGAGCGTGCCGCCCGTATGCCCCAGCCCCCGGCCCGAGATCATCGGCACATAGGCCCCGCAGGCGGCCAGCGCGGGGGCGAGGATCAGCGAGACGCAATCGCCCACCCCGCCGGTCGAATGTTTGTCGAGCACGGGGCCGTCCAAGTCCCAGTCCAACACCTGCCCCGAATCGCGCATCGCGAGGGTCAGTGCCACGCGGCCCTGCTGGTCCAAGCCATTAAGGCAAATGCCCATGGCAAAGGCCCCGGCCTGCGCGTCACTCACACCGCCATCGGCCAGCGCACCGGCCATCCAGGTCAGCGCCTCTGCATCCAATGCCTCACCATGGCGCAGCCGCGCCAGAATGTCCCGCGCGCTCATGCGGTTAACCCTGCATATGGGCGGCGCCAAAGGCCCCCGGCAGCAAGTCGCCCATGGTGGTCTGCTGCTCCTTGCCCGCCACGGTGGCCATGGTCACGGATACATCCCCGCCCGAGAATTCCGCCAATTTCTGGCGGCAGCCGCCGCAAGGCGTCACCGGCATATCGCTGCCCGCCACGACATAGACCTCGGCGATCTCACGCTCGCCCGCCGCCACCATGGCGGCAATCGCGCCTGCCTCGGCGCAGGTGCCCTGCGGGTAGGCTACGTTTTCGACATTGCAGCCGCTGAACACCGCCCCCGAGGCGGTGCGGATCGCCGCGCCGACCTTGAAATTCGAATAGGGCGCATGGGCGTTTTCCCGCACCAACACAGCCGCGTCGCGCAAATCAGTCATTAGGCTCTCCCTTTTCTCGGACTATAGAAAATTGCCCCGCCCTGTGCGATGCAAAACCACATGTCCCCTCAATCGCCTCTTAAAGCCCGCGCAAAATGACCTGCAAGGGCGACGCTGGGGCAAAGCCATCCGGCACCCAGACCGCCCCCGCCAAAAGCCGCTTTGCTTGCGCGCGAAAATTAGTTTAACGCTAAACCATTATTCGGGAGAAGCATAAACGATGTCCGACACCCCCAACCTGCGCCAAGCTGCATTGGATTACCACGAACACCCCCGGCCCGGGAAACTGGAGATCCGCGCGACCAAACCGCTGGCCAATGGCCGCGATCTGGCGCGGGCCTATTCACCGGGCGTGGCCGAGGCCTGCATCGAGATCAAGAACGACCCCGACACCGCCGCGCGCTATACCTCGCGCGGCAATCTGGTGGCCGTGGTCAGCAATGGCACGGCAGTGCTGGGGCTGGGCAATATCGGCGCGCTGGCCTCGAAACCGGTGATGGAGGGCAAGGCCGTGCTCTTCAAGAAATTCGCCAATATCGACTGTTTCGACATCGAGCTTGATCAATCCGACCCCGAGAAACTGGCCGAGATCGTCTGCGCGATGGAGCCGAGCTTTGGCGCGATCAACCTCGAAGACATCAAGGCCCCCGACTGTTTCGTGGTCGAGAAGATCTGCCGCGAGCGCATGAACATCCCCGTTTTCCATGATGACCAGCACGGCACCGCCATCGTCGTCGGCGCTGCGGTCAAGAACGCGCTGCATGTGGCGGGCAAACGTTTCGAGGACATCAAGATCGTCTCCACCGGGGGCGGGGCTGCGGGCATCGCTTGCCTCAATATGCTGCTGAAACTCGGCGTAAAGCGTGAGAACGTCTGGCTCTGCGACATTAACGGGCTGGTCTATGAGGGCCGGTCCGAGGATATGAACCCCAGCAAGGCCGAATATGCACAGAAGTCCGACCTGCGCACGTTGGATGATGTGATCGACGGGGCCGACCTCTTCCTTGGCCTCTCCGGTCCCGGTGTGCTCTCGCCCGAGATGGTGGCGAAGATGGCCAAACGCCCGATCATCTTTGCGCTGGCGAACCCCACGCCGGAAATCCTGCCCGATGTGGCCCGCGCCGTGGCACCGGATGCGATCATTGCCACAGGGCGCAGCGATTTTCCCAATCAGGTCAACAACGTGCTCTGCTTCCCCTTCATCTTCCGGGGGGCGCTGGATGTGGGTGCGACCACGATCAACGACGAGATGAAGATCGCCTGTATCGACGGCATCGCCGCCCTCGCCCGCGCCACCACGAGCGCGGAGGCGGCAGCGGCCTATCAGGGCGAACAGCTGACCTTTGGCGCGGAATATCTGATCCCAAAACCCTTCGATCCGCGCCTCATCGGCGTCGTCTCCTCCGCCGTGGCCAAGGCCGCGATGGAGACGGGCGTCGCGGCGCGGCCCATCGAAGACCTCGACGCCTATAAACGCAAACTCGACGGGTCGGTGTTCAAATCCGCGCTGATCATGCGCCCGGTCTTCGAATCCGCCCGCTCCTCCCCCCGCCGTCTGGTCTTTGCCGAGGGTGAGGACGAACGCGTGCTGCGCGCAGCCCAAGCGATCATCGAAGAGACGGTGGAACGGCCCATTCTGATTGGCCGCCCCGAGGTGATCGAACGGCGCATCGAAAAGGCGGGTCTGAACCTGCAACTGGGCCAAAACGTCGATCTGGTGAACCCCGAGAACGACCCCCGCTACCGCGATTATTGGGAGACCTATCACAGCCTGATGTGCCGCCGCGGCGTCAGCCCCGACATCGCGCGGGCAATCATGCGCACCAACACCACCGCCATTGGCGCGGTCATGGTGCATCGCGGTGAGGCCGACAGCCTGATCTGCGGCACCTTTGGCGAATTTGGCTGGCACCTCAATTATGTCAACCAAGTGCTGGGCCGCGACGGTTTCCGGCCGCATGGCGCGCTTTCGATGATGATCCTCGAAGACGGGCCGCTTTTCATCGCGGATACCCAAGTGAACCTGCACCCCACCCCCGAACAGATCGCCGAGATCGCCATCGGGGCCGCCCGCCACGTCCGCCGTTTTGGCATCGAGCCGAAAGTGGCGCTCTGCTCACAAAGCCAGTTCGGCAATCAGGGCGAAGGGTCGGGCAAACGTCTGCGCGCGGCGCTGGAGATCCTCGACGCGGGCAACCATGATTTCGTCTACGAAGGTGAGATGAACATCGACACCGCGCTTGATGCCGAGTTGCGCGCGCGGCTGCTGCCCTGCAACCGGATGGAAGGGGCCGCCAATGTGCTGGTCTTTGCCCATGCCGATGCTGCCTCGGGCGTGCGCAACATCCTGAAAATGAAGGGTGACGGGCTTGAGGTCGGGCCGATCCTGATGGGGATGGGCAACCGGGCGCATATCGTGTCGCCCTCGATCACCGCGCGCGGGCTGCTGAACGTGGGCGCCATCGCGGGCACGCCGGTCGCGCATTACGGCTAAGGCCAGACAAGGCGCCACCCGCAAAGGGCGGCGCAAAGCCGTTTAGAACCGCCAAGTAAAGGCGCGGCTGACGCCGATGCGCATGGTCCATTGATCCTCTGACCCGGCCTGCGTGATCGGGCTGTCGGCGGCGTCATTCAGCAGGCGTTGATAGGCCACGGCCCCTTCCAGCGCCCATGCGTCATCCAAACGATAGGTCGCCTCAACCTCAACCCCCGCGCCGAGCAGACCGCCACCGGCCTCATAAGCGGCGAAGTTCGTGGTGGCGGTGTCGACGCCGTAATAGGTGTCAGCATAGGTGTCGTTGCCAAGGCTGAAACGCGGGCCTGCGGTGATGGTCCAACGCTCATCGGGGCGGAAGATCACATCGGCGCCGATGTCGCCGGTCACGCCTTCATGGCCGCCAAAGCCACGGCGGACCTTGCCGAAGACCTGCCAATTCACCTCGCGGTAGACCACGCCAAAGCCCAGTTCGACCGCCGCGTCGATATCCTCAAGCCCCGCAAGCTCCGCGTGATCGGAACTGTCACGTTCGCCCAGATAGCGGAACGCGCCGGTGAAGCCGAAACCGGTCTTGGGCGCTTCGCCGATGTTGGTGCCGATCTTGCGCCCGCCCCATTCCAGCGAACCGAAGGTGAAGGCCAAATCCGGCGTCGCGCGATAGCTGCTGGCGCCCGGATAATCCGGCGCCGCCCCGACACCGCCGCGCAGGGCGAAGTTGATGCTACGGTCCTGCGCCGCCGCAGGCAGCGCGGCAACGATGGCAAGGCAGGATGCAAGAGGCAAAGAAAGGGCGAGACGCATAATGGCAGGCTCCGGAAAAACAGTGAATTTCCGCCCAATCTAGCATGACGCGGCGCGACTGACAGGAACAATAGCGTTCCGCTTGCCGAAATCTTTCTAAGCGGCCAGAGTGGCTGGAAATATTTGCGCGACACTGCACCTATACCCGGCCCGCGGGTTTGCCGCACAGCGCAACAGGAGGAGGAACACCATGGGATATCGCGACACCTACGACCGCTGGAAGGCCGACCCAGAAGCCTATTGGCTAGAGCAAGCCGAGGCGATCGACTGGGACATCGCGCCGACGCGCGCGCTGTTTGACCGGGGCGACCATATCTACGAATGGTTCGCGGATGCCAGTGTGAACACCTGCTACAACGCCGTCGACCGCCATGTCGACCAAGGCAACGGCAAACGCGTGGCGATCATCCATGACAGCCCGATCACCGGCAGCAAATCCACCCTGACCTATGGGGAGTTGCAGGCCCATGTCGCCTCGCTCGCCGGGGCGCTGGTGGCCCAAGGCGTGGAAAAGGGCGACCGCGTGGTGATCTATATGCCTATGGTCCCCGAAGCGGTTGAGGCGATGCTGGCCTGCGCGCGCATTGGCGCGATCCATTCCGTGGTCTTTGGCGGCTTCGCCTCTAGCGAATTGGCGGTGCGGATCGACGATTGCAAACCCAAGGCGATCATCGCCGCCTCCTGCGGGGTGGAGCCGTCGCGGGTGGTGGATTACAAACCGCTGCTTGACGGAGCCATCGAACAGGCCAGCCACAAGCCCGACACCTGCATCATCCTGCAACGCGGCCAGAAACCCTGCGAATTGAACCCCGAGCGGGACATCGATTGGTACGCCGCCCAAGACGGCGTGCGCCCCGCCCCTTGCGTCGCGGTTGAAGGCAACCACCCCGCCTATATCCTTTATACCTCCGGCACCACCGGCGCGCCCAAAGGCGTGGTGCGCCCCACGGCGGGGCATCTGGTGGCGCTGAACTGGACGATGAAGAACGTCTATAATGTCGAACCGGGAGAGGTCTTTTGGGCCGCCTCGGACGTGGGCTGGGTCGTGGGCCACAGCTACATCTGCTATGCGCCGCTGATTGCTGGCAACACCACCGTTGTGTTCGAAGGCAAGCCCGTGGGCACCCCCGACGCAGGCACCTTCTGGCGGGTGATCGAAGAGCATGGCGTGTCGAGCTTCTTCACCGCCCCCACCGCGATCCGCGCCGTAAAACGCGAAGACCCCAAGGGCGAAGAGATCAAGAAATACGATCTGTCGAGCCTGCGTGCGCTTTACCTCGCGGGGGAACGGGCCGATCCGGATACCGTCGAATGGGCGCAGGAAAAGCTGGGCAAACCGGTCTACGATCACTGGTGGCAGACCGAAACCGGCTATACCATTGTCGGCAACCCCGCCGGGCTTGAGGCGCTGCCGGTCAAGGTCGGCTCGCCCACCGTGCCGATGCCGGGCTATGACGTGCAGATTTTGGATGAGCGCGGCGAACCGCTGCCTGCCGGAGAGTTGGGCGCGATTGCCATCAAGCTCCCCCTGCCCCCCGGCACCCTGCCCGGCCTGTGGAACGCCGATGACCGCTTTCGCAAGTCCTACCTCACCACCTTCCCCGGCTATTATGAGACCGGCGATGCGGGGCGGATTGATGAGGACGGCTATGTCTGGATCATGGCGCGCACCGATGACGTGATCAACGTCGCGGGCCACCGTCTGTCGACCGGCGCGATGGAGGAGGTTCTAGCAGGCCACCCCGATGTGGCCGAATGCGCGGTTGTGGGGGTCAGCGATGACCTTAAGGGCCAATCGCCCGTTGGTTTCTTGTGCCTCACCAAGGGCGTCGACCGCCCGCATGAGGAAATCGTCGCGGAATGCGTCACCCGAATGCGCGAACAGATCGGCCCCGTTGCCGCCTTTAAACAGGCCGTGGTGGTAGACCGCCTGCCCAAAACCCGATCGGGAAAAATCCTCCGCGCGACCATCGTGAAAATCGCGGATGGAGAGGATTTCAAGCCACCCGCAACCATCGACGACCCGGCGATTCTGGACGAGATCCGTGACGCGCTAAGGGGCATCGGCTACCCGCAAAGCTAACCAATCAGACCTATCGCGGTGGACCTTTGCAGGACTGGCGCTAAACTCAGACCCAAGGAAACGCGCGTGCCGTCCAGCCCGCGCGTTTTTTACAATTGCGTTGCTTGCGCGAAATATGCGAAGCGCCACCGGAAATGCCCTCTAGCGGGGCCAACCACGACAGCACATTCAGTGGGTCTTTTCCCTCCCGGAGCTTGCCCTCCGGCCGCGCAGAAAGGTTTTCGACGTGCAGACACCCTATTACCTGATCGACAAGGCCAATCTTCGCGCCAATATGGAGAAGATCGCCCGCCTCCGCGCGCTTTCCGGTGCGCGTTGCCTGCTGGCGCTGAAGTGCTTCGCCACATGGTCGGTCTTTGACTTCATGTCCGAGTATATGGACGGTTCGACCTCCTCGTCGCTCTACGAAGTGCGGCTCGGGGCCGAGAAATTCCCCGGTGAGACCCATGCCTATTCGGTGGCCTATGCCGAGCATGAGATCGACGAGGTGTTGGGCCATGCTGACAAGATCATCTTCAACTCCATCGGCCAGCTCGACAAGTTCGATGCGCAATCGCAGGGCCACATCCGCGGGCTGCGGGTGAACCCCGGCGTCTCCACCTCCGACTTCGATCTGGCTGACCCCGCGCGGCCCTTTAGCCGTCTGGGTGAACACGACCCTGCGGCGATCGACGCGGTCGCAGACCGGATCACCGGGCTGATGTTCCACAACAATTGCGAGAATGACAGCTTCGAGCGGTTCGACGAAATGCTGACCCTGATCGAAGACCGCTTTGGCGCTGTGCTGCACAAGATGGACTGGATCAGCCTTGGCGGCGGCATCCATTTCACCGGCGCGGACTACCCGCTTGATGATCTGGCGCTGCGGCTGAAATCCTTCGCCGAAGCCTTCGGCGTGCAAGTCTTTCTTGAGCCGGGTGAGGCCGCGATCACCGGGGCCGCGACGCTGGAGGTCACCGTGCTCGACACCATGCACAACGGCAAGAACCTTGCCATCGTCGACAGTTCCATCGAGGCGCATATGCTCGATCTGCTGATCTACCGCGAACCGGCCAAGATCGCCCCCAACACGGGCGACCACGAATGGATGATCTGCGGCAAATCCTGCCTTGCGGGCGATATCTTTGGCGAGTTTCGTTTTGATGCGCCGCTAAAGGCGGGCGACCGCCTCTCGTTCCAAGACGCTGCCGGTTACACGATGGTCAAGAAAAACTGGTTCAACGGCGTCAAGATGCCCGGCATCGCGGTGCGCGAGTTGGACGGAACCACCCGAATGGTGCGCGATTTCGACTATGACGATTTCGCCGCCGCCCTGTCGTGACAAGGAAAGAGGTCAACACTATGAAACGCAATGTTCTTATCATCGGCGCGGGCGGCGTCGCACAGGTCGTGGCGCATAAATGCGCGCAGAATAATGACCGTTTGGGTGACTTGCATATTGCCAGCCGCACCCTCTCCAAATGCGAGGCGATCATCGCCAGCGTGCATGAGAAAAACGCGATGAAGCAGGACGGCGTCTTCAAGGCGCATGCCGTCGACGGGATGGACACCGATGCCGTGGCCGCCCTGATCAAGGAGACAGGCTGCCAGATCGTCATCAACGTGGGCTCGCCTTTCGTGAACATGACGGTGCTTCAAGCCTGCATCGACACCGGTGCCGCCTATATCGACACGGCGATCCACGAAGACCCGACCAAGATTTGCGAGACCCCGCCGTGGTACGGCAACTACGAGTGGAAGCGCCGCGAGGCCTGCGCCGAAGCGGGGGTGACCGCGATCTTGGGCGCTGGCTTCGACCCGGGCATGGTCAACGCCTTCGCCCGTTTCGCGGTGGATGAATTCATGGACGAGGTCAAATCCATCGACATCGTTGACATCAACGCGGGCAACCACGGCAAGTATTTCTCGACCAACTTCGATCCCGAAATCAACTTCCGCGAGTTCACCGGCACGGTCTACAGCTGGCAGGAAGGCGCGTGGCAAGAGAACAAGATGTTCGAAGTGGGCCGCGAATGGGACCTGCCCGTAGTCGGCAAGCAGAAGGCCTATCTGTCGGGCCATGACGAGGTGCATTCACTGTCGGCCAACTACCCGCAGGCCGATGTGCGCTTCTGGATGGGTTTTGGCGATCACTACATCAACGTCTTCACCGTCTTGCAAAACCTCGGCTTGCTCTCCGAACAGCCCGTGACCACCGCCGAGGGGCTGGAGGTCGTCCCGCTGAAGGTGGTGAAAGCCGTGCTGCCCGACCCGTCGAGCCTTGCGCCCAACTACACCGGCAAGACCTGCATTGGCGATCTGGTGAAAGGCGTGAAGGACGGCGAAGAGGTCGAGGTCTTCGTCTATAACGTCGCCGATCACAAGGACGCCTACAACGAAGTGGGCAGCCAAGGCATTTCCTACACCGCGGGCGTGCCGCCGGTGGCCTTTGCGATGCTGATCGCCGATGGCACCTATGACACCGCCACAATGGTCAATGTCGAAGAGTTGGACCCCAAGCCCCTCTTCGGTCTGCTCGACGACATCGGCCTGCCCACTCGCGTCAAAGACGACAAGGGTGACCGCGCGTGGCACGAGGCTTGAACCTCTCCTGAAACGCAAAAGGCGACCCTCAAAGGGTCGCCTTTTCTAATTCTGCCGACGAAACTCAGTATTTCGCGGCGAAGTCATCAACTTGACGCTCGGCCTCATCTTTGGCGATGCCATAGCGTTCTTGAATCTTACCCACCAGCTGCTCGCGATTGCCACGGGCTTCGGCGATTTCGTCATCGGTCAGATCGCCCCATTGCGATTTCACCGCGCCGGTCATCTGGTTCCAATTGCCTTCGATACGGTCCCAATTCATCTTAGGTCTCCTTTCTTCGGCTGTTAAGACGCGGGAGGATCCCGCTCTTGCAGGCTCAACGCTGGCGCGAAGTCAGGGTTCCGGCGGGCGCAAGGTGCAGCGGAAATGCGCCGCCCTTGGCGTTCAGTTGAACTGCTCCGAGATCAACCGCTCTTCCAGCCCATGGCCGGGATCGAAGAGGATCCGGTGGCTGACGCTGGGGTCTGACGAAACTTCGACCGTCGTCACATCGCGGTGCGACTGGCCGTCGGCATCGGCCATCACGGGGCGTTTTTGCGGTTCTTGCACATCGAAACGCACCGTGGCCCGTTTCGGCAACAAGGCCCCACGCCAGCGGCGCGGGCGGAAAGCGGCGATCGGAGTCAGGGCCAAAACGTCAGAGCCGATGGGCAGGATCGGCCCATGGGCGGAGTAGTTATAGGCGGTGGAGCCCGCAGGGGTCGCCACCAACGCCCCATCGCAGACCAGTTCCTCCATCCGCTGACGCCCGTCTATCGTGATGCGCAGCTTGGCCGCCTGCGGCCCCGCGCGCAGCAAAGACACCTCGTTGATCGCCAGCGCGGTCGAGATGGTCCCATCGATATGCGTGGCGCGCATGACCAAAGGGTTGATCACCGCCTCTTCCGCCGCAGCAAGCCGCGCTTGCAGGTCGCCCTCGCGGTAGGCGTTCATCAAAAAGCCGATGGTGCCCCGGTTCATCCCATAGACCGGCGCGTCCATGTCTTGGGTGCTGTGCAGCGTATGCAGCATGAACCCGTCGCCCCCAAGCGCCACGATCACCTCGGCCTGACGCAGTGGCACATCGCCATAACGCCCGATCAAAGCGGCCCGCGCCGTCTGTGCCACGCTGGCCCGGCTGGCCACAAAAGCGATCTTTAAGGACATGTCAGCAGGCTCATTCCGGCGAAGTTTCCGATCATCGGCGTTTGGGGCCAAAACAATCACATTATTCCGTGCGCCACCAGTGTTGACGCACATATCTTGCAACCTGTCGGTTTACAGCCTTCACCTTAGGCCGGGTTTCCGATAGGCAACACGCGAAACCAGCTCCAATGAGGATCCCCTGATGTCCGATTTCTTCACCAAATCTCTCGCTGATTCCGACCCTGCCCTTGCCGCTGCGATCGATGCCGAACTGGGCCGCCAGCGCGACGAGATCGAGTTGATTGCCAGCGAGAACATCGTTTCGGCTGCGGTGCTTGAGGCGCAGGGCAGCATCATGACCAACAAATACGCCGAAGGCTATCCGGGGCGGCGCTACTATGGCGGCTGTGAGCATGTCGACGTGGCCGAGAACCTTGCCATCGAACGCGCCTGCGCGCTGTTCGACTGCGCATTCGCCAACGTCCAGCCGAACTCGGGCAGCCAAGCGAACCAAGGTGTCTTTACCGCGCTGCTGCAACCCGGCGACACCATTCTGGGGATGAGCCTTGATGCCGGGGGTCACCTGACCCACGGGGCCAAGCCGAACCAATCCGGCAAATGGTTCAACGCTGTACAATACGGTGTGCGCAAGCAGGACAACCTGCTGGATTACGATCAAGTAGCCGAACTGGCGGCTGAGCATCAGCCCAAGATGATCATCGCAGGTGGCTCCGCCATTCCGCGCCAAATCGACTTTGCCAAAATGCGTGAGATTGCCGACAGCGTGGGTGCCTATCTGCTCGTCGACATGGCGCATTTCGCGGGCCTCGTGGCTGCGGGTGAGCACCCCTCTCCCTTCCCGCATGCGCATGTGGCCACCACCACGACACACAAGACCCTGCGCGGCCCGCGCGGCGGCATGATCCTGACCAATGACGAAGCGATCTCGAAAAAGATCAACTCCGCCATTTTCCCCGGCATTCAGGGTGGCCCCCTGATGCATGTGATCGCAGCCAAGGCCGTGGCCTTTGGCGAAGCACAGCGCCCCGAGTTCAAAACCTATGCCAAACAGGTCATCGCCAATGCGCAGGCGCTGTCGGATCAGTTGATCAAAGGCGGCCTCGACACCGTGACCCACGGCACCGACACCCATGTGGTGCTGGTCGATCTGCGCCCGAAAGGCGTGAAGGGCAACGACACCGAGAAGGCTCTGGGCCGGGCGCATATCACCTGCAACAAGAACGGCGTGCCGTTTGACCCGGAAAAGCCAATGGTGACGAGCGGCATCCGCCTCGGTTCCCCCGCGGGCACGACACGCGGCTTTGGTGAGGCCGAGTTCCGCCAGATCGCCGATTGGATCATCGAAGTGGTCGACGGGCTGGCGGCCAATGGTGCCGATGGCAATGCCGAGGTCGAAGCCAAGGTGAAAGCCGAGGTCGAAGCGCTGTGCCAGCGTTTCCCGATGTATCCGAACCTGTAAGCGATTTGGCCCTCGCAGCGATGCGGGGGCCTTTTTCTAAGGAATTCCTTTGCCCGGAATCAAGGCGCTCCGCGCCGCCGGGCAGCGCCCGACCGCCCCATGGGCGGGCGCTTCTGTGCCGAAGCACGCCAAATCACCCCCACATCAAACTTAAGAAATTAAGTGGTCTCGGCGCGTTTGCGATGCCCACCCGCGGTCGGGCGCTACCCTCTGTTGCACTGTCAGGCTCCCCCTTGCCGATCCCCCCTCCCCGCGCCACATTCTTCTGCAAAGGAGAACCGCATGATCATTCACCCCAAGGGCAGCCGCCCCTCTGAACCCGGCCCTGACGATTACTTCACCGGAGAGGTCGAGATGACCCCGCTGATCTCGGCCCCGGCCCCTGCCCGCCTCCGCGGCGTGACGGTGACCTTTCACCCCGGCGCGCGCACGGCGTGGCATGTCCACCCTCTGGGCCAGACCCTGATCGTTACCGAAGGCACCGGCCGCGCCCAGACCGAAGGCAGCCCGGTGCAGACGCTGAACAAGGGCGATGTCGTCTGGTTCGGCCCCGGTGAGAAACACTGGCACGGGGCCGCGCCCGACAGCGCCATGACCCATATCGCCCTGCAAGAGGCGCAGGTCGGCGAGGCGGTCGAATGGATGGAAAAGGTAACGGACGCGGATTACGACCCGGCCTGAGCCCATCGGCGCGGCGGCTTACACGTAGCCGCGCCACCAAAGCCAGATTACGAAACCCACGATAACCACCAAAATATTGAAGGCCGCTCCGGCCAGCCGGTCAAGGATGATGCCGCGCCGCCGGGCCTTTGGGTCGATCTCTTTCAAATGCGCCGTAACCCGGTTGAAGGCGGCCCAAACCGGGGCATCCTCCAACTGGCGGGCGATATGGGGATTGGCAACCAGATGCTCGGTCTTGCTGAGCAACACCCCATCGCCGCGAATGCCGCGCGGCAGTTCCGGCCCGGCGCGGTGAAACGCCTCACGCAGATCGCGGGCCTTGATGCGCAAACGGTCCTCGAACAGAGGGCGTAGCGCCTCGGCGCGGGTGTCGAAATTTTGACGGTCAATCATGGGCGCATCTAATCGCTCTGGTCCCCGGGCTGCAATGCCCTTAAATTTGCCCGCATGTTGAATTACTCCGAATATGGCGAAGCCGCCGCCGACCGCCCGACCCTGCTTATCGTCCATGGCCTCTATGGCTCTGGCCGCAACTGGGGCGTGATCGCCAAACGGCTTGCGGACGCGCGTCATGTCGTCACCGTCGACATGCGCAACCACGGCGGCAGCCCGCATCACGATACCCACAGCTACCCCGAAATGGCGCAGGATCTGGCCGAGGTGATCACGCATCTGGGCGGCCCGGTGGACATCTGCGGCCACTCCATGGGCGGCAAGGCGGTGATGATGCTGGCGCTGACCCGGCCCGAGCTGCTGCGCCGCGTGATCGTCGCCGACATCGCGCCCGTCGCTTACGGCCACACGCAGCAAATGTTCATCGACGCCATGCGTGGCGTGAACCTCAGCGGGGTCGAGCGCCGCTCGGACGCCGAGGCGCAGCTGGCCAAGGCGGGGGTGGAGCGCGCCTTGCAGAGCTTTTTCACCCAATCGCTCGACCTGCCCGGCAAGCGCTGGCGGCTGAACCTCGACGCGCTTGAGGCGGAGATGCCCAAGATCATCGGCTGGCCCGAGGATGTGACCGGCCAGTTCGCGGGGCCGACCCTGTTCCTGTCGGGCGGTGCCTCGGACTATGTGCAGCCCGAACATCGCGCGTCGATCAAGGCGCTGTTTCCACAAGCGCGCTTTGCCAAAATTCCCGGCGCGGGGCATTGGCTGCACGCAGAGAAACCGCGAGAGTTCGAAGCCACACTGCGCATCTTTCTAAACGCCGAAGGGGCCGCGCCTACGGGCTGACCGCTTCCGCCCCGGCGGATCGCCCCCGCATAGCGCCCGCAAGGGTTGAACAGACGGCCCCGCCCTTATTTCTGGGGCCGTCAAAGCCATTCCCCCCTTGCAGCCCGTGCCGCCATCCCTATAAGGCAGGACAATTTGCAAAATTAGGGGGCCGCCATGCCGAAACGTACCGACATCCAGTCGATCATGATCATTGGTGCGGGGCCGATTGTCATCGGACAAGCCTGCGAGTTCGACTATTCCGGCGCCCAAGCCTGTAAAGCGCTGAAGGAGGAAGGCTACCGCGTCATCCTCGTCAACTCCAACCCGGCCACGATCATGACCGATCCCGGGCTCGCCGATGCCACCTATATCGAGCCCATCACGCCAGAGATCGTCGCCAAGATCATCGAGAAAGAGCGCCCCGATGCGCTGCTGCCCACCATGGGCGGGCAGACGGGCCTCAACACCTCGCTCGCGCTCGAAGAAATGGGCGTGTTGGAGAAATTCGGCGTCGAGATGATCGGGGCCAAGCGCGAGGCCATCGAGATGGCCGAAGACCGCAAACTCTTCCGCGAAGCGATGGACCGCCTGGGCATCGAAAACCCCAAAGCCACCATCGTCACCGCCCCGACCCGCGAAGACGGTAAGAAAGACCTCGCCGCGGGCGTGAACCTCGCCCTTGAGGCGCTGGAATACGTCGGCCTGCCCGCGATCATCCGCCCCGCCTTCACCATGGGGGGCACCGGCGGCGGCGTGGCCTACAACCGCGAGGATTACGAATTCTACTGCCGCTCGGGCATGGATGCCTCGCCGATGGGCCAGATCCTCGTCGACGAGAGCCTGCTGGGCTGGAAGGAATACGAGATGGAGGTGGTGCGCGACACCGCCGACAACGCCATCATCGTCTGCTCGATCGAGAACATCGACCCGATGGGCGTGCACACCGGCGACAGCATCACCGTGGCGCCTGCGCTGACGCTGACGGACAAAGAATACCAGATCATGCGCAACCACTCCATCGCGGTGCTGCGCGAGATCGGGGTGGAGACCGGTGGCTCCAACGTACAATGGGCCGTAAACCCCGCCGATGGCCGCATGGTGGTGATTGAGATGAACCCGCGCGTCAGCCGCTCCTCGGCGCTGGCGTCCAAGGCCACGGGTTTCCCCATCGCCAAGATCGCCGCGAAGCTCGCCGTGGGCTTCACGCTGGATGAGCTCGACAACGACATCACCGGCGTCACCCCCGCCTCCTTCGAGCCGACCATCGACTATGTGGTCACCAAGATCCCGAAATTCGCCTTCGAGAAATTCCCCGGAGCCGAGCCCAACCTGACCACCGCGATGAAATCGGTGGGTGAGACCATGGCCATTGGCCGCACCATCCACGAGAGCCTGCAAAAAGCGCTGGCGTCGATGGAATCGGGTCTTACAGGCTTTGACGAAGTCGAAATCGCCGGGCTCAACAGTGACCTGCCCGGCGACGCGCCCGAGAATATGGCGGCGCTTATCAAAGCCGTATCGGCGCCCACGCCCGACCGGATGCGCACCATCGCCCAAGCGATGCGCCACGGCATGTCGGATGACGATCTGCACGCGCACACCATGTTCGACCCGTGGTTCCTTGCCCGCATCCGTGAGATTATCGAGGCCGAGGAAGGCGTTCGCGCAAACGGCTTGCCAAGCGATGCCGATACCTTCCGCGAGTTGAAGATGATGGGCTTCACCGACGCCCGCCTCGCCATGCTGACCGACAGCCGCGAGGGACAGGTCCGCGACGCGCGCCTCGCGCTTGGCGTCAAGGCCGTGTTCAAACGCATCGACACCTGCGCCGCCGAGTTCGAGGCGCAGACGCCCTACATGTACTCCACCTATGAGACCCCGCTGATGGGCGAGGCGGAATGTGAAGCGCGGCCCTCGGACCGTAAGAAGGTGGTGATCCTCGGCGGCGGCCCGAACCGGATCGGTCAGGGCATCGAGTTCGACTATTGCTGCTGCCACGCCTGCTATGCGCTGACGGATGCGGGCTATGAGACCATCATGGTCAACTGCAACCCCGAGACGGTTTCGACCGACTATGACACCTCCGACCGCCTCTACTTCGAGCCGCTGACCTTTGAGCACGTGATGGAGATCCTGCGCGTCGAGCAGGAGAACGGCACGCTGCACGGCGTCATCGTTCAGTTCGGCGGCCAGACCCCGCTGAAGCTTGCCAACGGCCTGCAGGAGGCGGGCATCCCGATCCTCGGGACCACGCCCGACATGATCGATCTGGCCGAAGACCGTGAGCGTTTCCAGCAGCTTGTGCTAAACCTCGGCCTCAAACAGCCGCGCAATGGCATCGCCCATTCCGATGCGGAGGCGATGGAAATCGCCAAGGAGATCGGCTTCCCGCTGGTGATCCGCCCCTCCTATGTTCTGGGCGGCCGCGCGATGGAGATCGTGCGCGATCAGGCCAGCCTTGAGCGCTACATCACCACCGCCGTCGTCGTCTCGGGCGACAGCCCGGTGCTGCTCGACAGCTACCTCAGCGGCGCGGTGGAGCTTGACGTCGACGCGCTCTGCGACGGCGAGAATGTCCATGTGGCGGGCATCATGCAGCACATCGAAGAGGCGGGCGTCCACTCCGGCGACAGCGCCTGTTCGCTGCCGCCCTACTCCCTCCCGCGCGAAGTGATCGACGAGGTCGAAGAGCAGACCCGCGCGCTGGCCAAAGCGCTCAACGTTGTGGGTCTGATGAACATCCAGTTCGCGGTGAAGGACGGCGAGATTTACCTCATCGAGGTGAACCCCCGCGCCTCGCGCACCGTGCCCTTCGTGGCCAAGGCGACCGACAGCGCCATCGCCTCCATCGCCGCGCGGATCATGGCCGGTGAGCCGCTATCGAACTTCCCGCAGCGCCCCGCCTACCCCGATCAGGCCGCCTATGAAGACACGCTGCCCTTGGGCGACCCGATGACGCTGGCCGACCCCAACATGCCGTGGTTCTCGGTCAAAGAAGCCGTGCTGCCTTTCGCCCGTTTCCCCGGCGTCGACACGCTGCTGGGGCCAGAGATGCGCTCCACCGGTGAGGTCATGGGCTGGGACCGCGACTTCCCCCGCGCCTTCCTCAAGGCGCAGATGGGCGCGGGCAACCCGCTGCCGCGCAAGGGCTGCGCCTTCCTGTCGGTCAAGGATGCGGATAAGGGTCAGAATATGCTGGATGCCGCGAAAATCCTTCTGGACCAAGGCTTTACCCTCATCGGCACCCGTGGCACGGCGGAATGGCTCACCGCCAATGGCCATGCCTGCGATGTGGTGAACAAGGTCTACGAGGGGCGCCCCGACATCACCGATATGATGAAGAACGGCGAGGTGCATCTGGTGATGAACACCACCGAAGGCGCGCAGGCGGTCGAAGACAGCAAGTCGATCCGCTCCATCGCGCTTTACGACAAGATCCCCTATTTCACCACCGCCGCAGGCGCCCATGCCGCCGCATTGGCGATCAAGGCGCAGGCCGAGGATGCGATCGGCGTGAAAGCGCTTCAGGGATAAGGAAAAGGGGCTGCCCATCGGGCGGCCCCTTTCGCATTTGGGCATCGGTGCCCGCTTAGCTGATGATGCACCGGATCCAGCAAAGCTGGGGCGCGAAACGCATCCGTGTGGCATGCGAGACGTTGACCTCGGTGCCTTCCAAGCCGATCTGGGCAATCGGCTCATGCATGAAAGAAGTCTCCACCAGCACCAGACGGTCACCATTGGCCATCAGCGGCACCCGCTCGCGCGAAAGCCCCGCGATAAAGTCGAGGTCGAGCAGGCTGTCCAGCCCGATACCTTGCGAGAAATCCACCGCCAAAATCCGACGGTCCAGACTGTCGCAATTCAGAATGCACCGCACCTGCGTGACGCGCAGAGAGACTTCGTAGCCGGTGAGCTGCTCCGCGACCGACTGCAGGCCCAAGAGATCAGCGGCGTTGATCGGCGTCGTCTGCCGCGACAGGCTGTCGGCGATGACGGCGGTGGCATCGGTCGCCATCCCGCGCACCCGAAAGGCATCGGTAAAGGTCAGCATCGCCATGATCGACCAGACCAACAACGGCAGCAGAACCAGAAAGGCAATCGTCTGACTGCCCTCTTCAGACCGGACGAAACCTTTGAATACGATCCCCCTCATCCGCGCGGCTCCGTCACGAAAGCGGTGGTGACCCGCACGCCATATGTGCCATCCGACCCTTCGGGCAATTTCCGGCCCAAGCCTGTCCCCGGCAAAAGCGGATCGAACAAACGACAGACCCGCATCATCATCAGGTTGTTTTGCTGGCCGGGCAGAAAACCATTTGCCGGGTCGAAATCCTCATCCCGGTCGACACAGGGGGCAGCCCCGCTCAGATCAGCCCAGTCGGCAATCGGCATGGCGCGCATCTCGATCCGGATATTCTCGATGCAGCCCGCATCGAAAACCGACCGCTCACAAATCAGCGCTTTCATCGCATCATAGCCTGGCACAGAACCGGTGGCCAAACGCACGTCCCGCACGGCCAAATTCGTGGCCCGCCGCAACATGATCTCACGCGCGCTCCACAGGCCCGTCTCAAGCGCGAGGAAGAAGAAGTAGAAGACGAGCGGCAAGAGGATGACAAACTCAATGGTGACCCCGCCCGCCTCGGACCGGCGAAAGCGGTCTTTGACGAAGCGGATCATTTGGTCAGCCTCAACATAGAGATGGACGCCGCGATCATGTCAAACGCGGTTTGGATCTCCAGACCCTGAACGTCGAAGTAATGGGCCTCGGAAGAGGCGCAGTCTTTCAAAAGGCTGAGGGAGTTGGTGCTGTCGACATCCATGCCGATGGAATAGACCACGACGCCAGCGGTGTTCGCGACGCCGCAGATTTGGCGCAGACGGCGGTCCTTCTCGCTCGCGCTGATGGTGTCGTGCATGTTGTTCCAAAAACTGTTCGCGCGCGAACTCCAAGTCTGTGATCCGCCCCACCAGCTCGTCGTCCGCCGCCGGCCATAGAGATTATATCCGTAATAGTAAGGGGACATCTCGGCCCAAACCTCGGGCCAGTCGAGCCGTTCTTCCTGCCCCTGATCCCTATATTGCCGTAGACTGGGGTGATTGAGCAGTGTGTAATCATCCCACCTACGATCAGAGCCCCAAGGGTGGGTCGCATAAAAGTAGTCTTCAGGGTAGGAATTATCCCCGTCGTATTCGTTGGAGCGTTCAGCAGAATCCACTGTATAGAACACCACCGACCCGTAGTCGGTGCGGATCACATCCGACTCGCCGGAAGCATACTCAGGCTCAAGACGGTATTCCGGAAAGTTCTCACCATCCGTCATCAGCACCAGAACCTTCATACTGTTATCAGCCCCGTGCGGGTGCGGACGGCCTTGAAACTCCTGCGGGACCAGACCGGCGTCGATCAAGCCGCTCACCGGCCCCTGCGCGGATGGGTCGAGCAAGGCTAGCCCCCACTTCGCACCAACGTCGATCGACGTCGACCCTTCGGCGGTCAAAGCGAGGATTTGCGATCTCAGCGCCGCGACCGAGTCTGACAAAGGAGTAATTTCAAAGCCTGCGTCTTTACGGCAAACCCATTGGCCCCTTTCCTGATTGGAACTCGACATGCTCTGGAACTGGAAGTGCCCTGTCCGTTGCATCTGTTGTTGGGGGTCGATCGCCAAGGAACCATAGTCATTCCCATCGAAATCCACGCAGTGGGAATAGCTATGTTCGGTGGTTGTCGAATATTGGCCCAGCAGAGCTTCTCCCGCATTTACCTTGGTCGAATAGGGAATGATCGAAATCGATACGCGTCCCTCTTCGGTATCGCTTAGGATCGTATCGACGAAGTCGATGGCCGCATTCTTCAGCAGGGTCAACTTGATCCCGCTCCGGTCGCTGGTCCTCTCCCCCATCGACCCTGACACATCCAACACCAGCGAAATCTCGATGTCCTCGACCCGTTCGGTCGCCTCAGAGCTGATCGTCATCCCGAGTGAATCGATGTCGAAAAACCGAAAGAAATAGGTGTTCAGCCCGGCGGGAAGCGAGGCTTCGACGGTGCGCCCCACCAGAATGCCGCCGATCTTTTCTTCGCTTGAATCGATGACCACTTCGGATGCATCAAGCCCGGCGGAAGTCAGGTAGCTGCGCACGACCTCTTCTGGGTCGAGGTCTTGCGACAGGCTCGCCGCGGCGAGCACGGCATTGTCGAGGTGGGTCTGAAAGGTGGTCCGCGTCCGCTCGTGGTTCGCCAGGTCCACGGCCAGCCCGCCAAAGATCGTGATCCCGAAGAACACGACCAACATGAGGACCAGCATGCCGCCGCCCTCGTCCTTGCGAAAACGCTTTGCCCGCTTGCAAAGCATTCGACTGATAGTACTGCGCCTCATGACACCTCTCTTTTTCGGAGGTTGAATCCGTAAGCAAATTCTGTGCTTTAGGCTGCGGCATCCGCGGATGGTGGACCTGTAAATCACGCGCCGGAGGGGCCGCTGCCTCAAAAAAACCCTGACTGTTCTCGTTCAATTAATGATTGCTAATGATCAATCACTGCGCGCTTCCGGTTGCATAGTCAAGCCAGCGCGCGGGGGCCGGGGCGATCAAAATTCTCAACTGTAGCGGCATTCACACGTCTGCCCCGTCAAAGCCGTGGCAAGTCCTGTGCGGTTTCGCTAGAGTATGGAACCTGCACCTTGCTGCCCCCTGCATCAAAGTGCACCGACATGACAACGGCCCTTGCAATTCGTTCGGGGCTGCTCAGCTTTATCAGACCAGCCATGCCGTTGGAGAGAAAGGGATCACACCGATGTATCAAGCCGCCATCACCGGTACGGGCGTTTTTACGCCGCAGCAAACCATCACCAACGCCGAACTGGTCGAAGCCTTCAACGCCTATGCCGACCTCTACAACGCCGAAAATGCCGAGGCGATCGAAGCGGGCACCCTAGAGGCCAAGGCGCATTCCTCGGAAGAGTTCATCGTCAAAGCCAGCGGCATTGAACAGCGCTATGTCATGGATAAATCCGGCGTGCTGGACCCCAATGTGATGCACCCTCTCCTGCGCCAGCGCGCGGATGAGGAGCCTTCCCTCATGGCCGAAATGGCCATTGATGCCGCGCAAAAGGCGCTTGCCGCCGCGGGAAGGAGCGCCGAGGATGTGGACGCGGTGATCTGCGCCGCCTCCAACCTCGAGCGGGCCTATCCTGCCGTGGCCATCGAGATTCAGGAGCTTCTTGGCGTAAAGGGTTTTGCCTTCGATATGAACGTCGCCTGTTCTTCGGCCACTTTCGGCATTCAGGCAGCGGCGGATATGATCCGCTCCGGCTCCATCCGTTCCGCCCTCGTGGTGAACCCCGAGATTTGCTCCGCCCACCTCGAATGGCGTGACCGCGATTGCCACTTCATCTTTGGCGACGTGGCCACCGCCACGCTGCTGGAACGGGCCGAAGATGTCGACGGCCCCTGTTTCGACGTCATCTCGACCCGCTGCGCGACCGAATATTCCAACAACATCCGCAACAACAACGGCTTCCTCCGCCGCTCCCGCCCCGATGGGCTGAGCGACCGCCGCGATATGCAGTTCATGCA
Organism: Sulfitobacter sp. R18_1; assembly: GCF_017743915.1. Lineage (NCBI taxonomy): Bacteria > Pseudomonadati > Pseudomonadota > Alphaproteobacteria > Rhodobacterales > Roseobacteraceae > Sulfitobacter > Sulfitobacter sp. R18_1. Next base: position 76,472 of record NZ_JAGHRG010000007.1, read on the forward strand.
GAATGGGCGCAAAGTGTTTAAGGAAGTGTTACCCATGGTGGCCGACCACATCGGCGGGCATATGGCCGACAACGAGTTGGAGTCTGCCGATCTCAAGCGCATCTGGCTGCATCAGGCGAATAAGTCGATGAACGATTTCATCGGGCGCAAAGTGCTGGGGCGGGAGCCTGAGCCGGGCGAACAGCCCAACATTCTGCAGGACTACGCCAATACCTCTTCCGCCGGGTCGATCATCGCTTTCGCCAAGAACTCCGGCGATCTGGAAGACGGCGACACGGGGCTGATCTGTTCTTTCGGGGCGGGCTATTCCGTCGGCTCCGTCATCGTCAAAAAGCGCGGCTGACGCGCAGCGCCCGGCCCTAAGATCAGGCGGGGTTTGCATCTTGATCCGCTGTCATGGGCGGCGTAACACCCTGCCTATGGCAAAGCTCTACTTCAATTACTCCACCATGAACGCCGGTAAATCCACGGTGCTGCTTCAAGCGGCCCATAACTATGTGGAACGCGGCATGGTGCCCTTTTTGCTCACCGCGCAGTTCGACAATCGCGCGGGCGAAGGGCGCATCGCCTCCCGTATCGGCATCGGGCAAGAGGCCGATACTTTCGCCCCGGGCGAAGACCTTTTGGCCAAGATCGAAGCCCGGTTGGAGCAAGGCCCCTGCGCCTGTATCTTTGTCGATGAGGCGCAGTTTCTTGAGGTCGAGCAGGTGTGGCAACTGGCCCGCGCGGTGGATGATCTGGGCGTGCCGATCATGTGCTTTGGCCTTCGCGTCGATTTCCGGGGTGAGCTTTTCCCCGGTTCCGCCACCCTGCTGGCGCTGGCCGATGAGATGCGCGAAGTGCGCACCATTTGCCATTGCGGCAAGAAGGCCACGATGGTCGTCCGCCGCGACGCCGAAGGGCAAGCGATGCGGGACGGCGCGCAGGTGCAGATCGGCGGGAACGAGACCTATGTCTCGCTCTGCCGCAAACACTGGCGCGCCGCCGTGGGCGACGGTTAAACCCGGTTTGGCGGGGTCTCTCCGTCAATGAAGGCTTGTAGATTGGCAACGGCCATCAGCCCCATATCGACACGGACTTCATGCGCCGCCGTGCCGAGATGCGGCAGCAGCACAGCATTGTCGAGATCACGCAGCGCCTGCGGCACTTTGGGCTCAAACTCATAGACATCCAAACCCGCACCGCCAATGCGCCCCGCTTGCAGGGCTTCGATCAACGCGGCCTCCTGCACCACATCGCCGCGGGCGATGTTGATCAGATGGGCATGGGGCTGCATCGCGCCGAGAACGGCTTCATCGATCAGATGCCGGGTCTCGCCGCCGCCGGGCACGGCGATGACGAGCACATCCACGGTTTCGGCCAGCGCGGTCAGGCTCTCGACACGGGTGGCGGGAAAATCGAGGTCTTTCTCACTACGGTTGAAATAGCTGACCTGCATTTCGAACCCATAGTGGCAGCGCCGCGCGATGGCCTGCCCGATCCGGCCCATGCCAACGATGCCGACCCGCTTGCCAGTCAAATGCAGCCCCAACATCTGCGTCGGGTGCCAACCGGCCCAAGCGCCGGAGCGCACCAGCCGCTGCCCTTCGGCAGCGCGGCGGGCGGACATCAGCATGAGCGTCATGGCGACATCCGCCGTGGCATCGGTGACGGCGCCGGGGGTGTTGGTCACCTCCACCCCCGCCGCGCGGGCCGCTGCCGCGTCGATGTGGTTATAACCGACGCCGAAATTGGCGAGGATCTTGCAGCGCGGCTCGGGCACATCGGCGAAAACCTCGGCCGAGAAAGCATCCCCCAGGGTCGGCATCACCCCGTCATAGTCGCGCAGCGCCGCGCGCATTTCTTCGCCCGAAAGCGGCGCGGTTTCTTCGCGCACCGTCACTTCGCAGCCCTTCAACGCCTCGGTGACTTCTTTGGGCAAGGGTCTGGCAATCAATATCTTTTTCAATGCATCCGCCCTCCTTCGGGCACTTTTTGATCGGGCGACAAAAGCACGATCTCTCCGTCCTTGTCGGGCAGGCCGAGCACCAGCACCTCGGACATGAAAGGCCCGATCTGGCGTGCGGGGAAGTTAACCACGGCCACGACCTGCCGCCCCACCAGCGTCTCCGGCGTATAATGCGCGGTGATCTGGGCCGAGGTCTTACGCTCGCCGATCTCCTCGCCGAAATCTACCCAGAGTTTGATCGCCGGTTTCCGCGCTTCGGGAAAGGCTTCGGCCCGGGTCACGGTGCCGACGCGAATATCGACCTTGAGGAAATCGTCGAAAGTGATCTCAGCCATTGGCCAGCTCCCGCGATCTGTCCGCCGCGGCGGCGACTGCGCGCTTGAGAAGGGGCGGGAAGCCTTCGGCCTCGTCCATCAAAACCTCAAGCGCCGCTTGGGTGGTGCCATTGGGGCTGGTGACGTTGACGCGCAGCTGGGCCGGATCCTCTTCAGCCTGCATCGCCAGCGCCCCTGCCCCGGCGACCGTCGCCTTGGCCAATTGCATCGCCAATTCCTCGGGCAGGCCTTGGGCCACACCGGCGGCGGCCATGCATTCGATCATGTGAAAGACATAGGCCGGGCCGGAGCCGCTGACCCCGGTGACCGCGTCGATCTGCGCCTCTTCGGTCAGGCGGACGACCTCACCCACCGCGCTCAGCAGCGTTTCGGCTTCATCCAAGGACCGGCTGCCCGCCTTAGCGTTGCCGACGATGGCGGTGATCCCTTTGGAGACGGCAGCAGGCGTGTTGGGCATGGCCCGCACAATGGGCGTGTCGCCGCCGAGGACGCTTTCGAAATAGCCGATGGTCGTGCCCGCCGCGACGCTGACGAACAGCGTCTCACCATTGCCCATCGCCTGAAGCGTCGGCAGCGCATCCGCCATCATCTGCGGTTTGACCGCCACCAGCACCACCGCTGGCGCGGCAGGCAGGTCGGCGTTCAGGTTTACGCCGGTATCTTGCAGCCAATCGGACGGTTTCGGGTCCACGACCCAGACCGCGCTTGCCGGCAGCCCCTGCGCCAGCCAGCCTTCCAACATGGCCGATCCCATTTTGCCACAGCCCAGCAAAACCAGACCGTCGCGTGCCACTCTCCCGTCTTTCATCCTATCCCCCGAAGTTGTTCGGGGACTTTGTTACGCCCGGCCGTAAGCCTCTGCAATGGCGACGTCCATCGCGGCCTTGGGGGTTTGATCGCCCCAGACCAGCAATTGCAGCGCGGGATAGTAGCGTTCCGCGCTCATGACGGCGGCACCGATCATCGTGTCGATCTGCTCTGGTCCCGCGACCTGTCCGCCCGCCAAAACCAGCCCGTAGCGGTAGACCATCAACTGCTGATCGGCCCAGAAGCTGAAGGCCCCCGCCCAGCATTGATCGTTGACGAGGTTTAACAATTCGTAAAGTTCCGGCAGTTTTTCAGCCGGAGGCTCCATCTCGAAGGTGCAGATCAGCCGCAGCGTTTCGTCGTAAGCCGACCATGCCAGCGTGATCGAATAGGTCCGCCACTGCCCCTCGACCGCCATGGCGATCTGATCATCCGCCACGCGGTCGAATTCCCAATCGTGATGCGCCGCGAGATTTTCAACGATATCAATGGGGTGGATTTCTTCTTCAAGGTAATGCTCGGACAGGGCCATTTCGCCACCTCTCAATCTGTTCCACGGGGCGGGACTTGGCCCACCATGCATGGAAGCCTGCACAAATAGGCGTGTAGGTTCACATCACCTATACAAGATATGGTGCTTGCAGCGGAACAGTCTGGCAAGGTTTTTCTTGGGGATAACCACAATTGATAGGGGATAACCGCAATAACTTGTGGGTAAATCGCGGAAATCGTCTATAAATTGGAGGGAGAGGGCGCGACGGGCCGCAAACGGCCTCTGTCCACGCGGAGGATCGCCGCCCCAGACCGGGGCGGCTGATCGAATTTGAGCTAAAATTCAGTCTTTGCCTTCGAGCTTGTCGAGCCGCGCTTTCAGCGCTTCGTTCTCTTCGCGGGCCTTCTGCGCCATGGCGCGCACCGCGTCGAACTCCTCACGGGTGACGAAATCACGATCGGCGAGCCAGCGGTCGAGCATTCCCTTGAAGGCGGTCTCGGCCTCGTCCTTGGCGCCTTGGGCGACGCCCATCGCGTTTGTCATCATCTGTGAAACATCGTCGAAAAACTTGTTGCGGGTCTGCATGTCTGGCCTCCGGAGGTTTGTTAGCCTCTATATGGGGCGCGGCGCCCTTGCTCGCAAGGTTGACTTCCCCGCGCGGCCTTGCTCAATCAGCAGCATGATAGCCATGCTCCCCTTCCCCGATATCGCGCCGGAAATCTTTTCGGTGACCCTGTTTGGTTCCACCTTCGCGCTGCGCTGGTATGCGCTGGCCTATATCGTGGGCATTCTGCTGGGCTGGCGCATCGCCACCGCGGCGGTCAAACGGCCCCATCTGTGGAAGAACGACACGCCGGTCATGAAGCCCGGTCAGGTCGAGGACCTGCTCTTTTGGGTCATTCTGGGCGTGATCCTTGGCGGGCGTTTGGGCTATGTGCTGTTTTACCAACCGGCCTATTACCTGTCGAACCCCGCCGCGATCTTGCAGCTTTGGGAGGGCGGCATGTCCTTCCATGGCGGGGCGCTTGGGGTCATTCTAGCGGGGCTTTTCTATACATGGCGGCACCGGATCCCGGTGATTTCGACCGGGGATATGGTCTGTCTGGGGCTGGCGCCGGGGCTGTTTCTGGGGCGGCTGGCGAATTTCATCAATGCCGAACTTTGGGGCCGCCCGACCGATCTGCCTTGGGGCGTGGCCTTCCCCGGTGAAGCGGCGCAGTTCTGCCCCGATGTGGCGGCCATCTGCGCGCGCCACCCCTCGCAGCTTTATGAGGCGCTGCTGGAGGGGCTGCTCCTGGGCAGCGTGCTGCTGTGGATGGCGTGGAAACGCGGCGCGCTCAAAATGCCGGGGCTGATCGGCGGCACTTTCCTTGCAGGCTATGGCGCGGCGCGGTTCGCGGTGGAATTCCTGCGCCAGCCCGACGCGCAATTCGTCACCCGCGGCAACCCGCTGGGGCTGGCGTGGCATATCGGCGGCTGGGGCCTGACCATGGGCCAAATCCTGTCGCTGCCGATGATTGCCGTGGGCGTCTTCCTCATCATCCGAGCGCGGCGGCAGGCATGAGCCTGAAGGACCATCTGCTCACACGGATCGCGCTGGAAGGGCCGATGCGGCTGGACGCCTATATGCAGTCCTGCCTGCTGCATCCCGACTGGGGGTACTACACCACCCGCGCGCCTTTCGGCCCGGAGGGGGATTTCATCACCGCCCCCGAGATCAGCCAGATGTTTGGTGAGTTGATCGGCCTTTCGCTGGCGCAAAGCTGGCTAGATCAGGGCGCGCCCTCCCCCTTCACACTGGCCGAGCTTGGGCCGGGCCGGGGGACATTGATGGCCGACATTCTGCGCGCCACGGCGCGGGTGCCGGGGTTTCAGGACGCGGCGCAGGTCACGCTGGTCGAAGCCTCTCCTTCTTTACGCGACGTGCAGCGCGAGACGTTGCGAGGGGCCGAGGTCACTTGGGCCGAGAGTGCCGCTGACCTGCCAGATGCGCCGCTGTTCCTGATCGCCAATGAGTTTTTCGATGCCCTGCCAATCCGGCAATTCATCCGCCAAGGCGCAGGCTGGGCCGAGCGCCGGGTGGGCGCGGCAGAGGGGGCGCTGACCTTTGGCCTCGGCCCCGTGACCCCACAGCCCGCCCTTGCCCATCGGCTGGAGGATACGAAAGACGGCGACCTTGTTGAGCTTTGCGCCCCGGCGGCGGAGATCATGCAAGAGATCGGCAAACGCATCGCGGCCCATGGCGGGGCGGGGCTGATTATCGACTATGGCGACTGGCGCGCCTTGGGTGACACGCTGCAAGCGCTGGAAAACCACAGCCCCGCCGATCCGCTCGCCAATCCCGGGCAGGCCGACCTGACCGCCCATGTCGATTTCGAGGCGCTGGCACGCGCCTGCCCCTGCCCCCATAGCCGCGTGGTCACCCAAGGCGTTTTTCTGGAGCGATTGGGCATCACCCCCCGCGCGCAGAAACTGGCCGAGGCGCTGACCGGCGACGCGCTCAGTAACCATATTGCCGCACATCGACGGTTGACGCACCCGGCGGAAATGGGAAACCTGTTCAAAGTGATGGGGCTCTACCAAAAAGGTCAGACCCCGCCCCCGGGGACAGAAATATGACGCTCGAAATTCTGACATCCGATGCGCTTGCGCCTTTGCGGCACGGGTTTTTCACCCGCCGTGGCGGCGCGTCATCGGGGGTGTTTTCCGGGCTGAACTGCGGCAGCGGCAGCTCGGACCAATCCGAAATCGTGCGCATCAACCGCGCCCGCGCCGCCGAGGCGATGGGCCTACCTGCCGACCATCTTGTCGGCGTGCATCAGGTGCATTCCGCCACCGTCGTCACGGTGACGGAGCCGCAGGACGACAAACCCCGCGCCGATGCCTTGGTCACCAAAACCCCCGGCATCGCCCTGTCGATCCTGACCGCCGACTGTCAGCCCGTGCTCTTCGCCGATGCGCAGGCCGGTGTGGTGGGCGCGGCCCATGCGGGCTGGCGCGGTGCGCTTGACGGGATACTCGAGGCGACGGTCGACGCGATGGTCGATCTCGGCGCCACCCGCGAAAAGATCACCGCGGTGATCGGCCCCTCCATCAGCCAGCGCGCCTATGAGGTCGGGCCGGAGTTTCTGGACAACTTCATGAATGCCGACCCCGAGTTTGCCCGCTACTTTGCCCAAGGCGAAGGCGACCGGCTGCATTTCGACCTGCCCGGCTTTGGCCTGAACCGGCTGCGCGCGGCAGGCGTGGGCCATGCGGAATGGACGCGGCATTGCACCTATGCCGATGCCGCGCGATTCTATTCCTACCGGCGTACGACCCACGCCAAGGAAGCGGACTATGGCCGCTTGCTCTCGGCAATCACCCTCTGAACGGGGCGGGATTGCGGCAAAGCCTGCCCGTTTCGCGCCGCATTGCTGTCGCGAAATCTGGCACAATCAGCCCCTTGCGGCACTATTGTTTCTCGCACCCCCTGTAAACCACCGAAAATTAACGTTTTTCGAAGTATGGCAAAGGCGCCCAAAACCGCCCTTCCAAGCCGTCAAATTTCCACAAGTTTCTCGCCCACGGTCAAAAACCGGCCCGATTGCACTGCGATAGTGGATGCAACGATGCCCGCGTGACCCGAAGAGGAACAGAGCCATGAAAAAGAACCCGCGCTTCATCAAATCCGTTGTCGAGACAGCGGCCAAGACCGACACCGTCATGCCTTGGGCCCGCGGTGCGCGCCGCGCCGCTTTCATCGCCAAACGCTCCGGCAACGCCCCGGTCCGCAAGACCGCCTGAAAAGTTTCCCCCGGTACCGGCGCCACGCGCCCGGTATAGCAGACCGCCCCTCGTGCCGTTGATTCGTTGCGAGGGGCGTTTTCATGCGAATATGGCGCTCCCACGCCAGACGGGGAAACAGCCCCCCGCATTCAGCCGAGATTGGCGCGCAAAGCGCAGCACTCAGGCCGGATATTTTGACAAACCCCGCAGAACATGGCGCAGTATCCGTCAGCCTGCGCCGGTGCATGCCGCCCCGGCACCGCTACGCCGGGCCGACAAAGGGTTTTGCATGACTGAGACCGCCACCAAAGCCGAAGGCCCACCGCCCGCGCCGATGCGCAGCTATGAAGTCGCCGCGCTCCGCGCCGACGGGTCGCTCTATATCGGCCAAGACACCGCTCCCGCCGCGCCACTTCTCGAAGCCGCCTTTGCAGCCTTCGCCCGCGGGACGCCGATCCAAACGGTGCAGGGCGACATCGCCATCGAAGATCTCCAGCCCGGCGACATGATCCACACGAGTGCCGGAGGTCCGGCGCAGTTGATCTGGATCGGGTCGAGCCGTTTCATCCCGGCAGACAGTGGGCGGCTGCCCCTCATCCGCATCATGCCCGACAGTTTCGGCGAGGGGCGCCCCAGTTCGTTCCTAACCCTCGGCCCCGCCGCACGGGTGCTCCAGACGCCGCCCCACCTGCGGGCCGAGGCGGAGGGCAGCCGCCTGCTCACCCCGCTGTGCGAATTCGTGGATGGGGTCAATGTGATCGAGGTCACCCCGCCAACTCCGGTGCGCCTGTTTCATATCTGCCTGTCGCGCCATGCGGTGATCAAGGCAGGCGGGCTAGAGATGGAGACCTTTCACCCCGGCGCTCAAGCGCTGCGTGACGCAACACCCGGCCTGCGGGATCGCTTTCTATCCATGTTTCCGCAGATCGCGCATGGGCGGGATTTCGGCCCCCTCGCCCATCCCCGCGCGCCTGAAGCGGCAGAAGACCGCGCCGACAGCTGATCTCAAGGCGCTGTCGACAGCCGCGCTTCCAACACGTCGAAGGGCACGCCGGGCTCATCCTTGGCCCCGCGGATCACGAGGCTGGTCTTCACGCTCTCCACATTGGGCGTGGTCAGCAATTGCCCGGTCAGGAAACTTTGAAAGCTCGACAGATCCGGTGCCACGCATTTCAGGATGAAATCGACCTCACCGTTCAGCATATGGCACTCGCGCACCAGCGGCCAACCACGGCATTTCTCTTCAAACGCGCTCAGATCAGCCTCGGCCTGACTGGCCAGCCCGACCATGGCGAAGACCTGCACCTCAAAGCCCAGTTCCCGCGCATCGACATCCGCATGATAGCCTTTGATATAGCCCTGCTCTTCCAAGGTACGCACGCGGCGCAAACAGGGCGGTGCGGAGATGCCGACGCGTTTGGCCAGTTCGACATTCGTCATCCGGCCATCAGATTGCAACTCGGCCAAGATCATCCGGTCTATCGGATCAAGTCGTGTACCCGCCATAACATCCTCAGTGAATTTTCGATTCTTATAGCAGCCTGCGTGGTGCGCGCAATAAAGTTTCACACAAGCGCAATATTCTTTATCACGGCCTTTGAGGCCAGCCGCCCGTCCGTTCACGCAAGCGTAATGACGGGGCGGTGACGGCAGGGGTTTAACGGCTTCGCGGCTATCGCTATATGAGGCGGGCAATATCAATGACAGCCCGGGGGCGCCAGATGGCCGAGACACGTAAAACCAAGGTACTGATCATCGGCTCCGGCCCCGCAGGCTATACCGCCGGGGTCTACGCAAGCCGCGCCATGTTGGAGCCGATCCTCGTGCAGGGGATCGAGCCGGGCGGCCAGCTGACCACCACCACCGAGGTCGAGAACTGGCCCGGCGACAGCGAGGTGCAGGGCCCCGACCTGATGATCCGTATGCAGGACCACGCCAAGGCCATGGGGACTGAGATCATCGGCGACATCATCACCGACCTCGACCTGTCGAGCCGCCCCTTCCACGCCAAAGGCGACAGCGGCACGACATACGTCGCAGATTCCGTGATCCTCGCCACCGGCGCCCGCGCGAAGTGGCTGGGGCTGGAGAGCGAAGAGAAGTTCAAGGGCTTTGGCGTCTCTGCCTGTGCCACCTGCGATGGCTTCTTCTACCGCGGTCAGGAGATCGTGGTCATCGGTGGCGGCAACACCGCCGTGGAAGAGGCGCTGTTCCTCACCAACTTCGCTTCCAAGGTCACGCTGATCCACCGCCGCGACGAGCTGCGCGCCGAGAAGATCCTGATCGACCGGCTGATGAAGAACCCCAAGATCGAGCCGCTGTGGTTCCACGAGTTGCATGAGGTCTACGGCACCGACAGCCCGCTGGGCGTCGAAGGTGTGAAGGTCAAACACGTTAAGACCGGCGAGATCACCGACATTCCCGCCAAGGGCGTCTTTGTCGCCATCGGCCATGCGCCCGCCAACGAGTTGGTCAAAGACACGCTGGAAACCCACATGGGCGGCTATGTCGTGACCAAACCCGACAGCACCGAAACCTCGATCCCCGGCGTCTTTGCCGCGGGCGATCTGACCGACCACAAGTACCGCCAAGCGGTGACCAGCGCCGGCATGGGCTGCATGGCAGCACTCGAAGCCGAGCGTTTCCTTGCCGAAGTGGGCGATGATGACGGCAAAGATACCTCCCTCCCGCTCGGCTACGGGGCCGAGGTGAAGGAAGACGTTTAACTCAGACGAAGGCGCGGCGGAGATAATTCCGGTTTCCGCCGCCCCTCAGCACCCGAATTGCAGGCCACCCTCGGATCATGGGATTTCGGCCTTTAACGGGGCGACACCCCTTAGTTCTATAGACTTTTCACATCTTTTGCAGCTATGGCAGCCGAGACCGAAGCCGCCTGTTCCCTGAAGAAAAGTGATAGTCATGATGCCCAGCAACCTCACGCCGATCCCCGAACTCTACGTCTCTTACGAGTCTTCGCAGAAGCTGAAGGTGGAGGCGGGCAATCTGGTGAGCCTCGACCTCACCCCGCGTCAGATCTGCGATCTGGAACTCCTGATGAACGGCGGCTTCAACCCGCTGAAAGGGTTCTTGGGTGAAGAGGACTACGACAGCGTGGTCGAGAATATGCGTCTGGCGGATGGCTCCCTCTGGCCGATGCCCATCACCCTCGACGTGACCGAGGCTTTTGCCGAGCAGCTCGAAGTAGGGCAGGACATCGCCCTGCGCGACCAAGAGGGCGTGATCCTCGCGACCATGACCGTGACCGACCGCTGGACCCCGAACAAATCGCGCGAGGCCGAGAAGGTTTTCGGCGCGGATGACGAGGCGCATCCGGCGGTAAACTACCTGCACAACCAAGCGGGCAACGTATATCTCGGTGGTCCGGTGACCGGCATTCAGCAGCCGGTGCACTACGACTTTCGCGCGCGCCGCGATACGCCCAACGAATTGCGCGCCTATTTCCGCAAGCTGGGCTGGCGTCGCGTTGTCGCCTTCCAAACCCGCAACCCGCTGCACCGCGCGCATCAGGAACTCACCTTCCGCGCCGCGCGTGAGGCGCAGGCCAACCTGCTGATCCACCCGGTTGTCGGCATGACCAAACCGGGCGACGTGGATCACTTCACCCGCGTGCGCTGCTATGAGGCGGTGCTCGACAAATACCCCGCCGCCACCACCTCCATGTCGCTCCTGAACCTCGCCATGCGCATGGCCGGCCCGCGCGAGGCCGTCTGGCACGGGCTGATCCGCAAGAACCACGGCTGCACCCATTTCATCGTCGGTCGCGACCATGCGGGCCCCGGCAAAAACTCCGCCGGTGAGGACTTCTATGGCCCCTATGACGCGCAGGAATTGTTCCGCGCCCATCAGGAGGAAATGGGCATCGAAATGGTCGATTTCAAACATATGGTCTGGGTGCAGGAACGCGCGCAATATGAGGCCATGGATGAGATCGAGGACAAGGAAAGCGTCACCATCCTGAACATCTCGGGCACAGAACTGCGCCGTCGTCTGCGCGAAGGTTTGGAGATCCCTGAGTGGTTCTCCTTCCCCGAGGTCGTGAAAGAACTGCGCCGCACCTCCCCGCCGCGCTCCAAGCAGGGCTTCACCGTCTTCTTCACCGGCTTCTCCGGCTCGGGCAAATCCACCATCGCCAACGCGCTGATGGTCAAGCTGATGGAAATGGGCGGCCGCCCGGTGACGCTGCTGGATGGTGACATCGTGCGGAAAAACCTCAGTTCCGAACTCGGCTTCTCGAAAGAGCACCGCGACCTGAACATCCGCCGCATCGGCTATGTCGCCTCCGAGATCACCAAGAACGGCGGCATCGCCATCTGCGCCCCGATCGCGCCCTATGCCGCCACCCGCCGCGCCGTGCGCGAGGATGTAGAGAACTTTGGCGCCTTCGTCGAAGTGCATGTCGCGACCTCTATCGAAGAGTGTGAACGCCGCGACCGCAAGGGGCTCTACAAGCTGGCGCGCGAAGGCAAGATCAAGGAATTCACCGGCATTTCTGACCCCTACGACGTGCCGCAGAACGCCGAACTGGTGTTGGAGACCGAGAATGTCGAGGTCGACAACTGCGCGCATCAGGTGTTGCTGAAGCTCGAAAACATGGGGCTGATCGCGGAGTAAACCGATCAGTCTTTGCCAAGAACAGCGCAGCCCCTCGGGGCTGCGTTTTGCGTTTGGGGTCAGGCCACCTCGGGCATGAAAACTTGGCCCGACATTACCACGCGCCCCTGCCCCGCCACGCGGACACCGGTGATCGCATCGCGGGGGCCAAGCACCTCGACCTCCGCCCGTCCGGGGCGGCCCATGAGGTGACCTTGTTCGGCCACGAAGGCTGGGCTGTCGATCAACCCGCGCGCCCAGAGATAGGCCGCCATGGCACCCGTCGCCGATCCGGTGAAAGGGTCTTCGGCGGGGCTGGGTGGCGCCAGCAGCAGCCGCGCATAGGTATTGCCCGCAGCGGTCGCGCCTTCGAGGGTGACCCAAAAAGGCTCCATCATATCGCTGCCCTGCCCCAGATGGGCATTATAGGCCGCGAGCGCCTCGGGGTTGAGTTTCAGCCCTTCCAAGGCGGCGCGACTGCGCAGAACGGTGACACAGAACGGCAGTCCGGTAGAAACTACCTGCGGCGGGGCGATGATATCCTCGGGTGCCACACCGCCCACCTTGGCGACGAGATCGGCGGGCACTTCTTCCCCGAAAACCGGCGCGATCTGGGTCATGGCGATTTGGGAGCCGCGTACCTCGACCTCGACGATCCCCGCGCCAGTCTCCAACCGCAGTGGCCCTTCGCCGATCAACCCGCGATGGCGCAGCGCTGCGACGGTGGCGATGGTGGGGTGGCCCGCAAAGGGTATCTCACGACTGGCGAGATAGTATTTCACCTTGAAATTCGCGACCTCCGACGGGCCGGTAAAGGTGCATTCCACGAGGGATGTTTCGCGCACATAGGCCATGCATAGCTCATCCGGCAGCCCTGCCCCGCCATGCACCACGGCGCAGCCATTGCCGCCGAAGACTTGGTCGGTAAAGGCGTCTACCCAGTCGAAATCGAAATCCATAAGACCGCTCCCAATAAAAAAGGCCGCAGCGGACTGCGGCCTTGCATCGGGCTTAGCGTATCGTCGCGCCGCGCGGCGTCAATGCACCATCACTGGCCGGTAGTCATGCTCTCGCGCCAATGAGAAGGCGAGTTTCTGATCGCCGACCAGCGCCAGCTGCTGCCCTTCGGCATCATGAACGGCATAGAGAAGCTCAAGCCCCTCGGCCTGATCGCGCACCTCGCGCGGCAGATCGGCGACAGCGATGGTTTTGACATAGACCATACGGTCGTTTCCGTGGGTGATTGCGTCTTGCATGATGTTACCCCTTCTTGATCTTGATGGTTTGAACCACCGTTTCAGGCTTGGCGCGGGTCAGGTCGACATGCAGCAGACCATTCTCCATAACCGCCTCGCCCACATCGACCCCATCGGCCAGTACGAACGAGCGCTGGAATTGACGCGCGGCGATTCCACGGTGCAGGAACACCCGGTCTTCGCCATCGTCGGACTGACGCCCACGGATCACGAGCTGTCTATCCTCAACGGTTATCGACAGATCCTGTTCCGAAAAACCCGCTACCGCCAGCGTGATGCGATAGCTGTAGTCCGAGGTTTGTTCGATGTTGAACGGCGGATAACCTTCGTTTCCGGCCTTGGCGCTGCGTTCGAGCACCCGTTCCAATTGTTCAAACCCAAGCATATGCGGGTAAGAGGCAAGCGTTAATTTCGTCATGCGACACGTCCTTATCAGGTCAAGCGACAGTGTTTCACAGGCCCCGCAACCGGCAGCCCGTTGCATTGAATATGGGGGGGCTTGGGCAAGGGCGCAAGGGCTATGCCAAATGATCTCAACCGCTTATATTCAAGGTTCAGATGCCCAACGGAATCACCTGCCCATGAATGCCCCTACCGATCTGTCGATGAAAACGGACGAAGTGCTGCGTGTCGAGCTTGAGGTCTTTCGACGGGAACATCGCGATCTGGATGACGCCATCCATGCGCTGGTCGAACGCGGCACCGGGGATCAACTGACCCTGCAACGGCTCAAGAAACGCAAACTGCGCCTCAAGGATTTGATCGCCCAGATCGAAGACCGGTTGACGCCCGATATCATCGCCTGACCCATTATCCCCATGGCCCGCGGCAATCGGCGTTGCCAGATGGGCCATGATGGGTATAGTGCGCGCTCTGATCCACCAAGAGAAGGCCCGCAGCAATGACCACGCCCCCGGTTGGCATCATCATGGGGTCCCAGTCCGACTGGGCCACCATGCGCGAAGCAGCAACCCTGCTGGACGAGCTTAACATCCCCTTCGAGGCGCGCATCGTTTCGGCCCATCGCACCCCGGACCGGCTCTGGGACTATGGCAAGACGGCGGTGGACCGGGGTTTGCAAGTCATCATCGCGGGCGCAGGCGGGGCGGCGCATTTGCCGGGCATGATGGCCTCCAAAACCCGGGTGCCGGTGATCGGTGTGCCGGTGCAGACCAAGGCGCTGTCGGGGGTGGATTCGCTCTATTCCATCCTGCAAATGCCGCGCGGCTTCCCGGTCGCGACCATGGCCATCGGTGCCGCAGGCGCGGCCAATGCCGCCCTGATGGCGGCGGGCATCCTTGCGCTGCAAGACCCGGAATTGGCCAAACGGCTGGACGATTGGCGCGACGCGCTCAGCGCTTCGATCCCCGAGGTGCCGCATGACTGAACCCCTGCAAACCGGCGCCACCATCGGCATTCTGGGCGGCGGCCAATTGGGCCGTATGCTTTCTGTCGCCGCAGCACGGCTTGGCTTTCGCACCCATATCTTCGAGCCGGGCGCCAACCCGCCCGCCGCCGATGTGGCCCATGCGGTGACCACCGCCCCCTATGACGACCACAAGGCGCTGGAGGCTTTCGCCCGTGCCTGTGACATCGTCACTTTCGAGTTTGAGAACATCCCCACCGAAGCGCTCGACGTGGTCGAGGCGATCACCCCGCTGCGCCCGGGCCGCGAGGCGCTGCGCATTTCCCAAGACCGGCTGACCGAGAAGACCTTCCTCGGCGATCTTGGCCTGCGCGTGGCCCCTTTCGCCGATGTGACCGACGCCGCCAGCCTGAAGGCCGCCGTGGCCCAGATCGGCACGCCTGCGATCCTCAAAACCCGCCGTTTCGGCTATGACGGCAAGGGGCAAGCGCGGCTGAAAGACGATGCCGACCTCGACGCCGCATGGGCCGAGATGAACGGCGCGCCTTCCGTGCTCGAAGGTTTCGTGAACTTCAGCGCCGAAATCTCTGTCATCGCCGCGCGCAGTGCCACGGGCGAGGTCGCCTGTTTCGACCCCGGTGAGAATGTCCACCGCGATGGCATCCTGCACACCACCACCGTGCCCGCCAAGATCAGCAATGCACAGCGCACCGACGCGGTGCTGCTTGCCGGTCGCGTGCTGAACGCGCTGGATTACGTCGGCGTCATGGGGGTCGAGCTTTTCGTCACGCCGCAGGGGCTGATCGTGAATGAGATCGCTCCGCGGGTGCATAACTCTGGCCATTGGACCCAGAACGGCTGCACCATCGACCAGTTCGAGCAGCATATCCGCGCCGTGGCCGGATGGCCCTTGGGCGATGGGCAGCGCTATGCGGATGTGGTGATGACCAACCTCATCGGCGATGACATGGACCGCGTGCCCGAACTCGCCCGCGCCCGCGACACCGCACTGCATCTCTACGGCAAGGCCGAGGTCAAACCGGGCCGCAAGATGGGTCATGTCAACCAGATCACCCGCGGCTGAGGTCAGCCGAAGAACTGTTCCGCCACCGCGCCGGACATGAAGCTCACCCGCCCCGCCGCGAAAGTGGCGGCGACGCGGCCCGTGGCCTTGTCCAAGACGACGATATCGGCGCGTTTGCCCGGCGCCAGCGTGCCGCGATCCGAAAGTCCCAGCACCTGCGCCGGCCCGGATGAGACAAGCGCCCAAGCGCCCGCAAGGTCCAGCAATCCGCTCTGCGCCAGCATCAAGGCGGCGCGGCGCGGCGAGGGGTAATGGTAATCCGACGCCAGCGCGTGACAGAGCCCCATGCTGATCAGGTCCAGCGCCGAAAGGTTGCCGTTATGCGACCCGCCGCGCACCACATTGGGCGCGCCCATGATGACCGCATCCCCTGCCCCATGCGCGGCCTCGGCAGCCTCCTGCGTTTCGGGGAATTCCGCCAGCGTCACGCCCCGCGCCCGCCAAAGGGCGCGGCCCTCGGCGGTCTGGTCATCATGGCTGCCCATTTTAACGCCACGCTGCGCCAGTTCCGCGCAAAGCCCGTCCAGCGCCGCGGGCACCTCATCGCGCCGCGCGTGCATCTCCTGCATCTGTGCCAAATGGATCTCCGGGCTGCGCCCGGCCTTCAGGGCCTGCCCGACCAGCCGTTTCGGGGTCTTGCCCGCCGCCAAACGGTCATGCGGCAGGTGATCGTTGAACACCACATAGCCCACGCCCCACTCCGCCATGCGCTGCGGCAGGCTGTCGTAGAGGTCGAGCATATGGGTCTCAAACCGAAGCTGCGGGCGGATGTCGGTGACCAAATCCGGCGCGGTGTCGCGGATGCCGCTAAAGACTTGATCGGCGAACGCCAGCCCCCGCAGCCCGCCTTCCCAGCTGACTAATTGCGCCAAAACCGCGGTGGTCATGCCATTCGCCGCGAGCTCTGCCTCCGCTGCGACCAACCCTTCGGATAGTTGTTTCATCGCCCCGCGACGCGGTGCCAGATGCCGCTCGAACGCGTCGCCATGCAGATCGACGATCCCCGGCAAGACTTGAAAGCCGGTCAGATCAATGGGCCGCCCGACCGGGGCATCGGCAATCACCCCGTCGGCAAAAGACAACGGCGCGCGGCTCAGCCCCTCGGGGTGGAGCACCTCCGCATTGACGAGATCAAGGTTTGGCATCGTCCCCTCCCACCCCCGGCAGGCAGCCCGCTTCCGGGCAGCCGATCGCATTCAGGACGCCATCGATAAAGGTCATCGACCGGTCAAAACTGCCGGTTCTCAGAAAGGCCATGGTCTGGGCGATAACGCGCGGGTTGTTCATCATAAAGGTATGGGTCACCGGCAGGACGATATGGTCTTTCATCCCCGCCACACGGGTCGAGGCGACCGAGACCTTTCCGTCATCCGGCCCCGGCAAAAGGCTCGAAAAATAGGGGTTGAGCGACTGTGAGCCGGCAATCACGCCTAATTCGAAAGGGACCGGCGGCAATTGGTTCGGCAAGGCCGCGTCATCGGTGCCGATCTCGGCCCCGGCGGGCCCGTTCAACCATTCGAACGCAGGGTTCTCGACCAATTCGTCCACCACCTCGCTGCCGTGATTGGGCGGCCCCAGCATCACCACGCGCCCGACCCGGTCGGCCCCGGCCTCGACCACCCATTTGCGCACCAAAATACCGCCCATGGAATGGGTCACGAAATCGATCCGCGCGGTGCCGCAGGCCTCAATCGCGCGCGGCAGGGTCTGTTTCGCCAATTCCGCGATATTGGCCTCAGTCGAAGCGTAGCCCGGGCGCACCACGCGGTAGCCTTCGGCGGCCAAGGCGGCTTCCATCACGGCAAAAGACATCTCGGTCCTAGCCAGCCCATGCAGCAAAACAACACAGCGCCCCGCCGCGTTTTCGGCCGCGGCAGGCAGGGGGATCGCCAAGAAGATCGCGGCAATCAGCAGGGTGAAAAATCTCATCATGCCCTCCAGATAGACTGATTGCCCCGACTGTGAAATGGTCTTGGCGCGTTACCTGACGAAAGTATGCCGATGCCCCGACCCTGCCCTCGATTGGCCGCCCGCGCCGTGCTGCTGCACGAAGACCGGCTGTTGCTGGTCAACGCCTATGCCGATGATCGGCTGGGCCTGATGTGCGCCCCCGGCGGCGGGGTGGAGGCCGGTGCCTCCCTCCCCGACAACCTGCGCCGCGAGGTGTTTGAGGAAACGGGCCTCACGATCTCGGTCGGCGCGCCCTGTTTGGTCAATGAGTTCCACGACCCCGGCGGCGATTTCCATCAGGTGGATATCTATTTCAGATGCCACATCCTCGGATCCGCCCAAATCGCCCCCGATTGGCAAGACCGAGAGGCCATCGTCACGCGGCATCGATGGGTCACCCAAGCGGAACTGGCACAAGTTCCCCACAAGCCCGATAGCCTCGGCACAGTCGCTTTTGGCCCGGCGAAGGCGGCGATCACCTACGATCCTTTGGAGCCGATTTTGCGCTGATCGCCCAAGCGATCCCGCCCAGAACCAAGGCCGTCGCGAGGATAAGCGTCAAGCTCAGCGGCTCACCCAAGAGCAGCGCCCCGGCGAGGATCGCGATGATCGGCACGCTCAGCTGCGCCACCGCCGCCGTGCCCCCGTCGATCCGCGTCAGCACCGCATACCACAGGGCATAGCCAAGGCCCGAGGTCAGCCCGCCGCAAAGCGCGCCCAACAAAAGCCCCGTCAGGCTGAACTGCGCCCCCGCAAAAGCGGGCAGGATGAGCATGAACGGCAAACACAGCAAAAAGTTCGCCGAAGTCGCCGCCAGCGGATCGCCCGATGTGCGACCGATGATCGTATAGGCGGCCCAGCCGATCCCCGCCAGAACCATCAGCCCGGCGCCGATTGGATCAGTGGAACCCTGCCCATCCGGCCAGAGGACCAAAACCAATCCCGCGAAAGCCGCCGCAGCACCTGTGATCTGCCGCGCGGTGGGCGCCGCGCCGGTCAAAGCGGCGTAGGTGAACATGGTAATCTGCACCACGCCAAAAAGGATGAGCGCCCCGAGCCCTGCGTCCAACGTCAGATACGCCAGACTGAACCCGATCATATAGACAGCCAGGCTCACGGCCCCGCCGATCCTGTTGCGCCGCAAAAGCGGCAACCGTCCACCCCGCAGCGCAACCAAGATGGCCAAAACCAATGCCCCCGCACCGACCCGCACAAGGGCAAAGCCCGCCGGATCGATATGCCCGCCGTCCACCGCCATTCGGGTCAAAATTGAGTTCGCCGCAAAAGCGCACATGGTGAGGGCGGAAAGAAAGAGAAGCTGCATGGCCTCTCGCTTAGCCTCACTCTCGAGCCGCGCCAAGCGCGGAATGCCTTTGGCACAAGGTTCTAACTGGGACGTGATGATCTCCTCCTTCGCATTGATTGGCGTGGACGAATAAAGCGGTACGCGCGCTGCAATTAGATAGTGGCGCCAGAAGGAATTCCATGACTCCCCGGGGTTTCACCTGTGCTATGTCATAGCCACGCCCTCCAAACGCACGGATACAGTCGTACCACGCTCAGCACCGGTGGATACCAAACAGGCATGGCCCCCATAAGCTCCTGCGATTTTGCGAACCAAGGCCAGCCCCAAGCCCGATCCTTCAACCTCATCGCGCGATCGCAATGTTGTCATCGGCTGGAAGACACGCTCATGATAACGCGGCGGTATTCCCGGCCCATCATCGGAAACGGTCAGCATCATGGCCTCCCCTTCGCTTTTTACCACTACCTTGACCCGCCCGGAAAACCGATCATGATGCTTGATCGCGTTCCCAATCAACGCCACGAAAAGCGAGTGCAGGTCCTGCTCGTCGAAGCGAAAAGAGTCGCACCCGAAGTGATGATTAACCCGGAAACCACTGGGCGGCCCGACTTCCTCTACCGCGGCATGAAAGGCCTGCTTAAGTTCGACCTCAGACGCATCGCGCCCTCTTCCGGCGCGTGAGTATTGAAGCAGGTCGACTAACATCCGATCCAACCGCCGCGTGTGCCGCTTCATCAAGGCGATAGAACTGTGGACCGAAGCGTTTATCTCCAATCCCGCGTACTCAATATCCTCGGCGATCCATTCAGGCAGTTCCAACAGCGCGCGAATGGAACTGCGCAGATCGTGACTTACCAAATGGATAAACTCCTCTGCATCAGGCCCGGCAGGCTGCGGCTCTTCGCACGATGGTAGCTCATGGTCGGCAGGTAACTTTAACAGCCGCTGCGTCATATCGCGACCTCCCTGCGATCAGCGCATGAGCAAAACGCCCTGCTAGCCCGAATTAGGACCAAAGGTTCCATCAAGCTTTAACCCGTAGCAATCGACGCGCATTGGGGGGATATTTCGCACGCAGGCGCGCCCACCTTTGTATTTGCCTTTCGCGTCCAACCCGGCTTGTGATCAACTGCCATTGCTGTGCAACCCGGGTCAGGGCCATTTTAGGCGAAACCTCACCCTGAAGGGCCTTATCCAATCCCCTTCCCAATGTTTGGTAATACTCTGATTGCCCTTTCAAATAGAAATCGGGAATCGCCCCTTTAAGCGCCGCGCGATGCACCTCGAGAAAGGGCTTTGAATAGGCCGCCTCCACTCCCGGGTCGCTGTAGTGCTCATTACGAAAAGGGTCGAAAAACCCATCCGGCTGCCGAACGGCAAGTGTCGACATTGCTGGCGTGACCGCGAAGAGGGCGAACAGATAGGCGAGTTCTTTCTGGGTCGATGCCGCGCTGATGACAAAGCTCCATCCCCAATTGAAAGAGGGGATTTCGAGCAGTTCCTCCCCCACCTGCCCTCCGGGGGTTGGCCCATAAACCATCCGTCCGCGCATCGATGATCGACGAGAGTTAAGGTATTTCTGCGTTCCGCCCCAGCCGATGTTACAATAGACATCGCCCTTCGCGTATCGCGCCCAATTTCCAAACAGCCCCAGGCTCGAACTTTCGGGGGCAAGGCAGTCCGTGATCGCGATCAACTCTTCCAGCGCCGCCACCCCCGGATTATCTGCAATTTGCGGAGTCATATCGGGGGACAGAGGCCAATAGCCCTTGGCGTGAAACCGCACCCACCATTCCCATGCGAGGTACCCCGGCGTGCGGAACAACAGTCCGCCATATCGACCGGCCTCTGGTGCATGAAAGAACCGGATCTGCCGGTCCAGTTCCTGCCAAGTTTCTGGCTGAACAAGTGGATAGCCGAAACGATCGGCGTAGCGCGCTTGTTCATGCGGATCGCGCAGCATCTCGCGATGGTAGAACATCAAATAGGCGTCGCCATCCGTTTGAAATCCATAAGTTTTACCGTCGAACCTATCCCCTTCTTGATAAAGCATAGGGTCGCGAAACCCCGGCGGTTCATAGCGTGCGGCGAAGCCATCCAAAGCATGGACCGCCCCCGCGGCCACCAGATCTGCGACACCAAAAGTCGCGGGCAAAGCGACGTCATATCGCGCGTCACCGAGTACGCTATTGAGCATCAGTTCCGCGTTGATCTGATCTACATGCACTTCTTGTAGGTCAACCGCGACCCCGGTCCGTTCTGTAAAGGCTTTTGCAACCGGCGCGAGATTGGCCCGCGACCCTTCAGGCAACAGCACCGAAAGCGTCTTGGCGTTTCCCCCCAATTCGCGGGCCTGCGCGGCCACCTTTATATCGATCGCCTCACCGAATGCCGGAGCGGCGATCAGCGTGCTGAGACCGGCGCCCAATCCGATTGAAACCGTTCGCCTTGTCAATCTGCGGCCGCCTGACACGATTCGATCCTCCAATCCGCCGGGGCAGGAACCCCTCCCGCTGTCATGGCGCTGGTTTTAGGGCCACGGCGATTAACATTGCGTTAATCGGTCACGGCTATTCACAAGGCATGAAAACGATGCACCCCCCTTGGCGCCTCCTGCAGCTTTTCGGCAGCCGCATCAGCACCCGTCTCAGGGCAGCTTTTCTGCTCGTTGCGTGCATCATCGGGCTAGCGGGGTGGGTTGCTACGGGGCAAATGCGCGCTGTGTTGGCCAGTCATGCTCATCTAAGCCAATCGGCGCTACCGATGTTGGGCGTCTCCCAGCAGATTGAGCGTTCTTTGAATGGTGTATTCCTTTCGATTGAGCAGTTAAATCAGCAAGATACCACTGCTTCGCGATCTGTCCTTGGGCAGGAAATCGGGACAAAGATCAGCGAAATCTCCAAACTTTTGGCTGATCTGTCGACGTCCGAGATCGCGCCCCCCTTGGCCGCCCGACTGGAACAGCGTCTGCAGATGGCACGGCGTGCGACGGATGCGACAGTAGTCAGCCTTCAGGAGATGCGGCGCGCAGAGGCGCAAATCGTCTCAACCCTCGATCTTGTCGAGCAAATTCAAGAGCAAAGTCACCTCATTATCGACGATCTGGCCTATCGGCTTTCTCGGCAGACCGAAGCTGTTCTGGACGAACCCTTTGGGAACTCGGGTTCCGGCCAGCTTGAAAATCCTACGTCTCGCTTTCCCGAATTGCTGTTAAGTGCGGTCAATTTGAATGACATTCGGCTCAGTCTCGACACGCTGATCAATATCGTCATGTCGCAAGGGCTACAGAACCAACCCCTTCAACTCGCGCGCGCGAAACTGCTTGTCGAAGAACATTTTCAGGATGCTATAACCCGCTTACCGCGCATTCACGAGGCAGCAAGCAGGCGGTCACTTGCACGCCAAATTGACGCGTTGCGCGACCTGCTGCTGCGTCCCAAAACAGGGCTCTTTGCTCATACAACGGCCCGCCTGCGGTTCCATAGTAGCTTCGAAAGGCTGCAAGCCGAACACCTTCCCATGATCGTGGAAATTTCCGATATCTCCTCCGATCTGACCAAAAACACCCTAGAGCGGGTGGATGCTGCGACGCAGGCCCTGCGTGATACCATCAGCCAGGTCATTTGGACCGTGGGTCTCACCATGGCCTGCGCCTTTCTCGTGATTGCAATGACCAACGGCTTGGTTATCGAACGGCAGTTTAATCGCCGGATCAGACGCTTGACCGATTCCGTGACCGCGATCGCTCGGGGGGATCTCGACCATCCGATTACCGTGAGAGGGCGGGACGAGCTTGGAGAGATGGCGCGCGCATTGACCGTCTTCCGCACCACAGCAGAGGAGCTTCGGCGCTCGAATACCGAGTTGGAGAAATTTGCCTATGTCGCTGCGCACGACCTGCGGTCGCCCCTCCGGGCGGTGCATGAATTGAGCCTTTGGGTGCTGGAGGACGAGGACAACGCGCTAAGTGCCGAAAGCCGAAGCTATTTGCTGATGTCTCAACAACGGATCGACCGGCTAAACCGTCTTTTGGCCGATCTTTTGGACTACGCTCGCGCAGGGCAAGACCAACCTGCGTCGGAGCCCGTGCATCTTGGGCGTTTGGTGACGGAGCTCGCTCGCTACATCGATACCGAAGGCCGTTTCAAAATCACCTTCACCGGCGCGGACCAGGTCGTCGACGCGCAGCTCACACCCTTGCAGCAAATCTTGGGCAATCTCATCTCGAACGCCATCAAACACCATGACCGGGATCATGGGGCGATCCATATCAGTGCGCAGCGTCGGCAGGACCACCTTGTCTTGACCGTCCGCGATGATGGTCCGGGGATAGAGCTTCGGCATCAGCAAAAGATATTTGAACTCTTTCAAACCCTTAAACCACGCGATGAGGTTGAGGGGAGCGGCTTGGGCCTCGCCATCGTAAGCAAGCTTGCGGCCCACCAAAAAGGCAAGGTCACGCTATTTTCCGACCCTGACAAAGGGCGCGGCGCGACCTTTGTGGTTGAGCTTCCATTGGCACCTCAAACGCATCAACCCCTGCCCGTGGCGGCCGCAGCGTGACGAAAGTCGGAAAGGAGTATCGGATGGAAACGACGCCCGCGAAATTTCTTATCGTCGATGACGACAAAGTCAGCGTGATGGCCATGCAACGGGCAATGCGCAAGTTGAAGATCGTCAATGAGACGGCGGTTTGCCATGACGGACAGCAAGCGCTTGAGTTTCTGGCCGAGGAAGTGAAACGGCACGGGCGATTGCCGCCCTATATCATCACGCTCGACCTCAATATGCCGCGCATGGGGGGGCTTGAGTTCTTGGAGGTCGTTCGGGCCGATCCCGCCTTGGAGCGTATGGTGGTCTTCGTCTTCACCACCTCCGACATGCCCACGGATGTGCAATCGGCCTATAGCAAGAATGTCGCGGGCTATATCGTGAAGGAGAACCCGTCAGAGACCTTTGCCAATGCGCTCGACATGCTTAACACCTACGCGCGGATCGTGGAGCTGCCCAGTTAGCCCGATGAGAACCGGATAACCGCCAGTCTAAGCCCCCCGAAACGAAAAGAGGCGCGCCATCGCTGGCGCGCCTCCGGAACCTTAGCCGAAAGGGCTGGCTTACATCATGCCGCCCATGCCGCCCATGTCGGGCATGCCGCCTACGGGGGCTGCGCCCTCTTTGGCGGGCTTGTCAGCAACCATCGCTTCGGTGGTGATCAGCAGACCTGCGATCGAAGCTGCATCTTGCAGTGCGGTGCGCACCACTTTCGCCGGGTCGATGACGCCGAAGGAGAACATGTCGCCATATTCTTCGGTCTGTGCGTTGAAGCCGAACTTCAGGTCGTCGCTTTCGCGGATTTTGCCGGCCACAACCGAACCGTCCACACCAGCGTTCTCAGCGATCTGACGCAGCGGTGCTTCCAGCGCCTTACGGACGATGGAGATACCGACGTTCTGGTCGTTGTTGTCGCCTGTGAGGCCTTCCAGCTTCTTGGCGCCTTGAACCAGAGCCACACCACCGCCAACGACGATGCCTTCTTGAACAGCGGCACGTGTCGCGTTCAGCGCGTCATCGACGCGGTCTTTGCGCTCTTTCACTTCGACTTCAGTCATGCCGCCAACGCGGATCACGGCAACACCGCCTGCCAGTTTGGCAACGCGCTCTTGCAGCTTCTCACGGTCGTAGTCGGAGGTGGTCTCTTCGATCTGGTTGCGGATCTGAGCCACGCGGGCTTCGATCTCGGCCTTCTCGCCAGCGCCGTCAACAACGGTGGTCTCGTCTTTGGTGATCGACACTTTCTTGGCCGAACCCAGCATGTCCATGGTCACGGACTCGAGCTTCATGCCGAGGTCTTCGGAGATCACTTGACCACCGGTCAGGATTGCGAGGTCTTGCAGCATCGCTTTGCGACGGTCACCGAAGCCCGGCGCCTTCACAGCAGCAATTTTCAGACCACCACGCAGCTTGTTCACGACGAGGGTCGCCAGGGCTTCGCCCTCGACGTCTTCGGCGATGATCAGAAGCGGCTTCTGGGACTGGATCACCTGCTCGAGCAGCGGCACCATCGGCTGAAGGCTCGACAGTTTCTTCTCGTGCAGCAGGATGATCGCGTCTTCCAGCTCGACAGTCATCTTGTCGGAGTTGGTGACGAAATAGGGGCTGAGGTAGCCACGGTCGAACTGCATACCTTCGACGACATCGGTCTCGGTTTCCAGACCTTTGTTCTCTTCGACGGTGATCACGCCTTCGTTGCCGACTTTCTGCATCGCATCTGCGATTTGGCGGCCGATTTCACGCTCGCCGTTGGCGGAGATGGTGCCAACCTGCGCGACTTCGTCGCTGTCGGACACGTCACGTGCGGCGGCTTTGATCGCGTCGACGACCTTGGCAGTCGCCAGATCGATACCGCGCTTGAGGTCCATCGGGTTCATGCCAGCGGCAACCGATTTCATGCCTTCGCGCACGATGGCTTGGGCCAGAACGGTCGCGGTGGTGGTGCCGTCACCGGCTTCGTCGTTGGTCCGGGAAGCGACTTCCTTGACCATCTGCGCGCCCATGTTCTCGAACTTGTCTTCCAGTTCGATTTCCTTCGCCACGGATACACCGTCTTTGGTGATGCGCGGTGCGCCGAAGGATTTGTCCAGAACCACGTTCCGGCCTTTGGGGCCGAGTGTGACTTTCACCGCATCGGCAAGGATGTTCACACCCTTGAGCATCCGGTTGCGGGCATCGGTGTCAAATTTGACGTCCTTAGCAGCCATGTTGTCTTCTCCTAAAATCTTGGATTGATGTCAGCGTCTTCAAAGGGTCGGCAAGCCGGGTGGCTTACGCGATGATCCCCATGATGTCGCTTTCTTTCATCATCAGCATTTCTTCGCCGTCGACGGTGACCTCTGTGCCGGACCACTTGCCGAAAAGGATTTTGTCGCCGGGTGCGACGGCCATTTCGATCAGCTCGCCGTTGTCTTTGCGGGCGCCGGTGCCGACAGCCACGACTTCACCTTCGGAAGGCTTTTCCTTGGCGGAATCGGGGATGATCAGCCCGCCGGCGGTTTTTTCTTCGCTTTCTGTGCGCTTGACCAGCACACGGTCATGAAGCGGTTTCAATGCCATCTTTGCAGCTCCTTAAGGCTCAAAGTTACTCTTCCAAGCCACCCCCTCCGGGCGAGGGGTGCAGCCGTTAGCACTCGACCCATGTGAGTGATAACGATGCATAGCTAAGGAGCGGCCCGCGGCCTGTCAACAACGGCGTTGAAAAATTTTGCGCGCATTGGAACCATCATTCGGCCCCCAAAATGCGCCCCGCAGTCGCAACGGCCTCGGCCCCCTTTGGGGTCAGCCCGTATATGCCTTTGTCGACCTTTTCAAACCAACCATAGTGATCGTCCCGCATCATGCGGGTCGCCGCCGAGACGCCAGTCGCGCGGGCCACATCCGCGCCTTTGCTGGCGCCCGCTTCGAACAGATAAACCGCGAGCTTCAGCGCATCCTGTCGGTAAGCCGTCACCAGCCCCGCCCGGGTCTGGCCGCCGTCGTTCGGATCCCCTTGCCGCCGGGCAAACTCCCGCAAGAGCAGCGCCGCCCGTTTGGCATTCTTGCGCGGGGCATAGGGACCGGGATCGCAATGCACCTCAACCAGCCCGTCCGACAGCCGCACGGTGATCAGCCCCAGCCCCAGCCGCCGGGCCAGCGTGACGTTGTCCTTCACCGCCTTGGCAAAGCGCTTTCCCGGTTGGCGCGCCACGGCAAGGTAGACATCATCCGCCACTTTCAGCCGCGCCAGACATTGATGAAACAGCGCCAGCGAGAAGCCGAGCTTCAACTCGACCACCACCGGCGGCTCTGCCCCGCGCACGGCCACCACATCCGCCGCGCCGACCTCGGCCTTCACCACATAGCCCTGATCCTCAAGGAAGGCTTTGATCGGCGGGTAAAGATCGGTTTCGCGCGGATTGCTCATGGCACGCAACTTGCCCCATCGCGCGGCGCTATGCAAAGGGCGGCGGCGGCTGAAAGTGCCGCGCAATGCCGCATTGCAGCGCGCGCAGGTGACAAGCCTATTCAACCTGCTATAAGGCGCGCAAATCCACCCGAACAGACAGGACCGCCCCATGACAACGCTTGTTTTTGGCCATAAATCCCCCGACACCGACAGCACCGGCAGCCCGATCGTTTGGGCATGGTATCTCAATGTGATCAAAGGCATCCCCGCCAAACCCGTCCTGCTGGGCGAGCCGAATACCGAAGCGCTGTTCATGCTCGACAAATGGGACCTCGAAAAGCCCGAAATCCTGACCGAGCTTGAGGCCGACACCAAGGTTGTCATCGTCGACACCAACAACCCCGCCGAACTGCCCGACAACATCAATGACGCCGATATCACCGGCATCATCGACCACCACCGTCTGGTGGCGGGGCTTGAGACACGCGGCCCGATCGAGATCAACATCCAGCCGCTCGCCTGCACCGCGACGATCATGTACAAAATGATCGGCAAGGATTGGGCACAGGCCCCGCGCGGTGTGAAGGCCGCGGCCCTGTCCTGCATTCTGTCGGACACGCTTGAGTTCCGCAGCCCGACCACCACCCAAGAAGACCGCGCCATCGCCCATGACATCGCGCAGGATCTCGGCGTCGATATCACGGATTACGCGACCGAAATGTTCGCCGCGAAATCCGATGTCTCTGCCTTCAGCGAAGCGGAACTGCTGCGCATGGACAGCAAGGGCTTTGACCTTGACGGCACCAACCTGCGCGTGAGCGTGTTGGAAACCACCTCCCCCGCGCCGCTGCTCGAGCGTAAGGACGCGCTGATGGCCGAAATGCCCAAAGTGGCCGAAGCCGACGGTGCCGCGCAGGTGCTTTTGTTCATCGTCGACATTCTGAAAGAAGAGGCGACGCTCTTGGTGCCCAACGACATGGTCAAACACATCGCCGAGCAGAGCTTTGGCGCTGAGGTCTCCGGCGACACGGTCGTGCTGCCCGGTGTGATGAGCCGTAAAAAGCAGATCATCCCGAACCTCAAGATGTAAGCCAATCGGGCGGGCCAAGTGCCCGCCCTCACTTTTTGAAAGGCCGCCCCATGACCCGCATTATCTCTGCCCTGCCCGACGTATCCGATCAATATGACGCGCTTTTCGTCGATCTTTGGGGCTGCGTGCATGACGGGCGCAAAGCGCTGCCCGCGGCGGTGGCGGCCTTGCAGGCATATCGCAAGACCGGCGGCAAGGTCGTCTTGGTCACCAACTCCCCCCGCCCCCGTGGAGGCGTGGAGAAACAGTTGCAGCAATTCGGCGTGCCGCAAGACGCATGGGACAGCATCGCAACCTCCGGCGATTCCGCGCGGTCAGCGATGTTCCGGGGGGCCGTGGGCGAAAAGGTCTGGTTCATCGGCCATCCCGGAGAGCGCAAGTTTTTCGAGCCGCTGACCATCCTGAAAGACCCGGTTGAGATCGAGACCGTCCCGCTGGCGCAGGCCGAGGGCATCGTCTGCACCGGCCCCGTCGATGCCATGGCTGACCCGGAAGTCATGCGCCCCGAGTTTGAGCAGGCCATCGCCCGCGGGCTGAAGCTGCTCTGCGCCAACCCCGATATCGTGGTCGACCGGGGCGAGGTGCGCGAATGGTGTGCCGGTGCGCTGGCTGCCCTCTATACGGAAATGGGGGGCGAAAGCCTCTATTTCGGCAAGCCCCACGCCCCGATCTATGACCTCGCCCGCCGCCGCCTTGCCGCGCTCGAGGTCGACATCCCCGACAATCGCATCCTCGCCATCGGTGACGGCATCCTGACGGATGTCAAAGGCGCAATGGACGAAGGCATCGATTCGCTCTTCATCACCGGGGGGCTGGCCGCCGCGGAAACCGCCACGACCGAGCAGCCAGACGAAGCCAAGCTCCGCGCCTATCTCGACCGCGAAGCATCGGCCCCGACCTATGCCATCGGATTCTTGCGCTAACCCAGAAAGAGCTTGATTTTCTGCAACTGCGAAGTAATAAAGTTGCAACTCGGCGCAGCCTAGCGTCACTTTGTTACCAAGGAGCCGTCATGTTGGACAATATGCCACGCGGGACGATCTGCATCGAAGATATCGAAATCGGCATGTCGCGCCATCTGCGCAAAGTCGTGACCGATATGGATATCGAACTTTTCGCGCAGGTCTCGACCGACCGCAACCCGGTGCATCTGGATGACGACTATGCCCGCGAGACGATATTCGAGGGGCGCATCGCCCATGGGATGCTGACCGCTGGGCTGATCTCGGCGGTGATCGGGGAACAGCTGCCCGGCCATGGCACGATCTACCTTGGGCAATCGCTCAAATTCCTCGGCCCCGTGCGCCCCGGCGATATGGTGCTGGCGGAAGTCACCGTGACCGACATGGACATCGCCAAACGCCGCGTGAAAATGGACTGCCGCTGTACGGTCGACGGCAAACCCGTGCTGGCCGGAGAGGCCACGGTGCTGGCGCCCTCGGCCAAGCTCGACTAAGCAGGCGGTTTTCGCCGCCTGTGCATCTTGCTCTTGCCCCGCAGCACGGCTAGGCAAGGCGCATGCGGATCATCCGAGATTATCAATTCGTCGACCTGCCAGATCGCGGTGCCACCGCCGCGATCGGCAATTTCGATGGCGTCCACCTTGGCCACCGGTCGGTGATCGAACTGGCGCAGCAGGCGGCGCCCGATGCGCCCCTCGGCGTCGTTACCTTTGAGCCGCATCCCCGCGAATATTTCGCCCCCGGCGCCCCGCCCTTTCGCCTGATGGGCCGCGAGGCCCGCGCGCATCGGCTGGAAAAGATCGGCGTCAAACGGCTCTATGAACTGGCCTTCAACAGCACGCTTGCGGGCCTCTCGCCCGAGGCTTTTGCCCGCGACGTGCTGCATGAAGGGCTGGGGCTGGCCCATGTGGTCGTCGGCGCTGACTTCTGCTTTGGCAAGGGCCGCGAAGGCACGGCTGAGGATCTGGTTCGCTTCGGCGCGCAATATGGCTTTGGCGTCACCATTGCCCCGCTGATGGCGCGTGATGAGCTGACCGTGTCGTCGACCGCCATCCGCGAGGCACTGACGCGCGGCGCGCCGCGTGAGGCCGCCGCCATGCTGGGCCATTGGCACCGCATTGACGGGCCGGTGATCTCGGGCGAGCAGCGCGGCCGCGAGCTGGGCTTTCCCACCGCGAATATGTCCATCGACGGTCTGCACCCGCCCGCCTTTGGCGTCTATGCCGTGCTGGTCGACGTGCTGGAGGGGCCGCATAAGGGCAGCTATCACGGTGCGGCCAGCATCGGCACCCGCCCGATGTTCGGTGAGAACAAAGCCAATATCGAGACCTATGTCTTTGACTTCAAAGGCGACCTTTATGGCGCGCCACTGTCGGTCGGGCTGGTCGAACATCTGCGCGGCGAAGAGAAGTTTAACAGCCTCGATGCGCTGATCGCCCAGATGGGGCAGGACTGCGACCGCGCCCGGACCATTCTGGCGGCGTTATGAGCGATCCGATCCCCCGCAAGGGCCTGACCCCGAAGTTCTGGGAGAAGAAACCCCTGACGGAGATGTCCCAGACCGAATGGGAAGCGCTCTGCGACGGTTGCGGGAAATGCTGCCTTAACAAGCTGGAAGACGAAGACAGCGGCGAAGTGGCCCTGACTCGCGTCGCCTGCCGCCTGCTCGACGACAGCAGCTGCCGCTGCGTGCATTACGAGAACCGGCATGAATTCGTGCCCGACTGCATCGTGCTGCGCCCCGACAACCTTGATACCCATGCCTATTGGATGCCCCAGACCTGCGCTTATCGCCTGCTCTGGGAGGGCAAGCCCCTGCCCGAGTGGCACCCGCTCAAGACCGGCACGCCGGACAGCGTGCATGACGCCGGGGTCAGCGTGCAATTTGATACCGTGTCCGAATTTGATACCCCGTTCGAAGAATGGGAAGACCATATTATCGAGGAGCCCACCTGATGTTTTTCGCCTCTGACAACGCCGGTCCCGTCCACCCCAAGGTGATGGAGCGCGTGATCGCCGCCAATACCGATTACGCGATGCCCTACGGCAAAGACCCGATCATGGAGGAGGTCCGCGACCAAATCAGGCAGCAGTTCGAGGCGCCAGAGGCCGAGGTCTACCTCGTTGCCACCGGCACCGCGGCCAATGCGCTGGCGCTGGCCTGCTACACCCAGCCGTGGCAGACGATCTTCTGTTCCAAGGTCGCGCATATCGAAGAGGATGAGTGCAACGCGCCCGAGTTCTACGCAGGCGCGGCCAAGCTGACGCTGGTGGAGACCGAAGACAAGATGACCCCCGAGGCCCTGCGCCGCGCCATCGTGGCGCGGGTGGCGGGCGACGTGCACACGCCGCAACGCGGCCCAGTGTCGATCACGCAAGTCACGGAACGCGGCGGGGTGCACAGCCTTGAAGAGCTGCGCGCGCTGACCGCGGTGGCCAAGGAATACGACCTGCCCGTCCATATGGACGGCGCGCGTTTTGCCAATGCGCTGGTGGCACTGGACTGCACCCCGGCTGAGATGACGTGGAAATCGGGCGTCGATGTGGTGAGCTTTGGCGGCACCAAGAACGGCTGCATGGGTGTCGAAGCGGTGGTCTTCTTCGACCCCAAAAAGGCGTGGGAGTTCGAGTTGCGCCGCAAGCGCGGGGCGCATCTCTTCTCCAAACATCGGTATCTCTCGGCCCAGATGGCGGGCTACCTTGCAGATGGCACATGGTTGGAAACGGCCAAGGCGGCCAATGCCAATGCCGCCCATCTTGCCCAAGGGCTGCGCGCGGCGGGGGCGGAATTCCTGCATGAGCCTGCGGCGAACATGATTTTCGCCCGTTTCCCCCGCGCCATCCACCGCAAGCTGCATGAAGCGGGCGCGCGCTATTATCTGTGGGACGGCACGCTGGACGGTGATGATGATGAGATGGTCGCGGCGCGCATGGTCTGCGACTGGTCGATCAGCCGTGAGCAGATCGACCAGTTCCTGAGCCACTTCTAAACGCTCACGCCAGCGGCACGTCGTTCAGGAAATCACGGATCGCTTCGGCGACCTCGGCGGCATGGGTGATGGGCACCATATGCCCTGCCCCCTCGACCGAGACGCGCCGCGCGTCCGGCAAGCGGCGCATCAGCGACGCGTTGATCGCATGGGCCGCCTTGGGAGAGGCGCTGCCTTCGACCAAAAGCGCGGGCATCGACGCACGGTCGAACATGCCCGGCGCGAGTAGTCCTGCGCTGTCCTCGCCCAAGAAGGGCGAAGAGGCGGGGATGAAGCCGATGCGATCGACCATATAGGCGCGGGTCGGCTCGGGGATTTGATCCCATTTCGTGCCATCGCCCCAAACGCGGTTGAACAGCCGCGCGGCGGTTTCCGCGTCGCCGCCGGCCAAAGCCGCCTCAAAGGCCGCGTTCTGTTCGTTGTATTCGGCCATCGCCTCGGGGTCATCCTGTTTGGCGGCGGCGAAATAGACCGGCTCGATCAGCGTGATGCTGCGCACCAGTTCGGGATGTTCAATCGCCAACCGCATCGCCACCGTCGCGCCAAAGGAATGGCCGATCAGGTCCATCGGCGCTTCGAGCAGGCTCAGCGCCATCTCTGTCGCCACGTCGTGGATATTCCCCTGCCCGTCCCAATCGCCCGACCGCCCGTGCATCGGCAGGTCGAAAGCGCGCAGGGTCAGCTCATCCGACAGTGCGACCCCGATGCCCCGCCACGCGCCGGAATGCGCCAGCGAGCAATGGATCGCCAAGGCCGGGCGCGGGCCGTGACCAAAACGGCGCGCGTTAATCTCTGGAATCACAGCTTGCCCCCGAGGTGCTGGTCGAGGTCCTCCAAACGGTCCTGCCCCCAGAACTTCTGATCTCCGACGATATAGAACGGCGCGCCAAAGACACCCTGCGCGACGGCCTCTTCAAGGTTCGCGGCATAGGTTTCGGCCCCTTGCAACAGCCCGCTGTCAGCCAGCGCGGGATCGAACCCCGCGTCACTCAGACAGGCGCGGACCACATCGTCATGGCCGATGTCCTTTTCTTCGGCCCAGACGGCGCGGGTGATGGCATGGGTCAGCTTGCCCAAATCGCCCCCGCCCGCGTTCTGCGCCGCGATCACCGCATAGGCCGCGGGCGCGCCATTCGTCGGCCAATGCGCGGGCTTAAGGTTGAATGGCAAGCCCAGCTTGCGCGCCTGCCGCGGCAGGTCTTGGGCGCGGTATTCATTCCGGCTGGGGTGACGCTCTGCCGGGGGCAGCCCGCCGGTACGCGGGAAAGCGGCCACGATGTCGAAAGGTTTGTAAACGATCTCGACCCCGTGCTTTTCGGCAATCGCCTCAAGCCGATTCCCGGCGAGGTAGCAATAGGGTGACAGCGTTGCGAAAAAATAGTCGATCCGGGCCATTTGGCTCTCCTTCGGGGGCGGTGCAGCTTTGCCCGACCGTAAGCGCATGCTAAGCGGTGTCAACGTCACGAATCTGCAACCTACCGCTGCCCCGGAGCCCCTATGCCACGCACTTCAGAACCTAAACTGATCTCAGGCAATGCCAATATGCCGCTTGCCAAGGCCATCGCGCGGCGCATGTCGCTGCATCGCGGCGTCAATGTCGGCCTTGTCGATGCGCGGGTCGAACGGTTCAACGACGGCGAGATTTTCGTCGAGGTTTATGAGAACGTGCGCGGCGAGGATATGTTCATCATCCAGCCCACGTCGAACCCCGCGAACGACAACCTGATGGAACTGATGATCATGGCCGACGCGCTGCGCCGGTCCTCGGCCGCGCGGGTCACTGCGGTGCTGCCCTATTTCGGCTACGCCCGTCAGGACCGCCGCACCAAGGCGCGTACGCCGATCACCGCCAAGATGGTCGCCAACATGCTGACCGGCAGCGGGATCGAGCGGATCCTGACCATGGACCTGCACGCCGCGCAGATCCAAGGTTTCTTCGACATTCCGGTCGACAACCTCTACGCCTCCCCGATCTTTGCGCTGGATATCAAGGACGCTTTCAAAGACCGTATGGATGAGCTGATGGTCGTCAGCCCCGACGTTGGCGGCGTGGCCCGCGCACGCGAACTGGCCAAGCGGATCAACTCCCCCCTGTCGATCGTCGACAAACGCCGCGAGAAAGCCGGCGAAGTGGCCGAGATGACCGTGATCGGCGATGTGAAGGGCAAGACCTGCCTGATCGTGGACGACATCTGCGACACCGCGGGCACGCTCTGCAAAGCCGCCGAAGTGCTGCTGGAGAACGGCGCCAAGGAAGTGCACTCCTACATCACCCATGGCGTCATGTCCGGCCCGGCGGTCGAACGTGTGGCCAATTCGGTCATGAAATCGCTGGTCATCACCGACAGCATCGCGCCGACCCCCGCGGTCAAGAAAGCGCCGAACATCCGCATCGTGCCCACCGCGCCGATGTTCGCCCAAGCGATCCTAAACATCTGGAACGGCACCTCCGTCTCCTCGCTGTTCGAGGCAGAAACGCTGGGCCCGATCTATGACGGGATGTATGCCGCGAGCTAAGCCGCGTGCTGTGATCTAGGGCCGGCCCCAACGGGCCGCCCGCGCCTTCTAGGCCCCTCCCGCCGAAGCGACGGGCCTAGCCGATGACCCAGTCATCCTCCTCCCCCAGTGATCCGATCGCCGTCCAAGCCAGCCGCGCCCGCGCGACGCGGGTGTCGCCCCATGTGCGGAACACTATGTCAAAGCCCGCCTCGGTCACCGCCTCGGCGCAGATGTCGGCGCGGGTGACGGTGCTGGCATCAATGTCCCAAAGCGACATCGTGACCTGAACATGGGGCGGCTCTCGGAAGGGTTCGGAAAAATTGATCCGGCGGCGGCGTTCACGCTGGCCATGGCCCGTCCACATCGAACCGCCGTCTTCGAACTCTGAAAACAGCATTACATCGCCGTTGTCCACGCCGATGGTATGGCTGCGCAGTCGTTTCATATCCCTAGCCTGCCCGCTTTTTTGATCACTGCACAATGATGCCGCAGCAGGGAGAGGCAGAAAAGCAAAAAGCCCCGCCGAAGCGGGGCTTTTCACGAATTTTCAACGCATTACAGGTTGGGTTGCTTGCTCGACAACCCGATGTGATCACCAACGGCAACCATATCGGAGAGCAGCTTGGCGGCGTCATCCACGGGACCGGGCTCATTCTCCCAGTTGTCCTTGGCGCGGGTGTAGACGGCATGCGCCTCTGCCACCATACTGTCCATCTGCTCCTGCGTCATGTCGGCACGCGCCACGGCACGTTCCGCCAGCACAGACACGCCGCCCTGCCCGCCGATTTCGGCGAAGCCGCCGGTCACGACGTATTCTGTCGTGCCCTCCGGCCCTTCCACGCGCAGAAGGCCCGGACGCAGGGTGGTGATGGTGGGCGCATGATCGGCCATGGCCGTCATGTCACCCTCGGTGCCCGGAATCTGCACGGCCGTCACCTGCATCGATGCCAGCCGCCGTTCCGGCGAAACGAGGTCGAATTGCATTGTGTCTGCCATTGTCAGCGCTCCTTAAGCGGCGTCTGCCGCCATTTTCTCGGCTTTCGCCTTCACTTCGTCGATGCCGCCAACCATGTAGAAGGCACCTTCGGGCAGGTGGTCATACTCACCGGCAACCACGGCCTTAAAGGACGCGATTGTTTCTTCCAGCGGCACCTGAACGCCGTCGGAACCGGTGAAGACCTTCGCCACGTCGAACGGCTGGCTGAGGAAACGCTCGATCTTACGGGCGCGGGCCACGGTCAGCTTGTCCTCTTCGCTCAACTCATCCATGCCGAGAATGGCGATGATGTCCTGAAGCGACTTGTAGCGCTGCAGCACCTGCTGGACGTCCGTCGCCACCTTGTAGTGCTCGTCGCCAATGATCAGCGGGTCAAGCAGACGCGAGGTGGAGCCGAGCGGGTCAACCGCCGGGTAGATGCCCTTTTCCGAGATCGAACGGTCAAGAACCGTTGTCGCGTCGAGGTGCGCAAAGGAGGTCGCCGGCGCGGGGTCGGTAAGGTCGTCCGCGGGAACGTAGACGGCCTGAACCGAGGTGATCGAGCCGTTCTTGGTCGAAGCAATACGCTCCTGCATGACGCCCATGTCGGTCGCCAGTGTCGGCTGGTAGCCCACAGCGGAAGGAATGCGGCCCAGAAGGGCGGACACTTCGGAACCGGCCTGCGTGAAGCGGAAGATGTTGTCGACGAAGAACAGAACGTCGGAACCGGATTCGTCGCGGAACTGCTCGGCCAGTGTCAGGCCGGTCAGGGCGATCCGCATACGCGCACCCGGAGGCTCGTTCATCTGGCCGTAGACCAGCGCAATTTTCGAGTCCACGAGGTTGTCGGGAACGATAACGCCGGATTCGATCATCTCGTGGTAGAGGTCGTTGCCCTCACGGGTCCGCTCACCAACGCCCGCGAACACGGAGAGACCCGAGTGCACTTTGGCGATGTTGTTGATCAGTTCCATGATGAGAACGGTCTTGCCCACGCCGGCACCGCCGAAGAGGCCAATTTTACCACCCTTGGTGTAGGGGGCCAGCAGGTCGATGACCTTGATGCCGGTGACGAGGATTTCGGTCTCGGTCGACTGGGCCGCGAACTCGGGCGCTTCGCCGTGAATGGCGCGGGAGTTGTCCGCGTTGACCGGGCCCTGCTCGTCCACGGCTTCGCCGGTGACGTTCATGATGCGGCCCAGGGTCGCGTTGCCGACGGGCACGCGGATCTGGTCGCCAGTGTCGGTCACGTCTTGACCGCGGACCAAACCTTCGGTTGCGTCCATCGCAATGGCACGCACGGTGTTTTCGCCAAGGTGCTGCGCCACTTCGAGAACCAGCGTCTTGCCTTGGTTCTCGGTGTGGAGCGCGTTGAGAATCTCGGGCAGGTCGCCCTCGAATTGAACGTCAACGACAGCGCCGATGACCTGTGTAATTTTACCGACAGCTTTTGCCATGTCGTGTCTCCGATTTGCTTACAGCGCTTCCGCGCCGGAAATGATTTCGATCAGCTCGTTGGTGATGACAGCCTGACGCGAGCGGTTGTACTCGATGGTCAGCTTGTCGATCATCTCACCCGCGTTGCGTGTGGCGTTGTCCATCGCCGACATCCGGGCACCCTGTTCGGATGCACCGTTCTCCAGCAGGGCCGAGAAGATCGCCGTGGCGACCCCGCGCGGCAGAAGGTCGGCCAAGACCGCCTCTTCGCTGGGTTCATAGTCGAACAATGTGGACGCTGCGCTGTCGTCGCCTTCTTCGCCGTCGAATTTGGCGGGGATGATCTGCTGCGCCGTCGGCGTCTGCATGACCACGTTCACGAACTTCGCATAGAAGATCGTCGCCACGTCAAATTCGCCCGCGTCAAAGCGGTTCAGCACGTCCTGCGCGATGTTTTGCGCATCACCATAGCCGATCTTTTTGACTTCGCTGAGGTCAACATGGCCCACCAGATGATCGCCCAGATCGCGGCGCAGCGCGTCGCGGCCCTTCTTACCAACGGTGAGGATTTTCACCTCTTTGCCCTGAGCCAGCAGATCGCGCGCATGGGCCTTGGCCTTCTTCGCGATGTTGCTGTTGAAGCCGCCGCACAGCCCGCGTTCGGCGGTCATGACCACCAGCAGATGCACCTTGTCTTCACCCGTGCCGCTAAGCAGCTTGGGCGCGCTGTCGGAACC
Source organism: Sulfitobacter sp. R18_1 (assembly GCF_017743915.1). Lineage (NCBI taxonomy): Bacteria > Pseudomonadati > Pseudomonadota > Alphaproteobacteria > Rhodobacterales > Roseobacteraceae > Sulfitobacter > Sulfitobacter sp. R18_1. Next base: position 114,026 of record NZ_JAGHRG010000007.1, read on the forward strand.
GCCGACGCTGGCCGCGAGCCCTGCCATCACGGCGTTGAACCGCTCAGAATAGGGACGCGAAGCCTCGGCAGCCTCCTGCGCGCGGCGAAGTTTCGCCGCGGCAACCATTTGCATGGCCTTGGTGATCTTGCGGGTCGATTTGACCGACGAGATCCTGTTCTTCAGGTCCTTGAGATTTGGCATTGCCTTATCTCCCGTTTAAGCGAAGTCGGCGGCGAAACCGTCGATGGCGGCTTTGATCTTCTCTTCCAACTCGCCTTTGACCTTGCGGTCGTTGTTGGTGATGTCCTTGAGAAGGTCGTCATGCTTGCTGCGCAGATGCGCCAGCAGGCCCGCTTCGAAACGGCCGACGTCCGAGATGTCCACCTTGTCGAGATAGCCGTGGGTACCGGCGTAGATCACGCAGACGATTTCCGAGTTGGTCAGCGGCGCGTACTGCGGCTGCTTCATCAGTTCGGTCAGACGCGCACCACGGTTCAGCAGCTGCTGGGTCGCGGCGTCGAGGTCGGAACCGAACTGGGCGAAGGCCGCCATTTCGCGGTACTGGGCCAGCGACAGTTTCACCGGACCGGCCACCGAGGACATCGCCTTGGTCTGAGCCGAAGAGCCAACACGCGAAACCGACAGACCGGTGTTCACGGCGGGACGGATGCCTTGGTAGAACAGTTCGGTCTCAAGGAAGATCTGACCGTCGGTGATCGAGATCACGTTGGTCGGAATAAACGCGGACACGTCGCCACCCTGGGTCTCAATGATCGGCAGCGCGGTCAGCGAGCCGTTGCCAGCTTCGTCACCCAGTTTCGCGGAGCGCTCGAGCAGGCGGGAGTGGAGGTAGAAAACGTCGCCCGGGTAGGCTTCGCGGCCCGGCGGGCGGCGCAGCAGCAGGGACATCTGACGGTAGGACACGGCCTGCTTGGAAAGGTCATCGTAGATGATCAGCGCGTGGCGGCCATTGTCGCGGAAATGCTCGGCCATCGCGGTGGCGGCATAGGGCGCGAGGAACTGCATCGGCGCGGGCTCGGACGCGGTCGCGGCCACGACGATGGAGTAGTCGATCGCGCCGGTCTCTTCGAGCTTTTTCACCAGCTGCGCCACGGTCGAGCGCTTCTGGCCGATCGCGACGTAGACGCAGTACATCTTCTTGCTCTCGTCGTCGCCAGCGGCTTCGTTGACCTGAGCTTGGTTCAGCATCGCGTCGAGCGCGACGGCGGTCTTGCCGGTCTGACGGTCGCCAATGATCAGCTCACGCTGGCCACGGCCAATCGGGATCATCGCGTCAACGGACTTGAGGCCAGTGGCCATCGGCTCGTGCACGGATTTACGCGGAATGATGCCCGGTGCCTTCACGTCGGCGATGCCGCGCTTGGTGGCGCCGATGGGGCCTTTGCCGTCGATGGGGTTGCCCAGACCGTCAACAACGCGGCCCAGCAGTTCGTCACCGATTGGCACGTCCACGATGGAGTTGGTGCGCTTGACGGTGTCGCCTTCGGTAATGTCGCGGTCGGAGCCGAAGATAACGACACCCACGTTGTCGGCTTCGAGGTTCAGGGCCATGCCCTGAATGCCGCCGGGGAATTCGACCATTTCACCGGCCTGAACGTTGTCCAGACCATAGACGCGGGCGATACCGTCACCGACGGAGAGAACGCGACCCACTTCGGCCACTTCGGTTTCCTGACCGAAATCCTTGATCTGGTCCTTCAGGATCGCAGAAATCTCTGCTGCTTGGATACCCATTTATCCGACCTCTTTCATTACATTCTGGAGGGAATTGAGCTTGGAGCGGATCGAGGTGTCGATCATCTTCGAGCCCACTTTGACGACAAGACCGCCGATGAGGCTTTCATCAACGGTCGCATGAAGTGATACTTTTTTGCCGGTGGAAGCGGTCAGCGATTTCGCCAGCTTGTCCGACTGTGCCTTCGTCAGTGCCTTGGCCGTTGTGACCTCGGCAGTGATTTCGCCTTTGGCTTCGGCAATGGTCTCGCGCAGCGCTTTGACCAGCGCGGGCAGCGCGAACAGGCGGCGCTTTTGCGCCATCAGTTGCAGCGTGTTCGCCATGGCCTTGGTCAGGCCCATCTTCTCGGCCAGCACCTTGATCGCCTGTTCCTGCTCTTCGCGGGTATAGAGCGGCGAAGTGGTCAGGCGGCGAAAATCGTCGCTGTCGTTCAATGCCGCTTCAAGCGCGGTAAGATCGCCCTCGATGGCATCGACCTGATTGGCCTCGCGGGCCAGATCGTACACGGCTGTCGCATAACGTTCCGCGATACCGGTGGAAATGGAAGCAGGTTCGGACACGTCCATCCTCTCGTTCAATAAGCGCCGGATATGCGAAGATGTCGCGTCACCAGCAGTTGGCGCGGCTTGAAGTTACCCAAGACGTCTAAATCAGGGGCGATGTAGCAGACAGGTTCACGCCCGGCAACACAGTATAGCCAGGTAATGTCTCGGCGTGCTGCAATATTGCAAGGGCTGCGGCCTATCGCGGCTCTTTGCCGCAGAAAAATGCCACCCAACTCACCGCTGGAGCAGGCCCACGAATCCAGCCCCCTCGCGCACTGCATGCGCTAAGTCTACAAGGCGCTGAGGCGTTTAGACCGGTTTGGCCTGCGGCTCTGCCATCCCCTCCAACACCCCGATGGCGCGCCTTGCGGTGCTGCGTTGCGGACGGCCCCGTGGCGGGTAAACCAGTTTCGTGGCCTCCACCAAGATCGCGCCGCCGCCCATCATCGTCGGCATCTGACGCCCGATTTTTTCGAACAAAGGCGCCGATTTCATCCAGATTCGCTGCTGCGACGGGAACTGATAAAGCGCGCCGAGGTGCCGTTCGGGCAAGAACTGATGCTTGCGCAACTGCGTCTCTAGCTGCCCCGGCGAATAGGGCCGCCCATAGCCGAAAGGCGTGCGGTCGCGCCGCGCCCACATGCCCGCGCGGCTTGGCACGATAAACAGCGCCTTGCCCCCCGGCCCCAGCACGCGCCAGCATTCGTCAAGCAGTTCACTGGGCCGCTCAGAAGTTTCGAGCCCATGCATCAGAACCAGCTTATCCACCGCCCCCGTCTCGACCGGCCAAAGCGTCTCTTCCGTCAGGACCGAGGTGTTGGGCATCCCCGCAGGCCAAGGCATCACCCCCTGCGGGCCGGGCATCAAGACCATCACCCGCCGCGCATCCGCCAGATAAGGGCGCAGCAGGGGCGCGGCAAAGCCAAAGCCGACAACGGTCTGGCCCTTCGCCTCGGGCCAAAGCTCCAACAACCGCCCGCGCAGGGATTTCTGCGCCGCACGTCCCAACGCGCTGCGATAATAGAAATTGCGCAGATCCTGTACATCAAGATGCATTGCAGCCCGCCTTGGTGAGTGTCACTCTTACCGGACCATAACAACACAGCGAGGTAAGACGCCATGGCCTTTGATCTGGTCACGATTCCCTGTCTGTCGGACAACTACGCCTTTTTGCTGCGTGACCATGACAGCGGCGCGGTGGCGCTGGTCGATGTACCCGAAGCCGCGCCGATCATGGCAGAGCTTGACCGCCGCGGCTGGACGCTGAGCCAAGTCTGGCTGACCCACCACCACCCCGACCACGTTCAAGGTCTGGCCGAACTGCTCACCCGCTTCCCCGCCGAGGTGATCGGCGCCAAGGATGATGCCCACCGCCTGCCCACGCTCGACCGCGCGGTGGCCGAGGGTGACAGCATCAAGCTGGGCGCGCTTGAGGCCCAAGTGCTCGATGTGTCGGGCCATACCGTGGGCCATATCGCCTTTCATGTGCCCCAAGCCGAGGCGGCCTTTACCGCCGACAGCCTGATGGCGCTTGGCTGCGGCCGCCTCTTCGAAGGAACGCCTGCGCAGATGTGGGAAAGCCTGCAAAAGCTGACCGCCCTGCCCCGTGACACGACGATCTGCTCGGGCCACGAATACACCGCCGCCAACGCAAAATTCGCCCTGACCGTTGATCCGGACAATCCCGCCCTTATATCAAGGGCCAAGGACATCGACAGCGCCCGCGCCAAAGGGCAGCCGACCGTCCCCTCGTCGCTTTCACTGGAACTAGAAACCAATCCCTTCCTGCGCCCCGCCAACCCGGCCATCCGCGCGACCTTGGGGATGCCAGACGCCACCGACACGGAAGTGTTCACCGAAATCCGCAGGCGAAAAGATCAGTTCTGAGCGCCTGCAATCATGGCTCAAAGTCCTCGCTCACGGCAAATGTGACCGATTCGGACCAGAATCTTCTTGAAGATGGGCGATGATCAACCAAACTCTAATACTATGAGGCCATGGTCGGACCGGGGCCTGAGACATCTCAGCACCTCACCGACCCCGATCGAAAAGGAGCACGCCCGTGCCTTCATTCTCGACTACACTTGAGCAGGCAATCCACGCGGCCCTCGCGCTGGCCAATGCCCGCCGCCACGAATTCGCAACGCTTGAACATCTGTTGCTGGCCTTGCTCGATGAACCCGATGCCGTGCAGGTCATGAAAGCCTGTTCCGTCGATGTCTCTGACCTGCGCGATACGCTGGTGGAATTCGTCGACGATGATCTCAGCAATCTGATCACCGACATCGACGGTTCCGAAGCGGTGCCGACGGCGGCTTTCCAGCGCGTGATCCAACGCGCCGCAATCCATGTGCAATCCTCGGGCCGGACCGAGGTGACGGGCGCCAACGTGCTGGTCGCCATCTTTGCCGAGCGTGAGAGCAACGCCGCCTATTTCCTGCAAGAACAGGACATGACCCGCTATGACGCGGTGAACTTCATCGCCCATGGTGTCGCCAAAGACCCGGCATATGGTGAATCCCGCCCCGTCACAGGCGCGCCCGAGACCGAGGAAGAGGCCCAAGGCGTCACCGATGGCGACAAGAAGGAATCCGCGCTGGCGAAATACTGCGTGGACCTCAACGCCAAATCCCGCGAGGGCGACATCGACCCGCTGATCGGCCGCGAGGGCGAGGTTGAGCGCTGCATTCAAGTGCTCTGCCGCCGTCGTAAGAACAACCCGCTTCTGGTGGGGGATCCAGGTGTCGGCAAAACCGCCATCGCCGAAGGGCTGGCGCGCAAGATCGTCGCCGGTGAAACGCCTGAGGTGCTGGCCAATACCACGATCTACTCGCTCGACATGGGCGCGCTCTTGGCGGGCACCCGCTACCGCGGTGACTTCGAAGAGCGGCTCAAGGCCGTGGTGACCGAGCTTGAGGATCACAAGGACGCCGTGCTTTTCATCGACGAGATCCACACCGTGATCGGCGCCGGTGCCACTTCGGGCGGCGCGATGGATGCCTCCAACCTGCTGAAGCCCGCGCTTCAAGGCGGCAAGCTGCGCACCATGGGCTCCACCACCTATAAGGAGTTCCGCCAGCACTTCGAGAAGGACCGCGCGCTGAGCCGCCGGTTCCAGAAGATCGACGTGAGCGAGCCTTCGGTCGAAGACGCCACCAAGATTCTCAAGGGGCTGAAACCCTATTTCGAGGAGCATCACAGCGTCAAATACACCTCCGACGCGATCAAGACCTCCGTGGAACTGGCGCATCGCTATATTAACGACCGCAAGCTGCCCGATAGCGCGATTGACGTGATCGACGAAGCCGGTGCCGCCCAGCACCTCGTCGCCGCCTCCAAGCGCCGCAAGACCATCGGCACCAAGGAGGTCGAGGCCGTGGTGGCCAAGATCGCCCGCATCCCGCCGAAGAATGTCTCCAAGGACGATGTGGTGGTGCTGAAGGATCTGGAAAGCTCGCTCAAGCGGGTGGTGTTTGGTCAGGACGACGCCATCGTGGCGCTGTCTTCGGCGATCAAACTGTCCCGTGCGGGCCTGCGTGAGCCGGACAAGCCCATCGGCAACTACCTCTTCGCTGGTCCCACTGGCGTGGGTAAAACCGAGGTCGCCAAGCAATTGGCCGACACCCTCGGCGTGGAACTGCTGCGTTTCGACATGTCGGAATATATGGAGAAACACGCAGTTAGCCGTCTGATTGGCGCGCCTCCGGGCTATGTCGGCTTTGACCAAGGCGGCATGCTCACCGATGGCGTGGACCAGCATCCGCATTGCGTGCTGCTGCTCGACGAGATGGAGAAGGCGCACCCGGACGTCTACAACATTCTGTTGCAGGTGATGGACCACGGCAAGCTGACCGATCACAATGGCCGCACGGTGGATTTCCGTAATGTGGTGCTGATCATGACCTCCAACGCGGGCGCCTCCGAACAGGCCAAAGCGGCTGTGGGCTTTGGCCGCGACCGCCGCGAGGGCGAGGATACCGCCGCGATCGAGCGGACCTTCACGCCGGAGTTCCGCAACCGTCTGGACGCCGTGATCTCCTTCGCGCCTCTGCCGAAGTCGGTGATCCTGCGGGTGGTCGAGAAGTTCGTGCTGCAACTCGAAGCGCAGCTGATGGACCGCAACGTGACCATCGAGCTTTCCAAGAAGGCCGCCGAATGGCTTGCCGACAAGGGCTACGACGACAAAATGGGCGCGCGTCCCTTGGGCCGCGTGATCCAAGAGCACATCAAGAAGCCGCTGGCCGAGGAACTGCTCTTTGGCAAGCTGGCCAAGGGCGGTGTCGTCAAGGTCGGCGTCAAGGATGATGAGCTGACGCTCAAGGTCTTGGGCAGCGAAAGCAAGCGTCTTTCCGGTGATCGCCCCCCGCTGCTCACCGCGGAATGATCTATCGGGCCGCACTGGCCCTGATCCTCTCCTCCGCCAGCCCTGCGCTGGCGGAGGATTTGCAATTGGCCTTTCCGCTGGATTGCACCCTTGGGCAGGACTGCCACATCCAACAATATATGGACCGCGACCCGAGCGGCGGCGCAGAGGACTACCGCTGTTCCGGCCTGACCTATGATGGCCACAAGGGCACGGATTTCGCCCTGCCCGACCGCGCGGCGATGGCCGCGGGCGTGACCGTGCGCGCGGCGGCGGCGGGGGTGGTCAAAGGACTGCGGGACGGGATGCCAGATGGCGCGCCGCTTTCGGAGGTCCGAGGGCGCGAATGCGGCAACGGCGTGGTGATCGACCTCGGCCAGGGATGGGAGACGCAATACTGCCACCTGAAACACGGCTCGCTCCGCGTTCAAGAAGGGCAAGAGGTGGCGGTTGGCGACGCTCTCGGACTGGTCGGCCAGTCCGGCAAAGCGGCCTTTCCGCATCTGCACCTGTCACTGCGCCATCACGGCCAGCCCGTCGATCCATTCGCCCCCGAAGGCCATAGTTGTGACGTCGAACCACGCAAAACCCTCTGGCAAGACACCCCGCCCTACCACCCCGGCGGGCTGATTGCGCTTGGCTTTGCCGACCGCGTGCCCAGCTATGATGAGATCAAGGCGGGCGAAGCCAATCGCGACACCCTGCCAAAGGATGCGCCTGCCTTGGTCGTCTACGGCTACAGCTATGGCACGCGAAAGGATGACGTGCTGCGCCTCAGCCTCGCGGGGCCAAAAGGCACGGTCATCGAAAGGGATGTGGTGATGGAGAAGCCGCAGGCGCAAGCCTTTCGCGCCATCGGCAAACGCGCGGCTTCTGCGCCATGGGCCGCCGGGCGCTATACGGGCAGGGTCACCCTGCTGCGCGAGGGCCGTGTGATCGACGAAAAGACCGGCGTTCTGACCCTGCGATAGGCCGGGGCTGCCCGCCTACTTCTCGGTAAACTTCAACTCGATCCGCCTGTTCTGCGCCCGCGCGGCTTCGGTATTGCCCTCGGCTACGGGCTGATACTGGCCAAAGCCATTTGCGGCCAAACGATCCGGCGCAATGCCAAGGAAATTGACCATATATTTGACCACCGACAGCGCCCGCGCTTGGCTGAGTTCCCAGTTGTCCGCAAACTCCCCAAAGCCGGAAAGCGGTACATTGTCGGTGTGACCATCGACGCGGATCACCCAATCGATCTCGGGGGGGATGTCGTCCACCACGCTGCGCAGAATGCCCGCCACCTTGGCGATCTCACCCTGCCCGTCTTGGCTCAGCACCGCACTGCCCGGCGCGAAAAGCACCTCGGAAGAGAAGACAAAACGGTCGCCTTCAATCCGCACACCCTCCTGATTGCCCAGCAGATCACGCAACCGGCCAAAGAATTCTGAGCGGTACTGGGCGAGGTTCTTGCTCTCTTCCTCAAGCCGCTTGCGCTCTGCCGCCTCCAATTCGGCGCGGCGGCGTTCCTCTGCCGCGACCCGCGCCAGCGCGGTGTTCAACTCGGAGCCAAGCGATTGCAATTCCACCGATTTCGCCGCATCCCGCGCCACGGCGTCATCGAGCAGCGCCTGTAGGTTCCCCAATTGCGCGCGCAGTTCCGCGACCTGTTGGTTCAGCAACTCGGTCTGCCGCTGCGCCGCGGCGCTCACGGCTTTTTCCTCGGCCAGCGTTTCTTCGGCCTGCGCCAAAAGGGCAGCGCGGCGTTCGGCGGCGGTGGTCTTATCCTCGGCCAAAGTCTCCGCCGCGAGTTTTGCCGCCAGCGCCTGCGCCAGACGTTCGCGCAGATCCGACTGTGTGCCGCTCAGCGCTTCGCCCTCTTCCTCAAGGCTCTGCACACGGACCAGCGCCTCGGCCAGACGGGCGTTCAAGGTCTGCTCCGCCGCCTCGGCCTGCGCCAACCGCGCGCGCAGGTCCTCTTCGGTGCCTTCCGCGGCTTCCAACTCTTCGGCGAGCGCGGCGCGTTCGGCTTCCAAACCCGCGCCGCTATCTTCCAGCCGCTCCATTCGCAGCAGCGCTGCGGCAAGCTCACTGTCGAGATCGCTGCGCGCCGCGCGGGCAGCGGCCAAAAGAGTCAGCGTCTCTTCGGCCTTCTTGCGCTGCGCCTCAAGCGAAAGGGTCATGGCCGTCAGTTCCGCATCCGCATCCTCCAGCCGGTCGCGCAGGGCCTGCGCCGCTGCGGCTTCGGCCAGACGGGCGGCTTCCTCGGCGCTGAGCGCCTCTTCGGCCTCCGCCACCTCGGCATTGAGGGCGGCGACTTCGGCCTCGGCTTCGGCGTTTTGCGCCCGCAGATCGGCCACCAGCGCATCCAACGCCTCGCGTTTCGCGGCGGCAAGCCGGGCCGTTTCCGCCTGCGCGTCGATCTTCTCCCGCGCAGTGCTAAGCGCGAGGTTCAGCGCCTCTTGCTCATCCAACAGTGCGGCTTCGCGGTCTTCCAAGTCACCGATGCGCGCCTGATCTTCGGCCTGCGACGCCAAGAGCGCGGCCACCCGCGCCTCAAACCCGGTGATCTCGGCCTCCGCCGCCTGCAAGGCAGCCGCTTGCGCGTCGCGTTCGGAGGTCAGCCCAGCGATCACCGCCTCTTGTCGCGACACCTCATCGCGCGCGTCGTTTAGTGAGGCATTCAGCGCGCCAAGCCGAGCCTCCAACCGCGCGGTGGTGCGCTCTTCGACGCCAAGCGCTTGGGCAAGGGCCGCGACCTCTCCGGCCAATTCGTTAAGCTCGCTTTCCTGCCCGCTGATCCGCTCTGTCAGGACGAATTGCACCACCATGAAGATGGTCAGCACGAACATCAGAACCAGCAAGAGCCCGGTCATCGCATCGACGAACCCCGGCCAGATGGAGCCCTGAAACCGTGCGCCTGTCCGCCGGGAAAGTGCCATTACTGGTCCCCGCCACCGGGGATATCGCTGGCCCGCAGACGGCGGGCCTCAGGGGCGCGTTGCCCGGAGAGCGCCTTGGCCAGCAAGGAGATATCCTTGCGCAATTCGGCCATGGTTTCCTGCCGCCCGGCAGAAATCTCTTCCAAGATACGCAGCATCTGCACGTCGATGGAGCGCAAGCGCATCCGGCTTTCTGCGTCGATCCCTTCGCCCGCGACTTGACCTTCGAGCGTGGCGATCAATCGGTCTTGCCCATCGGCCACCCGCTCCAGCGCGCTGTTGGTGGTGGTGTCATGCTCCATCCGCGTGGTCATCCGGTCCACGGCATCGGCAAGCTTGCCCAGCTTGTCGTCGACCATGGCGCGGCTAACGTCGGACTGGGTGAACATCTGCTGCATCTCGGCCATCTGTTCGACCATTTGGTCCATCACGCTGGCCATGATATTTTGGTCGCCCACATCGTCGCCCGAGGTCAGCCCGACCCGCGTGATGGAACTTAGCCAATCTTCCAGCTCTTGATAGAAGCGGTTCTGCCCGTGGCCCGCGAAAAGCTCCAACAGCCCCACGACGAGTGAGCCTGCAAGCCCCAGAAGCGAGGAGCCAAAGGCCACGCCCATGCCGCCCAACTGCGCCTCAAGCCCGGTCATCAGACGGCCAAAGACATCGACGCCCGCCTCCCCCTCACCGGGGGCGAGGGAGCGGATCGTGTCGACCACCGCCGGAACGGTTGTGGCCAGCCCGTAGAATGTCCCCAGAAGGCCGAGGAAAATCAACATGTTGACGATATAGCGCGTGATCTCGCGCACTTCGTCGATGCGCGAGGCGACGGAATCGAGGATCGACCGGGTGGAGGTCGTGCTGACCTGCATCCGCGCGCCGCGTTGGCGCAGAAGCGACGCCAAAGGCGCCAGCAATTGCGGCGGTTTGGCATCGGGTTCGGCATTGCCAGCGGCGAAATCCTCGATCCAGCGGACCGAGCCGATAAGCTGCATCACCTGATAGAAACAGGCCAGCACACCGACGATGAAGACAAAGATGATGACCCCATTCAGCCATGGGTTCGCGGCAAAGATCGGCAGCACCCGTGGCAACGCCAGAAAGACCCCGGCCCCCGTGAGGCCAAGCGCGATCAGCATCAGAGAAATCTGACGCACCGGCTGTGAAAACTGCGGTTTTGCCTTGCGGTCTGGCTGTGCCATGCGGCCTTTCCTGACCCTTTGTTCTGCTCTTGCCGCAGCTTACACTGAAACGGCAAAGAGTTGCCAAGTTTTTATGAGGTCAAAGCCTTCACCCGATCATGCAACCACTCCAACGCGGGGTCATGCAAGCCCACTTCGGACAGATGCACGGCGGTGTTGATTAAATACTCGGTATTTGGTCCGCGTCCGCCTACGGCGCGGGCAATGATCTGCGCCTGTTCTTCCAAGGGCAGGCCGCCGCAATATTGCTCATGCGCCGCGTCGATCACATAGGTGACTGCCTCCACATCGCGGCCATCGGTCAGATGTACGGTGAGGTTTTTCTCGACATAGGCCGAAGAGATCAGTTCACGCTCGCGCAGGTACTCCAGCGTCTGCGCCTCCCGCCCCGCAGTCACCCGCATCGCCATGCCTTCGCAGGCCGAGCGGACGGATTCGTCCAGCGCCAGCACCAGCCCCGGCTGTTCGACCGTGCCCCGGTGATGGATCGAGCGCATGCAGAACGATCGGGCATAACCCGGCAGCGTGGCGATCACGCTTTCCGCTACCTCGAAACCGGGGTTCCACAAGAGGCTGCCATAGCCAAATACCCACATTGTCATCCTGCTGGTCCTTTCTGCTGGCCTTCGGTAAACCGCATCTGAAGCACGATTTGAAGGGCTATCGAAATGCGGAAATTGGTTTGGCTGCTGATTGTGCTCGCCGCACTTTGGGGCGCGTGGTGGGCTGCCGCCACGACGCAGATGCAAAGCACCCTGACCCGCCTGCTCGACACCCGCCGCGCGGCGGGATGGGAGGTGACGCTCAAAGACATCGACAAAGCAGGCTTCCCCCTGTCCTTGCAAAACCGGCTGAGCGGGTTTGCCGTGGCAGACCCGGCCCGCGGTCTGGCATTCGAGGCCCCGCAGCTTGATCTCTCCGCCCCGGTCTGGTGGCCCGGTGATCTCTCCGCCCGCGCGCCCGTTGCGGCGGCCGACCTGCCCGCAGGCGCATTGCCCCTAACGCTGAAGATGCGCGACCTGCGCGCCGATCTGGAACTGCATCCCGGCACCTCGCTTCAACTGGAGGCGATGGAGCTTCGCAGCACGCATCTTGAGGTCGACGGCCCCGACGGGCTGCTGCTGAAGGCCGAAGAGCCGCGAATGCGGATCGCGCAATCGGGCAGTGCGGCGCGGGATTATGACATCGCGCTGCTGCCCGGCGGCATCACCCCCGGCCCCTTGCTGCGCAAGGTTTTGGGCGATGGCGCGGGCCAACCCGGCGGCCAGCCAATCCTGTCGGCAATGATGGCCGTGACCTTTGCCCGCCCGCTGGACCGGCACAGCGCGATGGCAGGCACCCTGCCGCAGATCGACGCGCTGACGGTTGAGAATGTGGATGCCGCTTGGGGCGAGGTGGCTTTGGGCGCCGAGGGGGCGCTCACCTTTGACGCCGCGGGCATTCCCGATGGGGTGCTGAGCCTGCGGGTCACCAATTGGACCAAACTGCTGGACGCAGGCGAACGTGCGGGCTTTCTGCCGCCGTCGATGCGCGGGCAGGTCGACACCATGCTGCGGCTGTTGGAAGCGCGGGGCGGCACGCCGGGCGGATTGGACCTCGACCTGATCTTTACGGATGGTCAGATGATGCTGGCGGGGATCCCGCTTGGCCCCGCGCCGCGGTTAGTCCAGCCCTGACCGCGCTTAGCGGCAGTAGCTGCCACTGCGATAGCGCGCCGTGTCGAAGTGAAAGTGGTCTTGGTGAAAGCGGTCCGCCTCTGGCCCCAGCACCGTGCCAAACGGCCCGCAGGCGCCCCGGTGCATCCGTCGCAAGGCCGCGCTGCTGTGCCGCGCACGCCAGCCCTTCAGCAGGCTGATCGTGCTGCCGTCCGCCAGCTCAAACCCGGAAATGTCGATCGCGCGGCCCTTGCCATGTTCGGAGATCTTACCGCCCTTGCGGTTGTTCCGCGTCCGGCAGGCGTAATGCGCGGCGACCTTGAGCTCCTTCAGCCCGCCGCCCTGCCCCGCCAAAGCAGGCACCGCCGATTGGCGCACCCATGTGTTCAGCGCCTTGGCCGTGGTGCAATCCATCACCGCCTCGGTGCTGAGCCGGATGCCCGAGACCGAGCGTATCTTGACTGCATTCTCAACCCCGCAACCGCTGATCCGGCCCGGCACCCGGCCCACCCGCTTGCCCTGTATCGCCAGATCGCCGCAGACTGCGCCCTTGGCCAACATCCGCTGCCGCGCACGGGCGGCCTGTTCAACCTTGGCGCTGCGCAGGGAGGGACGGAGCGATGCTTTCATCCCCTGCCCGCCCTCGGCGGCGGCACGGGCGGCGGGGTCACGTTCGGGCGGGGCGATCGCGCCGCCGGGGGCGACGCTGACCGGCAAGCTATCCCCCTGCTGACGCGCCACGGGGCGCTCAGAACTGTCCGGCCCGTCAGCCAGAGCAATTTGCCCCAGCATGATCAGCGGCAGGACAGCCCAGCCCTTCATGACTTGGGCGCGCCCCGGCCAAAGTCGGGCGCGTCGGTATCCTGCCCCGCCTCAATAATGCCGCGCCGGATCGCCCGGGTGCGGGTGAAATAGGCGTGCAGATGATCGCCATCGCCGGTCCGAATGGCGCGTTGCAGGGCGAAAAGCTCCTCGGTGAAACGGCCAAGGATTTCCAGCGTCGCGTCCTTGTTGGTCAGAAAGACATCGCGCCACATCGTGGGATCACTGGCCGCGATCCGGGTGAAGTCGCGGAAACCGGCGGCGGAATACTTGATCACCTCGCTGTCGGTCACCCGGCGCAGGTCGTCGGCCACGCCCACCATCGTATAAGCGATGAGGTGCGGCGCGTGGGAGGTGACGGCCAGCACCAGATCGTGATGCTCGGCGTCCATTTCCTCAACATTGGCGCCCGCGCCTTCCCAGAGCGCGCGCAGCCGGGCGATGGCGTCCCTGTCGGTGCCTTCCACCGGGACCAGCAGGCACCAGCGGTTGTCGAAGAGCTCGGCAAAGCCGCTGCGCGGGCCGGAATGCTCGGTCCCCGCCAGCGGGTGCGCGGGGATGAAATGCACACCGTCGGGCAGATGCGGCCCCACCTGCGCGATGACGTCGGCCTTGACCGAGCCTACGTCCGTCACCGTGGCACCGGGTGCGAGATGCGGCGCGATTTCTGCGGCCACGGCGCCCATGACACCCACCGGCACGCAGAGCACCACCAGATCGGCGTCCGCGACGGCCTCAGCAGCGCTGTCGCAGACCCGGTCGCAGAGGCCGATCTCGCGCGCCGTGGCGCGGGTCTCGTCGCTGCGGGCATAGCCGGTGACTTCGCCCGCCAGACCGCCGCGCTTCATCGCCCAGAAAAGTGAGGAGGCAATCAGCCCCAACCCAATCAGTGCAACCCTGTCGTAGACCTGCGCCATCAGCTGCCTCCCTTGAACTGTCGCACCGCATGCACGACCCGGCGGCAGGCGCTTTCGTCGCCGACGGTGATCCGCAGGCAGTTGGGCAGGTTGTAGCCCGCCACCCGGCGCACGATCAGCCCTTGTGTCTTAAGGTAATCGTCGCAGGCCTCGGCCTCGGCCTGATTGGCGAAACGGGCCAGCACGAAATTGGCGAGCGAGACGTCCGAGGGCACGCCGATCTCGGCCAGCGCATCGGCGAGCCACGTGCGCCAGCGGGCGTTCTCGGCGCGGCAATGGTCGGTATAGGCGCGGTCGCGCATCGCCGCCTCGGCGGCGTTGAGCGCGGCCTGCGACAGGTTGAACGGGCCTCGTACCCGGTTCAGCACGTCGATCACATGGCCCGGCCCATAACCCCAGCCAATGCGCAGCCCGCCCAGCCCATAGAGCTTAGAGAAGGTGCGCGTCATCACCACGTTGTCGCGCCGGTCGACCAGTGCGGCACCGCCGTCGTAACCCTCGACATATTCAGCATAGGCCCCGTCGAGCACCAGAAGCGCCTGCGGCGGCAGCGCCTCGGCCAGACGCTCCAGCTCGGCCAGACCGATCATCGTGCCGGTGGGATTGTTTGGATTGGCGATGAACACGAGCCGCGTCGCCTCGGTGCAGGCGGCGAGGATGGCATCGACATCGGTCACCCGCTCACGCTCGGGGACTTCAACGGGCGTCGCACCTGCGGCCAGCGCCGAGATGCGGTACATGGCAAAGCCGTGCTCGGTATGCACCACCTCGGTCCCCGGGCCGGCATAGGCCTGGCAAAGGAAGGCGATGATCTCATCCGAACCGGCGCCGCAGATGATCCGCTCGGCATCGAGGTCCAGCACCTCAGCAATCGCGGCGCGCAGGGCGCTATGGTCGGAGGGTGGGTAGCGATGCAAGTCATAGGCCGCGCGGCGATAGGCTTCGACGGCGGCGGGGCTGGGGCCCAGCGGGTTCTCATTCGAGCTGAGCTTGACCACATTCTCAAGGCCCGCGACATGCGCCGCACCCCCTTGATAAAGGTCGATCTCCATAATGCCCGGTTGCGGTGCGATCTGTGTCATCTCGCTCTCATCCTCACGCTACTGCCGCCCTTCTATCGGGGGTGTCGCGGTGATGCCAGAATCATTCTGCATCCGCGGCGCCAGCGGACAGGCTGTTGCCCTGCTGCCCGCCGCCCTGCGCAAAACGAAAAGGCCGCGCGGTTTGCACCACGCGGCCTTTGGTATTCGACAGGCGAAGAAGCTTAGTTCTTCGCGTAGAATTCCACGACGAGGTTCGGCTCCATCACAACCGGGTACGGCACGTCGCCGAGGCTCGGTGTGCGCACGAAAGTCGCGGTCATTTTGGAGTGGTCGCACTCAAGGTAGTCCGGCACGTCACGCTCGGGCAGTTGCACGGCTTCGAGAACCGAGGTCAGCTGCTTGGAACGGTCACGCACTTCGATAACGTCACCCTCTTTCACGCGGTAGGAGGGGATGTTGACCTTGCGGCCGTTCACTTTGACGTGGCCGTGGTTCACGAACTGGCGTGCGGCGAAAACGGTCGGCACGAATTTGGCGCGGTAAACAACGGCGTCCAGACGGCGCTCCAGCAGGCCGATCAGGTTTTCACCGGTGTCGCCTTTGACACGCTCGGCTTCGCCGAAGATGCGACGGAACTGCTTCTCGGTCAGGTCGCCGTAGTAGCCTTTGAGCTTCTGCTTGGCGCGCAGCTGAATGCCGAAGTCCGACATTTTGCCTTTGCGGCGCTGGCCGTGCTGGCCGGGGCCGTATTCACGACGGTTCACCGGGGACTTCGGACGGCCCCAGATGTTTTCGCCCATACGGCGGTCTAGTTTGTGCTTGGCAGCTGTGCGTTTTGTCACGGCTGATCTCCTTTATAAGGCCCCGAGGGGCGGTAAAGGGCGTTGTCCTTTGGCCGAAGCCCGACAGGCTTCCCCTTGCGGGGTCCACCAACACCAATGAAGGGGCGCTTATACGGGGCCATGACAGGGAGTCAACGGGGGATTTTCGGCGAACTTGATACGCCTCGCCCCTACCGTGCCATCGCAGCGCAGGGTGCGTGGCGGTGACAGGTCAGGATATGATCATTCACCAGCCCGCAGGCCTCCATCCAGGCATAGGTGATCGTCGGCCCGCAGAACTTGAAACCGGCTTTCTTCAGGTCTTTGCTCACCTGCTCGGACAAGGCGGTCTTCGGCGGCACCTCGGCCTGTGTGGCAAAGCGGTTTTGCAGCGGTTTGCCATCGACATAGCGCCACATGAAGGCGTCGAACCCCTCGCGCGCCTCCACCTCCTGCCATGCGCGCGCGTTGGTGATGGCGGCTTTGATCTTGCCCCGGTGGCGGATGATGCCCGGATCACCCAGCAGGCGCAGCACGTCCGCCTCGCCCCATTCGGCGATCTGATGCGGGTCGAACCCGGCAAAGGCCGCACGGAAATTATCGCGTTTTTTAAGGATCGTGATCCAGCTTAGCCCCGCCTGAAACCCGTCAAGGATCAGCTTCTCCCAAAGCGCGCGGCTGTCGTATTCGGGCACGCCCCATTCGGTGTCATGGTAGGCTTGGTAAATCGGGTCATCCCCGGCCCAGTCACAGCGCTTCATCTTCGGCCCCCCTCTGCGCGATCCACCGCGGAAATCGCCGCCGATTAAGACCGTATTATCACCTTTGCGCCCATACCAATCGCAGGACAGCAAGAGAGTACCGCCGTGCCCCGTCGATTCCAACGCCCTTTCGCCGACGTTCCCCCCGGCGGGGACAGCCCGCTGAATCATGCAGTGATGCAGCGCGATGCCGCAACGCTTGAAATGGTGCGCGAGGCTGTGGCCCATCGCCAAACGCTGCTGGCGTTTCAACCTGTCATGCTGGCCAGCGATCCGACAAATGTTGCCTTTCACGAGGGGCTGATCCGCCTGCTTGACCCTACGGGTCGCGTGATTCCGGCCAAGGATTTCATGCCCGCGATCGAGGACACGGATACCGGGCGGCAGGTGGATGTTCTGGCCCTGCGTCTCGGGCTGAACGCGCTGCACCACCATCCCGGCCTGCGGCTGTCGATCAATATGTCCGCCCGCTCCATCGGGTATCAGGAATGGACTCGCGTCTTGCGCCACTGGCTGGCCCGCGACGCCACCTTGGGCGAGCGGCTGATCCTTGAGATCACGGAAAGCTCGGCCATGATGGTGCCGGAACTGGTGACAAGCTTCATGAACCAATTGCAGCCCCACGGCATCTGCTTTGCCATGGATGATTTCGGGGCGGGGCAAACGGCGATCCGCTATTTCAAGGATTTCTACTTCGACATCCTGAAACTTGACGGGCAGTTCATTCGCGGCATCGCGACGAACCCCGACAACCGCGCCCTGACCGCCGCACTGATGTCCATCGCCACGCATTTCGACATGTTAACCGTGGCCGAATGCGTGGAGAACGCCGCCGATGCGGCGGTGCTGACCGAGATGGGCGTTGACTGCCTGCAAGGCTACCACTTCGCCGCGCCAACCACCCGCCCCCCGTGGCTGAAATTCGACCGGGTGCGCGCCACCGGCTGAGCCAGCGCGGACAGGCCGCCGGGGCTGCGGCGGCGGGCTGCCTGCTCAGTTGCCGCATTGCAGCGCATCCGCTATCACTACCTCAGAGGGACGGGAGCGCCCACGCCCGACGATGGCGCGTGTCGGTGTGCCCCCGCCCAACAAGGTAGAGGAAAGTCACATCATGACCAATGTCGTCATCGCATCCGCCGCCCGGACCGCCGTGGGCAGTTTCGGCGGAGCGTTCGCCAATACGCCCGCCCATGATCTTGGTGCCGCCGTTCTGAAAGAACTGGTGGCCCGCGCCGGGGTGGACCCGTCCGAAGTTTCCGAGACCATTCTGGGACAGGTGCTGACCGCCGCCCAAGGTCAGAACCCGGCGCGTCAGGCGCATATCAACGCAGGGCTGCCGAAAGAAAGCGCGGCTTGGGGCATCAACCAGGTCTGCGGCTCGGGCCTGCGCGCCGTGGCGTTGGCGGCCCAGCATATCCAGCTGGGGGATGCGAATATCGTGGCGGCTGGCGGGCAAGAGAACATGACCCTCAGCCCCCATGCGCAGAACCTCCGGGCGGGCCAGAAAATGGGCGATCTGCAGTTCATCGACACGATGATCCGCGACGGTCTCTGGGATGCCTTCAACGGCTACCACATGGGCCAAACCGCCGAGAACGTGGCCGAGAAATGGCAGATCAGCCGCGACCAGCAAGACGAATTCGCCGTCGCCTCGCAGAACAAGGCCGAAGCCGCGCAGAAGGCTGGCAAATTCGCCGATGAGATCGTTCCCTTCACCATCAAGACCCGCAAGGGCGAGACGGTCGTGGATCAGGACGAATACATCCGCCACGGCGCCAATATCGAAGCGATGCAGAAGCTGCGCCCGGCCTTTACTAAAGACGGCTCCGTCACCGCGGCCAACGCCTCGGGCATCAACGACGGTGCGGCAGGTGCGCTGCTGATGAGCGCGGATGAGGCCGAAAAGCGCGGCATTCAGCCGCTGGCGCGGATCGCCTCCTATGCCACCGCCGGTCTCGACCCGTCGATCATGGGCGTGGGCCCCGTCTATGCATCGCGCAAGGCGCTGGAGAAAGCCGGTTGGTCGCCCGAAGACCTCGATCTGGTGGAAGCCAACGAAGCCTTCGCCGCACAGGCCTGCGCCGTGAACAAGGAGATGGGCTGGGATCCGGAAATCGTGAACGTCAACGGCGGCGCCATCGCCATCGGCCACCCGATTGGCGCCTCGGGCGCGCGGGTGCTCAACACCCTGCTGTTCGAAATGCAGCGCCGCGACGCCAAGAAAGGTTTGGCGACGCTGTGTATCGGCGGCGGTATGGGTGTTGCCATGTGCCTTGAGCGCCCCTAAGACTAAATCGGCGCGCAACTTTCTTGCGCGCCGAAACATGCATTTGCAAGAACATTACCTTGAGGGAGGGATTACATGTCACGCATCGCTTTGGTCACCGGGGGAAGTCGCGGGATTGGCGCGGCCATTTCGACCACGCTGAAGGACAAAGGCTATACCGTCGCCGCCACCTATGCCGGCAATGACGAAGCCGCCGCGAAATTCACCGAAGAGACCGGCATCAAGACCTATAAATGGAACGTGGCAGATTACGACGCCTCCAAAGCGGGGATCGAACAGGTCGAAGCCGAGCTTGGCCCCATCGAGGTGGTGGTCGCCAATGCGGGCATCACCCGCGACGCGCCCTTTCACAAGATGACACCCGACCAGTGGAATGAAGTCATCGCCACCAATCTGACCGGCGTTTTCAACACGATCCACCCGGTCTGGCCCGGCATGCGCGAACGCAAGTTCGGCCGCGTTGTCGTGATCTCTTCGATCAACGGGCAAAAGGGGCAGTTCGCGCAGGTGAACTATGCCGCGACCAAGGCGGGCGATCTGGGCATCGTGAAGTCACTGGCCCAAGAGGGCGCACGCGCGGGCATCACCGCCAATGCCATCTGCCCCGGCTATATCGCGACCGATATGGTCATGGCCGTGCCCGAAAAAGTCCGTGAAAGCATCATCGCGCAGATCCCCGCCGGACGTTTGGGAGAGCCCGAAGAAATCGCCCGCGCGGTGGCCTTTCTCGTTTCCGACGATGCGGGTTTCATCAATGGCTCGACGATCTCGGCCAATGGGGCGCAATTCGTCGTCTAACGGGCGGATGTTCTGGAAATTTAATGGGCCAGTCTTTTCCCAAGACTGGCCTTTTTTAATGCGACAAATGAAAGCCGAATGCGGCACTTACTAGCCATCCAGCCTGCCGCCCCGCCAAAGCGGAACGACAGCGATCAAAAACGCCGCATTGCGCGGCGAGGGTCAGCTCGACAGGCGGCTAATCTCCTCTTTCAAACGCAGTTTTTCCTTTTTCATGGAAGCCACTTTCAAATCGTCCATACCGGGGGCGCGTTGCGCGGTTTCCACCGCCTCACTCATCGCCTGATGCTTGCGCTTCAGGGTGTCCAGATGTGCGTTCAAAGCCATACAATCCTCCATGATTGGTGTGTGGAATTTCAGTGGACCACAGCGCGACCCACAAGTCACGCGGCACCGCAGCATAGGGGTGAAGTTGGTAAAGAAACGCTTAAGAAGTAGGATAGACCAGCGGCGCCCCCCGGCGCAGGACCGCTTCGATTTCCGGCACATAGCTATCGCCGTCCCCCTCATGCCGCGCGCCGAGGTGCATGACAAAGCTGTGATAGAGCCGAAAAGCACCGCGCCCGTTCTTGCGCGCACGCAAGAGAATCAACTCCGGCATCCTTCCCGCGCGCGAGGCGAGCGGCAGCACCTCGACCGATCCCATCTCATGCGGCAGCGCCGCCAGAATCTCGGGCAGACGTTCGGCGCGATGGATAAAATGCGCCTGCCCCTTGGGCTTTAGCCGCCGCGCGGCGGTGCGGACCCATTGTCGCAGGGGCGTCGCCTCGCCCAAGGCCGTCTCGCGCCCGGGATCGCGGGACTGGACCGAGGCGGCCCGGTCAAAATAGGGCGGATTGGCCAGAACGTGGTCAAATTGTCGCTGGCGCAGATGCAGGGGCATGTCGGTCAGATCGGCCTCGACCACCTCAAGCGCCGCGCCGCCATTGCGCCGCGCGAGTTCGGCGTAGGCAGGTTGCAGCTCACACCCCGTCAGCGCCAGCCCCGGCACCCGCGCGCCTAAGCAAAGCACCGCCGCACCGACCCCGCAGCCCAATTCCAGCACGCTTTGCCCCGCCGTGGCCTCAATGCTCGCGGCCAGCAAAACAGGGTCCACCCCGGCGCGGTAGCCACGCCCCCGGCGCGGCTGCCAGAGGTGCAGCTTGCCGCCCAGAAAAGCGTCACAGGTCAGGTCATCTTCGGCGAAACGGGTCACAGCCCCAGCGGAATCTCATTGTCGCGCATCACCCGCAAAGCGGCGTCATGGTCATCGGGGTGCACCATCAAGCGGCGCGGGAAAATCCCGATGCCGCCTTCGAGCACGCTCATGTTTACGTCCATTTCAAAGCAGTCTATATCCTCCCCCCTGAGAAGGGCGGTGGCAAAGGCGATGATGGTCATGTCGGTGCTGCGCAAAAGTTCCTTCATATCAAAGATGTAGAGCCGGATCACCGGCATGTCGAGCGGGACGCGGGAAATGATGATGAAAAGTGATGCAACGGCCAAACCGCACGACCGCATGGCGGCCTATCTAAGCGATGATATGGCGGCGGTCAGCGCGCTGATCCGCGAGCGGATGGCGTCGAAACACGCCCCCCGCATTCCCGAAGTCACCGCCCATCTGGTCGAGGCTGGCGGCAAGCGCCTGCGCCCGATGCTGACGCTGGCTGCGGCGCGGATGTGCGGCTATGACGGCCCCTATCACGTCCATCTCGCGGCGACGGTGGAGTTCATCCACACCGCGACCCTGCTGCATGACGATGTAGTGGACGAAAGCGCGCAGCGCCGCGGGCGGCCCACGGCGAACCTTTTGTGGGACAACCAGTCGTCGGTGCTGGTGGGGGACTACCTCTTTGCCCGCAGCTTTCAGTTGATGACCGAGCCGGGCTCGATGCCCGTCATGCGCATCCTGTCGAACGCCGCCGCGACCATCGCGGAGGGCGAGGTGCTGCAACTGACCGCCGCGCAGAATCTGGCCACGGATGAACAGGTCTATCTGCAAGTCGTGCGCGGCAAGACGGCGGCGCTCTTCTCAGCCGCGACTGAGGTGGGCGGCGTGATCTCGGATGCGCCGGAGGATCAGGTCACGGCGCTCTATGACTATGGTGACGCCCTTGGCATCGCCTTCCAGATCGTCGACGATCTGCTGGATTATCAGGGTGATACAGGGGCCACGGGCAAGAACGTCGGTGACGATTTCCGCGAGCGCAAGCTGACCCTGCCGGTGATCAAAGCCGTGGCCAAGGCCGACGAGGAAGAGCGCGCCTTTTGGACCCGCACCATCGAGAAGGGCAAACAGGAAGAGGGCGACCTCGACCATGCGCTGATGCTTCTGGACAAACACGACACGCTGACCGCGACGCAGCGCGATGCCTGTGACTGGGCGGAAAAGGCCAAAGCGGCGCTTGCCCCCCTGCCCGACCATGAGTTGAAAGACATGTTGATCGATCTGGCCGACTACGTCGTCGCCCGGATCAGCTAAGCGGCCAAGATCCGCGCGGCGGCGACCCACCATCGCGGCGCCGCGCTGGCGATGCGATGGGCCGCCGCCTCGGCCTGCGCCGCCGTGGCGTAGAGGCCGAAACAGGTCGCGCCCGAGCCGGACATCCGCGCCAGCGCCGCATCGCTCAGCGCCTCCAGACAGTCCCCGATGACCGGCTCCCGCGCGATGGCGGGCGCGGCAAGGTCGTTGCGCTGTGCGCTCAGAAAATCGATGAAGTCGGAAAAGCCCGCGAAGCTCGGGATCACCTCGGGCATCGGCGGCTGGTTCTTGTCGCTGAGCGCCGAGAAGACAGCGGGCGTCGGCACATCGACGCCGGGGTTCACCAGCACCATATGGCAAGGCGGCAGCGCGGAAAGCGGCGCGAGGGTCTCCCCCACCCCCTGCATCCGCTGCGGGCCGCGGGTCAGACAGACCGGCACATCCGCCCCGAGCTGCGCGGTCTCTGTGGTCAGCGGAACGCCCCAATGCGCCGCAAGCAGCTCCAAGGCCGCCGCCGCATCGGCAGAGCCGCCCCCGATCCCCGCCGCAGCGGGCAGGTGTTTCTCAAGATGCAGTGCGGCGCCACGGCCCGCGCCTGCGTCCAGCATCTCTGCCGCGCGCAGGACAAGGTTGCGCGCATCGGTCGGCACCCCTTCGGCCCGCGGGCCGCTGACCGTCAGGGTCAAATCATCCGCGGCAGCCACATCCAGCCGATCGCCCACACCAGCCCGCACCACCAGCGAATCCAGCAGGTGATAGCCGTCGGCCCGCTGGCCGGTGCAATGCAGGGTCAGGTTCACCTTGGCCCAAGCCATCCGCGACGCCGCAGCGCCGGGGTCGGCGGGCGCCCCATCCTTCGAAAGGCTCATTCGTCCGCAGCAACCTTGAGCGGGGCCGCGCCCTCTTCGGCCAGCACGGCATCGAGCCCGACTTCCAGCTTGCGGCGCATCCGCTCGGGGTCAGCCTCCGAATCCGCATCCGTCAGGTCAACGAAAGAGAGCGCCCGGCGCCACTGGAATTCGGCCTCGCGCTTGCGGCCCACGGCCCAATAAACATCCCCGAGGTGATCGTTCACCACCGGATCGACCGGCTCCAACTCGACCGCGCGTTCCATCTGCTCAACCGCTTCTTCGTAGCGGTCCAGCCGGTAGAAGACCCAGCCCAGCGAATCGACGATATAGCCGCTGTCGGGGCTGGCCGCGACGGCGCGTTCGATCATGTCCAGCGCCTCGTCCAAGTTGCGCTGCTGTTCGACCAGCGAGTAGCCGAGGTAGTTCAGCACCTGTGGCTGTTCTGGGTTCAACTCAAGCGCGGCGCGGAAATCCGATTCGGAGCCTTCCCAATCGCCGCTGCGTTCCTTGGCGATGGCGCGGGCGTAGAACAGCACCCAGCGGGCACGGGCGGTTTCGGGCGTCAGCGCGAGCGCTTGGTCGTAGGAGGCGATAGCCGCCTCATAGTCCTCTTCGGCCCGCAGCATGTCGCCTAGCGTGGAATGCACCACGGCCAGATCACCATGGCTGCGCGCGAGTTGTTCCAGCACTTCGATGGCCTGCGCGGTCTTGCCCGAGCGGCGCAGCGCATCGGCGCGGCCCAGTTCGGCGGCGTGATAGGCCGGGCTGTCAGCAGGCAGGGATTTATATTCGGCAATCGCCAGATCATGCTCGCCAAGGTTCTCTAAAAGGCTTGCCGTCAGCAAAAGCGCATCGACATGGTCCGGGCGCAGATAACGCGCGATGCGCGAATAGAGCAAAACGTAATAGTCCCCCGCCGCCTCATTGCGCAGTACGGCGGCGAAGGTGAAAAACACCTCGGCCATGCCCGCTTGGGCGTCGGGCATATGGCTGAAGGGCGCGGGCGTTTCCTGCTGCAAACCTTCGATGAGCCGCGCGATTTCGGGGTCGCTATCCGCGCCAAAACCGTCCGATAGCACGGCCAGCGCATCCTCGCTGCGCCCCAATTGGCCAAGAATCTCGGCATGGGCCATCACGCCGCGCCGGGTCTGGCCTGCGGCCCCTGCCTCACCACTGGCAAAGATCGCCTCCGCCCCTTCGAAATCGCCCACGCTCGCCAGCGCGAGGGCCTTGTGATACATCACGAAGCCCTGCATCCCGGCCTCTTCGCTCAGGCTGTCGAAAGCCTTTAGCGCGGCGGTGACATCGCCCGCCCCCATATGCGCCCAAGCCTGCACCAGCCCGCCGACCCAAGGGCCGATGGCCGAGGTATCGCGTTCAAGCAGAGCCTTGTAGTCGCCCTCTTTCGCCAAGGCGGCCACAAGGGTCATCTCGGCCACCTGGCTCTTGGTGCCGAGGGTGATCATATTGCGTGCCAGCGGCAGCGCCTTGTCCACCCGCCCGAGCGAGAGATAGGACAGCACCGCGCTTTCCATCAATTCGATGTTCTTCGGGTCCCGCGCCAGCGCCTCGGTGTAGTACCGCGCGGCCTCGGGATAGTCGCTGTTCACGGCAGCATGACGCCCCGCCAGATAGGGGCCTGCGACCGATTGCGCCATCAGCGGCGCCGACAGGCCGATGCAAAGCGCCGCAACGCTGGTGAAACCTAGGACATTCCGAAACATGCAAACCGCCTCATATCGCTTTGCTTGCAGGCTATCATCTTCGTGCCGGGGCGCAATGGCGGGGCGGTGATGTCGCCCGTGGCCGACAGTATTTCGCCGAAAAGACGAAAAGGACCGACACGCCTGCGCGTGCCGGTCCTTTAATTGCGCCTTTGGCGATGGCTCACATATTCGGGTAGTTCGGCCCGTCGCCGCCCTGCGGAGTGGTCCAGACGATGTTCTGTCTCGGGTCCTTAATGTCGCAGGTCTTGCAATGCACGCAGTTCTGGAAGTTGATCTGGAACCGCGTCTCGCCGGTTTTGTCATCCTCGACGAACTCGTAAACCCCCGCCGGGCAGTAGCGGGCCGAGGGGCCCGCGTATTTCGGCAGGTTCACCTCGACCGGAGTGTTCGGGTCTTTCAGCTTGAGATGCGCAGGCTGGCTTTCCTCGTGATTGGTAAAGGAGAAGGCCACGTTGGTCAGACGGTCAAAGCTGAGTTTGCCATCGGGTTTGGGGTAGTCGATCTTCTTGTGCTGATCTGCAGGCTCGGTCGCCTCGGCGTCCGATTTGCCATGGCTCAGCGTGCCCAAGAGCGAGAAGCCGAGCGTATTGGTCCACATATCGAAGCCCCCAATCGCCAGCGAGGCTGTGAGCCCGTATTTCGACCAGAGCGGCTTGAGGTTTCGCACCTTCTTGAGGTCGGTCCCAATCGGCCCCTCGCGCACATCGGTTTCATAGTCGGTCAGCTCATCGCCGCCACGGCCCGCTTGGATCGCGGCATAGGCGGCCTCAGCCGCCGCCTTGCCCGAGAGCATGGCGTTGTGGTTGCCCTTAATGCGCGGCACGTTGACCATGCCCACCGAACAGCCCAGCAGCGCCACGCCGGGGGCCACCATCTTGGGCATCGACTGATAGCCGCCCTCGGTGATCGCCCGCGCGCCATAGGCCACGCGTTTGCCGCCTTTAAGAAGTTCGGCCACCATCGGGTGATGCTTGAACCGCTGGAATTCCATGTATGGGAAGACATGCGGGTTCTTGTAGCCGAGGTGAACAACGAAGCCGACGTAAACCTGATTGTTCTCAAGGTGATAGATGAACGACCCGCCGCCCGCATTGCTGTTAAGCGGCCAGCCCATTGTGTGGGTCACGGTGCCTTCTTTGTGCTTGGCGGGGTCGATCTCCCAGATCTCTTTCATGCCAAGACCGTATTTCTGCGGCTCTTTGCCCTCATCCAGCCCGTATTTGGCGATGACCTGTTTGCTGAGGCTGCCGCGCACGCCTTCGGAGAGGAAGACATATTTGCCGTGCAGCTCCATCCCCGGCTCATAGCTCGGCCCGGGGGTGCCATCTGCATTTTTGCCCATCTCACCGGCGACAACGCCTTTGACTTCGCCGTTCTCGCCAAAGACGAGTTCGGAGCAAGCCATGCCGGGGAAAATCTCGACACCCAGTTCCTCGGCCTGTTCGGCCATCCAGCGGCAGACATTGCCTAGAGAGACGATGTAGTTGCCGTGGTTCTTCATCAGCGGCGGCATGGGAAATTCCGGGACGCGCAGCTTGCCCGCCTCGCCCAGCAGGTAAAAGTTGTCTTCTTTCACCGGCACGTTCAGCGGCGCGCCTTTTTCCTTCCAATCGGGGATCAGCGCGTCCAGCCCGCAGGGGTCAAGCACCGCGCCCGAGAGGATATGCGCGCCCACTTCGGAGCCCTTTTCCAGCACCACAACATTGCAATCGGCGTCCAACTGCTTGAGCCGGATCGCAGCCGACAGGCCAGCAGGCCCGGCGCCGACGATCACAACGTCATATTCCATCGCTTCGCGTTCAATCTCGGCCATTTTGGTGCTCCCTCACGGCAAATTCGGTTTGGATTTGGCTAAACCACCGCCGCGCGCAATGCAATCGCGACCCTGCGTTTATTGCGCAAAACGTGGGCTCCACGACATAACATAACGCGCGACCCTGCGGATCGCCGGTTTTTCCCCCTTGAGATAGTGCTGCCGCGCCCGGTTTCACCACCCAAGCGCTGCGGCCCGCACGGCGAAAACGGGACTGGATTGACGGCAGTCAACCGCCGATCCCGGCGCCGTTAGCCCCTTGCAATTGGCGGGCAGTTTGGGTCAGGTATCTGCCAAGTTAACACGCAATTGGCCGCCCCCCGGCGAAAACCCGGGTGCGGCCCTCATTATGTAGGCACACCGCCATGGAAAAAATCCCGATGACCCGCGACGGTCACACCGCGCTCGAAGTCGAACTTAAGCAGCTTAAAACGGTTGAACGCCCCGCCATCATCAAGGCCATCGCAGAGGCGCGCGAACATGGTGACCTGTCGGAAAACGCCGAGTATCACTCGGCCAAGGAAAAGCAGTCTTTCATCGAAGGCCGCATCAAAGAGCTTGAGGGCGTGATTTCGCTCGCCGATGTGATCGACCCCAAGAAACTGTCGGGCTCGATCAAATTCGGTGCCACGGTGACGTTGGTCGATGAGGATACGGATGAAGAGAAAACCTATCAGATCGTTGGCGAATATGAGGCCAATATCGAAAAGGGTCTTTTGAACATCAAATCCCCTATCGCGCGCGCGCTGATCGGCAAGGAAGAGGGTGATTCCGTCGAGGTGCGCACCCCCGGCGGGCAGAAATCCTATGAGGTTCTCAAGATCGTCTACGCTTGAACGGGAAGGCTGACATGGCAGAGCCCGACGCTTCCGCATCCCCAGAGCAAGCCCCCCGCGCCCCGCGCGGCGGGACCGGCGCGGCACGGCCCACGCCGATGGGCATCTACGACCGGCCCAAGGCCAATAGCATCACCGAGATCGAGATCATCGCAGGCGCCCTTTCGGCGCTCTGGCTGCTTGGCACGGCGATCTATTTCACCTTCATCGCCGCCGAGGTGCCCGAGGGCACGCCCGACAGCGGGCTGCGCGGGCTGTTGATCCTGCTGGTGGTGATCATGCCCGTCGCGATGATCTGGGTTGGGGCCACCGCCGCCCGCGCCGGGCGGGTCATGCGTGAGGAAAGCCAACGTCTGCAAGCCGCGATTGACGCAATCCGGCACTCCTATATCTCGCAACAGCAGGGCAACAAACCGGCGGGCGAGGGCAGCATTGCACGCAAGCTTGATGAACTCGCCGCCAGCCTCCGCAAGACCGAGATTGCGATGGCCGGGCTTCAGGGCCGCGATGCGCCGTCGCGCCCCGTCGATCCGGCCCCCGCGCCCACACCGCCCGCCGCCGAAGACCAGCCGACGCTGGCCCTTGGCACGCAGGCGAGCGACAGCGCGCAGCCGCTTTCTGCCGAGGATTTCACCCGCGCTCTGAACTTCCCCGAAACGGCGGAGGATCAGGCCGGTTTCGACGCCCTGCGCCGTGCGTTGAAAGACCGTTCCGCCGCGCAGCTTGTACAGGCCGCGCAGGACGTGCTGACCCTGCTCAGCCAAGACGGCATCTATATGGACGATCTGCGCCCCGATCGCGCCCGCCCCGAGATCTGGCGTCAGTTCGCCAGCGGCGCGCGGGGCCGTACAATTGCGCCTTTGGGTGGCATCCGCGACCGCTCTTCACTGGCCCTGGCCAATGCGCGTATGCGGCAAGACCCGATCTTTCGCGATGCCGCGCATCACTTCCTGCGCCGATTTGACCGGACCTTTGCCGAGTTCGAGAAACAGGCAACGGATGAGGAAATCTCATCGCTGGCTGACACCCGCACTGCCCGCGCCTTTATGCTGCTGGGCCGCTGTGCGGGCACCTTCGACTGACGCTCGGCCTTAGCTGGTAAAACTGCCGTAAGGAATGAAACGGACGAGATCGCCGGGCGCAATGTCGCGCGCGGTCTCGTCCAATTCGACCAGCCCTTCGGCCCAGCTTAGCCCGCTGATACGGCCCGATCCTTCGGAGGCAAAAACCTCGGCCCGGCCATCGCGCATCCGGGCGCGCAGATATTCCCGCCGCCCGGCCTTTTTGCGTTTCTCAAAGGCGGCAGGCACATCAAAGCCCTGCGGTTCCCGCCAGCCGCCCCCGGCAAGCAGCGCCATGGCGGGCCGCGCGAAAATCAACGAACAAACCATCGCCGCCACCGGATTGCCCGGCAGCCCGAACACCGGCACACCTTGCCACAGCCCAAGTGCCAAAGGCCGCCCCGGCTTCACCGCGATCCGCCAAAGCTGCATCGCTCCCGCCTCGGTCAACAGGGCCGAGACGTGGTCTTCGTCCCCCGCCGAAGCGCCGCCGCTGGTCAGGATCACATCCACCTGCCCCGCCGCCGCGTCGAGCCTAGCGCGCAGTGTCGCGCGGTCGTCGGCCACGCGGCCCAGATCGACGGCCTCGTGCCCAAAGTCCGCCGCGAGTTGCAACAACATGGGGCGGTTTGCGTCGTAAATCTGCCCGTCGCGTGCTGCCTCCCCCATCTCGACCAATTCGTCGCCGGTGGAGATCACGCCGACCTTCAATCGCTTGCGTAGGCGCACCTCTGCCACACCTGCTGCCGCCATCAATGCCAGTTCCGCCGGACCAATGCGCGTGCCTGCGGCGAGGATCACATCGCCGGCTTGTACGTCCTCTCCGGCTTTGCGGGTGTTCGCGCCCTGTTTCACCGGCCCGTGAAACCGCAACATGCCGCCCTCGGCGGTCACGTCTTCTTGCAGGATCACGGTATCCACGCCCTCAGGCAGCGCTGCGCCGGTCAGCACGCGGATCGCTTGGCCCGCAGGCACTGCGCCGGGGCGATCCCCTGCCGCTGCACGGCCCGGCACCAGCGGAAGCTCATGCAACCCTTCGCCGCGCCCACCGGCAAAACCGTAGCCATCGACCGCCGTGTTCGGCAGCGGCGGGTTCGCGCGGATGGCTGTGACATCTTCGGCCAGGATACGCCCCCCGGCATCGGCGGCGGGAAAGGTTTCGGCCCCCGTCACCGGGTGGAGGCGCTCTTTCAACAGCGCCAGCGCCTCATTCACCGGGGTCCAATGCACGCCGGGTGGGAGGGCAAAGCAGTCGTTGCGCAGGGGCGGCGGTGCGGTGGTGGCAGGTGCCGTTGGGGCGGCGATCAGCCCCACTTCGCGCAGGATAAAATCGGCAATCGCACGGGTGTCGTTCAGATCGAAAACAGGCCTGTCCATCTCAAGCGCCACGTCGCTGGCCACCGCCCGCACCGTCGGGTCATCCGGCGCGATCAGCGCGTTTCCGGTCTCGGCCCGATGCGCTTCGACCTTGGGATGGCCATCGCGTTTGTAGCCTTCGATCAGCACCAGATCGACGGGCGAAAGCCGCGCCAGATGCGCGTCGAGCGGCGGCTCTTCGGCCCCGCGCAACTCATGCATCAAGGCAAAGCGCGCGCCGGAGGCCAGCAGCACCTCACGCGCGCCCGCGACGCGGTGGCGGTGGCTGTCCTTGCCGGGGTGGTCCACGTCGAAAGTGTGATGCGCATGTTTGACGGTCGAGACGGTGAAGCCGCGCCCGGTGATCTCGGCCACCAACCGTTCCATCAATCCGGTCTTGCCTGCATTCTTCCAACCGACGACGCCGTAAACCCTCATGCCATCGCCTCTGCTTTCGCCAAATCCTCGGGCGTGTTCACGTTGAAGAAAGCGGCCTCGTCGGGGAAAAGCGCCTCGCGCCCATCATGTTTTTCAGTCCACAGCACCACCTTGCGCAGCCCGCCGGCCAAAGCGGCACGCAAGTCATCTCGCAGTGCCACCGGCCATAGGCCAAAAGTCGGATGCCGTGCGCTGCCGCGTTTGGCGTCAGGGGTCGCCGCCAAGGCGAGCGGGTGGGTCATGCCATCAGCGGCGAGCAACAGACGCGGCACCAAATCGCAGGGGAAGAAAGGCGTGTCGGCAGCCGCGGTGACAATCGCCTCCGCCCCCTGCTCCGCCGCCCAATCCAACCCGGCGAGCACGCCCGCGAGCGGACCGGCAAACCCTTCGATACTGTCGGCCAGCACCGGCAGACCCAGATCAGAAAAACGCGCCGCATCGCCATTGGCATTGAGTGCCAGTCCCGCGACCTGTGGCTCCAGCCGGTCGATCACCGAGGACAACAAGGTGCCCTGCCCCAGCGGCAGCAGCCCCTTGTCGCCACCGCCCATGCGGGTCGCCTGCCCGCCCGCCAAAATGACGCCAAGTGGTTGTTTCATCTTATTATTCCTTCGCGCCCTTGCGGCCACTTTTGCGCGGTTCTTCAGCCACGCTGGCGGGGTCTGCGTCGCGGATCAACCGGTTTTCCCCTGCCAAACAGGTGAACCGCTGCCCGCGCATCCGCCCGATCAATGTGAGGTTCACCTGCTGCGCAATCTCCACCCCCCAAGCGGTGAAGCCCGAGCGGGACGCCAGCACCGGAATGCCCATCATCGCTGTCTTGATCACCATTTCAGAGGTCAACCGCCCGGTGGTATAGAGCACCTTGTCGTCGGCCCCGACCCCTTCGGAAAGCATCCAACCCGCGATCTTGTCGACCGCGTTGTGACGGCCCACATCCTCCATATAGACCAATGGCCGGTCGCCTTGGCAGAGCACTGTGCCGTGGATCGCCCCGGCCTCCAGATAGAGGCTCGGCGTGCGGTTGATCTTGGCCGCCAGCGCATAGAGGTCCGAGGTGCGCACCGGCGTGTCGGGCAAGCTCACCTCCGCCAGCCCCTCCATCATATCACCAAAGACCGTGCCCACGGCGCAGCCGCTGGTGCGGGTCTTGCGCTGCATCTTGTCCTCGTAATCGGTGGCCCGTTTGGTGCGGACGACGACAGTCTCAAGCTCTTCGTCATAATCGACGCCGGTGATCTCTTCGTCCGGGCGCAGCATCCCTTGGTTGCGCAGAAACCCAAGCGCCAAATAGGCCGGGTAATCGCCAATGGTCATGGCGGTCACGATCTCTTGCCGGTTGAGGAATATCGTCAGGGGGCGCTCTTCGACCACATTGATCGCCACTTCGGCCCCGGTGTGATCCACGCCAGAGACGCTGCGGGTCAGCCGAACAGCAGTCGGATCCGGGGCGATCAGATAATTGCTAAGTTCATTGTCTCGGGCCAATTGTATCCCCCTGCGGTTAGGTCTAAGCCTTTGACATTATATTTAAGAGTTCGCCATGGCCATCACCACAACCAAATCCGCCTATCGCAAAGGGATCGTCGACGCGCTGCCCTTCGTGCTGGTGATCATCCCCTTCGCCTCGCTCTTTGGCCTATTGGCGACCGAGGCTGGGTTGAACGTGTTCGAAACGCTGACCTTTTCGATCGTGGTGATCGCCGGGGCCGCGCAGTTCACGGCGCTGCAACTGCTGCGAGAAGACGTGCCCACGGCCATCGTGCTGGCCTCTGCACTGGCGGTGAACCTGCGCATGGCGATGTATTCGGCCTCTCTCACCCCGTGGATCGGCGGCGCGCCGCTGTGGCAACGGGCGCTGGCGGCCTATATGACGGTCGACCAATCCTATGTCGCCGCGATGACGCAATATGAGCGCGACCCTGAGATGACGGTCCCGCAGCGGATGGCCTATTTCTTTGGGACCGTGACGCCGGTGGTGCCGCTTTGGTATATCTTCACGCTGATCGGCGCGATGGTCGGCTCCAGCGTGCCCGAAAGCTGGGCGCTGGACTTCGCCATTCCGATCACCTTTCTGGCCATGATCGCGCCAATGTTCCGCACGCTGGCCCATGTGGCGGCGGCGGTCGTGGCGGTGGTCGTGAGCCTTTTCGCCGTTGAGGTGCCCTATGCGCTTGGGCTGATCATCGCAGGGCTCGCGGGCATGATCACCGGCGCGCAGGTCGAGGCATGGATGGAACGGCGCAAGCCGGGGAGCATGGCACGATGATCGATAGAACCGCACTGTGGGTCGTGATCATCGGCCTCGGGCTGGGCAGCTTTTTCCTGCGCTTTGTCTTTACCGGATTGGTCGGCAACAAACAGATGCCCGCATGGCTCTTGCGGCATCTGCGCTATACTGCCGTGGCGATTCTGCCCGCGCTGGTGGCCCCGCAGGTGATCTGGCCCTCGGCCACCGGGGGGCAGTTCGACCTGCCGCGCGTTACCGCGGCGGCGGTGACATTGGGTGTGGGGCTGGTGACCAAGAACGTCCTCGCCGCGATCCTGTCAGGGGCCGCGGCGCTTTATGGGATGCTCTATCTGGTGGGGTAAGCGCGGGCGCTACTGTTGGGCCAGTTGCGCCGCGCGCAGGGCGTCGATCACATCGCCCTCATCGTCTTCGTAATATTTCGTCGTGGTGACACCCGGCAGGGCCTCGAACCGCTCTTGCAGCTTGACGGGATAGTAGGTCGACCCGACGCTTTGAAACCCCGGCAACTGGCTGAGAATGCCGCTGGTGGCATTGGCGCAAAAGGCACCAGGCACCGCGCCATTGGCGGTCACCAGTTCGAGCGCGCGTTCGGCCACCTCGGGGCTGACGGGGATTTCCTGACTGACCACATGAAAGGTGCTGCGCGCATGGGCCGATTTATAGGCCTGCAACCACGCGGGCGTCACCCCGTAGAGCACATCGCCCCGCTCGGCCATCCGCGCATCCCGAAAGGATCCCGCGGGGTCAAAGATCACCCGTTGCGAGCCGTTCACCATCAGCGCGCTATGGCCGCCGCTGCCGGTGCGGTTGTTCACCATGGTCATCAATGTGAGGGAGGGCGGCTCGGGCGAGCGGTAGGCTGCACGCGCCACAACGTCGGGCGGGCTATCGGGGCTTTGATCCACCGAACAGCCAGCCAGAACGCCAACAAGTGCAATCGACGCTAAGAAAGTTCTCAAACCGTTACCCTCGCGCCTAGGGATAGGACGTGATCAACCGGCAAAGATCGCCAGCAGAACAAGAATCACGAGGATGACGACGGTGCCGCGTGTCACGAAGGACATGAACCCGTCAAAGGTCTTTTGCTGCTCTTCGTAATTCATGCTGCCGTGTTCATGTTCAGCCATTTTCGTCTCCCTAAGACAATTTGTTGGCGCTGATTAACCTATTCGCATCACCCTGTCACGGGGGATTGATGCGCAGAAAACCATACTAGCTTTGCGCCGCATTACGCGCTATAGGGGAATCCTACACTTCCCCGCACGCTATAGAGTCTCTCAGCTTTCGCCGTCTTCCAGATCGGCGACCAGACGAAAGCCGATCCGTTGTGGCGCGGCATCCGGCACCTTCTTCGGCAAGGCCCGTAGCATCACGTTCAACTGCCCCACATGCTGCACCAATTGCGCCCGCGCCCCTGCCGGATCGACGCCGTAAAAGGTGATGATATCGGGGTCGAAATACCCCATGCCTTCAATCCGCAGCACCCCGGCGTCGCCCCCGGCAAAGCCGATCGCCGCCTCATGATCGTTGTCGAGCTTTTCCTCGAAATTCTTGAGGTAGAGCACGACCCGCTCATAGGCCCATTGGGCGGGAGATTTCTGTTTCACCGGCTTGTCGGTCACCGATTTCGGCAGGGGTTGATCGCCCGACTTGGGCTGGTCCGCGCCCGTATGCACCTCATGCATGCGCGGTAATGCCGCAGCCTCATAGGCCTCGGCTGCCGTTTTCACCTCATCGCCCATCGCTCACCCCTTGCGCTGATACACCCATGCGCCATCCGCCGCGCGCAAGCTGCGCTTGGCCTCTCCGGCTTGGTAAAGGTGGCTCAGATGGGCGACGGCTTCAACCAGCGCGAGGCCATATTCCGCCTCACCGATATTGCGTTTGAACAGCGGCGCGAAACATTCCGAGGCCGATTTTGGCGTGTCGATATAGGCCAGAAGCCTGCGCAGGGCGCTGTGATGGTTTTCGATCAACTGCTTCAACCGCGTCGGCAAGCCGGTGAAGGGCAGCTTGTGCCCGCCAAGCACTAGATGATCCTCCCGCGCCAAGGGCACGAAACGCTCGCAAGCCTCCAGCCATTCGCCGATGGGGTCGGCCATCGGCTCGGTCGGGTAGACGCCGATGTTGGGGCTGATGGAGGGCAGAATCTGATCCCCCGCGATCACCAGATTGTCGTCGTGGCTCCAAAAGGTCGCGTGCTCGGGGGCGTGGCCATTTCCGATATGCACTTCCCAATCGCGGCCACCCATGCGGATCACATCGCCCTGCCGGATGCGGGTGAACCCCAGCGGCAGCGGGGCCACCACATCGGCGAAATTGAAGGGCCGCTCATTGGCGCGTTTGTCATAGAGCGCCGAGGCCATCCCCGCCTTGCGGTAGAACGCAAGGGCTTCGGCGACCGGCACCTCTTGGACATCCAGCGTCAACATCCGCGCGGTCAACCACGCGGTGCGCGTGGTGACCAGTTCCGCCCCGAACTCGGTCTGCAACCACCCGGCAAGGCCGATGTGATCGGGGTGGTGATGGGTGACGACCACGCGCGAGATCGGCTTGCCGCCAAGCGGCCCCGCCATTAACCCGCGCCAAATATCCTTGGCCCGGCGCGAGGCAAAGCCCGTGTCGATCACTGTCCAGCTATCGCCCTCGTCCAAGGCATAGACGTTGACGTGATCGAGCTTCATCGGCAGCGGCAGGCGGAACCAAAGCACCCCCGGCGCCACTTCGGTCGCCTCCCCCTCGGCGGGGGGCACGTCCCATGGATAGCGCAGCCCCTTTGGCGGTTTCGGCGTGGTGGCGGAGAGGGTTGCTTGTTCTGACATCAGCGTCTCAAGTCTTCGACATCAAGCGCATAGAGGTCTTCGGCCCCCGCCTGCGCATGGGCCAGCAGCCCCTGATGCTCTGGCAAGAGCCGCTGGATATAAAACCGCGCCAGCTTCTCACGCGCGCCGCTGCCGCCTGCGGCTTTCTCAGCCATCGCGGCTTGCAGATGCAAGTGCCCGCCCAGCACACGGGCGAAGGCGCGCAGGTAGGGCACAGCCCCGGCGAAACGCTCATTCATGTCCTTTTGCGCGGTGACCCACTCGGTCGCCTCGCGCAGGGTTTCGCTGGCCTGCCAGACGGCATCGGCCATGCGCGGGAACGGGTCGCGTGCGGTTTCGGCATCGGCTTCGATCTCATCCAACAGCCGGTTCGCCGCCTCGCCGCCGTCCATCATCTTGCGGCCCACAAGGTCCATCGCCTGAATGCCGTTGGTGCCCTCATAGATCGCCGTGACACGCACATCGCGGCTGAACTGCGCCGCGCCGGTTTCCTCGATAAAGCCCATGCCGCCGTGCACCTGCACGCCCATTTCGGCAACGCTCATGCCTACGTCGGTGCCGAATGCCTTGGTGATCGGGGTGAGGAACGCGGCCCGGGCGGCCCATTCATCCCCCTGCCCGGCGCGCGCCATGTCACTGGCATAGGCACAGCTCAGCGCAATCGCGCGGGAGGCAAAGATATCGGCCTTCATGCTCAAAAGCATCCGGCGCACATCGGCGTGATCCACGATGGTGCCGGTGCCGCCTTCGACGGGGGAACGGCCCTGCTTGCGCTCCAGCGCGTAGTCCAGCGCCAGTTGATAGGCCCCTTCGGCCGCGCCGATGCCCTGTTCGCCGACACCAAGGCGCGCGTTGTTCATCATGGTGAACATCGCCGCCATGCCGCCGCCCTCGCGGCCTACTAGCCAGCCGGTGGCCTTGTCATATTGCATCACCGCGGTGGGCGAGCCGTGCAGGCCCATCTTATGCTCAAGGCTGACGACGTTCACGCCATTGCGCTGGCCCGGCGCGCCAGCCTCATCGGGGATGAACTTCGGCACGAGGAAGAGGCTGATCCCCTTGGTCCCCGCCGGCGCCCCCGGCAGGCGCGCAAGAACCAGATGGCAGACATTGCCTGCGAAATCATTGTCGCCCCAAGAGATGTAGATCTTCTGACCAGAGACCGCATAAGTCCCGTCGCCATTGTCTTCGGCCCGGCTGCTCAGCGCGCCCACGTCCGAACCCGCCTGCGGCTCCGTCAGGTTCATCGTGCCGGTCCATTCGCCCGAGATCAGCTTGGGCAGGTACAATTCCTTGATCGCATCGCTCGCGTGATGCTCCAGCGCCTCGATCTGGCCTTGGCTCATCAGGGGGGCGAGTTGCAGCGACAGGCAAGCGCCGCTCATCATCTCGTTGACCGCGCTGGTCAGGGTCATCGGCAGCCCCATGCCGCCAAACTCCGGGTCCGCCGACATGCCGATCCAGCCGCCCTCGGCAATCGCGGCGAAACCCTCGGCAAACCCCGGAGAGGTGCGCACGACGCCGTTTTCCAGCTTTGCGGGGTGCAAATCCCCGCCCCGTTGCAGCGGCGCCAGCACGTCATCGCACAGCCGCCCGGCTTCGGACAGGATCGCCCCGGTGACGTCTTCACTGGCTTCAGAGAAACGGTCGGTGCTGCGAAGCGTTGCGAAATCCAGTACGTCCTCGATCAGAAAACGGTAGTCATCCACGGCGGCGCGGTACGGCATATCATATCCTCCTGAAAGGCGCGCTTGATCTGGCAAGCCTGACATGGCCCTGATAAAGGCTCGTTTATGTTGCCGCCAGCATGAAATGCCCGGCCGCCCCCCGCAACCCAAACGCGGCGTCACGGGATGCTGCAGGATTAGACAGGATTAGCCCTGCTATGACCGAGACGCTGCCCCCCACGCCCCAAGGCATCGCCCGCGCCGCCCGCCTGTTGCAAGAGGGCGCGCTGGTCGCCCTGCCAACCGAGACGGTCTACGGCCTTGGCGCGGATGCACGCAATGGCGAAGCCGTGGCGGGGATCTATGCCGCCAAGGGGCGACCCAGCTTCAATCCGCTGATCGTGCATTTGCCGGATATCGAGACGGCCAAACGATACGTTGAGTGGACGGACGAGGCCGATCGACTGGCGCAGGCCTTTTGGCCCGGCGCGCTGACATTGGTCTTACCGCTCAAATCCGACAGCGGGCTTTCATCTCTTGTCACGGCAGGGCTGCCCAGTCTTGCAGTGCGCGTGCCAGCCCACCCCGCCATGCGGCAGGTCTTGCAGGCACTCAACGGTCCCGTGGCCGCGCCCTCGGCCAACCCCTCGGGCAAGATCAGCGCGACCACGGCTGCGCATGTGCTGGCGGGCCTCGACGGGAAGATCGCGGCGGTACTGGATGACGGCGCTTGCAGCGTGGGTTTGGAAAGCACGATCCTCGGTCTGACCGGCCCCCGCCCTGCCCTGCTTCGCGCAGGCGGTCTGCCGAGTGAGGCGATTGAAGCGGCACTCGGGCAACCGCTGGAGATCGTGGATGGGGCAGAGATCATCGCGCCGGGGCAGTTGGCTTCTCACTACGCCCCTGGCGCGGCGGTGCGGTTGAACGCGGAAACGGCTGGGCCGGGCGAAGTGCTGCTTGGCTTTGGAACGATGGTTTGCGACCTCAACCTCTCGCCCTCCGGCGACCTGACCGAGGCTGCGGCGAAGCTTTTTGACCATCTGCACCAGTTGGACGCCACCGGACAGAGCATCGCCGTAGCGCCGATCCCCGATCACGGCTTGGGCCGCGCGATCAACGACCGTTTGGCCCGCGCCGCCGCGCCGCGCTAGGCGTGGCCGGCTGAGGCCGACAGCCCCAAGGGGTCGATGCCCAGCGTTTTGAGCGCTGCCGCCCATTTCTCTGCATCCGGCAGGTCAAAAATCACCTCCGGCGAGGCTTCGCAGGTCAGCCAGCCGTTCTGCGCAATCTCGCCCTCCAACTGCCCCGGCCCCCAGCCCGCATAACCCAGCATCAACTGCGCGCGCTCCGGCCCCTTGCCGGTTGCGATGTCTTCTAGGATGTCGCGCGTGGCGGTCAGCGCAATGCCATCGCCGACCCGCAGCGTTTCAAGGGCAGAACGGTATTCATCGGAATGCAGCACAAAGCCGCGCCCCGTCTCGACCGGGCCGCCGAAATGCACCGCCAGAGATTTCGCCTGCGGCGGCGTGTCATCGACCAATTGATCCAGCACATCCGACAGGCGCAGTTCCGGGGCGGGTTTGTTGACCATCAGCCCCATCGCGCCCTGTTCGGAATGCGCGGAAAGATAGATCACGGAATGGGCGAAACGTGGATCGCCCATGCCCGGCATCGCGACCAGCAGCTTGCCCGTCAGTTCCATTGTCTGACCCGTCAACGCCCACCTCCTAAAGGTAACCTTTCTTTGAACATGGCCGCTTGCGCCCCACAAAACAAGAGATGCCGCCCGCCGCCCGCCCCATCGGCGAAACATGGATGATGCAAATGTGACTTGGCAGGCGCGGATGGATACCGCATCAAGACCCCATGAATATATCGCGCCTCTTCTCCGCTTTTGTGTCCTGCCTTGCCCTTGCCCTGCCCGCCGCCGCACAGGACGGTGTCGGCACGCCGTTGCAGGGTGATCTGCTCACTGGTTGGCAACAGTCTGACGGGCGGCGGGTGGCGGCGATCCGGCTGCGCATGGCACCGGGGTGGAAGACCTATTGGCGCAGCCCCGGTGACGCTGGAATTCCGCCGGAGTTCGATTGGTCCGGCTCTGACAACCTGCGCGATGTGC
The DNA here is from genome assembly GCF_017743915.1 of Sulfitobacter sp. R18_1. Lineage (NCBI taxonomy): Bacteria > Pseudomonadati > Pseudomonadota > Alphaproteobacteria > Rhodobacterales > Roseobacteraceae > Sulfitobacter > Sulfitobacter sp. R18_1. The sequence goes on from NZ_JAGHRG010000007.1 coordinate 153,301, forward strand.
AGATCACATGGCCCGCGCCCAAGGTCTTTGACCAAGGCGGGGTGAACTCCATCGGTTATGCGCGCGAAGTGATCCTGCCGCTGACCATCACCCCCCGCCGCCCCGGTGCCCCGATAAGCTTGGACGCCAGCATCGACCTTGGCGTGTGCAGTGACATCTGCCTGCCGCAAACCATCCGCCTGCGCGCCCTGCTCGACACCCGAGACAGCAAACCCACTCCGGCCATCGCTGCCGCCTTTGCAGCGCGGCCCTATTCAGGGGCCGAGGCTGGATTGAAAAGCGCCCAATGCAGCCTGCGCCCCACCGCGCGGGGGTTGGAGATCGAAACTCGGCTGGCCCTGCCCTCAGCCGGGGGTAAGGAGACCGTGGTGATCGAGCCCGGCAACCCCAACATGTGGATGAGCGAGATGGACAGCCAGCGGTCGGGCAATACGCTTGTCGCCAGCGGAGAGATGATCGCCGAGAGCGGCACGGCGCTGGCGCTCGACCGCTCCGCCATTCGGATCACGGTGATCGGCAAGAACCACGCGGTGGAGGTAACGGGCTGCAGCTCTGGCTAAACCCGCGCACTACTTGCGGCGCTGATGCTCATCCAGCCGCGGCATGATCTCAACGAAGTTGCAGGGCATGTGGCGGTAGTCCAACTGTTTGAGCAGGATGCCATCCCACGCGTCCTTGCAGGCGCCCGGGCTGCCCGGCAGCGCGAACAAATACGTTCCCTGCGCCACGCCGCCCGTCGCGCGGCTCTGCACCGCGCTGGTGCCGATCTTCTCCATCGAGATCATGGTGAAGACCGTGCCAAAGGCGTCGATCTCTTTCTCATAGACATCGCGGTGCGCCTCGACCGTCACGTCGCGCCCGGTGAGGCCGGTGCCACCCGTGCTGATCACCACGTCGATCTCAGGGTCCGCGCACCAGTCGCGCAGAAGCGCCGCGATGGCGGGGCGGTCGTCGGTCACGATCTCGCGCGCGGCCAGCACATGGCCCGCCGCTTCGATCCGCGCGACCAACACGTCGCCCGAGCGGTCCTCGGCCAAGCTGCGGCTGTCCGAAACGGTCAGCACGGCAATTCTTACGGGGATGAACGCCCGGCTGTCGTCGATCCTGCTCATGTCCGCTCCATCATTGCCAAACGCGCGGCCAAAGCCACGAAAATACCGCTGCTGATCCAGCCCAGCAGCCGCCCACCGCCCGCCAAACGCCGTCCGATCCCGGCGGCAAAGACCCCGACCGCGCCGTTGATGACGAAACCGCCCAAGGCCAGCACCGCGCCAAAGGTCAAGAACTGCGCCAAGACCGGCCCGGCCTCGGGCACCACGAATTGCGGCAGAAAGGCCAGCACGAAAAGGATCACCTTTGGGTTCGTCAGATTGACGATAAACCCGGTGTTAAAAGCACGCCAGCCGCCCAGGCCGGGCGTCGTGTCGCGCAGTTTTCCGGCTTGCCGCAGTGTTTGCACCGCAAGCCACAGCAGATAGGCCACGCCGAGCCAGCGGATCAGATCAAGCGCCCAAGGCAGCGCCGCCACCAGCGCACCAAGGCCAAGCCCCGCCAGCGTCACATGCACCAAAGCGCCCGCGGAGATCCCGGCACTCGCCGCCAGCGCGGCACGCGGGCCCGAACGCAGCCCCTGCCCAAGGCAAAACATCATATCCGCCCCCGGTGTCAGGTTCAGCGCCAAGGCGGCAGGCACGAAAGCCAGAAGGGTCAGCGCATCAACCATCGCGCAGCTTCGCCTGAACGCTGAGCAGATCGGCCCAAGCCTCGCGCTTGGCCTCGGGGTTGCGCAGAAGGTAGCCGGGATGGACCATCGGCATGCAGGAAAGATCGGCGGCTTTGGTCCAATTGCCCCGCAACCGCATGATGCTGCGTTTTTCCAGCAGCGACTGGCAGGACCAATTGCCAAAGAGCACCAGCACCTTGGGCTTGGCCAACTCGATATGACGCTGCACAAAGGGGCGCATCATCGCGATCTCATCTGGCTTCGGGTCGCGCCCCTGCGGCGTGCGCCACGGCAGGATGTTCGACAGATAGACATTGCGGTCGCGCCCCATGTCGATCGCCGCCAGCATCCGGTCGAGCATCTGACCCGCACGCCCCACGAAAGGTTTGCCCGCGCGGTCTTCGTCCCGGTCGGGGGATTCGCCCAAGATCATCAATGGCGCGCCGGGCACCCCATCGGCGAAAACCAGATTGCGCGCGCCTTTGTGCAGCTCGCAATGCTCGAACCCTTGGATCGCGGCGCGCAGCTCTTCCAATGTCTGCGCGCCCTGCGCGGCGCGGCGGGCCAGCGCCACCGGGTCGGGTTGCTCCGAGGCTTGCAGGGGCTGCGGCCCTTTGGCCAGCTTGGCGCTGGCCTTGGGCGGGCTTGCGGGCACCTCATAGCGGTTGACCGGCGCGTCGCAGATCGCCTCGGTCGCGCCAAGCTCGACCTGCCACGCCAGCATCTCTGCCGCCTGATGATAATCGAATGATTCCATAGCCGCAGCTTACGCCCTGTCGGCGAGGGGCGAAATGCCCTATCGCTGCGCTTTACCTGCCAAGCCGCCCGCGCCTATAAGGCGGCAACAGCAGAAGGGATCGCCACCATGTCATTCGCCCATCGCCACCTGCTTGGCATCGAGCAGCTCTCGCAGTCCGACATTACCACCCTTCTGGATTTGGCCGACACCTATGCCGACCGGAACCGCCAGCCGAACAAACATTCCGACGCGCTGCGCGGTCTGACGCAGATCAACATGTTTTTCGAGAACTCCACCCGCACGCAGGCGAGTTTCGAGATCGCGGGCAAGCGCCTTGGCGCGGATGTGATGAATATGGCGATGCAGGCCAGCTCGATCAAAAAGGGTGAGACGCTGATCGACACGGCGATGACGCTGAACGCGATGCACCCCGATCTGTTGGTGGTGCGCCATCCGCAGTCGGGCGCGGTGGACCTGCTGGCGCAGAAGGTAAACTGCGCCGTGCTCAACGCGGGCGACGGGCGGCACGAGCACCCCACGCAGGCGCTCTTGGACGCGCTGACGATCCGCCGCGCCAAGGGGCGGCTGCATCGCCTCAGCATCGCGATCTGCGGCGACATCGCGCACAGCCGCGTGGCCCGGTCGAACATCCTGCTGCTCGGCAAGATGGAGAACCGCATCCGCCTTGTCGGCCCGCCGACCCTGATGCCCAGCCAGATCGACCAATTCGGCGTCGAGGTTTTCGACGACATGAAAAAGGGGCTCGAAGGCGTCGATGTGGTGATGATGCTGCGGCTTCAGAAAGAGCGGATGGACGGCGGCTTTATCCCGTCGGAGCGCGAGTATTACCACCGCTATGGGCTGGATGCCGAAAAGCTTGCCCATGCCAGCCCCGACGCCATCGTCATGCACCCCGGCCCGATGAACCGCGGGGTGGAAATTGACGGCACTTTGGCCGACGACATCAACCGTTCCGTCATTCAGGATCAGGTCGAGATGGGCGTCGCCGTGCGCATGGCCGCAATGGACCTGCTGGCGCGCAACCACATCGCCGCCCAACCCGGCGCGGCCTGACCGGAACCCCGACGGGCCAAGCGGCGTTTTCCTGAGAACAGTCAAAGGAAGCCGTCATGCCCCATACAGAAGTCGCCCCGCAAGAAGCCGGCAAGGTCCGCGTCTATGCCCTCTCGCTCTCGGATGCCGAGGCGCGGGCGATGCGCGATGATGAAACAGCACAGGCCGCGGCCCTCGGGGTCGATCGGATCGACGCGGCCTATACAGAGGTCTTCCGGGTGGCCGACCTCGATCAACTGGGGCTTGCGGGCTATCTGCGCGACGGCAATGGCGTAAACCCCGAGCAGATCGAGACGGACCGCAGCAAGCTTGCCGCGCTCGATGGTTGGGTGATGATCGTCTACTCCCGCGCCTTCGCCGGGCAATCGCTGCAACTGGCCCCGATCCCGGCGCTGACCCATATCGGCACCTATACCGAAGGCGGCCCCGATACGCCCGTGCAGGCGATGGAGGCCGAAGCCGCGCAGCCCTACACCGGCATCCCCCGCGTCGCCCCGTCCGAGCCCGCCAAGGGGGGCGGCGGCAAGACCATGGTGATCGTCGCCGTGGCCGTACTGATCCTGCTGATCATCTGGTGGCTGCTGGCCTAAGCGCGAAAACCACTGGCACCCTCGGGGCCAGCGGGCTACATCTGGCCCATGCAAGAACCTGAACACGATCCGAAAATGTCTGGCCGTATCGCCATGGTCGCCCTTCTAGTGGCCTTTGGCGTGGTCGGGCTGATGATTTGGATTGGCGGCTAGCGGCGCGCGCGCCGCGCCTGCGCCCAAAAGACCGCTTGGTTTGGGGGGCGATTTGGGGCATGACAGCGGCGCATCTGCTATCGCACCAAAGGCCCGCCCATGACCCAGTTCTTCACCAATCTGCGCCTTCTCGACCCTCAGGCTGGCACGCTTGAGCCTGCTGCGGTTCTGGTCCGCAACGGGGTGATTGCCGAAGTTTTGGACGATGGGGCAACAACGCCCGAGGGCGCGGAACTGGTCGATTGCGGTGGCCATATCCTCGCCCCCGGTATCGTCGACATCGGCGTCAAAGTTTGCGAACCGGGCGAGCGGCACAAGGAAAGCTACCGTTCAGCGGGCCTTGCCGCGGCGGCGGGCGGGGTGACCACCATGGTCACGCGCCCCGACACCGAACCCGCCATCGACAGCCCCGAGACGCTGGAATTTGTCACCCGCCGCGCCAATGAAGCCGCCCCGGTGAATGTGGTCCCGATGGCCGCGCTCACCAAAGGCCGCGAAGGGCGCGAAATGACCGAGATTGGCTTCCTGATGGACGCAGGTGCCGCTGCCTTCACCGATTGCGACCGCGTGGTGACGGATACCAAGGTCTTCTCCCGCGCGCTCACTTACGCCCGCAGCCTCGGCGCGCTGGTCATCGCCCACCCACAGGATCCGGGGCTGAGCAAGGGGGCGACCGTCACCTCTGGCAAATTCGCCTCATTGCGCGGCTTGCCTGCCGTCTCACCCATGGCCGAGCGGATGGGGCTAGACCGCGACATCGCCCTCATTGAGATGACCGGCGCGCGCTACCACGCGGATCAGATCACCACCGCCCGCGCCCTGCCCGCGCTGGAACGCGCCAAGCGCAACGGGCTGGACATCACGGCTGGTGTGGGCATTCACCATCTGACGCTGAACGCGCTCGACGTGGCCGACTACCGCACCTTCTTCAAGGTGAAGCCGCCGCTGCGCGATGAGGAAGACCGCCTTGCCGTGGTCGAAGCCGTGGCCAGCGGCCTGATCGACATCATCTGCTCCATGCACACCCCGCAGGACGAAGAGAGCAAACGCCTGCCCTTCGAGCGGGCCGCCAGCGGCGCAGTGGGGCTGGAGACGCTGCTTCCCGCCGCGATGCGTCTGGTCCATGCCGAGATGATGGACCTGCCCACGCTCTGGCGCGCGCTGTCGCTGAACCCGGCCAAACGCCTCGGCCTGCCCGGCGGGCTGATCGCCGTGGGGGCGCCTGCGGATATGGTGCTGTTCAACCCCGACGCGCCCTTCGTGCTGGACCGCGCGACGCTGCGGTCGAAATCCCGCAACACGCCCTTTGACGGGATGCGGATGCAGGGTAAGGTCGTGGCAACTTATGTAGCAGGTTCCTGCGTTTACGAGGCGAATTGATGCCCCCAATCGAGACTTCCGTTGAATTGATCCTTTTCTGGGCGCTGGCAGGCTATGTCATCGGCTCTATCGCCTTTGGCATGTTGCTGGCGCGGCTGATGGGGCTGGGCAATCTGCGCAGCATCGGATCGGGCAACATCGGGGCGACCAACGTGCTGCGCACCGGCAACAAGAAGGCGGCGGCGCTGACGCTGTTGCTGGACGGGGCCAAGGGGGCCGTGGCGGTGCTGCTGGCCCGCGCCTTCGCGGGCGAGGATGCGGCGCAGGCGGCGGCGCTTGGCGCGATGATCGGCCATTGCTACCCGGTCTGGCTGGGCTTTCGCGGCGGCAAGGGTGTGGCCACCTTTCTGGGCCTCATGCTGGCGCTGGCTTGGCCTGTCGGGCTGGCCTGCTGTGCGGTCTGGCTGGCCACAGCAGCGCTCTCGCGCATCTCGTCGCTTTCCGCACTGGCGGCGGCGGCAAGCTCGACCTTCTTGCTGGTCTTCCTTGGCTACGGGGAGATGCTGCTTTTGGGCATCGCCCTGACATTGCTGATCTTTTGGCGGCACCGCGACAATATCCGCCGGATCCGCGCAGGCACGGAATCGCGCATCGGCCAAAAAGGCTGACACCGCCCGAGGGCGGCCTCAGCCTCTTTCCCGTTCAGTAGGAATATTCGGCGTAGATACGGCTCAGATCGCCGTTCCATGGCCCATGATAATCCGCCAACAGATCGTCGGCGGGCACGCGGCCCGTCTCGATGCTGTCGCGCAGAGCGTTGAGGAAATGAGTCTCATCCGGCACCAGCCCACCGGCGCCGGGACGGGCGCGGGCTTTCAGCCCCGCCTCTGACAGGGCCACGGCCTCGCGCGCCAGATCATGCATCTTAAGCCCGCCCACCTCGGCCTGAAGGCCGTGGGTGGAGGCGGCGATGCGCAATTCTTCCCGGGTCTCGGCATCCCAGCCTTTGACCAAATCCCACGCGCCATCCAGCGCGCTTTGGTCATACATCAACCCGACCCAGAAGGCCGGCAACGCGCAGAGCCGCCGCCACGGGCCGCCATCAGCGCCGCGCATTTCGATGAACTTCTTGACCCGCGCCTCGGGGAAGAGCGTGGTCAGGTGGTCGGCCCAATCGCTCAGCGTCGGCTTCTCGCCGGGCAGCGCGGGCAACTCGCCTTTCAAAAAGTCGCGGAAGGATTGGCCGAGCGCGTCGATATACTTGCCGTCGCGGTAGACAAAATACATCGGCACATTGAGCGCGTATTGCACCCAAGCCTCAAAGCCGAAGCCCTCATCAAAAACGAAGGGGATCATGCCGGTGCGCGCGTCATCCAGATGCCGCCAGACCAGCCCCCGGGTGGATTTCACGCCGTTGGGCTTGCCGTCGAGGAAGGGCGAATTGGCGAAAAGCGCATTGGCGATGGGCTGCATCGCCACGGCGACGCGCATCTTCTGCACCATGTCGGCCTCGCTCGCGAAGTCGAGGTTGACCTGAACGGTACAGGTGCGGCGCATCATGGTGGTGCCCATGGTGCCGACCTTTTGCATATAGCCGTCCATCAGCTTGTAACGGCCCTTGGGCATCAGATCCATCTGCTCATGCGACCACTCGGGCGCGGCCCCCAGACCGATGAAACCGACGCCGATCTCATCGGCCACGTCTTTCACCTCGCGCAGGTGGGTGTTCACCTCGTCGCAGGTCTCGTGAATGGTCTCGACAGGGGCGCCCGAGAGTTCCAACTGGCCGCCCGGCTCAAGGCTGATGTTGGCCCCGTCTTTCTCAAGCCCGATCAGCTTGCCACCCTCTTCGACAGGGGACCAATTGTGGCGGTCGCGCAGCCCTTCCAACATCACCCGGATCGAGCGTTCCCCCTCATAGGGGAGCGGTTTGAGCGTGTCCTTGCAATAGCCGAACTTCTCATGCTCGGTGCCGATGCGCCACTGCTCGCGCGGCTTGCAGCCGTCCGCCAGATACTGCGCCATCTGGTCGTGATGTTCGATCGGGCCGCCGCCGGATTGAGGAATGGACATATGCGAGGGCTCCGTTTTGAAGGATCGTCTTGGGTGTCTTCTAAGGTGTCGACGTGGCGTCGCGTCTAGCAGGGATGGGCGGATTTGACGGGGCTGTCAATGCAGCAAGACATGCGCCGGGCGCAGCGGCGCGCGCTCCCAGATCACAACGGCGTCATGGCGGGTCTTGCGTAGCTCAAAGAGCATCCGCTCGGTACGCAGCCCCGGCAGGGCGGCGAAAGCATCAAACAGCGCCTCGGATCCTGCGGCGTTCACCGGGATCAACAGGGGCGTCTCATCGTCGCGCGGCTCAAGCCGCCAATGGGCCGGAAACATCTGCCGGTCGAGGCTCAGCCGCTGCAACTCGCGCAGAGCGACCGTGCCGCCGGTTAGCGGGCCAAAGTAGGTGATTTGCCCTTCGACGACCTGCACCGCGCCCGCACCATCGCCCTGCCCGCGAAAACGCGCGCGTTGCACGCCAAGCCAGATCAGCGCGGCACCGCCCGCCAGCGCCGCATAGCCCGGCACCGCCAGCAGGAAACCGGGGCCCGTCACGAGCCAGAGGCCAAGGCCCATCAGCCCGCCGCCGACAATCGCTTCGCGCCAGCGCCAAAGCTGGTCGCGGGCCCCTTGGCGCAGGAAACTCATCGGGCCACCCTTTGCATCACCAGTCTCCCAAAGCCTGCTGCCACATGGTCATCGCCGCCACGGCCGCCGTATCGGCCCGAAGGATGCGCGGGCCGAGCGTGACCGCATGGGCGTGATCGAAACTGTGCAGCCGTTTGCGCTCGCCCTCGGAAAAACCGCCTTCGGGCCCGATCAGGATGGCCCATGGCCCCTGCGCATCCGGCGGCAGCGCACCGCTTTCCCCGGCCAAAGCCTCATCGCAGAACATGATCTGACGGCTGCTGTCCCACTGGTCCAGCAGCCGCCCCAGCTTCTCGGCCTCGGCCACTTCCGGCACATAGGTGCCGCCGCATTGCTCTGCCGCCTCAACCGCATGGGCCTGCAGGCGCGGCTGCTGCACGCGGCCCGCGTTGGTAAATTCGGTCATGACCGGCAGGATGCGCGCGGCCCCCATCTCAGCCGCTTTTTCGACGATGAAATCGGTGCGGGTCTTTTTGATCGGGGCAAAGAGCAGCCACAGGTCCGGCGGCATTTGCAAAGGGCGGGTCTGTTCGACACAGGTCAGCACCCCGCCGCGCTTACCCGCCTCGGCCACCTCGGCCAGCCATTCGCCATCGCGCCCGTTGAACAAAAGCACCCCGGCCCCGACAGTGAGCCGCATCACCCCAAAGAGGTAATGCGCCTGCTCGCGCGCCAAAGGAACCGTTTGCCCCTGCCCCAAGGGCTGATCTACATACAATCTGATTTTCGCGTTCATAGGGCCAGATATATGCACAACCAGCCGCCTTCGCCAGATGCTACGCCCGATGCGCCTGTTGCCGATGCGGTGGCCGACAATTGGGTCGACCGTCACGCCCCGGCGGGGCTGCGCCCCTACCTGCGGCTAAGCCGCGCAGATCGGCCCATTGGCACATGGCTGTTGCTGCTGCCCTGCTGGTGGGGGCTGAGCCTTGCGATCCTCTTCGACCAGTCGCCACGGTGGGAGGATCTGTGGATCTTCGCAGGCTGCGGCATCGGTGCTTTCCTGATGCGCGGCGCGGGTTGCACGTGGAACGACATCACCGACCGGCATATCGACGGTAAGGTCGCCCGCACCCGGCTGCGGCCCATCCCCTCGGGCGCGGTATCGGTGAAACAGGCGCTGGCGTGGATGCTGGGGCAGATGCTGCTGGCGCTGCTGATCCTGCTGTCTTTCAACCAAGCAGCCATCGCCATGGGCGTGCTGGCGCTTTTGCCGGTGGCGGTCTACCCCTTTGCCAAACGCTTCACGTGGTGGCCGCAGGTCTTTCTGGGCCTCGCCTTCAACTGGGGCGCAATGCTGGCTTGGACGGCCCATGCAGGCACGCTGCATGCGCCTGCCGTGGTGCTCTACTTCGCGGGCATCGCGTGGACGCTGTTTTATGACACGATCTATGCCCATCAGGATGCCGAGGATGACGCGCTGATCGGTGTGAAATCCACCGCCCGGCTCTTTGGTGAGAATTCCGGCAAATGGCTGCGGCGCTTCCTGATGGCCACGGTGGGGCTGATGGGGATTGCCGTGATCTATGCCGGGCTGCCCCAAGCCTCGGTGCTGGCGCTGGCGCTGGCCCTCGGCGGGCCTTGGGCGATGGGATGGCATATGGCATGGCAGCTGCGCGGGTTGGATACCAAGGACAACGCCAAGCTTTTGCAGCTCTTCCGGGCCAACCGCGATACCGGCATGATCCCGCTGTTGTTTTTCGCGGCAAGCTTGCTGGCCTGATTGCACCCCCGGCAGGACGCGCGTATCAAGTCGCAAGCTTAACAATCAGAAGTCCGCCCATGCGCCTCTCCGCCATTTTCACGATCGCCCTGACCTTTGCAGCCGCAGCGGTGGTCTCTCTGGTGGCGGCGAGCTTTTCGGTGCAACTGATCGAAGACACCTCGGAAATCGGCGTGCGTGACGCACTGGACGCGCAGGGCATGACATGGGCCGAAGTGCAGGCCGATGGCTTGCAGGTCACCCTCGCCGGGATTGCGCCGACCGAGGCCGTGCGCTTTCGCGCCCTGTCGACCGCAGGCACTGTGGTCGACGCCGCCCGCGTCATCGACGAGATGGAGGTCGAGGCCCAATCCGGCATCGCCCCGCCGCGTTTCTCTGCGGAAGTGCTGCGCAATGACGCGGGCATCTCGATCATCGGCCTGATCCCCACCAGCACCGACCGCGAGGCGGTGATCGATGCCTTTGGCGACATGGCGGGCGACGCCTCGGTCACCGATCTTTTGGAATCCGCGGATTATCCCGCCCCCGAAGGCTGGGAAGACGCGCTGAGCTTTGCCGTGCAGGCGATGGCCGACCTGCCCCGCGCCAAAGCCTCGGTCGATGCGGGGCGGGTGACCATCACCGCCATCGCCGACAGCGCCGCCGCCAAGGCGCAGATGGAACGTAAACTGCAACGCGCCGCCCCGCCCAGCCTGCGGCTGCGGTTGGACATCGCGGCCCCGCGCCCAGTGATCACGCCCTTCACCCTGCGGTTTGAGATCGACGCAGATGGCGCGCGTTTCGATGCCTGCTCTGCCGATACCGAAGCCGCCGCCGACCGTATCTTGAAAGCGGGCATCACCGCCGGCGCGCCTGAGAGCGCCGATTGCACAATCGGTCTGGGCGTGCCCAGCCCGAACTGGGGCCGCGCCGTGGCGCTGACCATCGACGCGCTGCGCCGTTTGGGCCAAGGCAGCATCTCTTTCGCCGATGCGGACATCACCCTGCTGGCCGCGCCGGGCACCGAGTCCACCACATTCGATCGCGTGGTGGGCGAATTGGAAAACGCGCTTCCCGATGTCTTTGCCCTGACCGCGAAACTGCCCGAGGTCGAAGACCCAGAAGCAGGCCCGCCCGAATTCACCGCGACCCTCTCGCCCGAGGGGCAGGTGCAACTGCGCGGACGGCTCTCAAACGAGGGGCTGCGCGATCTGGCCGACAGCTACGCGAAATCGCATTTCGGCTCGGCCAACGTCTATACCGCCGCGCGGCTGGACGAGACCCTGCCGGGCGATTGGGCCACCCGCGTCCTGACCGGGCTTGAGGCCATGGCCTCCCTCGCCAATGGCTCTGTCAAAGTCACGCCCGACCGGCTTGAGGTGATGGGCAACACCGGCAACAAGGACGCCAACACCACCGTCGCCTCGCTCTTGGCCGATAAGCTGGGCGAAGGGGCGGATTACAGCATCGACATCACCTATCAAGAAAAGCTCGACCCGATCGCGGGCCTGCCGACACCGGAAGAATGCGAAGCCGAAATTCGCGAAATCCTGAAAATCGGCAAGATCACCTTTGAGCCGGGCAGCGCCACGATTGACGCCTCCGCGCTTGGGACGATGGACGATATCGCCGAGGTGCTGAAAAACTGCGGCGACATCCGGCTGGAGATTCAGGGCTACACCGACAGTCAGGGCCGCGAATCGATGAACCTGTCGCTGTCGCAAAGCCGCGCGGAATCGGTGCTGAACGAATTGCGCGCCCGCCGGGTGCTGACCTCCTCCTTCGTGGCCAAGGGCTATGGCGAGGAAAACCCCATCGCAGACAACAAGACCGAAGAAGGCCGCGAAGCCAACCGCCGTATCGAATTCCGCCTGATCCAGCCCGAGGCCGAAACCCCCGAGGACGAAACAGCGCTGGAATCTGCTGAAGAAACGGGCGATACCACGGCAGAAGAGATCGGGGAATCCGACGAAACCGAAGAAGGCAGCGGTGATGAGCAGAACTGAGTTTGTCCTGGCAACAGCCATCATTCTTTTCGTGGCCTTCTGCATGGGATGGTTCGCCAATTGGCTGCTGAACCGCTTTACCCGCGTGGCCGCCGATGATGTGGCCCAGCTGGACCGGATGAGCCAAGAGCTGCACGAGGCCGAGGAAACCCGCGATCAGGCGATCACCTATCTGCAACAGCGCGAGGCCGAGTTGACCAACCAACTCGCCCAGACCGAGGCCGAGCTGCGCGCCGCGATGGACGGGCTGCGCGACGCCCGCCATGAGGCCGAGGAAATGCGCGCCTATATCGAACGTCAGAAAGCCTAACCCAGACCTTCGGAGCCCTGCCATGGCCAAACTCGCCCACTCCATGATCCGCGTCTTTGATGAAGCGGCATCGGTGAAATTCTACGAAGACGTGTTCGGGCTGAAAATCGCGGACCGTCTGGATTTCGACAGTTTCACCCTGATCTACCTGCGCGACGCCACGGGCGCCTTCGAGCTTGAGTTGACCATCAACAAGGACCGCGAGACCCCTTACGATCTGGGCGACGGCTACGGCCATCTGGCCTTCGTGGTCGACGACCTCGAAGCAGCGCGCGAGACCGCGATCAAAGCCGGTGCCACCCCGCGCGAGATCGTTGATTTCCGCCCCGCCGGAGAGACCGTGGCGAAGTTCTTTTTCGTGGCAGACCCCGATGGCTACCAGATCGAAGTCATCGAAAAAGGCGGGCGTTTCGCCTGAGCCGAAGGCTCACCAACGCGCCAACGCCGCCTCGTCTTCGTCCTTTGCGGCGACCCAAGTGTCCCCCTTTGCCGTGATCTCGCGCTTCCAAAAGGGCGCGCGGGATTTGAGGTAATCCATCAGGAACTCCGCCGCCTCGAACGCATGGCGGCGGTGCCGCGCGGCGGTGGCGACCATCATGATCTGGTCCCCCGGCACCAAACGCCCGTAGCGGTGGATCACCAGCGCATCTTGCAGATCGAACCGCGCCATCGCTTGCTGTGCAATCTCGCGCAGGGCCTTTTCGGTCATCCCGGGGTAATGTTCGATTTCCATCGCGCTCAGCGTGCCCGCATCATTGTCCCGCACCACGCCTGTAAAGGTCACGATCGCGCCGCTGCTCCCCTCGCCCTCGGCAAAGCGCGCGGCCTCCTCACCCAGATCAAAGGGCGCTTCCTGCACCAAAACACGCATCGCTCAGCCCCCGGTCATTGGGGGGAAGAAGGCCACCTCGCGCGCGCCTTGCAGCGGGGCGTCGAAATCGGTCAACTCCTGATCCACGGCGACCCGCAGCGCGGAAAGGTCGGAAAAGGCCACTTCGTAGCGCTCCTCCCGGCCCCGCAATTCTTCGACCAATTCGGCCACCGTGGCAGCTTGGCTCTCGACCCGTTCGCGGGGCAGGCCGATGCGTTCGCGGACCCATGCGAAATACAAAACATCCATTAGCGTGGCTCCTTCAGATGCGGCATTGCCTTGCGCAGATAGTCAAAGCCGGTGATGGCGGTCAGCACGGCGGCGACCCACAAGAGCGCCAGCCCCAGCAGCCCGGCCCATTCCATCCCGGCGAGTTTCCAGCCCAGCCCGAGATGATCTTCGACCTCGCCATCAAGGATCGCTTCGATCATCTGCTGGTCCATCCCGAAAACGCTCATCCCCAGGTAATGCTCGAACACGCCTTGCGAGAAGAGCACGGCGATGGCGATCATCTGCAATGTCGTCTTCCACTTGGCCAGTTGAGTCACCTTCAACGTGCCGGCGACATCGCCCAGATACTCCCGCAGGCCCGAGACAAAGACCTCGCGAAACAGGATCAACGTGGCGGGCAACACCAACCACGGCGACCAGCTGGAAAAGGCGACGATTACCATGAGCGCGATCACGACCATCGCCTTGTCGGCAATCGGGTCGAGCATGGCGCCGAGTTTGGTTTCCTGCGCCCAAGCGCGGGCAAGGTAGCCATCGAACCAATCCGTCACCGCTGCCCCGACAAAGAGCAGCAGGGCGAACCAATCGGCATAGGGGCGCGTAAAATAGAGAAACATGACCGCCACACCGGGGGCCGCGACCAGCCTGAGCAGGGTCAGGATATTGGGCAAATTCCATTTCATGACGTTATCCTATCTTGCGCTGTTCGTGGCTGAAAGGACGAAACCGCCCCGCCTGCGGGCCGTCGCCACCACGGGGCCGCCCGCCCTAGCCTTTTTCATGGAAATAGCCGTAGATCGTCTCGGCCAGCGCATCCGACACGCCCTCGACCGCCTTGAGATCGCTGAGGTTCGCGCGGCTCACCGCCTTGGCCGAACCGAAATGCGCGAGCAGCGCACGCTTGCGCGCAGTGCCAACGCCCGGCACATCGTCGAGCGGCGTGGCGCTGACCCCCTTGGCCCGTTTGGCACGGTGGGTGCCGATGGCGAAACGGTGCGCCTCATCCCGCAGGCGCTGCACGAAATAGAGCACCGGATCGTTGTGACGTAGCGCCATGGGGCGCTTGCCGACGCGGTGGAACTCTTCCTTGCCCGCGTCGCGGTCGATGCCCTTGGCCACGCCCACCATGGGGATATCCTCGACCCCATGCTGCGCCATGATAGAGGCCACGGCGCTCACCTGCCCCGCGCCGCCGTCGATCAGCAGCAGATCGGGCCAAAGGCCGCGGCTGCGGTCCGGGTCTTCTTTGATAAGCCGTTTGAACCGGCGGTGCAGCACCTCTTTCATCATGCCGAAGTCATCGCCCGGGGTCAGGTCATCGCCGCGGATGTTGAACTTGCGGTACTGGTTTTTCATCATGCCTTCCGGCCCCGCCACGATCATCGCGCCGACGGCATTGGTGCCTTGGATATGCGAGTTGTCGTAAACCTCGATCCGCTCGGGCGGCTTGGGCAGGTCAAAGGCATCGGCCAGCCCCTGCAAGAGCTTGGTCTGGGTCGCCGTCTCGGCCATCTTGCGGGCAAGGCTTTCGCGCGCATTGCGCAGGGCCCCGTCGACCAATTCGGCCTTCTCGCCCCGCTTCGGCACCAGGAGTTCGACCTTACGGCCCAGCTTGCCGCTCAGCGCCTCGGCCATCAGATCTGGGTTCTCGATCTCGTTGCTGAGGATCAACTGCCGGGGCGGCTCGCGGGTGTCGTAAAACTGGCCGATGAAGGCCTCCAGCACCTCGGCGGCGTCGATCTCGCTCCCGATCCGAGGATAGTAGTCATGGTTGCCCCAGTTCTGGTTGGCGCGGATGAAAAAGACCTGCACGCAGGCCTGACCGCTTTCCATATGCAGCGCGATAATGTCGGCCTCGTTCACCCCCTGCGGGTTGATGCCTTGGGCGGTCTGAACCTGCGTCAGCGCCTTGATCCGGTCGCGCAGGGCGGCGGCGCGTTCGAACTCCATCGCCTCTGACGCCTCTTCCATGTCCCGCGCCAAACGGCCCTGAATATCCGTCGATTTGCCGCTTAGAAACCGCTCGGCATCGCGCACGGTCTCGCGGTAATCCTTGGCCGAGATTTTGCCGACGCAGGGCGCGGAGCAGCGTTTGATCTGATGCTGCAAACAGGGCCGCGTGCGGCTGTCGAACATCGCGTTGGAGCAGTCCCGCAACAGGAACACCCGTTGCAGTTGGTTCAGCGTCCGGTTCACCGCGCCCGCGCTGGCGAAGGGGCCGTAGTAGCTCCCCTTCTCCTTTTTCGCGCCGCGGTGCTTCTTGATCTGCGGGTAGTCGTGATCGGCGGTGACAAGGATATTGGGAAAGCTCTTGTCGTCGCGCAGCAGCACGTTGAACTTCGGCTTAAGCTGCTTGATCAGGTTCTGTTCGAGCAGCAGCGCCTCGGTCTCTGTCTTGGTGGTCAGAAACATCATCGAGGCGGTATTGGCGATCATCCGCGAGATCCGCGCCGAATGCCCCGTGGGCCGCGCGTAGGACGACACCCGCGCCCGCAGGTTCCGCGCCTTGCCGACGTAAAGCACGCGGCTTTCCGAATCGAGCATCCGATAGACGCCCGGCGAGGAATCGAGCGACTTTAGATAGGCTTGAATCACCTTGCGGCCTTGCGGCGGAGGGCTGTCGTTGGGCGTGGTCATCTCAGGCGCTGATTCTCGTGCTTCGCTGCAATAGGACGGCAATGGGGGCAAGCTTTAACATGTCCACCAAACATGTGGATAACTCTGCCGATAACTTCTGGGCATCTTGGATTTCTCTTTGTTTTTAACATGGTTCGCTGATTTGCCTAATTTTTAGGCGTGCCCATAATATCCTGATTTCGTTCATTCTTTTGTTTACCATGAAACAAGCCTCTGAAAACAAAAGGGTTTCGGTAACACTTTGGTTACATAGGTTAAGGACGTGCAAAACTTCCCGCATGCGCGTCAGTTTCGGGGGCATTTAGGGCTTGTTTCCCATTGCAAATGCTCTCCGCCATCGGTGCAGATAAGCTGCCCCGTGACCCCGGGCGAATCGATGAAATACCCCAGTGCCGCCGTGATATCCTCAGGGTTGGCCCCTCGCCCCAGAACCGTGCCACGGCGCTGCGCGGCAAAGTCATCGGGGTCTTGATGCGGGCCTTGCAGGGTCGGGCCGGGCCCGATGCCATTCACGCGGATCGCGGGGGCCAACGCCTGCGCACTGGTGCGCGTCATCGCCCAAAGGCCCATCTTGGCGATCGTATAGGTGGTGAATTCCGGCGTCAGGTTGCGCACCCGCTGATCAAGCATATTGACGATTAAACCGCTGGCACGCGGCTCTCCCCCGGCGTCGGTATCGGGGGTCAGCCCCTGCCCCGCCATCGCCTGCGTCAAAACGAAGGGCGCGCGCAGGTTGCTGCCCATATGGCGATCCCAGCTTTCGCGCGTGGCGCTGGCGATATCGTCCTGCTCAAAAATCGAGGCGTTGTTCACGAGGCAGGTGATCGGCCCGCCGAGCGCATCCGCCGCGCGGGGCAGAAGCGCTTCGGTTTCGGCGTCGTCGAGAAGGTCAGCTTGCAGGGCCACGGCGCGGCGGCCCATGGCCGCAATCTCGTCGGCGGTCGCCTCGGCCCCGGCGCGCGAGGTGGCATAATGCACCGCCACATCAAAGCCGCGCTGCCCGAGGTAGAGCGCCATGGCGCGGCCCAGACGTTGCCCGGCTCCGGTCACCAATGCCCGCCGCATCTGCCGCCCTCCTCAGATCAGGATGATAAACAAATAAAGCCCGTAAAGCGCGCTGAGCACCACGCCCCATAGCCGGGTGATATCGCGGCCCAGATAGACAAAGGGGATCAGCAAGAGGGACGCGCCCAACATCACCCAAAGGTCGATCCGCAAGAAAGCTTCGTCGACCGAGATCGGACCGACAAGGCTCGCAATGCCGATGATCGCCAGCAGGTTGAACATGTTGGAGCCGATCACATTGCCAAGCGCCACATCCGCCTGACGGCGCAGCGCCGCCATCACCGTGGTCGCGAGTTCCGGCAGCGACGTGCCCACGGCCACCAGCGTCAGGCCGATCACCGTGTCACTGACCCCATAGGTCTGGGCGATGATCGTGGCGTTATCCACCAAAAGGCTCGCCCCCAAGGGCAGGCCGATCAAGCCGAGGATCAGGAACATCGCGATTTGCCAGCCCGCCATATCGGGGTCCGCGCCTTCGGGCTCTTCCTCATCCTCTGCCGCACCGCTGCGGCAGGCGTGGCGGTGGTCCTTGGCATCGCGGAAAGCGTCGAAAAGCATATAGGCCAGACCGGCGAGCAGGATCAGCCCGGCGATCCAGTCAAAGACGCCGCGGAAGGCCAGCGCGATGAACAAGAGCGAGGCCGCGATCATCTGGTTATAGGTCTTGCGGGTGCTGCATTCCGAGGTGTGCATCGTCGCCAAAAGCGCCGGAATGCCCAGCACCATCAGGATATTGGCCGTATTTGACCCCACCACATTGCCAAGCGCCAGCCCCGGCACCCCGTCCAAAATCGCCTTGACCGAGATCAACAACTCCGGCGCCGAAGTGCCAAAGGCCACGATGGTCAGGCTGACGATCAACGCAGGCACGCCGAGGCGCAGCGACAGGTTCACTGCCCCTTTCACCAGCGCATCCCCCGCAAACAGCAGGATCACGAGGCCAAGCCCCGAAAGTAGCCATGGCATCAGCATCAACGCCCTCCCTTACAGGCACAATCGCCTTTGCCAATGCGGTAACGTCCGCAGTCACGGCATTTGGACCGGGTCAGACGTTTGCCCCCCAGCCAATGCATTTTTCCAAACCAAGCCATGAGGCCCATGGCCACCAGAAACAGCAGGACGATCTTGAAAACCATGGGCTAGAGTCCAAACCGCGCAAAGGCCGCGCGTTCCTCTATGCCCTGCACTGCGTCCTGCATCATCTGCACGCCAAATCGCGACAACAGCCCGCGTTTCACGCCATAGCGGCGCAGCCTGACCTTGTCGCCAAAGCGCTCTTTCAGCAGCGGTTTCAGATGACCGATCCCGTCAATCAGCCCCAGTTCGGCGGCGCGTTTCGCCAGCCAGATTTCCCCGGTGAAGAGGTCTTGCCCCTCGGGCAGCTTGCCCGCGCGGCGGGTCTTCACATGGTCGATAAAGTTCTCATGGATGTCTTCAAGCAGCAGTTTCAGCCGCGCGACATCCTCGGGATTTTCCGGGCGAAACGGGTCGAGCATGGATTTGCTCTGCCCTGCCGTATAGACCCGCCGCTCGACCCCATGATCGCGGATGAACTCATGCACCCCGAAGGAGGCCGAGATCACCCCGATGGAGCCGACGACCGAGCTTGGGTCCGCGTAGATCTCATCCGCTGCGGCCGCCAGCCAATAGCCGCCCGAAGCGGCCACATCCTCGACGAAGGCGATGACGGGAATGTTCTTTTCCTCGGACAGCCGCCGGATGCGCGCGCCGATCAACGACGATTGCACCGGGCTGCCACCGGGGGAGTTGATCTCCAAGGCGACAGCGGCAGGCTTGCCCTTGGCAAAAGCCTTTTCGATGACCGGACCCATGGTGGCATCGTTCAATACCGCGCGGCCCTGCGCGCCGATCATGCCGGAAAGCCGGATTACGGAAACGCTGGGCGGGGATTTCAGGAAGGGCAGCCGAATTCTCATGCTCTTCATGTAGAACGCCCACCCCGCGCAAACAAGGCGGAGGCCCAAGTTTCGTAGGCTCAGGCCCGCAGACGCCAGCCGGTGCGGAAAATCCACCAGATCACGCCGAGGCAAAGCGCGGTAAACAGCGCGATGGCGGCAAGGCTGGTGATGATCGGCACATCCGCCGCGCCGAAAAACGCCCAGCGAAAGCCCGAGATCAGGTAGACCACCGGGTTGAAATGCGAGATCACCTGCCAGACCGGCGGCAGCATCGAGATCGAGTAGAAAGACCCACCAAGGAAGACGAGCGGCGTGACGATCAAGAGCGGCACCAGTTGCAACTGCTCAAAATTCCCCGCCCAGATGCCGATGATGAACCCCATAAGCGCGAAGCTGATACAGGTCAGGATCAGGAAAGCGACCATGGCGATGGGATGCTGGATGGTGATATCGACAAAGAAAAACGCCGTGATCAAGATAATCGTGCCGATGAACAGCGCCTTGGTGGCCGCCGCACCGACATAGCCGATGACGATCTCAAAAAAGTTGATCGGGGCCGAGAGCAGCTCGTAAACCGTGCCGATGAACTTCGGGAAATAGATCCCGAAAGAGGCGTTGGAGATCGACTGCGTGATGACGCTGAGCATGATCAGCCCCGGCACGATGAAGGCGCCATAGCTCACGCCCTCGACCTCATCAATGCGGCTGCCAATAGCGGCGCCAAAGACCACGAAGTAAAGCGAGGTTGAGAGCACAGGGGAGATGATGCTCTGCGTGATGGTGCGAAAGAAACGCGCCATTTCAAAAGCGTAGATGGCTTTGATCGCGGTCCAGTTCATGCCGCATCCTCCTTGAGCAGATCGACAAAGATATCTTCCAAACTGCTTTGCCGTGTCGCCACGTCTTGCAGCACCAGACCGCTTTCCGCGACCTTGGAGAGCAGCTTGGTGATGCCGGTCCGCTCGGCATTGGTGTCATAGGTGTAGATCAGCGATTGCCCATCGGCGGACAATTCCACGTCCGGCGATTGCAGCGCCAGCGGCACTTCGGTGATCGGCTCAGTCAGCTGGACTTCGAGTTGTTTCTTGCCCATGCGCGCCATCAGCGCGTGTTTCTCTTCGACCAGCAGCAATTCGCCCTTGGCGATGACGCCGATCCGGTCGGCGATGGCCTCGGCCTCTTCGATATAATGGGTAGTCAGGATGATCGTCACGCCCGAGGCTTTCAGCTCCGCCACGATCGCCCACATGTCCTTGCGCAGTTCTACGTCGACGCCCGCGGTCGGCTCATCCAGAAACAGCACCTTCGGGTCATGCGCCAGCGCCTTGGCGATCAGCACGCGGCGTTTCATCCCGCCCGAAAGCTCGCGGATCTGGCTGTCTTTCTTATCCCAGAGCGAGAGTTGCCGCAGGATTTTCTCCAACACCGCCTCATCCGCCGGACGGCCAAACAGCCCGCGCGAGAAGCGCACCGTGTTGATGACCTTCTCAAAGGGTTCGAGATTGATCTCCTGCGGGACCAGCCCGATCATGGAACGGGCCGCGCGGAAATCATCCCGAATGTCATGGCCGCCGACGGTCACCTTGCCGCTGGTCGCGGTGGTGATACCGCAGATGGTCGAAATGAGCGTCGTCTTCCCCGCCCCGTTCGAGCCCAGAAGCGCGAGAATCTCGCCCTTTTCGATCTGTAAATTGACCCCTTTGAGCGCCTCGAAACCGCCCGCGTAGGATTTACGCAGGTTCTGAATATCCACGATTGTCGGCATGGTCGTCTCCGCTTTGGTAAGGCGCGCAACCTAACCGGCTTTGGACCGGCTGAACAGATGCCTTCAGGTCTTGGCGCGGCCGAACCAGCCCTTTTTGGCAGGCGCGTCTTCTTCGGTGGCCGGCGCCTCTGCGTCCTCCTCTGCCGGACCTTCGAGCGAGGATTGCAGGTTGTCGAAGAACTGATCCGCCATTTTCTTGGCGAAACCGTCGATAATCCGGCTGCCAAGCTGCGCCAGCTTGCCGCCGACCTTGGCCTCGACATCATAACTCAGCTCGGTCCCGCCGTCCTTTTCGGCCAGCCGCACCTCGGCCCCGCCTTTGGCGAAACCGGCGGCACCGCCCTTGCCCTCGCCGGTGATGGTCAGCGCTTCGTTCGGCACCAGATCGGAGAGCGTCACATGGCCCTTGAACGTCGCCTTCACCGGGCCAACCTTTTGCACCACCGTCGCGTCATAACCCTCTTTGACCGAGCCTGAGACGTCTTGCGCGCCGGGCACGCAGGTTTGCAGCATCTCCGGGTCCAGCAATGCCGCGTAAACCTCGGCGGGGGTGGCGGCGATCTGGCGGGTGTCGGACATCTGCATGGCTGGCTCTCCCTTTGGCGTATCGCAGCAGTCTAGCGGGTAATTCTGCGCAAACCAATGTCAAAGCGCTGGACCTTACGCCCCGGGCTGATAGGTCTTTGCCATGACAAGTAATTCCCATAACCGCGCCGGACTGGCGATCGGGCTGATCCTTCTCGGCGTCGCCGCGATTTCGGTCAATGACATGCTGATCAAACGTCTGTCGGGCGGCTATCCGCTGCATCAGATCGTCTTTACCCGCTCGGCCATTGGGATTCTGCTGGGGCTGGTGCTGGTCAAGCTCGAAGGCGGATTTCACCTGCTCAAGACGCGACAGCCGGGGCTGCATCTGCTGCGCGGGCTGCTCATCGTGATTTCGAACATGTCCTTCTTTCTGGCGCTGTCGGTTCTGCCGTTGGCCGAGGCGACGGCGCTGTTCTTTGCAGCCCCCCTCTTCATCACGGTGCTGTCGATCCCGCTGCTGGGTGAAAAGGTCGGCCCGCTGCGCCTTGGCGCGGTGATCGTGGGGTTCATCGGCGTGGTGATCATGATGCGCCCTTGGGCCAGCACGGCAACGCTCGAAACCTCTCGCTGGGTTCTGCTGCTGCCGGTACTAGCGGCGCTGACCTATGCGTTGAACCAATTGATGACCCGCAAGCTGGGCGTGAACTCCAAAGCCTCGGCGCTGATGGTCTATATCCAAGCCGCCTTTGTCGCCGTGTCGCTGGGGTTTTTCCTGATCGCAGGCGATGGGCGGTTCGTGGATGAGGGCAGCAGTGCCTCGCTCCAGTTCCTGCTGCGCGCGTGGATTTGGCCTGCGCGGGAGGATTACCTCACCTTCCTCGGCATCGGGTTGAACATCGCGCTGATCGGCTATTGCCTCAGCCAAGCCTACCGGCTGGGGGATACCGCCACCGTCGCCCCGTTCGAATATATCGGCCTGCCGCTGGCGGTGTTCTGGGGTTTCGTGATCTTCGGCGACCTCCCGGTCTGGGAGGTCTGGGTCGGGATCGCGCTGATCCTCGCCTCGGGTCTGTTCGTCTACCTACGCGAGCGCCAGAAGGCGCTGCGCGTGACCCGTTTGCAGGGCGGGCGGCGGGCTTAAGCCGCCACCTCCACCACCACCTTGCCCGTCGCCTTGCGGTCGCGCAGCAGGGCCAGCGCCTCGTTGGCCTGTTCCAGCGGCATGACGTTGCTGACATGGGGTTTCAGCTTGCCCGCGACATACCATTTGATCAGCTCGGCGAAACTGTCGGTCAGGACCGAAGGTTTGATCTTGGCATAGCCGCCCCAGTAAAAGCCCAAAACGGTGAGGTTCTTGACCAGCAGGATATTGGCCGGAATCTGCGGCACCTCGCCGCTGGCAAAGCCCAAGGGGATCAGCCGCGCTTCGGGGTTGCAGGCGCGCATGGCGGCTTTGAACTGATCACCGCCCACCGGGTCATAGACCACATCGGCCCCGCCCAATTCCTTGACGATGGCGCGGATGTCGTCGGTCTCGGAACTAATCAGGTGATCGGCACCCGCCTCTTTGCAAACGGCAAGCTTATCTTCGCCGCGCGCCACGGCGATCACCTCGGCCCCCATCAGCTTGCCCAGTTCCACCGCCGTCAGCCCGATGCCACCCGAGGCGCCCAAGACCAGCAGCCGCTCGCCCGGCTGCAACCGCGCCTTATAGTCCAGCGCCACATGGCTGGTGCCATAGGCGATCAGAAAGGCCGCCGCGTCGACCGCTGTCATCTCTTCGGGGATCGGCACGCAGACGGCTGCCGGAATGGCGGCATATTCGGCCAGACCGTCAAAGCCGGTATAGGCCGCCACGCGCTGGCCGACCTTCAGGTGATCCACCCCCGCGCCCAGAGCGGTGATCGTGCCCGCCATCTCCATCCCCAGCGTGAAGGGCAGCGGCGGTTTTTCCTGATAGGTGCCCTTGATGATCAACAGATCACCAAAGTTCAGCCCGCAGGTCTCGACCTGAACCAGCACCTCGCCCTGCCCCGGCATCGGCATCTCAAGCTCTTGCAGGGTGAGCGGTTCGTCATAGGCGGTGACTCGCATGGCGCGCATCGGGCTGTCCTTTCGTGCTGCTTTGGCCCGAAGAGGCCAGAAGCCAGCGCGCTTGGCAAGGCCCGTGGCCCGCGCCGCTGCGTCAGCCGGGCATGATCACCAGCCGGATGCCATAGGCCACCACCGCCAGCAGGGCGACGCTGGCCAGCCAAAGCGCCACGAACCAGCCCGCGCGTTTCAGCCAATGGCGCATCAGTGATAGCCCTCCTCGGGGTCGATCTTGCCGCGGAACACCCAATAGGCATAGGCGGTGTAGCTCAGGATCAGCGGCAGCAGCACCAGCGTGCCGACCAGCGCGAACATCAGGCTCTCATCCGGGGCGGCAGCCTCTGCAATGGTCAGGCTGGGCGGGACCATATGCGGGTAGAAACTGATCCCGATGCCGATGAAGCCCAGCACGAAGAGCGCCAGCGCGCAGAAGAACGGCTGCTTGTCGCCGCGGCGTTGCAACCCGCGCAGCATGCCGAAAGCCGCAAGCGCCACCAAGAGCGGCACGATGCCGCTGAAGAGCGCGGTGGGCCACGCGAACCAGCGTTCGAAATAGACTGCGTCGGTGAAGGGGGTCCAAAGGCTGACCAGCCCCATGAAGACCAGTGTCGCCACCGCCAACGGCCATGCAAGGCGGCGCATATGCGCTTGAATGCGGCCCTCAAGCTTCATATTGAGCCAAGTCGCGCCCAAAAGCGCATAGCCCGTGGTCACGGCCACACCGGTCAGGATCGAGAAGGGCGTGAGCCAGTCCCACCAGCCGCCCGCATAGGCGCGACCTTCGATCTCGATCCCCTGCACCAGCGCGCCCAAGGCGATGCCCTGACAGAAGGAGGCCACCAGCGAGCCGCCAAAGAATGCCATGTCCCACAGCGGTTTCCAGCGTTTCGTGCGCCAACGGTACTCAAAGGCGACGCCGCGGAAGATCAGCCCCAGAAGCATCAGGATAATCGGCATGTAAAGCGCGGGCATCACCACCGCATAGGCCAGCGGGAAGACGGCGAAAAGCCCGCCGCCGCCCAATACAAGCCATGTCTCATTGCCGTCCCAGATGGGGGCGACGGAGTTCATCATTACATTGCGCTCGCCCTCATCCTTGGTCATCGGAAAGAGCAGCCCAACCCCCAGATCGAAGCCGTCGAGGATGACGTAGATCAACACCGCTGCGGCGATGATCCCAGCCCAGATGAACGAAAGTTCAAGTCCAAACATCTCAGCTCTCCTCGCCTTTGTTGTACGCGGTCTTGTCTCTGACCGCCGCCTCTTCGCCGACAGCAAGGATCGGCCCCTCGCCGCGCGCCGGGTCGTTCTGCGCCGCCCCGTCTTGCGCGTCGCCCCCCTGAACGTCGTCACGCTCGTCTTCCAGCACATGGCCGACAACCGGTTTGCGCATCATCGCCAGAATATACCAAGTGCCCGCGCCGAAGACGAAGAAATAGACCACAATGAAAGCGATCAGGGAGGTCGCTACCGCCGGTGCCTCGATCGGGGCAAGGCTTTCCGAGGTCCGCAACAGCCCGTAGACGGTGAAGGGCTGCCGCCCGACCTCGGTCGTGATCCAGCCCGCCAGCACCGCGACAAAGCCGGTCGGCCCCATCACCAGCGCCAAACGGTGCAACATCGGCGCATCGTAAAGCCACCCGCGCAGCCGCGCGAAGGCCGCCCAAAGCCCCAGCCCCAGCATCGCAAAGCCAAGCGCGATCATGATGCGGAAAGACCAGAAGACGATGGCCACCGGAGGCTCATCCGCGTCCGGAATCGTGTCCAGCCCGTCGAGCGGCGCGTTCAGATCATGCTTGAGGATCAGCGACGACAGTTTGGGAATTTCCACCGCGTAGTCGATGCGCTTTTCTTCAGGGTTCGGGATACCAAAGAGGATCAGCGGCGCGCCCTCGGGGTGGCTGTCGTAATGCCCCTCCATCGCCATGACCTTGGCGGGCTGATGCTCCAGCGTGTTCAGCCCGTGCATATCGCCTGCGAGGATCTGGAGCGGTGTGACCAGCAAGAGCATCCACATCGCCATGGAGAACATCCGCCGCGCCGCCGCATCCGCACGGTCGCGCAGCAGGTGCAGCCCCCCGACGCCGCCGACGACCAGCGCCGTAGTGAGATAGGCCGCCAACACCATATGCACCAAACGGTAGGGGAAGGAGGGGTTGAAGACGATCGCCCACCAATCCTCGGGCACGAACTGGCCCACGTCATTGATGGCAAAGCCCGCAGGCGTCTGCATCCAAGAGTTCACTGACAGGATCCATGTGGCCGAGGCCAGCGTGCCAAGCGCGACCAGCGCTGTGGCGAACATATGCAACCCGTCGCCCACCCGTTTGCGGCCAAAAAGCATGATGCCCAAAAAGCCCGCCTCAAGGAAAAAGGCCGAGAGCACCTCATAGGCCATCAGCGGCCCGACCACCGGCCCCGCCTTGTCAGAGAAGACCGACCAGTTGGTGCCGATCTGGTAGGACATGACGATGCCCGAGACGACCCCCATGCCAAAGGCCACCGCGAAGATTTTCTTCCAGTAGTTGAAGAGCTTCAAATAGGTCTCATCGCGTTTCCACAGCCAGAGCGCGTTGAGCACGGCCAGAAAGCTCGCCAACCCGATCGAGAAAGCCGGGAAGATGATGTGAAACGAAACCGTGAATGCAAACTGCACCCGCGCTAGGATTTCGGCGGTGTAACCGTCGAGCATATGAAGCCCCCGCGTATTGTTTCCTGACCTATATAGGACCGGGCGGCGGGAGCGGCACAGGCTAAATTGCCGCAGTGCTTGGCCCGCGTTCTAGCTGTCGAACGTCACCACGACGCGCAGCCCCGGCGCGTTGTCGGCAAGCTCCAGCCTTGCCCCATGGAGTTTCGCCACCCCATCGACCAGCGCCAGACCCAGCCCATGACCCGGCGTGCCCCGGCTGCGATCCAGCCGGTAAAGCCGCTGCAACACTTTGTCGCGGTCCTCAGTTGGAATGCCGGGACCGCCGTCCGCCACCGTGAGCGTGACCTGCCCCGCCGCCTGCTTCAGCGCGACCTTCACCGCCTCGGCATCCCCGGAATGGCGCAGGGCGTTTTCAATCAGATTGGCCAGCAATTGCCCCAAAAGCGCGCGGTCACCGGTGACATGAACAGGGGGTTCGGGCAGATCGCAAAGCAGGCGTTTGCCCTGCTCCCCTGCTGCAGGCTCGTAAAGCTCGACCATGGTGCGGCAAAGCGCGGTGAGGTCGACGGAGGCGAAATGCGCGCGGGCCTCGCCCTGCTCCACCTGCGCCAATTGCAAAAGCGATTGAAAGATCGCGGCGATGCCCTCCAACTCGGCCCGGGCACGGGCCAGCGGTTCGGCGGGGTCCGCGCCCGCAGCCTCGGCCCGGTCCAGATCGTCAAGATGGACAGAGACACGCTGAATCGGGGTCTTCAGATCATGCGCGATATCGAGAGAGACCTGCCGCAGCGCGGCAACAGAGGTTTCCTGCGCCCGGGCCATCTGGTTCACCGCCTCGCCGATGCGCAACAGGTCATCCGACCAGCGCGGCCCCGGCGCGACCCTTGCGGCCAGATCCCCTGTCGTCAGCCGGTCTAGCGTGGCACGGATCACCTCCACATGGCGTTTGGAGCGGCGGGCAAGGATCAGCCCGCCCGACAGCGCGATCAGCACCGTGGGCAGCAGGCTTACCAGCAGAATATTGACGAAAACCTCACGCAGGGCCGTGATCTCGGCCCGGCTGCGCGCGATGGTCAAAAGCCCGCCATAAAGCGTGTCGGTCAGGGTCAGGTAAACACCCCGATACTCCGCCCGCGCCGCGCCAATCGAGACGATGTGATAGCCCTCGTTATCCCGCGCGATGGCCCCGTTGCCGTAAATGCGCCCGTTGGGACCGATGTAGCTGAGGATCAGCCGGTTCGGGTCGGTCTCACGCGATTCCGCCTCGACCAGCCGCGCGAGGGCGGCGGCACCGGGGGCGGCGCGAAAGCCCGCCATGTCCTGCGCCAGATCGGCGCGGATCGCTTGCTCGAACGACCGCTGGGTGACGGCATAGCTGGCCGCGAGGCTGAGCAGGCTGACGATGGTGAACAAAAGCACCAGCAAAAGCGCCAGACGCAGCGGCATCGACCGCCAGAGCCCCGCGAGCCGCGCCCTCATGCGTCGATCCTATAGCCCGCGCCGCGCACGGTCTGGATCAACTCGGTCTCGAAGGGCCGGTCGACCTTGGCCCGCAACCGGCTGATATGGGTCTCCACCACGTTGGTCATCGGGTCAAAGGAAATGTCCCAGACCGCCTCCAAGAGCATGGTGCGGGTCTGCACCCTGCCCTTGCGGCGCAAGAGATGCTCCAAAAGGGCAAACTCCCGCGGCAGCAGGTCGATCTCTTGGCCCGCCCGCGTCACCCGGCGGCTGATGAGGTCCATGGTTAGGTCGCCCGCGCGCAGGGTTGTCTCCTGCTCCAGCGCCTGCGGACGGCGGGCCAGCGCGTTGACCCGCGCCGAAAGCTCTCCGAAGGCGAAGGGTTTGACCAGATAGTCATCCGCCCCGGCATTGAGCCCGTCGATCCGGTCCTCCACCGCGCCCATGGCCGTCAGCAACAGCACCGGCGTGGTATTGCCCGCCCCGCGCAGGGTTTTCAGCAGCGTCAGCCCATCCAACTCAGGCAGCATGCGGTCAAGGATCAGCACGTCATATTGCCCGGTGGTGGCCTGCACCAACCCGTCGCGGCCATCGGCCACTACATCCACCGCATGCCCCTCTTCGCGCAGGCCGCGCGCGATATAGGTGCTGGTGGTGTTATCGTCTTCGACAACAAGCAGTTTCATCCTGTCCTCATGTAGGATTGCCGATGAGTTATGCCAAATTCGCGGCCCGTGCAGCCCACAGGCGGCAATCTCACAAATTTGTATAGGGCACGGCAAGGCACTGTAAAACCGCAGGTCCAGATAGGCTCCCGGAACGACCGAATGCACAGCAAGGAGCATGCAATGACCAAGACCCTTTCCAAGCCCCCCCGCGCCGCCGCCCTTGCGCTCAGCGCCGCGATGGCCGCCACGCCGATGCTGGCGCTGGCCCCCTCGGCCGCGCTTGCGGTCCCGCCGGGCGGCTATGCCGACCTGGTCGAGGCCGTCTCCCCGGCCGTCGTCTTCATCGAGGTGACCGGCAAGCAGCAGCAGGCCGTCGCCCAGCAACAGCTGCCCCCCGGCATGCCCGAGGAACTGCGCCGCCGGTTCGAGCACATGCTGCCCGGTCAGGATGGCGCCGCCCCCGCCCCGCGTCAGGGTCTGGGCTCGGGCTTCATCATCTCCGAGGACGGCCAGATCGTGACCAACCACCACGTCGTCGCAGGTGCCGAGACCGTGACCGTGAAGCTTGCCGATGGCCGCAAGTTCGACGCCGAGGTGGTGGGCAGCGACGCGATGACCGATATCGCGCTGCTGAAAGTCTCTGCGGATGTGGACCTGCCCAAGGTGGACTTCGGCACATCGAAAACCCTGCGCGTGGGGGATGAGGTCGTGGCCGTAGGCAACCCCTTCGGCCTTGGCGGCACCGTGACCTCGGGCATCGTCTCGGCCCTGTCGCGCGATATTCAGGCAGGCCCCTTCGATGACTTTATCCAGACCGACGCGGCGATCAACCGCGGCAACTCCGGCGGGCCGCTGTTCAACAACGAGGGCGAGGTCGTGGGCGTGAACACCGCGATCCTGAGCCCCGGTGGCGGGTCGGTCGGCATCGGCTTCTCGGTGCCCTCGGATCTGGTGCAGACCATCGTCGCCGATCTGGCCGATGACGGGTCGGTCGAGCGGGGCTGGCTGGGCGTGCAAATCCGGCCCATGACCCCCGAGGTCGCCAATGTACTGGGCTATGACGAGCCGCGCGGCGCGGTGATCGAAGCGATCACCGAAGACAGCCCCGCCGCCAAAGCGGGCCTTAAGAAGGGCGACATCATCCTGTCCTTCGGCGACACAGAGGTGGACGATCTGCGCGACCTGACCCGTGCGGTGGCCACCACCACGCCCGAGAGCGCGGCAGAGGTCGTTGTGTTGCGCAAAGGGTCCGAACAGACCCTCGACGTGACCGTGGGCGCGCTGGAACCCAAGCCGGCGTGATCCACGCCTTCCCGGCGCCCCTCATGCCGCCGGGAAGCCCCCAGCCCTTCGCCCTCGCCGGGGGCTGGGCAGCCTGCCCCGGTGGTCCTGCACTGCCGGGGCTTTTTATGTGCCCTCGCCGCCATCACCTTCCCCTGATGGAGCATTGTGCATATGAAACCGCACCAGTTCCGCCACGGAATTCGCCTCAAGCTTGCGCATCACCCGCGCGCGGTGCACCTCGACCGTCTTGATGGAGATGTCCATCTCGCTGCCGATCTCACGGTTCGACAGCCCCGCCGCCACACGTTCGAACACCCGGTGCTCCTGTGGGGTGAGCCGGGCCAGAAGTTGCGCATTTTCGACCTCTGCCGCCTTGCTCTTGCGCCGGGCCGCATCGGACTGAAGGGCCGCGTTAATCAGGTCGAGCATGTTTTGGTTGTTAAAGGGTTTTTCGATGAAATCCACCGCCCCCGCCTTCATCGCCGTCACGGCGGTAGAGACATCGCCGAAGGCCGTCATCAGGATCAGCGGCAGTTTGATCCCCCGCGCGTTCAGCGCCTTTTGCAACTCCAAACCGCTCATCCCCGGCATCCGCACGTCGCTCACAAGGCAGCAGCAACCGCTGTCCTCATAGCTGTCAAGGAACGCCGCCGCCGATGCAAAGGGAATGGCGCGCAGCCCAACGGAGCCCAGCAACCACACCAGAGACTCCCGCACCGCGGCGTCATCATCGACGACGTAAACGATCCCCTCTTGCGACATTCTACTTTTGCACCTCCAACGGCAGACGCACGGTCAGGCAGGCGCCCTCGGCATCGGATTTCGTCACGGCAATCGTTCCGCCATGGGACAGAACGATCGTTTCGCAAATCGCCAGCCCCACGCCAAGCCCCTTGTCCTTGGTAGAGCGGAAGGCGCTGAAAGCGGTCTGCGCGGGCATGTCCGGGGCAAAGCCGCGTCCCGCGTCGGCCACGTCGATCACGATCTCCCCGGCTTCGCAGCGCGCGGTGACCGAGACTTCGGCATCCGCACGCTCCGCCTCCCGACAGGCGTCGATGCCGTTCTTGATCAGGTTGATCAACAGCTGCTCGATCTCGATCCGGGCGCAATGCAGGGCGACTTCGCCACATTGATCGTTGATGGCAACGGTGACCCCGGTGGCCGAGCTTTCGGGCTGGATCAGCAGTTGCACCGAGCGGAGGATCTCATCGAAACGGACCGCATTGCGGTCGGCATCGTCGCTATGCAGATAGTTCGACATGGAGCGCAGGATGGCGCTGGCCCGTTCAGATTGGCTTTGCATATTGTTGAGCACGGCGATCATATCCTCTCTCTCAAGCTGGTCGTTCTTGGCACGCAGCACGCAGCCTGCGGCAAAATTGTGAATAGCGGCTAAAGGCTGGTTCAATTCATGGGCGATGGCGGCGGTCATCTGGCCCAGAGTTTCGCGCCGGTTGAGCAGTTGCAGCGCCGTTTCATGCCGGTGCAGCCGCTCTTCGCGCTCGACCTTTTCGGTGATGTCGGAGGCGATGGTCAAAAGCCCGCCCGCGGCCACGGGATAATCCGTCACCTCCAGCCAACGGCCCGTCGATGTCCGCGCACGAAAGAATTTGGCCGGGGTGTTGCGCCGGTCGCGCCGCTGCGCGCTCCAGCGGGTCTTGCCTTCGGTGGTCGTTGCCATTTTGCCGGTCTGGGTAAAATGGGCGAGCAATTCATCGAAGTGTTTGCCGATGATATCGCCCTCCATCCCGGCATAGGTCGCGCGATATTCCTCGTTGCAATAGACCAGCCGGTCGCTGCTGTCGAAAAGCGCCACCATGGTCGAGATATTCTCGAAAGCCAGCGCCAGAGCCTCCAATGCGCTTTTGCGCTCGGTCTCGGCGGTGGCGATTTCGGTCATGTCGAAACAGGTGCCGCGATAGCCTGCCAGTTCCGCTTGAGCATCGAAGAAAGGTTTGCCTGACATGTCGATCTGCCGTGTCCGCTCCTTGCCCAAGGGCAAGACCAATCGCAGATCGCGAAAGGCTTCTCGCGCGGCGAAGCGTTGTTGTAGCAGGTCGTAATCCCCTTGGTCTTTCGCCACATCGGCGTCGGCAAGGGTCTTGCCCAGATCGAAGATCGGGCTTTCGCTGTCGGTCTGACGGCCACCGCCAGACAGAAAGGTGAAACGCCCTTCGGCGTCCATCTCCCAGACCCAATCGGTCGCGCTTTCGGTGAAGTCGCGAAAGCGGGTTTCGCTTTCCACCAGTTCGGTCAGCACGTTCTGCTGATCCGTCACATCTTGAATCGCGGCCAGCAGATGCACATGACGGCCCCGGTCCAAACGGCGAATGCAGGCGCGCGCTTCGATCTGGCGTCCGCTGGCGGCAAGAAACTTGACGTTCTCCACCACATCGCGCGGGCGGCTGCCCGCCATATGCACCATATGCAGGTTGTTGCGGATCGTGGCGCGGCTGCGCGGCTCCACGAAACTCTGCCCCTGCTGCCACATCTCGCGCAGGTCTTGCGCGTCGCGGCCCAAAAGCGCTTCCACCTCGGGCGAGGCATCGACCAGCGCGCCCTGCTGATCCCACTCCAGATAGCCGATCCCCGCCACCTCTGCCGCAAGCGCATGTTTCGCCGCGCTGACCTCTGCCTCATGCACCGCGTCCTGCACGGCGGAGCGGTCCATGATCATCACCAACACCCCCACCACCTGCCCCCGGTCGGACAGCGGCTGATAGACCGCCGCCCCTTGGGTGCGGTCCAGCACGGGGCGCGAGAAATCGAAATGCCATGTGACCTGCCGCCCGGCCAAGGCCTTTTCAAGGTTGTCCGAAATCTCGTCCAGCAGGTCCGGTGGGACGATCTGCGACAGGTGTTTGCCCACGATCTCATCCGCTGGCCTGCCGAAGGACGCGCTATAGGCGTCATTGACGAAAGCATAGGTCATATCGGGCGTGAGAAAGGCCGCCTGCACCGGCAAATGGTCGAGGAAGTCGGGCAATCTGCGCCGTGTCTCATCGGTATTGGCGGTGTTTTGCAGCTTGCGCCGGTTGCGCATCACGCGCCAGACCTGTGCCACCAGCACCGCAAGCGCCGCCACCGCAAAGACCAGTTCGATCGGGTCGCCATAGGCGCCGCCGCGCGGGGCCGATGCCAACACCACGACGACATAAAGCGCCAAGACCGCAACCGCGCCCCCCACGGCGAAGCGGTTGATCGCATCGCCGATCTGCTTGGCGATCATCACGCCGGACAAGACGATCCCGCACAGCGCAATCAATGTAAACGCCGCGACCAAGCTCATGCGCACCTCTACTTTCCCTCAAAAGGTCGGCTTTTTCGGCTCCCCTGTCTATTGGGGGAAACCCTGACAAGGGCCGATTAAACCGCCTCGCAAAACGGGTATACGATGGCGCGCCGAAATTTCGTGAAAATATCTGCCCTAATTTCAGCAGCTTGTTCCTGCCTATAGGGGATAACCCTGACCCCGCTGGGGCTTTGCCCAATTGGCGACAAATTTTCGGGCCGTTAGCCTCTGGCCACCTACGGAATTAACCGTGTGTTTTATGGTCAAAACGCGGATTTTGCAGTGACAGATAGTGAAACCCCACCCTCGAAGCCCTCTGACGAAAAGGCAGAAAGCAAGACGCCCACGCAGGCCGATCTGATGGAGATCCGCAGCCTCTACGCTCAGGCCGACGCGATGGCCGAAGCCGCTGAGAAGGCGGGCAAATCCGACGGTGAGGCGCAGCCTGCCGCGGCCCCGCCCCCACAAAGCGCCGAACAGGGTGATGAACGAAATGACGCGGGCTAAGCCGCGAGACCGCTCACTTCGAACTGTTGGACACCACATGGTCACTGTCGATCCCGCCCAGCGAATGAAACAGGCCCGACGTATTGCTGACGCCGAATTTCTTGAGCAATTTCGCGCGATAGACCTCTACCGTCCGGTGCGAAATATCGAGGTTGAGCGCGATTTGCTTGCTGGTCAGCCCCTCTGCCAGGTGGCTCAGGATCTCGCGCTCGCGCCGGGTCAGCGGCAGATAGGGCCGTTCGGCAGAAAGGTCTGCAAAGCTCCAAACCGCGCGGTCGAGCGGGCGTTCGGGGGTGAAGGAATGGCCGCGCACCCGGCACCAGAACAGGCTGCCGTCCCGCCGTGCCATGATGCGCTCGTCCCAATAGGTATTGGTCTTGCGCAGCTGGTCGACGCCGCGGTCGCGGATGTTTACGAACTCTTCATCCGAGGGGTAGAGAATGGCGAAAAGCTGGTCGCGCAGATCGCCGCGCGCATAGCCGAACATGGCCGCGAAGGCGTTGTTGCAGTCGCGGATGCAGCGGTTCTCGGTCACCACAAGCCCGACGGGCGCATGAACAAAGGCAAGCTCTTCAAAGCGCCCCTGCGCAAAGCAATCGTCGGTACGTATTTCCACCATCTTGCTCCGTTTAACTCTATTTCCGATGCTGAAACCGCAAGCTAGTCGACGGGAGGAGGCGGCGCAACACGGCGCTGGCCCGCGCAGGGAGGACGCGATGCTAACACGCAAGCGCATGGCGGACGCGCCATGATCGCGCGGGCCGCGGTCGCGCGGGTACGGCTGGCAGGGGGCAAGGGCGCGGGTGACATCACCCGCGCTATGTCCATGCTGACCCGGAAAGGCACGCGCCAATGACCGCCCCCCATTTCCACTTTGTCCCCGTAATGGGCCATGAGGTGCATGTCGCCGAATGGGGTGATCGCCAGAAGCCCGCAGTGCTAATGCTGCACGGTCTGGCCCGCACCGGGCGCGATTTCGATGAGGCCGCCGCCGCCCTGTCGCGGGATTTCCATGTGCTCTGTCCTGATATGATCGGGCGCGGAAGGTCGAGTTGGGCGCGAGATCCTGAGGTGGAATATTCGGTCGAACATTACGCGCAAATCGCGACGGGGCTTTTGGATCACTTCCAGATCGACCGCGCCGCGTGGTTCGGCACCTCTCTGGGCGGCATGATCGGGATGCATGTGGCCTCTAGCCCTGAGGCGCGGCGGGTCAGCGCCTTGGTGGTGAATGACATCAGCCCCGAACTGCCCGAGGCCGCGGTGCAGCGGATCCTTTCCTATGTGGGCAGCCTGCCCGCCTTCGACAGTTTCGCCGAAGGAGAAGCCTGGCTGCGCCAGACCTATGCCCCCTTCGGCCCGGCGGCAGATGCCTATTGGCAGCGCATGGCGCGGTCGTCACTGCGGCGCCGTGGGGATGGGCGGCTGACCCTGCATTATGATCCGCGCATCACCGTGCAATTCACCGCCTCGGCGCATGAGTTGTCGACATGGGACCGTTGGTCACGGACCCGCACGCCTACTCATCTGCTGCGCGGCGCGCAGTCGGACCTGCTGCAACCCGAGGCCGCACAGCGCATGACGCAAAGCGGCCCCCGGCCAGACATGACCGAATTCCCCGGCTGCGGCCATGCCCCCAGCATGTCCACCCCCCAAGACATCGCCCTGCTGCGTCGCGTTCTGGTTGAACTATTGGGGCGATCCGCACCCTCATAGGCGCGATTTATGCAAAATTGACGCTACTGCCCCGGCATTTGCATGCATCCGGGTATTTTTCTTGCGTCAACAAAGAACTGTGCGGTCTAATGCCCCCGGGGCGCATCCGGCCCTCAGAAGGCCGGAGCGTGGAGGACAGGGACCATTTTGGGCAAAGCCGGCATGGAAAAGATCAGAAATGCGCTGTCTCAGCGCGCGAAACGGATTGTCGTGCTGGTCGCGCTCTGCGCCGTTGTCCTTGGCTTTGGCCACCGGATCGAGACGCTGTCCTACCAGACCTACATGCAGGATCTGGAGCTCGACACCACCTTGGAGCTGATCGAAGTCCGCGAACGGATCCGCGCGGATATCTTCGAGCAGATCCTGAAACTGCGCGAATTGGCCACCGTCATCAGCGAGAACCCGACGATCACCCAATCCGAATTCAGCGCCCGCGCGGCAGAGTTCATGGCCGAGAACCCGGATGTCATCAACCTCGCCGTGGCCCCCGATCTCGTTGTCACTATCGTTCACCCCTATGAGGCCAATCGTGGCGTGCTGGGGCTGGACTACCGCCAGAACGCGGCGCAATTGCCGAAAGTCGAACAGGCTTTGCAAAGCGGTGAGGGGCTGGTGACCGGCCCGGTCAATCTGGTGCAGGGCGGGCGCGGGCTGATCCTGCGGCATCCGATCTTTGATTCAACCGGCACCAATGCCGCGCCGGACACGCCTTGGGGCATCCTCTCGATGGTGGTCGATTACGACGCCCTCGTCACCCGGTTGCAAATCCCTGAACTGATCGAGAAATATGATCTGGCCATCCGCGAGTTGACGCCAGAGGGAGAGGTCGAACAGACCATCATCGGCGACCCAGAAATGACCTTGGTCGACCCGATCAAGCTCGACTTCAGCTTTGCCTTTGGCACTTGGCAACTGGCCGCCACGGTCAAAGGCGGCTGGCCAGAGCACCGCCCGGACTTCTGGCTGAACTGGCTCTTGCGTCTGCAAGGCGCGCTCGGCGTTACGATTTTTGCGTGGTACATCATGCGTCTGGCCGACAACCGCAAACTTGCCGAAGAACGCCTGCGCACCGGTGTCGAAGCCTTGGACCACGGTTTTGTCATGTATGACGCCAGGGGCACTTTGGTGCTTTGCAACGAAAAATACCGCGAGATTCATGGCTATAGCGACGTGGTGAAGCCCGGCTCAACCTATGAGAAGATCGTGCGGGACAGCATCCGCCGCGGCATGGTCCCCGATGCCATCGGCAAGGAAGAGGAATGGATCCGCATCTGGCTGGAAAAGCGGGAGAACGGCGCCTTTGAGACCGAGCAGCGCATGCCCGATGGTCGCATCATCCGCACGTCAGACCGGCGGATGAAGGACGGCAGCGTCGTGGGTCTGCGGATCGATGTGACCGATCTGAAAAAGGCGCTTTTGACCGCCGAGGACGCGAACAAGGCCAAGACCGATTTCATGGGCGTGCTGAGCCATGAGTTGCGCACGCCGCTGACCGTCATTCTGGGCCATGTCCGCCTTGCGCGGCATTTCGACCGGACCCCGGCGGCGCGTGACCTATGCACCGCCATCGAGGCTGATCCCCAGACCCGCGAAACGCTCTCCCCCAAGCTGTCGGCGACGATGTCCAAACTGGGCGACATCATGCAAACGGTCGAGCGGTCTGGCAATCACCTGCTGACCCTGATCAACGAGGTGCTCGACTTTGCCAAGATCGACGCGGGCAGCCTGTCCATCGCGATGGAGCCGGTGCAGATCGACGATATCGTCACCCCGACCGCGGACCAGCTCCGCCCGATGGTCGAAGACAAAGGGCTCGAGTTAAAGGTGAAATCGGCCAGCGGCGTGATGCTGGCGGATGGCAAACGCATTCAGCAGGTGTTGATCAACCTGCTAAGCAATGCGACGAAATTCTCCGACGAAGGGACCATTTCGCTGACCTGCCGCATCCGGGGGGAGGTGGTGGAATTCCGCGTGACGGATTCCGGCATCGGCATCCCCGAAGATGAACTTGAGCGCGTTTTCGAACCCTTCCATCAGGTCGATTCCACCGCCACCCGGCGCTTTGGCGGCACCGGGCTGGGCCTTGCCATTTCGCGCGACATCGCCACCGCCCATGGCGGCAGCCTTGTCGCCACCAGCATCATGGGCAAGGGCAGTAGCTTTTTGCTGACCCTGCCCCTGCGCCCTGCCATTGCCCTCGCCGCCGCCGAAGCGCGGGAGGCCGAGGTGGCCTGAACGACGCACCTCGGCTCTTCAACACCATGCCTCACCGCGCAGGCAGGTGCTCCACCACTTGCTCCTGCTCGCCCAGCCCTTGCACACCCAGCCGAACCCGGTCGCCAGGGCTGAGATAGCGCTGCGGTTTCAGCCCCATGCCCACGCCCGGCGGGGTGCCCGTGCAGATCAGATCGCCCGGCTCCAACTGGATGAATTCGGACATGTAGGAGACAATCGTCGCCACATCGAAGATCATCTTTTCGGTAGAGCCGTTTTGCAGCCGCTCGCCATTGACCTCGGTCCAAAGCGACAGCTTGCCCGGATCGCCCAACTCATCCCCCGTCACGAGCACTGGCCCTGTGGGGCAAAAGTTGGGAAAGCTCTTGCCCTTGACCCATTGCCCGCCCCGCTCGGCCTGCCACGCGCGCTCGGACACGTCGTTGACGACGCAATAGCCCAGCACACGATCCAACGCCTGATCGCGGCTGACGTTCAAGGTGGTACGCCCGATCACCACGCCCAACTCGACCTCCCAATCAAGTTTGCTCATCTCCTTGGAATAGAGAAGCGGATCGTTCGGCCCGCAATAGGTGCGGCTGGCCTTGTTGAACAGGATCGGCTCGCGCGGCACCTCCATGCCCGACTCCGCCGCATGGTCGGAATAGTTCAACCCGACGCCCCAGATGTTGCGCGGCTGGCTGACCGGTGCGGCGATGCGCTGGCCTTGGGTCTGGGCCAGCGGCAGCCCTTCCAGATCGACACCCTCCAACACTTCGCGCAACGTCGGGATTGTCTCGGGCGTGAAGTCTGGCACAAGGGCGCTGACATCCCGCGCCTGCCCTGCCGCATCCAGCACCACCGGCGTTTTCACGCCGTCCCGCGCCCCGTATCGCATCAATCGCATGGTGAAATCTCCCCTCTTCACAACCCTCGTTGGCCGTACCATAGCTACTGGGTTGGCGATGACCACCGCTTTGCAAAGTGGCGCACGCCGCCTCTGCCAATCGGCATCCGTCTGCTTATCGGGGTGAAAAGTCTTGTTCTTGCCCCAATTTAGCCGTTGCGGCATTGGCAGCGGAGCCCGAGGGGGATACCTTGGGTGAACATCTGCCCACGCGCCAAGTCAGATGCAAAGACCACGACAGAGGCAAATATGAACGACTTTTACAACGCTCTGGCGGATTTCGACGATCCGCTGCGGCAACTCTATATGCTTGCTGTCGAACCTGACCTCTCTGTCGAAGACAAGATCGCCAAGCTTTTGCAACTGGGCACAGAGGCGCTCGACCTCGAACTTGGCATCGTCTCCCGCGTGGATCACCCGGTCTATGAATGCGTCTATGTTCATGGGCCCGATTGGGCACCCGCCCCGGGCAGCACCTTCGACATCAATGGCACCTATTGCCTGCATACGCTTGGCAACGACGATGTGACTGCTTTTCACCACGCGGGCCAGCAAGAGATTTCGGCCCATCCCTGCTATGAGAACTTTGGGCTGGAAAGCTACATCGGGGCACCGCTGAAAATCGGCGATGCGCTCTTTGGGACGTTGAACTTTTCCGGCACCGCCCCGCGCCCTGCCCCGTTCAGCAAGGCGCAGACCCAATTCGTCCAGTTCCTCGCCCGCTGGCTCAGCAGCGAACTCTCGCGGCAATCCGAGCGCCGCGCGTTGCGCGAGCAGCGCGGGTTGCTCAAGGCGATGGTCGATGCCGTGCCCGAGGCCATCATCATGGCCGATCCCAACCGCCGCGTGGCCATGGTGAACCCGGCGGTCGAAACACTGTTCGGCTACACCCCCGACGCGCTTTTGGGGCGGCAAACGGCGGTTCTTTACGAGACCCTCGGCAGCTACGAACGTATGGGCGAAGAGCTTTCAAACGCTGGCACGGCAAGCAAGGAAAGCGGCTTTACCGTCGCCTGCCGCCGCGCCGATGGCTCTACTTTCGAGGGGCAAGTCGCCACCGCCAAGGTCGAGACTGACCGCGGTGAGCATCTGGGCTATCTCGGCGTGGTGCGCGACGTCAGTGAGCAGCGCGAGTTTGAACGCGCCAAGGACCAGCTTATCGCCACCGTCAGCCATGAGATGAAAACACCGCTGACCGCGCTGACCGGGGCGCTGCGCCTGCTTGAGTTGAACCCGGACGATCTGCCGCCGCAAAAGCGCAAACTGTTGCAGCTTGCGATGCGCAACGCGCGGGCGATCGATCAGATGGTGGGGGATATTCTGGATGTCGAAACCCTGCGCAGACCGGATCAATCGGGGTTCTCCGAACGCGCCTTGGCACCGCTCTTGGCCCAAGCCTCAGAGACCTTGGTCTCCTACGCGAAAGAGCGCGGCGTCGGCTTGGAAATGACCCCCTCCGAGGCCCCTGCACCGCTGTTGCGGCTGCACGAAGGGCGGCTCACGCGGTTGTTGTCGAACCTGCTGTCCAACGCGATCAAAGCCTCGGACGAAGGCGGCACGGTTCAGCTTGGTCTTTCAGAGGATGGCACCGGGTTCTGGGTCAAAGACCACGGCAGCGGCCTGCCTTTGGAACTGCAACCGGTTCTTTTCGAACGGTTTTCCCGCGGCTCCAGCTACCGGGTCAAAGAGGGGCATGGGCTGGGCATGAGCATCGTCAAAGCCATTGTCGACCAGCACCTTGGGGAAATCCGCTTTGAAACCGCCGAGGGCGAAGGCACGACCTTTTTCGTAGACTTCCCGCCGCTCGAAGGGCGGCCGGATGCGATGGCCGCCTCCTGACGGCGCATCGCGGCCCCGGCGAGCTTCAGGTCAGAAAAGCCCGAAGCGCGTGCAGCGTGCGGTCAATCCCGGCGGCGGTGGTCAGCACCCCCGGCGACATGCGCAGGGTCTGGCTGCGGTTGTCGACGTAAATCTCCAGCGCCGCCAATTGCGCCACCACATCCGCCGCGTCGATGTGATCGGGCAGAACCACCATGAGACTGCCGCCCCGCTGGTCCGGGTCCGCCGGGCTGGCAAGGGTCAGGCCCATCTCCTCAAGCCCCGCCTGTAGCTGCGCGGTCAGCTTGCGGTTATGCGCCGCCAAGACTTCGGTGTTCTGCCCCATGCGCCATTTCATCGCTGGCAGGCTGGCCACCGCAGGAACGGTCGAGGGCGTGCCACTGTCGAGCCGCCGAATGTCAGGCGCGAATTCGAAAGCGTCGAGATCCCATGAGAACGGATTGCCTTGCGAGAACCAGCCGCGCATCTCGGGTTGGCACTGCGGGATCAGTTCGGCATCCATATAGACGATCCCCGCCCCCGGCGTGCCGCACATCCATTTGAGGCTGGTCGACAGGGCGAAATCGACGCGCGGCGCGGTCACGTCATAGGGCAGCAGCCCCACGGCCTGCGTCATATCCACCCCGATGAGCGACCCCATCTTGCGGCCATGCGCCACCAGTTGCGGGATGTCCAACCGGTGCGAGGTCGTCGAACTGACCCAAGTGAGCAAAGCCAGCGCCACCTCCTCATCCCAATGGGCGATGATGTCTTCGGCCTCGACCCAATGGCCCCCTTGCCGGATCGGCACAGTGTTCAACGTGAAACCAAAACGCTTCGACAGGCCGGTGAGCAGGAAGTGCAGAGAGGGGAAACCATCCTCGGCCACCAAGACCTTCTTGCCGCGCAGGGTGCCTTCGGGCAACGCACCGATGACGGCCATCAGCCCGGTGGTGACGCTCTCTGTCGTGGTGACGGTGCCCTTCGGCGCGCCGATCAACTCGGCCCAGAGGTCAATGAACTGCTGGCGCTTGGGCAAGACATCGGCCCATTGATCGCCGTTGGGCGCGGCCCATGCATCTGTGAAATCGGTGAGCCCGGCCAGCATATCCGCATGTTTGCCGGGGTATTGGCCGATGGAGTGATAAAGGAGATAGGCGTCGCCCGTTCCTGTTTCTGTGGACATTGTAATCTCCGTAGGGTGTTGGCCGCGCAGGCGCGCGGGACGGTAGTTTTGTGGGGGACGGGGCGCTTCGGCTCAGCGGTAGCCGCGCTTGTAATGCTGCTCTAGCCAGCCGGTGAAACGGACCATCGGCCAAAGGATCGCGATGTAGATCAGCGCGGCCAGCAGCAGCGGCGTGGGGTTGGCGAAAAGCGCCTGCGCGTCGGTGGCCTGTTTCAGAAGGTCATCCATCGCCACGACCGAGGCGAGCGAAGTGTCTTTCATAATCGCCACCGCATAGGAGGCCAGCGGCGGGATCATCATCCGAAACGCCTGCGGCAGGATCACCTTGCGCATGGTGGTAAAGAAGGACAGGCCAAGCGCATCGCAGGCTTCGAACTGCCCGCGCGGTACGGCTTCGATCCCGGCGCGCACGACCTCTGCCGTATAGGCCGCCAGCACCAACGCCAGCGCAATGGTCGCCCCTACGAATGAGGAAAAGACGATGCCCGCGAAGGGCAGCGCGTAGTAGACGAGGATCAGCACCACCAGCACCGGAATGGCGCGGAAGATATCCGTATACAGAACCGCCAGCAGCCGGAACGGCTTGGCCGCATAGAGCCGCACCAGACAGACCAGCACGCCAAGGATACCGCCAAAGAAAATCGCCGAAGCGCCCAGCAGAATGGTGTTGAGCAGCCCGCGCATCAAGATCGGGAAAGCGCGGCGCATCACGTCGAGATTGAAGAAGATGTCGATGATTTCCATTGCGCAGTCCGTCAGTTTGATCGCAGAGGGCGAGCTTTGGGCCGTGGGCGGAGCGGCGCCCCGCCCACGGCCCAAAGGTATCAGTCAGCCGAGGTGGGCACCGGCAGCGGGGTCACCGCAAGACTGCCCTCGGCGGGGGCCACGCCGAGCCATTTCTCATAGAGCGCCGCCATGGTGCCATCCTTTTTCATCGAAGAGATCGCATCGTTGACCGCCTCCAGATGCTCAGAGCCCTTGGGCATCATGATCGCGAATCTATCGCCCGTCGGAATCTCGACCGAGACCTGCAAGCCCTGCATCGTCGGCTGGGCAAAGGCGTAGCGCAGGCTGACGATATCATTCACCGCGGCATCGATCCGGCCACTGCGCAGATCAGTCAGCATATTGGCGGTGGTGTCATAGCTGGAATAGGATTTATAGCCGAGCTCACCCTCCCGCTCTTTCAACCAATTCTCCGGGAAAGAGGTGGCGATGGAACCGATGCGCTTGCCCTCCAGCCCGTCGAGATCGGCAATCCCGGCGTCGGTCTTGGTGCCGACCCCCAATGCGCCAGAGAAATAGGGCTGCGTGAAAGACTGCGCCTCAAGCCGTTCATCGGTGATGGTGAGCGAGGAAATCACCGCATCCACCCGGCCCGAAGCGGTGGCCACGAAAAGCGCGCGGAAGTCGTAGCCGCTGATTTCGGTCGTCTTGCCAAGCCGAGCCGCGACCTCATTGATGATGTCGACCTCGAACCCCTCGAACACGCCCGCTTCGTTCTTGAACTCCCATGGCGGGTTCGCCGGGTAAGAGCCGATTTTCAGCACGTCCTGCGCCATGGCAGAGACGCCCGACAGTGCCGTCAGCGCCGCGACGGTGAGGCCAACGATCAGATTATTTTTCAGATTCATGTTTTGCTCCCTGTGAACACCCCCGCGCAGCGCGGCAAGCTTTCCCCTATTGGCTGCCAGTTTTCGTATACGAATTCA
This sequence comes from Sulfitobacter sp. R18_1, assembly GCF_017743915.1. Classification (NCBI taxonomy): domain Bacteria; kingdom Pseudomonadati; phylum Pseudomonadota; class Alphaproteobacteria; order Rhodobacterales; family Roseobacteraceae; genus Sulfitobacter; species Sulfitobacter sp. R18_1. The sequence continues at coordinate 196,143 of NZ_JAGHRG010000007.1, forward strand.
ATTGAATTTTACAAGTATGCAAACTTATACCTAGCCATAAGCATATTTCTTGCGCATGCTCGGCCTGCAATCGCATACTTTTCAGAGAGGCCGGAATGCCCCGCTCAGCTAAGCGTCACATGAAAGATCAGATTTACGACATCTTCCTCGGGCGCATTCAGCGGGGCGAGATCAGCCATGGCGACCGCTTTGTCGACACCGCCGTCGCCGAAGAGTTCAACGTCTCGCGGATGCCGGTGCGCGATGCGCTGATGCGCCTGTCGCATGAGGGCTACCTCGACAGCACGACGCGGGGCTTCACCCTGCCCAACCTGTCGATGCGCCAGATTTGCGAGATTTTCGAGTTGCGCCGCCTGCTGGAGCCGCGCGCCGCAGCGCTGGCCACCAATCAGCTGACCGATGAGGACATCGCCACCCTGACCCGCGCGGTGGAACAATCCGAGCGCACGTTGGAAACCGGCGATATCGAAAGCCTCTATGCCGCCTCCGAAGACATCCGCCGCACTTGGATCATGGCCGTGCCTAACATCGAGTTGCGCGACACGATCCTGCGCTACATGGCCCAAATTCAGGCCGTTCGCATGGCCACGCTGCGCGACGCCGTCGCGCATGAAACCCTCGTCGATTTGCACCGCGACATGCTGCGCGCCTTTACCGCCCGCGATGCGGCCAAGGTGGAGCTTTTGCTGCTGCGCTACGTTCTGGCCGGAGAGGATAGCTTCCTGCGGCTGAAAGCCCGCGCACAGGATTAACCCGCCTCGCCCTTGGCCACCGCACAGAGCCAATCGCGCACGATGATCGCCGCGCTCGACACCCCCTGCCGGGGCGAAAGCAGGTAGAAATCCAGCCCGCCTTCCATCACATGCGGCACCGGGCGCAGCAGCCGCCCTGCCTCAAGATCGCGCTGCACCAGAAAGCGGCTTGCCAGCGCCACACCCTGCCCCGCCAAAGCAGCATCAAGGCTTAGGGTCGTTTGATTGAACCGCAGCGCGCGGGCCGGTTTGACGCTGCCGCCAAAAGCCTCTTCAGCAAAGCGCGGCCAGAGGTCATGGGTGTCGTGAAGCAGGGTCATGCGCGCCAGTGTGGCGGCATCGACCGGCCCCTCCCCCGCAAGCAGCGCCGGAGAGCATACGGCCACCACCTCCTGCGCGAAAAGCAGGTTCGCCCTCAGGCTCGCCCCAAAGGGCGGACGCGCCTGCCGCACGGCAAGGTCGACCCCATCGGCATGAAAACTCGCCACCCGCTCTGTCGCCGTGATGCGCAGATCGATGCCGGGGTGGGCTTGGGTGAAGTCCGAAAGCCGGGGGATCAGCCATTTCGACGCGAAGGTCGGCGTCACGCTGATCGTCACCCGCGCGGGCGCGTGGCGCAGAGCATCCGTCGCCTCCGCCAATTGCTCGAAAGCACGCGACACCGACAGATGATAGGCGCGCCCCTCGTCGGTAAAGGCCAGCCCCCGCGGCTCGCGCAGGAACAGACGCAGCCCCAGATGATCCTCCAGCCCGCGCACCTGTTGGGCAACCGCGCCTTGGGTCACGCCCAACTCATCCGCCGCGGCCCGGAAATTCAGGTGACGCCCGGCGGCGGCAAAGGCACGAAGCCCGTTCAAGGGCGGCAGAGGCATCTCATTCGACACGATAGTTTTCCTATAGTCATACAACAAAGCATCTGGCTGGCTGCACGAGATCACAGCGCCTAAATGACGCTGCATATCCCCGCAGCGCAATCGCTGCCTAGTATATGGAGCATATCCGATGACAGCAGAAAAAGTAGCCCTTATCACCGCAGGCGGCAGCGGCATGGGCGCCGGCGCGGCCCGCAAACTGGCAGCAGATGGCTTTAAGGTTGGCGTCCTGTCTTCCTCCGGCAAGGGGGAGGCGCTCGGCACCGAACTGGGTGGCTTTGGGATCACCGGCTCGAACCAATCGCCAGACGCGCTGGCGCAGCTGGTGGATGGCGCGTTGGACCGTTGGGGCCGCGTCGATGTGCTGGTGAACTCCGCCGGGCATGGGCCGAAAGGCGACAGTCTGGAAATGAGTGACGCAGATTGGCACGATGGGATGGATGTCTATCTGATGAACGTGATCCGCCCCACCCGTTTGGTAACGCCGATCATGGCGGCGCAGGGCGGCGGTGCGATCATCAACATATCGACCTTCGCCACCTTCGAGCCGGACCCGCTCTTTCCCACCTCGGGCGTCTTCCGCGCCGGGCTGGCAGGTTTCGCCAAACTCTATGCCGATCAATATGCGGGCCAGAACATCCGCATGAACAACGTCTTGCCCGGCTTTATCGACAGCCTGCCCGAGACCGAGGACCGGCGCGCGCGCATTCCCATGGGGCGCTACGGCACGGAGTCCGAGGTGTCATCGCTGATCGGCTGGCTCGCTTCCGAAGGCGGGGCCTATGTCACCGGGCAGAACTGGCGCATCGACGGCGGGCTGACCCGTGGCGTCTGAGGTGCTTGTGCCCGCCACGCCGCAGCGGCTTGCCTTTTGGGTCAAATGGATCGCCTCGGTGATCCAGATCCTCGGCTATGCCGCCACAGGTTTCGGCTGGACGCCGTGGAACCTCTACCTCTTCGTGGTGGGGGTTCTGGGCTGGCTGATCGTCGGGCTGCTTTGGAATGACCGGGCGATCACGCTGGTTCACCTCGTTGCCATGGGGGCGATGTTGGCGGGGATGGCCAGCCAGTAGTGGCGGTGTGTCGAGGGGTGTCGCCTGCGTGACGGCCCCCCGTATCCCCGCATAACATCCGGCGGGGGAACCGTGTCCCCTCCCCCCGCCTGCCTTGCACGACGCGGAAGCTGCCCCATATCTCTTTGCAAAGGACAACCGCGAGAGACCAAGATGGGCTATGTGAAGACAGCGATGCTGATGGCGGCGATGACCGCGCTTTTCATGGGGGTCGGCTATTTGATCGGCGGATCGGGCGGTGCGCTGATCGCGCTGGTGGTGGCGGCGGGGATGAACGCCTTCACCTGGTGGAACTCCGACCGCATGGTGCTCAAGATGCACAATGCGCAGCCCGTCTCGCCGGGGGACCGCGCGGGGCTCTACGCCATGACGGCAGAGCTTGCGCGGAATGCGGGTCTGCCCGAGCCCAAAGTCTATCTGATCGACACGCCCCAGCCCAACGCCTTCGCCACCGGGCGCAATCCGGCCAATGCTGCTGTGGCGGTGACCAAGGGGCTGATGCAAAGCCTCAGCCGCGAGGAACTGGCGGGCGTCATCGCGCATGAGCTGGCCCATATCCGCAACCATGACACGGCGATCATGACCGTGACGGCCACTTTCGCCGGTGCGATTTCGATGCTGGCGAATTTCGCGCTGTTCTTCGGCGGCGCGCGTGAGCGGATGGGGATGATCGGGACGTTGATGATGATGTTCCTCGCCCCCATGGCCGCCGCGCTGGTGCAGATGGCAATCAGCCGGACCCGGGAATATGCCGCCGATAAGGCGGGGGCCGAGATCTGCGGCCATCCGCTCTGGCTCGCCTCCGCGCTTGAGAAGATCGCTATGGGGGCCGCGCGGATCGACAATCACGCGGCAGAGCGCAACCCCGCCACGGCGCATATGTTCATCATCAACCCGCTACACGCGCATAAACACGACAATCTTTTCGCCACCCATCCGGCGACGGAGAACCGCATCGCGGCCCTGCGTGCGATGACACCTGACGCCGCGCCAGTGCGAACACAGAGCGCCCGCCCAACCAGCAGCAGCCGGATTCCAAAAACCGGCAGACGCCGCGACGCGGGGCCGTGGCGCTAGGCCGCGCTTAGCCCCGCCGCCAGTAGGCGGTGCAAATCTGGCGGGTTTTATCCATGCCGAGCTGGGTTTTGAAATGCCCGCGCAATTGCTGGGCGTTCTGGAACTCTCCGGCGAAAAAGGCATAGCCCAAACCGTCATCCGTCAGCGCCTGCGCATGGCCAAGCACTTCGGCCTCGAAGGTGGCGGGCGGCAGGGCATGGACGCGCAGCTTGGTCTTGGGCAGGTAATCGCGATAAGACACGCCGCGCGGCAGGGCCGCCACCACATCGCCCACCGCATCCTCCGGCAGCCGCGCCAAAAGCTGCGCCACGGCGGGCAGCCCCGTTCCATCGGCGGCAAGGAAATAGGAAGAGGCTTTCGGCAAGGCGCTGATGCCCACCGGCCCCATTGCGCCGATCCGCTGCCCGGCATGGGCGCTCTGCGCCCATTGTGAGATCAGGCCGGAGCCGTGGCGAACCACGTCGATATCGACCTCTTCGCGCTCGGGGCGGATGTTCTTGAGCGTGACATAGCGGGCGTGCAACTCATCCGCCCCCTTGGGCCAGACCGGCGCCCCATTGGCGCCCATCACCGGCCAGACCGGCGTGCGGCTGGCATCGCGCGGCAGGATCAGGCGCAGATGGATGCCCTGCGGGGCAAGTTCGGCAATGTCGGGGTAATGCAGGGTAACACGCTGCATCCCTTCAAAGAGGATTTCGCTGTTCAGCACCTCCAACAAACGGAAGTTCTGCGGCGTCTCTCCGGCCTCTTGCGCCACTCCCTGCCAGCGGATGCGATCGGCCAGCGCGGGGTCAAACTCCGCCACATGATGGACCATGCCCTCTTTCGAGAATTGCATGGCGTTTTCGCCGGGAGCTTGCAGGCTGACCTCCAGCCCACGCGGGCAAAGATCGAACTCTACCCGGTAGCCGTCTTGCTCAAACACATGACCCGTCGGCCCCTTGGCGCGAAACACCATGCCGTGGTCATCGACAAGATGCGACAGGATTTGCGAGAGCATCTCCTGCGGGGCGTCCATGGGGATGGTGGTCTTGGCTTTGGCGATGGTCATCCGTGGCTCCTCCCGGTCAAAAGAAAGCGCGGCACACGAGGGGAGTGCCGCGCTCTAGGCTCACCAGCTATGGGCCAGCTTCACGGTGACTTCACGGCCGGGGCTGTAGAAGTCAGCGTAAGAGCCGCCGAAGGAGGTGTGCTTTTCGTCGAACAGGTTGGTGACATTGGCCGACAGGGTAGTCTGCTCGGACAGGTCATAGCTGACCGCGGCATCGACCACGACAAAGCTGCCGGTCTCGCCTGTGGCGTTGCTGTCGCTGTAGTAGTAGCCGCTGTTGAACCGCGCGCCCAAACCGACTGTCAGATCACCGCGGCCAAGGTTTTCCCATGTCCGGCTGGCCCAGATCGAGGCGATGTTTTCAGGCACCAGACCGGGGCGGTTGCCGACGTTGCCCGCGGTGCCGTTCTCTTTGATCTCGGCATCCAGATAGCTGTAGGCGGCGGTGAGAGTATAGGCGCCCATCTCGGCCTTGGCTTCCAGATCGATACCACGCACGCCGATCTCACCGATGGTTTCCGGCAAGTTGGTCGCCGGATTGGTGCGGGTGATGTTGCTTTTCGACAGGTCATAGACCGAGGCCGTCAACAGCGCGTTGGTCCCCATAGGCTGCCATTTGGTGCCCAGCTCGAACTGCTCGCCCTCTTCCGGCTCGACGCCAAAGCCTGCGGGCACGACCGACTGTGCGTAGTTCCCAAAGACCGAGAGGTTGGGCTTGATCTTATAGGTCAGACCCACGCGGCCTGTCGTCTCGCTGATGTCGTTGGTTTGAACCGTGCCGGCAAGGTTGTTGGTTTCGGTCACGTCGATCCAGTCGTGGCGCAGCCCGAAGGAGGCGATGAAACGCTCGTTCCAGTTCAGCTCTTGCTGAGCGTAGATCGCCTTGCCTTCCGTCTCGGTGTCAAGATCGGCAAACATCGGCACGCTGGTCGGACGGCCCGTATAGGTCGGGTTGTCGCGGTCAACCGACGGTGCCGGGCCATAGAAGCGTTGGTCAGACTCGTCGGACCAAGAGAATTCGACCCCCGCCGTGGTGGTGCTGGCGGCCCCGCCGAGGAACCCCTCATAGGTCAGATGCAGATCGGATATCATGCTCTCGCTCGTGCCATCGCTGGCAAAAAAGGCGCGGTCCACCGTGCTGTCATTCGGGGTTCCATCGCTGACATAGGCATAGCCGAAGTCATCGGCGCTGTCGCTATAACGCAGGGTGCCGCCAAAGCTCAGCCCGTTGCCAAAATCATGCGCACCCAGAACAGAGATGGTCGTCCGCTCGGTGCCGCGGTAGTTATAGTCAGGCTCGCCATAGAACACATCGCTGCGGTCAAAATCGCCGCCCGCCGGGAAACCGCCGCTGCCGGGCACGGAATCGCGGTTGAGGTGATCGACGATCACGGTCAGTTCAGAGGCATCGGAGGGGCGCCATGTCAGGCCGCCCATCGCGAAAATCTCATCGTTCTCGGAATAGGGGTACTCAAGCTCACCGTTGCGCAGCAGACCGGTGAAACGGTAGCTGAGCGTGCCTTCCTCATCCAGATTGTCGCCGAAATCCACACCGGTTTCCAAGCTGCCATAGGAGTCGACCGAGGTGTAGACACTGCCAAAACGTTCTTCACGGGGGCGTTTGGTGACATAGTTGACCGAGCCGCCGGGATCGGAAAGGCCAAAGGTCGACGACGACGCGCCGCGGATCACTTCGACCCGCTCATAGGCGAAAGGCTCTTCGCGGACAGCGCCAAAGTTCGCGCCCAGCGTCAGCCCATCGCGGTAGGTATAGGCCTCAAAACCGCGCAGGATGAAATAGTCGAACCGGTCATCCGCGCCATAGCTGTCGGTGCTGGCACCGGCGGTGTAGTTCAACACCTGCTCCACGCTATCCGCGCCGCGGGCTTCGATCTCGCGGCTGGTGACGACCGAGACGCTGGCCGGGATGTCGATGATCTCACCCGACAGTTTGCCGCCGCTGCTGATCTCGCTGGCGACAATCGTTTCGGCATCCGCCGCGCCCGAAGTCTGCGCCTCGGCTTCGAGGATCACGTCATCCAACTGGTAAGCTTCTTGCGCGTAAAGCGTGCCCGGCACCAGCGCCGTACAGCACAAAAGCGCCGTCTTGAGAGAGCCGCGCCCCAGTTGCAGGGGGATGAGTTTGGAAGAGGACATGGCGGTCTCCGTAATAACCTAGTGAATCAGTCGGGATTCCCTTACCTCTATGATACGCAGGAGGCCAGAGTCAATCTGACTAAATTAGTCAGTTATTTTCAGGCCGCGGCATTCTTGCGCGGCGGCCCCACCTTGTGACGCCCGATGGGCACCATGCAGGGGGTCTGCGAGACCGGATCGTTGACGATACGGCACGACAGGCCAAAGACGGTTTTCACCAATTCCTCGGTCAGGACCTCGGCGGGCGGCCCCTCGGCGCGGATGCCGCCATCGCCCACGGCGATCAGGTGATCGGCATAGCGCGCGGCAAGGTTCAGATCATGCAGCACCATGACGATCGTCGTGCCCTGCGCCATGTTGAGATCGACCAGCAGGTCCAGCACCTCAACCTGATGCGCCACGTCCAGAAAGGTCGTTGGCTCGTCCAGCAGCAGCAGATCGGTCTCCTGCGCCAAGGCCATGGCGATCCAGACCCGCTGGCGTTGACCGCCCGAAAGCGTGTCGAGATCGCGCTCGGCCAGTTCCTCGGTCCCCGTCGCGGCCAGCGCGCGGGCCACGGCGCGGTCATCCTCTGCCGACCAGCGCGAGAACAGCCCCTGATGCGGATGCCGCCCACGCCCCACAAGATCGGCCACGGCAATCCCCTCAGGCGCGATGGGCGATTGCGGCAGCAGCCCCATGACCTGCGCCAGCTTGCGCGACTTCATTTGGTGCACCGCTTCGCCATCCAGCAGAACCGCGCCGGACTTGGGCTGCAAAATCCGCGCCAGCGTCCGCAAAAGCGTCGACTTGCCCGAGGCGTTCCCGCCCACGATGGCCGTGATCTTCCCCGCCGGGACGGTGAGCGTTACGCCTTCCAAAATCACGCGCTTTTCATAGCCCGCGCCCAGATCGCGCGTTTCAAGACGGTGGTCGTGGGTCATAGGGTGCCCCCATTTCTATTGGCGCGAACGATGAGATACAAAAGGAAGGGCGCGCCGACCGCGCCAGTGACGACCCCCACGGGCAAGCGGGCGGGCAGCAGGAACTGCCCCACGAAATCGCCCGCGATGACCAGCAAAGCGCCGACCAGCCCGGCCCCCAACAGCAACCCGGTGGTGCCCGGCAAAAGCCGCGCCGCGATGGGGCCTGAGAGGAAGGCGACAAAGGCAATCGGCCCGGTCGCTGCCGTGGCGATGGCCACAAGGCCGACGGCGGCCAGTGTCACCCGCAGCCGCGTGGCGTCAGCACGCACGCCCAAGGCTTCGGCGGTGTCATCACCAAGGCGCAGCACCTCCAAGTCGCGGGCGGTAACGGCCAAGAGCCCGCCGAAGACCAACAGCGCCCCCGCCACGGGCAGCGCTTGGACGAGTTGCATGCCGTTGAGGCTGCCGGTCAGCCAGCGCATCGCCTCGGCCCGGTCCCATGCGGGCGCTTCGAGCAAGACATAGGCCGTCACACTGTCTAGCATGGCAGAGACGCCGATGCCGATCAGGATCAGCCGCGCCCCGGCGGCACCGCGCCGCGAGGACAGCGCCCAGATCATCGCCGCGACCCCAAGCCCCGCCGCCACCGCGACGAGCGACACCAGCCAACCATCGAGGGACAGAATGACGATGGCAAAGACCGCCGCCGCACCTGCGCTGGCGCTGATGCCGATGATGTCGGGGCTGGCCAGCGGATTGCGCAGCATGATCTGAAACGCCACCCCGCCCAAGCCAAAGCTGGCCCCGGCCAGCAACCCCATGACCGCACGCGGCAGGCGCAAGTCGGTCACCACGAATGAGGCATTGGCCCCCGGCGCCCCCGTCAGCGCGGCCCAGACGTCACCCGGCGGCAGGCAGCCGCGCCCGCAGCTCAGTGTCAGAAGCATAAGCGCGAGAACAAGCGCGGCCAAAGCGACCAGCACCTGAACACGCCGCGTCGCGGCAGGGCGGAAACGGCGGGGTGCGCTGACAGTCACATCGCTCATAGCCCGCGCATCCTGTGATTGCGCACCGTCCAGATAAAGAAGGGCGCGCCGACAAAGGCCGTGACGATGCCCACGTCCAACTCATTCGGGCGGGCGATGACGCGGCCCAGCACGTCCGACAGCCCCAGCATGGAAGCCCCCGCCAAGGCCGAGAGCGGGAGCACCAGCTTGTAATCAACGCCCGCGATCATCCGGCACAGATGCGGCACGACCAGCCCGACAAAGCCGATTGGCCCGCAAAGCGCCGTCGCCGTGCCGCAGAGAATCACCGCCCCCGCCGCCGCCATAACCCGGCCCAAGGCGACGCTCTGGCCAAGGCCGGTGGCCAGTTCTTCGCCCAAGGCCAATGCGTTAAGAACCCGGGCCGAGGCGAGGCTCAGCGCCAGCCCCACCAGCGCAAAGGGCAAGGCGGGCAAGAGGGTCTCGAAACTCGCGCCGCCGATGCCGCCCACCTGCCAAGATTGCACGGAACCCGCGATGTCATTGCGCGGCAGCACCACCGCGATGATGAAGGCCGAAACCGCGACAGAGGTCGCGGTGCCCGCAAGCGTCAGCTTCAGCGGTGTCGCCCCGCCCTGCCCGGCAGAGCCGATCAGATAGACGAAAACCGCCGTCACCCCGGCCCCAGCGATGCCGAGCCACAGAAAACTATGCGCGCCGCTGATGTCGAACCAAGCGATGCCCACCACGACGAAAAGCGCCGCCCCCGCGTTAACGCCCAGAATGCCCGGATCGGCCAGCGGGTTGCGGCTGATGCCCTGCATCACCGCGCCCGCAAGGCCAAGCGCCGCGCCCGCCAGAACAGCCAGCGCCGTGCGCGGCATCCGCACGGCGACTGCGGCGGCGCCGATGGTCTCGATCCGGCCGGTCATCCCCGCCCAGATCTCGCCCCACGGCACCGCGCGCGCGCCGACGGTCAGCGACAGGCCGGTCATCAGCAGCAGCAGGCCCAGCAAAAGCGCGAGGCCCGCCAGCCGTTGGGGGCGCTGCACCTGCATTATTCGCCGCGCGTGGCGGCGGCGCTCAGCCGCGCGAGGTAGTCGTCGAGCACATAGTCGATCGACAAGGGCGTCGGGTTCGCGGCAGTGCCCATCGGGTCATTCGCCAAAAGCACGACCGAGCCGCGGGCGACCGCCGGAAAGCGCGCGATCAGCGGGTTTTTGGCCAGTTCGTCCAACCGCGCCTGATCGCCATAGGTCACGACAACGTCCACGTCTTCAAAGAGGTCGATCCGCTCGGCACTCACCCGGCCCGAGTATTTCCCGGCCTCGCTGGCCTCGCGCACCGCCTGCGGCGTCGCCATGCCGAGGTCGGTCAGGAATTGCACCCGCTGGTCAGCGGCGGCGTAGAAACCGATGGTGCTGAGGTCACGCGGATCAAGGTGGGTCACGAACATGCCGGTCTTGCCCGCCAGTTCGGGATGCGCCGCGCGGGCGGTGGCGATCCGCTCTTCGATCTCGGCGACCATCGCCTCGCCCTCCTCGGCCATGCCAAGGCCCGCCGCGTTCTGGCGGATCATCTCGCGCCATGTCGTGGTCCATGCCGCTTCGGGGTAGGCAACGACCGGGGCGATGCGGCTGAGGGTTTCATAGTCCGACTGCGACAGGCCAGAATAAGCGGCGAGGATCACATCGGGCTGGGTGCTGGCCACGGCCTCGAAATCGATACCGTCGCCCTCATCAAAGAGCGTGGGCACTTCTGCGTCGAGCTCGTCCAGCCGTTCGATCACCCAAGGCAGGAGCCCGTCGCCATCGTCATCCCCCCATGAGGCGCGGGCGAAGCCGACCGGCACGATGCCAAGCGCCAAGGGCACTTCGTGATTGGCCCAACCGACCGAGGCCACCCGCTCGGGCCGCTCTTCGATGGTGGTTTCGCCAAAGGCGTGTTCAACGGTGACGGGAAAGTCTTGCGCCATGGCGGCAGTCGCGCCAAAAGCCAAGCAAATGAATGACAACGTTCTGAGCACCGCGGCCCCCTTAATCCGATTCTTTTAGTAAACTATTGCCTGTTATGCCCCAGCGGGCGGGGATGCAACAGGTCAGTTCATCGGATCATGGGTTCGAGCGGTGACGGGACCGCCTGTGAAGCGGCCCCGGCCTGTGGCTATTGGATGCTTACCTCGAAGGAGACGAAGCCCTGCGCGCCCGGTTGCAGCGCCCCCGTACAGGACCAGCGCAGCGCCCCGTCATAGCCCGGCGCATTCGCCAATGGCGCGGCCACGGTGCAGGTCACCCCATCGGCCAGGGTGACCGGGCTGGGCACCGCAGCGGCCAAAGCCGTGTAGGGCGGTGTCTTGTCGTAAACGACGATGTCGCGCGCGGGCACGGTGCCCACGGTTTCGACATAGATGCGGTATTCCAACACATCCCCGGCAGCGGCGCCGTTGCTGACCCCCTCGGGCGTGCCGCGCGTCACGTTGCGGACGGTTTTGGTCAGTTTCAACGTGCCCTGCGCCGCCTCAACCACCAACCGGTCGGAGTTGACGTTTCGCTGGGCAAGCCCGCTGGAGCCATAGCTGGTGTCGGCGACCAGATCGAAGCGATAGGTCGATCCCTGCGTTGCCGCGCCCGAGGCGGTGACCCGTGCAAGGACACAGATCAGCCCGCCCGCATTGGTGGGCAGCGCCCCGGTGATCGCTTGGTCCGGCGTGCCGTCGCAATCCGTATCCTCGTAGAGCGCGGTCGAGAAGGCCCCTTCGGGCGCCGAGGCTTCGGCGGTGACGTTGAACACCACGTTTCCCGGGGCCGAGGCGATATATTCATGCCGCAGCGCCAAGACCTGTCCTGCCCGGATCGTCTTGTCCTGCGATTGGTTCAGCCGCGCCGCTTCGATCAGGCCGAAGTCGAGCCCGGCGTAGGCGGTGCCCGCTGCGGGGGTGAAGGTGAAGCGCCCGTCATGGGGATCGCCGTTGACCACACCGGGCAAGGCCGCGCCGCCCTCGGACACGTTGAGCAGACCCGCGCCGGGCTGGGCCACCACGGTGACCGCGCCGCTATACCCCTCAGGCAAGGCCGCGCGCCATGTGCCGTCCGCCGCCAGATCGGGCGTGACCAGCAATGCGCCGCCCGCGTCCAAAATCTCGACCTCGGCGCGGTCCGTGCCCGCCTCGCCCGTCTGCTGGGCTCCGTCATAGGCGTCGGCCCCCACGCCGATGTCAAAGAACACCACGCCAGAAAGCACCGGACCGTTGGCGCGCCGGGCCACGCGGGCAAGCGCCTCGTCATCATCGGCCAGCCCATCGCCGAGGTCATCCACCAGCGCGCCGGTGCCGGGGTCGCTGTCGGGGTCAGGAAGCGACGCGCCGATGATCTCTGCCTGATTTTCCGTGGCGCCTTCGCCCTGCAAAGTGACGCGGATGGTCAGGCTGTGGCTGCTGCCCGAGGGCACGTCGCCAAGCAGCCACAGACCGGTCGAAGCATCATAGCTATCGCCCTGCGCCGCCGCGTCGTCCGAGACATAGGCGAAGCCATCGGGGATGAGATCGAGCACCCGCACATCCGAGGGGCTGCCGGGGCCGGTGTTGGTCACCGTCAGCACGAGGTCGAGCGCCTCTCCCACCGTGGCCTCTGTCGCGGGGCTGGCGTCCGCCGCGCGTAGGATGGTTTGGGTCAGGGCCAAATCGGCCTCAGTCGGTAGGGTTTCGAAACCGAAATCAGAACTCACCGGGCTGCCGCTGCCCGCATCGACGGCAAGGCTCGCGATCGGGTTTCCGGTGGTCAGGGTGAGGCCCGCCGGTATCTCGGGGTCCGCCTCATCCACTTCGACCAGATAGGCGCGGGCCGGGTCGAGGTTGCTGAAGGAATAGGCCCCCGCCGCATCGGTTTCGGTCACCGCCACCTGCGTATCATCGGCCCGGTCGCCGGGCGTGCCAGCATCGTCGAAAAGCGTCACGGTGATGCCCGCGGACAGCGTGGCTTCGGCCCCGTCGCGGCTGCCGGAACTGTCGGCGTCCTCATAAAGCGTTCCGCCGATCCGGCCCTGTGGCAACAGATTGACGAGGGTCACGAGGTAATCCTCAACCTCCCCATCGAAGTTCAGACCGCTGAAGGGGTCTTGGGTCAGCGCGCTGGAGGTCGACCAGCGGATGCGGGCATAGGTGGTGCCATTGCCCACATCGACCGGCACGGGAATGTTCAGGCTGATCTGGTTGTTAAACGCGCCATCGGTATCGCCTAAGCCGCCGTCACGAAAGTTGATGGCCACCTGTTCGGTCGGGTCGAAGACATTGTTCTGGTTGAAGTCGATCCAGAGCTGAAGATTAGTGATGCCTTCGGTCACCGGCAGGCCGAGGGCCAGTTGCGCGCTGAGGGTCTCATGGGTCTGGATGGTCAGCGGCACAATGGTGCCCGCCTCAAGCACCGGGAACTCGGCCACGGAATCCTCGTCGTCGATCCCGTCGAGGTCGTCGCCATCGGCATTGGCGCTGAACATGCTCTCGGTCTCGGAATCGGGGAGGCCACCACCAAGGTAGATGTCCGGCACGATGATATGGCGCGGCTCACCATAGCTGGCAGGCGCGTCGCCCCGGTCCACCAGATCGGCGGCGGCGATGATGAGGGAGTAATCCTCGATCTCGCCATCGACGGCAAAGCTCGCCACCGGCAGCCCGGCTTCGGAGGAATAGCGGAACCGTGCGAAGGTGGTAGAGGTGGTGGCATCGCTGGGCACGGTCACGTCGATCTGGATCACCCCGTCGCCCGCCACATCGTCAAAGCCTGTGCCATCGTCGCGCAGGTCGCGGGCAATGTTTTCGCCAAATGACCCTTCGAAGACCCCGTCGCCGTTAAAGTCGATCCACGCCTGAAGGTACCCCGCCCCTTTGACCGGAATGTTGAGTGTGCTGATCATCCCTTGGGTCATCACCGGAAAGACCACCGCGTCTTCGTCATCGCTGTCCAACAGGTCGTCCGCCGTGGCCGAGGCATCGGACTGCGCCACCAATTCGATATCGGGCGGCACATCGCCAAGATAGACCTGCGGCGTATCGCTGACCCCATGCGAGGCGGTCAGGTAAGAGATCGGCGCATCGCCAAAGTCGACCCCGAGACCGTCGAAAACAGCGACCGTGACCTGCGCCCTGTCGCATTGCGTGGGGTCAATGCTGTCGCAAAGCTCATAGTCGATCAGGTAGGTGCCCGAGGGCACCCCCGGCGGGACGATCACCCGGCCCGCATCCGCGCCTTGGGTTTCCAGCACGGGCACCGGATCACCGCTGTTCTGGGGTATGGCTTCGGTCAGCACCGCAAGCGTCGCGGTGGGGAACGCGGCAGGCAGCCCGTTGATCGTGTCGTTGGACATGACCTCTCCCGCCGTGCCGCCAAGCAGGCTGTTGAGCGGCGTCGCGGTATAGTCATCATCGCCCGCCACCACGCTGGCCGAGGTATTCGCCACCGCGCAAAGCCGGATCGACGAGCCGCGCCGCGCGTTGTTCAGCGAACTGCCGGTATAGCCGTGGATGAACTCCCCCTCGGTGAAGGTGCCATATTCATAGGTGGCATAGTTGTCGAAGCCAGTCTCGTTCGGCTCTTCCGTCCAATTGGTCGGGTCACCCACCTTGGCGGGGTCCATCGTGATCGCCTGCCCCCCGGCGGGAAAACCGGCGAGCGGGGCGGTGTGGAAATACGAGATGCCATCGGGCGCGAGCAGCGGGCCGACCACATCCGAACTGTCATCCGATGCCCCACGGCTGTCTACATCCGTCTGCTGAACGATCACGCCGTTGATACGGCTTTGCTCGACCGCCCGCCCTTGGGGGTTGGAAGGGGTGGCGCTGCCGTCTTCGACAAGGCGCAGACGGTAGGTGACGAAACCGTTGTCAGCGGGCGTCATCCGCGCTTCGAGCGAGCCGTTGATATTGACCGCAGTGGCGTTGCTGATCTGGGTCGCTTGGAACACGACATCCAGATCGTTGCCATTGATGTCGGTGGTGACATTATCGAAGACGAAGATATCCGAGGTCGTCAGCGCCGCCGCGCTGCCCGCCCCTGCCAGCTGCGTGCGCGGCTGCGCGAAAACCGAACGCGGGGTACAGGTTTGCGGGCCGGTGTCGGTGGACAGGACATTGGCGACGATGCTGGCGTTTTGCGGGTTGGACTGTAGGCGCGACACGAAAGGCGTGCCGATCGCACCGATCCCCGCCGTGGCGGTGCTGTCAACCGCGCCCGACAATGCATCCGCCGCCGTCACGGTATATTCCGCCGTACAGGTCGCCTTGCCGCCCGGGGCCACAGGTGCGGTGATGGCCGGGCAAGTGACCGTGCCGACAAGACTGTCTTCGATCACCACGTCTTGGTTCGGGTTGAAGGGCAGCTCCCCTGTGTTGGTCACCTCATAGATAAAGGTGACCGTCGTGCCCTGAAGCGCGGAGAGCGGGCTGGTGAAACGTGCAAGGCTGATGGTCTGTTCGGTGGTAAAGTTCACATCGGCGAAGATGCCGATCCCCCGCGCCCCTGCATCATAGGGCAGGGTCACCGGATTGTAGTAGCTGCGGACCTCGCCAATACTTTCGTCGTACCAAATCTCAATCTGTGAGGTCGCATCGGGATAGCTCAGCCGGATCGACCCGTTGGTATCATCGCCCGAAGTCGGCGAGAGGAAGGCGCTGCCGTCGATGAAAAGACATTGCGCCTCGTTCCCGTTCAGCAGGCCGGTGTCGCCGGACCCCGGCCCGGGGCCGACCACGACGGTGGGCGCCGGCCCCAATGTGGTGATGCTTGGGTTGCCGTTATCGCCAAAGGCCGTCACGAAATCGCAGCGGTCCCCGGTGCTGTGGTTGTCGGTGGGGTCGATGTCGAGGATGTCGACGGTAAGGTTGTCGACCTGAAACGCGACGCCGCCGGAACTGGCCGACACGCTGGCGGTGATCCGGTCATCGCCGCGCCGCCCCGCATTCGGCCCGGCATCGCCCACGATGACAAGCGAATCGACACCGCCGCCCAGGACATTCACATCGTCGGGCGTGAAGATCGGATTGCCCTGCGCGTCGGTGCTATAGGGGCGCAGATTGCCGGTGATCTCGACCGTTGTGTCGATCTCGAAACCATATTGGTCCGACAGGGTCCGCAACAAAGGCCCGGCAAAACCTGCGGGCCAATCGAAAGTGGACCAATCGATCGAGAAATCCCCGGCATCCGCGGGAGAGGAGGAGACGGCAAGCGTGGCACAAACGGCGAAGGAGACACCGCGCAGCGCTTTTCGGTTTGAGAGACGTTTCACAATTCACCTTTCGGTCCGAACCGGAGAACCCGCGCAACGAGGCCCCCAGCGAGAATACGAACAAATATCTACCGGACATTTATCGCGAATTGTCGGTGCCAATGCGAAGGTGCGTCCGGTCAATGCAGATGCCGCTGCGGATAGCGCGATATACTTACGGATAGGTGAAACAGCTCTGGCCAGATCGCCAAATGCGCCCCCGGTCTTCCCCCCGAGGGGAGGACGGGGAAAACCGGTGGGGCGCATCGCTGCAAAGCTATCAGGGAGCCGCTCCCTGGGGTAGGGGAACGGGCAGCAGCTCCCGAGAAGGCCCGCGTCGTGAAGCATATTTTCAGGCGAAACGGTCGAAATGAACCGGTTGCCAGCTTGGGACGCGGTCATTGGTCTGGTCAATGACGCCTTCGTGCAGACCCGTCTATCGGCGGGCATAACTAACTATAGGTCGCGCCTCGCATCGTTGCATCTGGACGGGGGTATAATCGGACTAGTCTTAAGGATAGGTTTCCGCCGCCCGCCCAAGCAGACTTGTCAGAGGTCAAGCTGCGCCTTCATCGCCGCCAGCGTCGCGTCGCAGGTGGCGGGCAATGCCTGGGCCAGCGCGCGCGCCTCTTCGTCCTTGTCGGTCTTGCAGGCGGTCTCGATCTCTTTGAGCAGCCCGTGCAACCGGTCGGCGCCGAGCATGCCGCACATCCCGGCCATGGCATGGGCGCGGGCCTGTAGGTCAGGCAGAGCATCGGCTGCCATCAGGTCAGGCAAATCGGTCGCGACTTGTTGGTCGAGCTTTTCCACCCGCTCGCGCAATTTCTCCGCGCCCAGCAGGTCGAGCAGATCTGCGATTTGTTGTTCGTTCAACAGGGGCCGTTTCGCGGATTTCGCCTGTACCGATGACTGGGCGCTGGCCAAACGCTCGGGCAGAGCCTGTTCGGGCATGACCGCGCGTCCCGAAAGCTCGCGCAGCTTGGCGCGTAGTACCTTCATATCCAACGGCTTTTGCATGAACCCCGACATCCCGACGGCGCTGAACTCCGCCCGCTCTTTTGGCATGGCATGGGCGGTCACGGCGATGATCGGCGTTTCGCAGTTGGGGCCCTCGCCGGAAAGAATCGCCTTGGTCGCCTGAATGCCGTTCACCTCGGGCATGGAGATGTCCATGAGGATCGCATCGAAGGGTGCGTCTTCGGCCAGTTCGATCGCCTCGCGCCCGCCGGTGGCGAGGGTGACGTCATGGCCAATCTTCTCAAGCATCGCCTTGATCAGCTCGCGGTTAATCTCATTGTCGTCCACCAGCAGAAGGTTGAGCCGCTGAGCCGCCGCGGGTTCGGCGCGCTTTTGCGGGTTGGGGGCCGCATCGCAGTCGATCTCGGCCAGATCAGCAAGCTCTACGGGCAGGCGCAGGGTGAAACATGTCCCCTCCCCCACGGTCGACTCGCAGGTGATCTCACCCCCCAGACGTTTGACCAGACGGCGCACGATCCCCAGCCCCAGGCCGGTGCCCCCGGTGCGGCGCTCATAGCGGCTGTCGAGCGAGACGAAATCTTCGAAAATACGGTCGATATCCCCCGCCGGAATGCCGGAGCCGTCATCTTCGACCTGCAGGTGGAACGCTTCCCCCTCGCCCGCGGGTTTGGCGAACCAACCGCGCAGGGCCACATCGCCGCCGGGGCTGAACTTGATCGCGTTGCTTAAAAGGTTGACCAAAATCTGCTGGATCGCCCGCGGGTCCGTGACGATGGCCTTATCGTCTAACTGGGTCAGATCAAGATGCAGCCGGGTGCCCCCGGCCTCGGCCAGAGGGTCCATCGTGTTGATGATTCCCGCCATCAGCACGGTCATGTCACAGGTCTGACGCACCTGTTCATATGTCCCCGCTTCACTGCGCTCAATCGCCAGCACATCATTAATATGGCCCAACAAAATCTCGCCCGAGGTCATCGCCGCATCGAGATAGCGCTTTTGCTCATCATCAAGCCGGTCATCTTGCAGCAGTTGCAGGGCCGAGATCACACCATTGAGCGGCGTGCGCATTTCGTGGCTCATCATGGCGAAGAAACGCGATTTTTCCTGATAGGCATCAAGCGCTTCATCCCGCGCGGCGATGATCTCGGCCTCGCGGAGGCGCTTTTCGGTGATGTCCCGAATATAGGCGATAAAGAGCGACCCCTGCCCCATCGGCGATTGCGACACGGACATCTCGACCGGGAAAATGCGCCCGGCGTGGTCGATCATCTCAAACTCGCGGCGGCCCTTGTCGGCGACCTCCGTCTCACCGGTGATGCGGAACCTCTCAAGCCTTTCGCGGTGCATCCTGCGGTCGGCCGGGGGGATCAACAGGCTGATATAGTCCCTGCCCTTCGCCACCTCATGGGTGATGCCGAAGATCTCTTCGGCGGAGCCGTTGAAATCTTCGATCTCCCCCCGCTCATTGATGACGACGATGGCGTCGAGCGATGCCTGAAGGGTGGTCGCAAGGCGCAGGTGGTTTTCTTCGACCAGTTGCGATGTGCGGTTCAACCGGCTGGCCTGCCGCGAGAGGCGGTAGACCGCCCCGACCAAAGCAAGGGTGACGATCAAGACGATTGCCGCCATCACCTCGATCAGCCGCACGATCTCATGGCGTTCGTTTTGGGACAGCTCGCTGGCAATGGCGATGGAGGCGAGGGCAATCTCGCGGGGCACGTCTTCGATGCTGCGCAACATGGCGTCGATATCGTCCAAAGCCGCGATCAGTTCGGCGTCGGACCCATCAATCGCAGGCAGGAACCCGTCCAGCAGGGCCCGCAACTCACGAATTTTCGGTTTGGCCCTTGCATTGTTGCGCACCCGTTCGGCCAGCAGGACGCGGCTATAGAAGATGTCGAACCGCTTGCGGAACTCGTCCAGCGCTTCGGGCGTGGCGGATTTCGCCTCAGTCAAGGCGCGGTCGGTCTTGAGGAATTCGATCTCGATCTGCGTAAAGACCCATTCAGCGTGGTCTTGCTGCGCGCTGTCGAGCGCCTGAATCCGGTCCCAGACGTTATAGGCCAGATAGGCGGCGATGCTCATCCCCAGCACGAGGATAAGCATCAAGACCTGTCGGCTTCTTGCGCGCGCGGGCCCGAATTTTCCTGCGTCGTTCATCCAAGCCCTCTGCGCCATTGTCAGTTACTCGACACTAATTCGGTCAAGCTGCCAGATCGACCGGCTGTAGACCAGTTCCGTCTGATAGGCGATGTCGCTGTCATAGGGGTAGACCACCCAGAGCGGCCCCTTGTCCCGGCGCGACATCTCCTCGCCATTGGTATGGTAGGCGATGATCGGCCCGTCTTCGACCGCGTCGGACATGGGGATTTCCACCGCATAGTCATTGATCGCCGTCGCGGTGATGGTGCCCTCTTCGACGTTCAGCGTCTCAAAGAGGTCTTTCAACGACACACCTTCGAATGCCTGCGTGCCATCGGTCCAGATCGTCGTCGTCTCAAAGCTAGAGACAGGCATGGATTTGAGATCTGAGAGGGTGAAGCTATGGGTTTCCTCGGCCAGCGTCACTTCAAGCACGGCCTCTTCGTCTTGGGCGGCAACCGCCGACGCAAGGCCCAGAGAGAGGGCGGCCGCGGTGATGGTCTTGCTGAGGTACTGAAAGGTCATGTCAAATTTCCTTATCTGGCGTTGTGACCTGACCATACCCTGCCCGAATGACAGGCGCGAAGGCGCAGAAGCGCATCCCCCCTATACCAAAGGATAGGTGCGCCTGTCCCCGCGCGGCCCGCATTGCCATACCAAAGGATAGCGGCGCATGCCTTTGCCCCCCTTTCCCCTTGGGCTTTCATCTTTCTTTTGAAACGGGCACACTCTACCAATTAGAGAACGCCGGCCATTTTGGCTTCAGGAGATCTATTATGTCTTTGCGTATTTTAATTGCCGATGATCACGACATGGTCCGAGAGACCATCGCCATGTTTCTTGATGCGGATGGGGCCACCGTCACCGAAGCGGCAAGCGATCTGGCCGGCGCGCTGGACAAGATCAAATCAGAGCCGCCCTACGACCTGGTGCTGCTGGATTATACGATGCCCGGCATGAAGGGCTTGCAGGGTCTGCAAACCGTTCTCGATATCAACGAGGGTCGCCCGGTCGGGCTGATCTCCGGCACCGCCACCCGGCTGATTGCCGAACAGGCGCTCGAAATGGGGGCGATCGGCTTTCTGCCCAAGACACTGCCCGCCAAGTCACTGGTCAACGCGGTGCGTTTCATGGCGGCGGGAGAGACCTATGCCCCGGTCACCTTCATGTCGGGCAAGGACAATCCCGAAGAGACGGATTTCGAGAAATCCCTGTCCGAGCGGGAGCGCCAGGTGCTGCGCGGATTGATGAACGCGCAGTCCAACAAAGAGATCGCCCGCGACCTCGATCTGCAGGAAGTGACGATCAAACTGCATGTCAAAACACTTTGCCGAAAACTGGACGCAAAGAATCGTACCGATGCGGCGATCATTGCGCGCGACGCGGGCTTCGTTTGAGGCCCGTTTCACACCCCTGAACCACCCCCGGCATCGGCCCAGCGCGTGCGCTGTAGCGCCCCCCGATTTCCCCCTCAGCGTAAACCATAATCGCCCGCCTCGTGCGGGCGTTTTTGCGTTCGGCCTATAGCGACCCGCGACGAATCAAAGATTCGGAAGCCCCATTTCTCCCAGCAAAATTAACCATCTGCGCGGCCCGCGCCCGGCCCGATTTCCGCGCCAAATGATAGGCCGCGGCGCGACCTGATAGGGCCTCCTATCCTTTCGGCTAAGCGCCTGACCACAGGCTCAGCGAGTTAACCGTTCGCTCAGATGATATCGGTATCCGGTTCCCCGAAGATGAGAACAGGACAACGCAATGAGCGTGTCCGTTCATTGCAATCGCCGGCTCTTCACCGGCCAACAAGGGAACTACTAGATGCGTATCCATATCTCCCAATTATCCAAGACACTCATCACGAGTACGGCTTTGTCGCTCGCGGGTTTCGCGGCTGCCGCCGACGCGCTCACGAGCGAATTCTCCTTCCGCGTGGTGGAAACCAATGCCGAGGGCGAAGAAGTCCTCGTAGAGCGTCAGACGGTCCGCCCGGGCGAGGTCATCTCTTATGAGCTGCGTCACCAGAACATGACCGACGGCGCCATGGAAGGGCTCGTCATCGCCGCGCCGGTCCCCGAAGGCGTCTCTATCACATTGGGTGCCGAAGTGACCTCTGTCGCCGCGGTCTTTGAAGTCCAGGCCGAGATGGACCCCGAACAGGAAGGGCTGGAATGGTCCACCGTTCCCGCCATCCGCAAGGTCCTCGATGCCGATGGCAACATGACCGAAGAGCCGCTGCCTGAAGAGGCCGTCGCCGCCGTGCGCTGGACCCTCTCCGAACCGCTCAAAGCAGGCGATTCCGCCTTCAACAGTTACCGCGTGCGCCTGAACTAATCCCGGCGCCTCTCTCTCCACTCTCTCTCCAACTACTATAGAACTAGGGAATATTAACGTGAAACACCATACAACCTTCCTGCGCTCCGTAAGCGCCGTTGCTCTGACCGCCGTGATCGGCACTGTCGCTTTCGCGGCACCCGAAGCGGGCTCTGTCATCGGCAACCAAGCCGTGGCGACCTATACCAACGCCGCGGGCGACACGATCACGGTAACCTCCAACACCGTTGAGACAGTCGTTCAGCAAGTTGCCGGCGTCACCCTGACCTCCGACAACACCGAAACCATCGCCCCCGGCGGTAAGGCGTTCCTGCCGCACATCATCACCAACGATGGTAACGGCCCGGATGCCTTCGCACTGACCGCGGTTGAGACCAACAGCGGCACGCTCGACACCTCGCAGCTGGTCTTCTACCCCGACGCCAACATGGACGGCGTGGCCGATAGCGCCACCCCGCTGACCGAGACACCGACCCTCGCCCCCGGTGAGCAGTTCGGCATCGTGATCGAAGCCTCCGTCGCCTCCACGGCCACCGGTTCCGACACGATCACCGTGACGGCGGCCTCGACCCTCGACGGCACGGTGCTGAGCACCAACACGGACACGCTGACAATCTCCAACGACGCGATTGTCGAGCTGGTCAAATCGATGACCGCGGACCCGGCTTCGGGCGGCAACCCCAATATCATCGACGCAGGCGATACTGTAACGATCACGCTGACCTACTCCAGCACCGGTCTGGCCGCGGCCAACAACTACTCTGTGCAGGACGTGCTTGATGGCCGCCTGACCTATGTGCCCGGCTCGGCCCGTTGGTCTGACTCCGCCACACCGCTGGACGATAACAACGGCTCCACCGTGGGCGACACGACAAACGGCTCTGGCGAGACCATCGCTTGGGACTATGACGACGCGCAGAATGTCAACTTCCTGATCTCCTCTGTCGGTTCTGGCCGCTCGGGTGAAGTGACCTTCCGCGCCGTGATCGCGGATACCGCCAACGCGGGCATCATTACCAACGTGGCGACCCAGGACGTTGACGGCGTGGCCTTCCCGCCATCGAACACCGCCTCTGTCACCGTGGACAACCAATATGCGGTTGCGGTTGCTGATACGGCGATCAACTCCAACGGCACGGCCAACCCGGCGATTGCCTCGGCCACCGACGATGACGCGGCCAACAACGATGTCGTCACGGAATCCGGCGATGTCTATCAGGGCGGCACAATCCGTCAGGAATTCGTGCTGACCAACCTCTCCAACAGCCCGGACAGCCTGACCCTCGACGTGACCAATGGCGACTTCCCGGCTGGCACCACCTTCCGCTTTGTCGGCGCCGACGGTATCACACCGGTGGTCGGCTCTGTCGGTCCGTTGGGTATCGGTGACAGCGCCAAGGTGACCTTGATCGCCACATTGCCAACCGATGTCGCACCGACAGCCACCACCAACTACACCGCCGTCATCACAACGACCTCGGACAACTCCGGCGTCAGCGATGTGTCGACTGCCGAATTCACCGGCGCGGTTCTTGCGGCCTCGGTCGATCTTGAGAACGCCGTGGTCGGCTCCGAAGGCGATGGCGCGGCACCGACGAACGGTGGCAACCCATGGGTCACCCAGTCGACAGACCCGGGCGCACCGGTTGTCTTCGAGATGCTGGTCGAAAACAACGGCCCCACCTCGGACAGCTTCAACCTGTCGCTGGATCAGGCCCTGCCCGCAGGCTGGACGGTTGAGTTCCAACTGCCCGACGGCTCGATCGTGTCGAACACCGGCACCATCCCCGCAGGCGCATCGCAGGCCATCCGCGCCGTGATCACGCCAGCCGATGGCGCCCTGCCGGGTGACACGCTGGTCGACGTCGCGGTCGTCTCTTCCGTCTCGGGTCAAGGTGACCGGATCGTCAACCAAGTTACGGTCAACGAAATCTATGACGTGAAGATCATCGAAGACCAAAGCGCGCAGGCTTCGCCGGGTGGTATCGTGGACATCCTCCACACCATCTCGAACGAAGGGAACGTGGCCATCACCGAAGCGTCGATCACGCAATCGGGTCTGACCAACTTCTCCGGCGCGATCTTCTGGGATCAGAACGGCAACGGTGTGATCGATCCGTCCGAACCGGTGATCGACAACTTCGATGACCTGACCGACGGCGTCTCACCGGGTGTGAACGGTCTTGCCCCGGGCGACAGCATCTCGCTGATCTACCGTGTGCAGACGCCGTCGACCGCCACCCAAGGTGTGTCCGAAGTCGGCACCATCACCATCAACAACACGTTGAACGGTGTCGGGACCGATATCGACCAGACCAACAACGCCGTCGAAGACCGCGTGGTCATCATCTCGGGCGATGTCACACTGAGCAAGTATCAGTACATCGACGCGAGCTGCGATGGCACCGTGGGCACCTTCACCAAGACGCGTCTTGATGTCGAGCCCGGCCAGTGCATCCGCTACATGGTCGAAGCCGAGAACACAGGTGCCTCTGCGGCGGACAACGTGATCATCACGGACGCGGCCCCGGCCTATACCGCGATCACGGACTGTGGCGGCGCCTGCCCTGAAAGCCTGTTCCCGGGCACCAGCACGGCCACCGTCACCTCGACCAACGTATCGAGCACGCATGGCAGCATCCTTCCCGGCGGCTTCGCCCGGGTAGAGTTCACCGTGCGGGTCGACGACTAAGCGACCTCTCGGGCGCCCCCGGGCTGAGCGATGCTCTCCCGGGGGCGCCCCCTCCTCCCCCCGTTTCCGTCTCCCCCATTTTTCACGCCCTTCCCAGGGATCGCAACAGGAGCAAGCTGATGCGCAGTTTCCTTATGTCTAAAGCCCGCCCGGCTCTGGCCCTGATCAGCGCCTCCGCACTGGGCCTGAGCCTTCTGCCCCAGACCGCCACCGCCGCCCCGGCCCCCGGTGGGTCTTTCATCCGCAACGTGGCAGAAGTCAGCTATTTCAACACCTCCCTTGGCATCATGGAACGCGTCTTCTCGAACCCGGTACGGGCCGAAGTCGCCGCGGTTCCCGGGCTCGAAGTGACCGGCTACTCCGACCTTCTGCTGACCCGTGGTGCCTTTGGCCGCTACCATTTCGACGTCATCAACAGCGGCAACGTGCCGCTTTCCACATCGGTCAGCATCAGCGAGCAAGGCAGCGCCAGAATGATGTCGCGCCAATCGCTTTTCCCTGACCTGAACGGCAACGGCCTGATCGATACCGAAGACCGCGCTTTCGACATGTCCGCGCCCTTCATGCTCGCCGCGGGCGAGCGGATGCAGCTGATCTATGAATTCCGCATCTCCGCCGAGACCCCCGTCAGCACCCAATTCGCCAGCATGCTGACCGCATCTGCCGTGACCGAGGATGGCCAAAGCCTGACCGAAGACGCCATGGGCGTCTCGCGGGTCGAGGAAGGCGGGCTCGAAGTCTCGAAAGAGCAGGTCGTCGCCGAGAATGACGAGGGCGCGCTCATCACCTACACCCTGCGGCTGCGCAACGATTCCGAGCGGGACGCCTTTGGCTACCCCGAGATCGAAGGCCAGCCGATCGTGATCGACGGCACCCCCCGGACCGGTGTCTTGCTGCGCGATGCGATCCCGCTGAACACCGTGTTCCACGCGGTGCAGGATTCGGGCACCATGACCGCGCTGGTTCACATGCGCGGCGCGCCTGACCACCACTACGTCAGCGTCGCCCCCGCCGGGCTTTCCCATGACGTGGATGCGGTGGCCTTCTTTCATGAGGGCGACTACGCCGTCGGCCATGCGACCGATCCCAGCTTCTCGGTGCGCGTGCCTGCCGACTTGGGCAAGGTAGAGGTGCAGAACACCGCCTCGGCCTTTTACAACAACCAAGAAAGCACCCTGCTGCTGACCTCCAACACCGTGGTCTATGACCGCGATACAGAGACGGTCGGCACCTTGGTCTTTGAACACCCCCAGACCGGCGCGGACCAGCCCTATGGCACGCCGGGCAGCGACACCCGCCTGCGCCTCACCTCGGGCGCCTGCAACATCAGCACCGAAGTCGACAGCACGGCGGTGACCATCCGCAGCATGCTAACAGGCGATGTGGAAACCATCATCGCGACCGAGACTGGGGCCAACACCGGTGTCTTCCTCACCCCCGCCCTGCCGATGGCGCAGATGTCGCCCGCCGTTGCCGGGGATCAGGTCATGGCCACCGACTTTGGCGATAGCTTCATCGCGACGGCGTCTTGCGACAGTGCGGTGCTTGAGGACGATCTGATGATCAACCCCGGCAACTTCCTGTTCAACTCCGTCACCAACGCCCCGATTGACGGCGTGGCCGTTGCGCTTGTCGATGCCCGTTCGGGCAACGAAATGGCCCGCACCCAGACCGACCAGCGCGGCTTTTTCACCTTCTCCGAAATGCCCGAAGGCGACTACCGCTATGCCGTGATGGACGCGCCCGCATGGATCTTCCCCTCCGCGCGTCTGGACTATGCCGGTATGGGCCGCAATGTGATGGATGCCGGTTGGGGCCGCGCATTCAAACACGCAGGCGGCGCATTGTTCGTCTCCGACATCCCGGTTGATCCGAATTATGGCACGCCGCTGGCGCTGGACAAAGCCGCCGACCTCGACCGCGTGGGTCACGGTGAATTTGTCACCTATACGCTGAGCTTCACCAACAACATGCACCAGGCGCTGATCGGCGGCGAAATCCTCGACCGGCCCGCCTATGGTGTGAACTTCGTGCCCGGCACGGTCACCCTCAACGGAGAGCCGCTGGACGATCCGCAAGAGATCGGCAATGGCGATCTGCGCTTTGACGTGGGCATGCTTGAGCCGCTGTCGGGCCATGAGCTGTCCTATGTGATGCAATTCTCTGCCGCCGCCCGCGAAGGCCGCAACGAGAACAGCGCGATCCTGTCGGGCCGCCAAGCGGGCACCGGGACGCTGCAACAATCGCAGACCGCGCGCGCCATGGTCCGGCTCGACAATTCGGGCGGTGTCTTTGCGCGCCAAGGCACCGTGCTGGGCGCCGTCTTCATGGATTGCAACGGCAACGGTCTGCGCGACCGCGTCGAGGATGAGCCCGGCATTCCCGGTGTGCGCATCGTGACCCAGGAAGGGCTCTTCGTGGTGACCGATATCAATGGCGCCTATTCGCTCAACGGCATGCGCCCGGTGACACATGCCTTCCTCGTGCAGCCCGAAACTCTGCCTGCCGGAACCGCGGTGCAGGTGACCCGCACCAACGATCTGCGCCGGGGTGGCTCGCGCATCGTGCCGCTGAAGAAGGGCGAGTTGCGGACCGAGAACTTCGCCGTGGCCCAATGCACCCCCGAAGCGCTTGAGGAAGTCGGCAAACGCCGCGACCATTTCGCCGGCAAACGTCAGACCCCCGGCATGAATGCAGCCGATCTGCCGATCGACGGCCAGCGCAGCAGCACCCGCTCCGTGCGCGGTGAGGCCGGCATCGCCACCACCACCCAGCTGACCCCCGGCATGATCGCGGCACAAAGCGAAGAGGCCGGACAAGAACCCTCCTCTGTCGCGCAAGCGGCCCGTGCCTCGGCCCAGCGTCAATCGCTCGACAGCATGATTCAGAACCTCGATAGCGCGCCGGGCTTTGTCGACTTTGCCGAAGACACGTCCGTCACCCGCGCCACACAGAACATCCGGATTAAGGGCAAGGCCGATCTCACGCTGTCGCTTTTGGTGAACGGGCGCGAGCTGGGCGGCGACCGGGTGGGCGAACGCACCAATCTGGCAAAGAACAACGTGCAGGCGCTGGAATATGTGGCCGTGAAACTGGCCTCGGGCGAGAACGTGCTGACGCTGGTGGGCCGTGACGGTTTCGGCATCGAACGCGTCCGCAAAGAGCTGCGCCTGACTGCCCCCGGCAAACCTGCCCGGATCGAGATCCTGATGCCGGAAACCGCTTCGGCCAATCCCGCCTCGGTGGTGCCGGTCGTGGTGCGCGTGCTTGACGCCGGGGGCCGCCCGGTGCCCGCCTCAGGCACCGTGACCCTCGCCGCCCGCCGGTCGCTTTGGGATGTGACCGACATCCGCAGCAGCGCGCCCGGCGTGCAGGCCTATCTCGACAATGGCGAGGCGACCTTCAACCTGATCCCGCCGCAGGCCTCCGGCCCCGACCTGATCACCGTGCGCTCCTCCTTTGGCGAGGCCGAGGCGCGGGTGACCTTCACCCCCGACCTGAACGAACGTGTGCTGATCGGTGTGATCGAAGGCGCGGTTTCGCTGAGCGGGGATGCGGGAAATGTTATCGAAGAAGACCGCTTCAGCGCCTTCGAGGACACCACCACCGGAATCCGGGGTGAGCTTTACCTCAAAGGGGTGATCCGTGGCGATGCCCTGCTGACCCTGCGCTACAGCTCGGACCGGGACACCGAAGACAGCCTGTTCCGCGACATCCGGGGAGAGGAATACTACCCCGTCTACGGCGACAATTCCGAACGCGGTGCCGATGCGCAATCTTCGTCCAACCTCTTCGTGAAGGTAGAGAAAGGCCGCTCCTATGTGCTCTACGGCGATATCGCCATCGCGCCTGAGGCCAGCGCGCTGAAACTGGGCGGCCTGCAACGTGTCGCCACCGGCGCCAAGGGCCATTGGGAGAACGACCGCGTGTCGGTCACCGTCTTCGCCGCCCGGACCGCGCAGGAGCAGCAGATCCAAGAAATCCGCGGGCGCGGTGTCTCTGGCCCCTATGACCTTGACCTGAGCGGCTATGTGCAGGGGTCCGAGCGGGTGGAGATCCTCGTGCGGGACGAAGACGGCGGCGATATCCTGTCGGCCACGCCCCTGTTGCGCGGCACCGACTATCTGCTCGACTTCTTCCGCAACACCATCACCTTCGACAGCCCGGTGCGCCAGTTCGACCTTGACGGCAACCCCGTGTCGATCCGCGTGACCTATGAGGTCGAGGCCGAGGGCGCCGAAGCCTATTGGCTCTATGGCGGTGAGGTGAACTATGCCCTGTCCGAGCGGACCTCTGTCGGCGCCCGTGCGGTCCATGCCGACGCCCCCTTGGGCAACGCGGCCCGCCAGCGGATGCACTCTGCCTATCTCCAGCACGAAGACCGCCAAGGCGGTCTGTGGGAGGCCGAGGTGGCCCGGTCGGAGAACGCCATGGGCGACAAGGACAGCGCCGCGCGCCTGTCCTATGAGCTGAAGACCGAAACCCGCCACTTCGCTTTCGAGGCGATCCACACGGGCCGCGACTTCTACGCCCAAGGCGGGTTGGCCCGCCCCGGCACCACCCAGGTCCGCCTGAGCTATGGCGAAGAGATCGACCGGCGCAGCGACATCGCCTTCGGCGCGGAATACACCCGCGACCGGATCAACGACAGCACGCGGCTGACCGTGGATGCGATCTATTCCCGGCATCTGGGCAAGACCCTGCGCGGCGAGATCGGCCTCGAGTATAGCCGGGACCGCACCGCCAGCGGCAGCGAGACCGACACCGCCCTGATCCTCGGCGCGCATTGGACCCCAGCGGCCCGCCCCGGCACCGTGATCGAGGCCAAGCTGCGCGCCCCGCTCAGCGGTGACGCCCCCACCGAACTGACCCTCGGCCTTTACGACGAGCCCAAGAACGGCTGGCGCGTCTATAACGAGATCGAGCTTCAGTTCGGCAGCGACGCTCTGGTCACCCGCGCGGCCTATGGCTTCACCTATACGATGAACGAATGGGTCACCGGCCGGACCGAGATGACCAAGGCCAGCGGCACCAGCGACACCACCATGGTGCAGGGCCTGTCGGTCGATTGGGACATCAACGAGAGCACCAATCTGCGCGCTGACCTTGAGCATTCGCGCAACCTTGAGACCAATGACGGGGAGCTCACCTCCTTTGCCATCGGCACAAGCTGGGAATCGGCGGATGGTGACTGGGTCGGCGATGCCGAACTGGAAACCACTTGGGAAGAGAGCGGCAAGACCCATTACGCCAGCTTCGGCATCGCGGGCAATGTCACCCCTGAGCTGACCGTTCTGGCCCGCAGCCGTGCCGCGCTTGACCGCCGCGAGGGCGAGAACTCCCGCCGCATGCGCACCCGCATCGGGGCCGCCTATCGCCCCAAGGACAACGCCCGCCTGGATGTGCTGGCTTGGTACGAGCACCGGCTGGAAGAGAAACACGCCAGCACGGAAACGCATCTGTGGTCGATCGACGCAAATTACGAGATCGACGCCGACCTGCGGATCAACGGCAAATATGCCGGCCAGCATCAGAAGATCGGCACCAATGCCGGCGCGCGGGCCAACACCACCACGCAATTGATCCAAGGCGGTCTGAACTACGAATTCGGCGACGACCGTTTCCAACTCGGCCTCAACGCCACGCATCTGTGGGACAGCGAGGGCAATTCTTCCAACGGGATCGGCGCCGAATTTGGCTTCACCCCGCGCGAAGGTGTCCTGCTGGCGCTCGGCTACAACAAGGCCCGTGGCCGGGTGGCAGGGCAAAGCAGCCTCTATGACGAAGGGTTCTATTTCCGGTTCAACCTGCTGTTGGACAACTCACTCTGGACCCAGTTCGACCAGTTCCTCGGAAGCTGACCGGGAGACTCAGCCCCGAGGGAGAGCCACGTTCCAAGCGCATCTGGAACGTGGCTCATTCCTCTTTCAGAGCGCGGCGTCGCTCCATAGTCGACCCGGCCTATTCCAAGCGCCGGGCCGACTATCCTTTCGAGACGCTAACTAGCTGTCCGCATTAATGAAATATCGATTTTAGAGGCGCATGATCAGGGACAATGCAAACCTCCAGCCCGATGGGAAACTCCGATGAAAAAGCTCGCTGCCAGCACTGCCTTTTGCCTGATCGCCGCCACCCTCTCCGGCGCGGCAAATGCTAATGATTTCGCCCGTTTCGACAGCCGCAAGATCGCCGTCACCGGCCTGAACTTCGCCCTGTCGCCTTCCGCCTCGGATGCGCGGATCCACCTCAACCGGGGCATGATCCAGACGCCTGTCAAACATGCTCAGGCCCGCCGCAAACTGACCCTGCCCCCGCGCGGCGGCCCATCGGCGGCGGTGCGCCATGTCATCGCCTCGGCAGAGGCGGGCGCGAAAGGCTATGACGCGGTGCAGCATGGGGCGCGGATCAAGCCGCCCAAGCGCCCCACAAGCATGACCATCGGCGAAATCTATCGCTGGATCAAGGCAACCCCCGGCCAGCCCCATGCCATCGGGCGCTACCAGTTCATCCCCAACACTTTGAAAACGCTCGTCGCCGAAGCGGGGCTAAGCAAGAGTGACCGGTTTACCCCACAGGTTCAAGACCTGCTGGCCGATCTATTGCTCGAAGATGCGGGATTCACCCCCTTTATGAAGGGCAAGATCAGCCGCCATCGTTTCATGGAAAACCTCGCCCGCATCTGGGCCGGGCTGCCCACTTCGACGGGCCGGTCCTATTATCACGGCCATGCGGGCAACCGGGCTGTCATTACTTGGAACGAATTCGACAGCCATATGAAAAGCATCTTTGAAAACACGGCACGCGGCACCTCCTGACCGCGCGCCCCACTCTCTCTCTCTCCGTCTCCCTCCAGGCCAAAGCGCGCGTATTTTCGCCGCTTTGGCCACCTTTTTAGCCGCGGCGCTGCATCTCGCGCGGCATTTCCGAGAAGATTTCAGGCCCATCGGCGCGTAGGATCACGATCTCTTCCAGACGCACGCCGAATTTGCCTTCCAGATAGATGCCCGGCTCGATTGAGAAAACACTGCCTTCGGCCAGAACCGCATCGGAGTTCGCGGCGATATAGGGCGGCTCATGGATGTCGATGCCAAGGCCATGGCCGGTGCGGTGCAGGAAGTGTGCGCCATAGCCCGCCTGCGTGATCACATCGCGTGCGGCACGGTCAATCTCGCGTGCCGCGACGCCGGGGCGGGCAGCATCAAGCGCGGCCTGTACCGCCCGCTCGACCGTGGCGAAAACTTCCTCGTACTCGGCATCCGGCGTGCCGAAAAAGCCGCTGCGGGTCATATCCGAAGGATAGCCGTTCAACCGGCAGCCGGTGTCGATCAGCACGGCCATGCCCTGCGCCAATGCCGTATCGCCGGGGTAGTGATGCGGGAAAGCGCCGGATTCGCCGAAACAGACCGAGCAGAATTCAAGGCCCGCGCCATTGGCTTTGTAGTGGTCCTGAATCAGCGCCACGACCTCACGCTCGGTGATGCCTTCTTTCAGCGCGGCAAAAGCGGCCCGAACGGCGCTGTCGTTCAACAGATGCGCGGCTTTGATCGCGGCATATTCTTCGCTGTCCTTGCTGGCGCGCAACAGACCGACGGTGTCATCGGTAAAGCGGCGGCGCGGATGATCGAGCGCATCCAAAAGCCGAAGGGCGAAATCCGTGCGCATGGTCTCATCCAGCACCACCGACAGGCCCGGCGCGGTGGCCCCGCAAGCCTCTAGCAGTTCGGTCAAGGCGGCCTCCGGCCCCTGATCGTCGCTCCATGCATGAAACGGCAGATCGGTGTCCTTGCGCGCGGCGGCGGCGTTCAGGGCGGGCATCAGAAACCCTGCGTAATCGGCGCTGACCAAAAGCATCACCGGGCGTTCGTCGCCATGGGGATGCACGCCAGATAGCCACGCCATATGGCTTGACGGGCCGAGGGCAACAAGATCGGTGCCCGTCTCGGCCATGCGCGCACGCAGGTTGGCAAGGCGGGTATCGAAGGGGGAGGAAGCGGACATGGGCAAAGACCTTGGTATTCAAAAAGGGGTATTGGGATGCGCGGGCCGAGGGGAGCCCCCGGGCCCGCGCAGGGATCAGGGAAGCGGGATCAGCCCTTTTCCACCAACCGGTAGAAGACGAAATCCGATGTCGCGCCGTTCACATAGCCGGTCACGTCATCGTCCATCGCCACCTGATAGGCCGCTTGGAACATGATCACGATGGGCGAATCCTTTTGCACCTTCTGCTGAAGGTCGCGGTACATCTCGAGCCGCTTTTCCGGGTCGGCTTCGGACAGCGCCGCCATGGTCTGCTTGTTTAGCTCTTCCGGCACGGCCCATGCGTTGCGCCATGTGGTGGTCGCGGCATAGGAGTCGTCGGAGTTGTCCGAGTTATAGGCAAAGGCCTTGGCATTGGAATGCGGGTCCATGAAGTCGGGGCCCCAGTACAGCAACATCGCCTCGTGGCTGCGCTCACGGTACTTGGTGATGACCTGACTGCCAGTGCCGGGCAGGATCTCGAAGTTGATCCCCGCGTCGGCAAAGCTCGCCTGAAGCGACTGGGCCATGTCGGTGAACGGCGCCGCGTTGATCACGTCGAGCGAGACGGTGATCGGCGTCTCGATCCCGGCATCGGCGAGGATTTGCTCCGCCTTTTCAGGATCGTAGGTGAAAGGCGTCTCGTCGAACGAGCCGGGGAAGCCCTTGGGCCAGAAGGCCTGGTGCACGTCCATTTGACCCTTGATGATCGAATTGGTCATGCCTTCGTAATCCACCAGATAGCGGGCGGCTTCCCAAACGGCGGGCGGGGTCAGGCTTTCCGTCTTTTGGTTGAACGACAGGAAATGCACCGCCGCCTGCGGGTAGGTTTCGACCTTGATCTCGGCATTGTCGATCGAAGCGATCTGGTCCGGCGTCAGGTTGCGCGCAAGGTCGATATCGCCCTTCTCAAGCAGCAACTGCTGGGTAGCGGATTCGGCCACATGACGGATGATCACGCTGTCGAGCGCGGGCGCGCCGTTGAAATAGCCCTCATTCGCGCTCATCCGGACCATCTGCGCAGGCGCATAGCGGTCGAGCTTGAAGGGGCCGGAACCGGCGGAGTTTTCGTTCAGCCAAGCATTGCCCATGTCGCCGTCGACTTCATGCTCTTTCACCAGCACGCTGTCGACGATGGAGGCAGGGCGCGCGGCGAGCACGTTCAGCACAAAGGCCGGGGAGAAGTCGCCGTCGTATTTCACGGTGACGGTATTGCCCTCGGCCGTGACCATCTGGTCGATGTTTTCAGCCGTCCAGCCCAATTGGGTCAGGATGAAGGCCGGGGTAAGGTTCAGCTTGATCACGCGTGCGAAAGAGAACAGCACGTCATCCACAGTCACCGGGTTGCCGGAGGCGAATGTCGCGCCGTCACGCAGGGTGAAGGTGATCGTCTTGGCCTCGGCATCGGCTTCCCAGTCAGAGGCCAGCCCGGGTGCGAGCACCGTGGTGTCTTCGGCGTCATATTGGACCAGACGGTCGTAAAGGTTGGTGACCAGTTCGCCAGAGGTGAACTCATAAGCCTGCGCAGGGTCGAGCGCCACGATGTCGTCGATGTTCTGCGCCACGACAAGCACGCCTTCGGGCGTGTCGGCCAGGGCCAGCGGCGCGGCCAAGGGCAGCGCCAGCGCGCTTGCCAATAGGGTTGATCTAAGTGTTCTCATGGAGGTCTCCTTGTTGGATCGTTGAAGTTGGAATGTCATTTGCCCAGCGCGCCTAGGCTTTCTTGATCAGTTCAGGCAGCTCGATGGCACCTGCCCGGTTCAGCACGGCCAAAGTGCCGGTCCAGAGGATACGCGCAGTCGTGTCGGTTCGGTTTGCCCAAGCATGGGGAAGCTGGCCGCTGTAATGCAGACAGTCGCCCGCGCTCATGCGGAATTTCTGCCCGTCGAGGGTCTGCTCAATCTCTCCCTCAAGGACAAAGACCATCTCTTCGCCCTCATGGCTCACCGTCTCAGATTCGTAGCCGGGCGGGACGTGAAGCAGATAGCTTGACAGTTCCGCGCCGGGGAAAGTGGCGGCAAGGCTTTCATAGGTCAGTGATGAATTGGCCAGCGCGAACTGCGTGCGCTCATTGCCACGGGTCAGCCCGTCCGAGGGTTTGGGCGCGGCGATGAAATACTCCAAAGCCACATCCAACCCATCGGCGATCTGCGCCAGCGTGCCGAGGGACGGCGTGGCATTGCCCCGCTCTACCTGACTGAGATAGCCCATCGAGACGCCGGATTTGTCGCAGAGCATTTGCAGCGTCATCTGCATCTGCTTGCGCCTTTTGCGGATCGCGGCACCGAGGTTCGGCTCGGGCTTGGCTTTGTCGCGCGGCATCTTGGTCATCTCCCCTGTTCTGTGCCGACGTTACAAAAAATTATTTTGTCTGGCAAAAAAATTTTTGCAAATGGCGAAATTTGTTTTATGCACAAAGCATCCAGAACGGTGCCACCGCACCCTGAGGCCGCGTGTCGGCGCAGGAAATGGCTTGCTTATCAATGGCATCGGCGAAGGAAGGGAGGGCGTGGCCCGTGAATACGAATATGACAAAAGCCCGCAG
Organism: Sulfitobacter sp. R18_1; assembly: GCF_017743915.1. NCBI lineage: Bacteria > Pseudomonadati > Pseudomonadota > Alphaproteobacteria > Rhodobacterales > Roseobacteraceae > Sulfitobacter > Sulfitobacter sp. R18_1. Next base: position 230,971 of record NZ_JAGHRG010000007.1, read on the forward strand.
GCTGGCGCAGGGGGTCTCCTCTCTCGGCGGTTTTGCGGTGGTGACCCTGCTCACCTTCATCGGGCTGATGGCGATCACATTTTTCATCGGGCGGGTCATTCCGATTGATCCGGTGCTGGCCGTGGTCGGCGACCGTGCGACCCAAGAACAATATGACGCCGCCCGTGTGGCGATGGGGCTGGACCGGCCCCTGATCATGCAATTCTTCTCCTATGTCGGCGATGTGTTCCAAGGCGACCTCGGACATTCCGTCTCGACCAACCGGCCCGTGGCGCAGGACCTTGCCCAGGTCTTTCCCGCCACGCTTGAGATGGCGACGCTGGGCATTCTGATTGGCATCGGCCTTGGCGTGCCCTGCGGTGTCTGGGCCGCCGCGCGACAGGGCACTTGGGTGGATCAGATCATCCGCGTCTTCGCGCTGCTGGGCTACTCGGTGCCCGCCTTCTGGCTGGGGCTTGTCGGACTTGTCATCTTCTACGCCAATCTGGGCTGGGTCGCCGGGCCCGGACGTGTCGATATCTTTTACGAAGGCATGGTCGAGCCGCGCAGCGGGCTGATGCTGGTGGATTCGGCCCTTGCTGGTGAGTGGGACATCTTCTGGAACGCGCTGGATCACCTGATCCTGCCTGCGGCGATCCTCGGGTTTTTCTCGCTCGCCTATATCGCGCGGATGACGCGCAGCTTCATGTTGGACCAACTAGGCCAAGAGTTCATCACCACCGCCCGGGTCAAGGGCGTGGCCGAATGGCGGGTGCTTTGGGTGCATGGGTTCCGCCCGATCCGCGTGCCGCTGATCACCGTGATCGGCCTGTCCTATGCCGCCCTGCTCGAAGGGTCGGTGATGATCGAGACGGTCTTTAGCTGGCCGGGCATCGGCAATTACCTGACCGTGGCGCTGCTCAACGCCGATATGAACGCCGTGTTGGGGGCGACGCTGGTGATCGGCGCGGTCTTCATCCTGATCAACAAACTTTCGGATGTGCTCTACCGCATCCTTGACCCGCGCAGCCGCTAGGAGGCCGTCATGACCACTGCAAGAAACTGGCTTTTGGACGACTCCCCCGCCTCGAAATTGCAGGCGAATATGGGCAACGCCTATCGCATGCTGCTGCAATTGCTGCGCAATCCGCTAGCGGTGGTGGGGGCGGTGATCCTGCTGATGCTGATCCTCGCCGCGCTCTTCGCGCCTTGGATCGCGCCGCAGAATCCGCTGGGGCAGAACCTCGACGCCCGGCTGCTGCCGCCTTCGGCGGCGCATTGGATGGGCACGGATGAGTTGGGCCGCGACATTTTCAGCCGCGTGATCTATGGCGCGCGGATCACCCTAATGATCGTGGCCTTGGTCGCCATCATCGCCGCCCCTCTGGGGCTTCTGATCGGTGCGATCTCGGGCTATTTCGGCGGCTGGACCGACAGGGTCCTGATGGGGGTTACGGATGTGTTCCTGTCCATGCCCAAGCTGATCCTCGCGCTGGCCTTCGTCGCCGCCCTCGGGCCGGGGATCGAGAATGCCATCATCGCCATCGCCATCACCTCTTGGCCCGCCTATGCGCGGATCGCCCGGGCCGAGACACTGACCTTCCGCAATTCCGAGTTCATCTCGGCCATGCGCCTGCTCGGCGCGTCTCACGGGCGGATCATCACGCGGCACGTGCTGCCGCTGTGCACCTCGTCGATGATCGTGCGGGTGACGCTGGATATGGCGGGGATCATCCTGACCGCCGCGGGCCTTGGCTTTCTGGGCCTCGGCGCGCAGCCGCCGCTGCCGGAATGGGGCGCGATGATCTCGCGCGGGCGGGCCTTCATCTTGGATCAATGGTGGGTCGCGACGATGCCCGGCTTTGCGATCATCCTTGTCTCGCTCGGCTTTTGCTTTTTGGGCGACGGGCTGCGCGACGTGCTCGACCCCAAACAAGGAGGCAAATCATGACCGCGCCCCTGCTGGAACTTAAAAACCTCTCCGTCAGCTTCCCCACCCCCAAGGGCCGGGTCGAGGTGGTCAAGGGCCTGTCCTTCACCCTCGGCCGTGAACGGCTCGGGATTGTGGGCGAAAGCGGCTCGGGGAAATCCATGACCGGGCGGGCGATCCTGCGTTTGGTGCGTCATCCGGGGCGGCAACAGGCCGATGTGATGCGTTTTGACGGGATCGACCTGCAAAGCCAGTCGGAAAGACAAATGCGCAACCTGCGAGGGGCGCGGATTTCGATGATCATGCAGGACCCAAAGTTCTCGCTGAACCCGGTGATGACCGTGGGCGCGCAGATCGCCGAAGCCCTGCTGACCCACGAACGCCTCGCCCGGCGCGATGTGAAAGCGCGGGTGCTGGAGATGCTGGAATCGGTGCGGATCAACGAGCCCGAGCGGGTGATGGACCTTTACCCGCACGAAGTCTCAGGCGGCATGGGCCAGCGGATCATGATTGCCATGATGCTGATACCGCGCCCCGATCTTCTGATCGCAGATGAGCCGACCTCGGCGCTGGATGTGAGCGTGCAGGCTCAAGTGCTCGACCTCATCGACGAGTTGGTGCGCGACCACGGCATGGGGCTGATCCTGATCTCCCATGACCTCAATCTCGTTGCGCGCTATTGCGACCGGATCCTGGTGATGCACGCAGGTCAGGTGGTGGAAAGCTGCGCCGCCGCCGATCTGCACAAGGCCAGCCATCCCTATACCAAGGGCCTTTTGGCCGCGGTTCCGAAAATGGAAGAGACGCGCGATGAACTGCCCGTCCTCGACCGCAGCGCATGGAGCGGCACATGAGCGCGATTACACTCAAGAACCTCGACATCTCCTATGGGCAAACCAAGGTGGTCACCGGGGTGAATATCGACGTGGCCGAGGGCGAAAGCTTTGCGCTGGTGGGCGAAAGCGGCTCGGGCAAGTCCACGGTGCTCAAGGCCATCGCGGGGCTAGCCCCCGATTGGACCGGTGAGATTTCCGTGCTCGGCCAGCCGCGCGGCCACAAGGTCGACCGCGCTTTTGCCGGGCAGTGTCAGATGGTGTTTCAAGACCCCTATGCCTCTCTCCATCCGCGCAAGACGGTGGACGGCGTGCTGTCCGAGCCGCTGATGATCCACGGCCTCGGCAATCGCAGCGCCCGCGTGGTGGAGATGTTGCAGGCCGTCGGCCTCGACAAACGTTTCCGCTTCCGCTTTCCGCATCAGCTCTCCGGCGGGCAGCGGCAACGGGTCGCCATCGCGCGCGCGCTGATGCTTGAGCCCAAGGTGATGCTGCTGGATGAGCCGACCTCAGCGCTGGATGTCTCGGTTCAGGCGGAGATTCTCAACCTGCTGAAACGGCTGCGTCGCGAACAGGGGCTGACCTATCTTATGGTCACCCACAATCTCCCCGTCGTCAGTTTCATGTGCGACCGCATGGCGGTGATGAACAAAGGCCGGGTGGTTGAGATCGCCCCGGCCAGCGCGCTGCATGACGGCAGCTTTACCGATCCCTATACCCAAGCCCTCTACGCCGCCTCGGGCGGCAATCCAGACCGCAAGGAAGCCCCATGACCGATACCACCGCCGCAATGCAACGCTTTCAGACAGCGCTTGAGCAGGCCACCACAGAAACGCAGGCTTTCGACGCGCTTTGCGCGCTGACCAAAGCCACCGTGGGGGCCAAGCTCTTTACCGTGATGACAGCGGATATGGACGCGATGCTGGCGCGGCGCGTCTATACCGACGACGCTGAGAATTACCCAACCTCCGGCACCAAAGAGATCACCATCGACACTTGGTTCGAACAGGTCCACGGGCGGCAGGAATGCTTTGTCGCCAACACCTTGGCCGATATCGACGCGGTCTTTCCCGATGCGGAACTGATTGGCCGTTTGGGCTGCGCCTCGGTCGTGAACCTGCCGATCATCATCGGCGGCAAGATGGTTGCCACGGTCAACATCCTGCACGAAGAGAGCTATTACACCCCCACCCGCGTGGAACAGGTCAAAGCACTGCTGACTCTGCCCGCCATCGCCACCATGGCCGTGGTGCGGCAAATGGGCTGACGCCCGGAGCGGGCACTGCCGAAAGAAGGCCGTCGCAAAATTGCGGCGGCCTTTTTGACTTGCGGCCCCGGCCAAAGGCCGCCACCATCCCGGCCAAGACGGAACCCATCGGGCATAGCTAAGGTTAACCTTATGAACATGCCCTAGGAGGAATGGCTCATGTGGACTTACGAACTCTTGATCCTGATCATGGCCGCGGTGGCGGCCCTGGCATTCATGGCCAAGCAACGCCCCCAGCCTCGGAAGGTCCGCGCAATCGCCCCCCGCCCCCGGGCGAACAAATTGCATAACCGCCGGTATTGAGGCGTCATCGCGGTTAGAAGTGCCGCGTTACGGGCACTCCCGCGATTCCGCACTCGGCTTTCGGCCCCCGTCCTTGTCTCCCCGTCGGTTTCCGCCATGATGCTGGCAAAACCGGAGGGAGCCGACCTTGGACACCATTGAATATTTCTATTCCGCCCATTCCGCCTATGCCTATCTGGGGCATCGCAAGCTCTTGAAGATTTGCGCGGCCCGCGGTGCGCGGCTGGTGCATCGCCCCTTTGACCTCAGCCCCGTGATCGCCTCAGGCCGTGTGGACCACTTTCGCGGTTTCACGCCGCATTACATCGCCTATTTCTTTGGCCGAGAGATCGAGCGTTGGGCGCAGTATCGCGGCCTGGAAATTCTCAACCACCGCCCGACCCACCACGACAACCCGCTGAACCTTGCAAACGGCTACCTGATCGCCGCCGCTCAGGCGGGGCGGGATGTCGACGCGCTTTCTTTTGCGATTCTTCAGGCCCATTGGCGCGACGATATCGATCTCGCGAATCCCGCGCATCTGCGCCGCGCGACTGAAGCGGTCGATTCTGAGTGCGACGGGCTGATCGCACGGGCGATGGAAGAGGATGTGCAGGCAATCCACGCGCAAAACACTGAAGAGGCCGTTGCCCGCGGCATCTTTGGCTCGCCCAGCTATTTTCTGAATGGTGACATGTATTACGGCCAAGACCATCTGGAACTGATGGATCACGCCTTTGACCAGCCCTACCGCGACACGGGCTTCTACAACCCGCCGCGAGACGGATAAGACGCCCCAAAAACGCCGTGTTCTTCAATGTTGGGTAGTGGCGGACCGAGGAGGATTCGAACCCCCGACCCCCTGATTCGTAGTCAGGTACTCTATCCAGCTGAGCTATCGGTCCACTGAGCGGGGGTTTAGTCTTAGCCCCGGGGAGTTGCAAGCCCTCGTTTTAAGGAAATGCAATTTTCTTCAAAAATCTACAGGGCGCCGTCCCCCTTAGGCAGTGTTATGTCAAAAACCGTGCCTTCCGGCCCGCTGTTGCGCAGCGCAAGGCTGCCGCCGTGGCCGCGCACCAGTTCGGAGGCGATCACCAGCCCCAAACCTGAGCCACCCTTACGCGCCCCGCCCTGAAAGGCGGTGAAGAGATGCTCCCGCGCCTTGGGCGGCAGGCCGGGGCCGGAATCGCTAACGGTGATACACCATGCCTCGCCCATATCCTCGGCCCGCAGATAGACGTCGCCCGGCTTGCCGGTGGCGGTGATCGCCTGCCGGGCATTGCGCATGAGATTGGCCAGCACGCGGTACATTTGCTCAGGGTCCGCGCGCACGGTGAGATTCGCGGGAATATCGGCAGCAAAGCGCACGATGCTTTCAGGATCGGCAAGGCGCTCGCCGTCGATAACCTCTTCCACCAGTTCTTCGAGCGGCATGAGCGTCAGCGTCGGCCCCGGCTCTTCGGCCTTGCCGAAAGCCAGCGTCGATTCGCATAGGTGCACCGCCCGGGTGATCGACCCCACAAGCTTGGGCGCCATGCGTTTGACGGTCGGGTCTTCGGACATTTCGATCCGGTCGGTGAACAGTTGGGCGGAGGTGAGGATGTTGCGCAGATCGTGACTGATCTTGCTGACGGCACTGCCCAATTGGGCCAAACGCTCTTTCTGTTTAAGCGCCTGCGTGAGGTCGGTTTGCAGCTTCTGAAGCGCCTCTTCGGCCTCGCGCAATTCTGTCACGCTGGCGGAGGGTTCAATAATACGCCGCGCATCTTCGGGTGCGGCGGCATAGCGCTGCATATGTCCTGCGACCCGTTTGATCGGTTTCAGCAGCAAGGCCCGCATGGCAAAGAACAAAAGCACCGCCGTGATGACCGAGATCACCGCCGAAAGGATGAGGATGCGAATCCCGTAGTCGAGCATGGCGACACGCATGGGCGCTGTCTCCATCGTGACCTCAATCAGCAGCCCCGCTTCGCGCACCGGCGCGCCGATCACGCGGACCACCTCATTCCCCGGGCGGAACAGCCGCAGCATCGCATCGCGGATCAAGACCGTCGCCGAGGCATCGCGCAGATCATAGGTCTGCGACACCATGCGCGGCATGGGGGAGGCCAGCACCAATTGCCGCGCCTCATCCCGGCGCAGCACCACGTTGAACACCTCGGCGTTGCGCAGCAGCTCCTCTTCCAACTCCGGGTCGAGCATATCGTCGGCCAAAAGCGCCAGCGACGCGATCTGCGCCCGCTCCAACCGGGTCAGCATATATTCCTCGCGGAACCGCGCGATGGAGGGGACAAAGATCAGCACTTCGGCCAGCATCACAAAGATGGTGGTGAGGATCAGCAGACGGCCAGAAAGCGAGTGGATCATGGGCGATCTCAGGGCAAAAAGCGCTGCACGGCGCGCACCACCGTTTTGACCAGAGCGCTATCGAACAGGCGCGGGCTGAAATAGGCCCCCGCCGCACGTTTGTTAATCTCCGAGATCGTGGGGTAAGGGGCAACCATGGCGGCAATCTGGCTCATCTTCATCTTATTGACCAGCGCAAGCGACCACAGGGTGATCAATTCGCCCGCCTGATGGCCGACGATGCTGGCCCCCACCGGGCGGCCCTTGACCACCATCACCTTGATGAACCCTTTGGTCTGACGCTCGGCAATCGCGCGGTCGTTGTGGTTATAGTGGAACCGCACGACCTCCAGCTTGTCGCCATGCTCTTCGCGCGCCTGCGCTTCGGTCAGCCCCACCTGCGCCAGTTCCGGCGCGGCATAGGTGACCCATGGGATATGGTGCAGCTTCGTCTTGCTCGGCAGGCCAAAGAGGATCGAGCGGATCACCACCCCGGCGTGATAGCCTGCCACATGGGTAAATTGCAGCCCGCCCGCCACATCGCCAATGGCATAGACCCGGCGGTTGCTGCTGCGCAGGCTGTCGTCGACCTTGATGCCTGCCTTGGTGGTCTCCACCCCGGCCTTATCCAGATCGAGCCGGTCGATGTTGCTCTTGCGCCCCACGGCCATCAGCAGATGCGAGCCCTTGATCACGCGGCCATCCTTGGTCTCGACCGTGATCGCCCCCGCCGCACCGCTGACCTTGGCCGCATCGCTGCCTTCCTCGAAAACCACCCCCTCGTCCCGCATGGTCTGCAACACCACCTCGGACAACTCGGGGTCATCCTTGCCAAGCGCGCGGCTGCCTTCGATCACGGTGACTTTGCAGCCCATCCGCACATGGGCCTGCGCCATCTCAATGCCGATGGGGCCGCCCCCGATGATGATCAGATGCTCGGGCTTTTCGCGCAGATCAAAGAGGGTCTCATTCGTCTCATAGGGCACATCCGCCAGCCCCGGAATCGGCGGCACCAGCGGAGAGGAGCCGGTGGCCACGACGATGCGCCGCGCGGTAATGATGGCATCGCCCGCCTGCACCTCTTTATCGGAAATGAAACGTCCGTATTCGCGGATCACCCGCACGCCCAAGCCCTCGAACCGTTCAACCGAATCGACCGGCGCGATTTGCGAGATGACATCGGCCACGTGATCCTTGGCAGCGGCGTAATCCACGGCCCCGGCGGCGGCCTCCACCCCGTATTGCGCGCTGTGTTGCTGGGTATAGGCGGTCTTGCCGGTCTTGATCAGCGCCTTGGAGGGCACGCAGCCATAGTTCAGGCAATCGCCGCCCATCTTGTGCCCTTCCAGCAGGGTCACATCCGCGCCCATCTGCACGGCCCCCGCTGCCACCGACAACCCGCCTGAGCCTGCGCCGATGATCAGAACGTCGGTCTTGATACGGTTGGTCATTTCAGCAGATCCTTCTTACCGGTAAATGTCTTGATCGCCACGGGCAGCAGCGACAGCACGCAGAGCCCCAGAATGGGCAATAGAATATGCGGCTCGAAAATAATCCCAAGGTCGGGCGACTCACCCCGGGCGAAAACCGCACCTAGCCCTGCGCCAACCGAGGTAAAGACCAAGGCCCCCGGCATGATTCCGAAAAACGTCGAGATCACGAAGCGAAACAGCGGCACACCGAGAAAGGCCGGCAGCAGATTCGCGACAAAGAAGGGCACCACCGGCACCAGCCGGATAAAGAAGAGCATCGACCACTGGTTGTCGTCGATCCCCGCCTTGATCTTGCGCACCATGCCCTCAGAAGCGTCCATCCGCTCTTTCAACCGTGCGCCAAGGCCCCATTGCGCGGCCAGAAAGATCACCACCGCGCCCAAGGTCGCAGCACTGACATTATAAAGCACGCCCGGAAACAGCCCGAAGAGGAAGCCGCCCGTCAAAGTGGCCACCGTGGCCCCCGGCAGGGAGAAAGCCACGATCACCACATAGGCGGCGACAAAGACCAGCGCGGTCAGCAGGTAGTTGCTGTCGCGAAAGGCGATCAGCGCCTCGCGATTGTCGCGCAGCGCGTCGAAACTCAGGTAATCGCGCAGGGTAAAGGCCCCGATGGCTGCGATGACGGCGATCAGTGCAAGGGGCAGATAGCGCATCAGCGCGGGTTTACTTTGGTCATTGCGGCTCATTTTTACACTTCCTTGGGCCTACATCAGACCAATTTCGCTTTCCTCAATGATGGCGTGAAGCGGGGCGCGGGAACAGGCTCCTCACGCGCGCTTGATGGGACTTGTGCGGGAAAGGGCGATTTTGCAAAGTTACGGGGTGAACTGAAACAATTCCGGCCCCGCAAACCGGCATTTTGTTGCAAAGCGCGGTTTTTCCCTGTCAGGGGGTTTGACTTGCGCGCCCCGCCGCATTAGAGGACGGGCTTGAATTGACGCTGGCCGCGGTGGAACCTTCAAGTGATTCCGTGCCCAGCCAGCTTTAGATGGAGACGGAGCGATGAAACGCACCTTTCAACCCTCGAACCTCGTGCGCAAGCGGCGCCATGGTTTCCGCGCGCGCATGGCCACCAAAGCCGGCCGTAAGATCATCAATGCGCGCCGCGCACAGGGCCGGAAATCGCTGAGCGCGTAAGCGCCTTCGATCTTCGGAACCAGAATATGACACCGCCGGAGGCACCCTTGAATGGCACTTGCGCCACGAAGGGGAACCCTGCCCCGGCGGTTTCTCTGCGTCTGGAAACCCTGACCAAACGGGCGGATTTCCAACGTGCCAGCCGCGCCAAACGCGTGGCCACCCCCGGCTTCATTCTACAAATGCGACCCCGCCGGGAGGAGGAGCCCAGCGCGGCGCCCATTCGCGTGGGTTTCACCTGCTCCAAGAAGGTCGGCAATGCCGTGGCCCGCAACCGCGCCAAGCGCCGCCTGCGCGAGATCGCGCGGCTCACCCTGCCGCAGGCGGGGCGCGCGGGCATGGACTATGTCTTTGTCGGGCGGCGCGAGGCGACAGCCACCCTGCCCTTTGATCAATTGCTCGCCGATCTGGCCCGCGCGCTGGATATTCTGCACGGGGTCCGAAAATGACTCCCCTGGCCGCGCTTCTTGCCCTGCCCGTGCGCGGCTATCGGCTGATCTTCAGCCCATGGGTCGGGCATAATTGCCGCTATCAGCCCACCTGCAGCGCCTATGCGCTTGAAGCCTTGCAAAAACACGGCGGGCTGCGGGGCGGATGGCTGGCCGCCCGCCGGATCGCGCGCTGCCACCCTTGGGGGCAAAGCGGGATCGACAACGTTCCCGATTAGCGCCGCGCTTGCGGCAAAGGGGCAAAATGCCCTAGGTGAAGCCAAGCTGATAGTGAGAGACCCGACGATGCTGGACGAAACCGACGAGATTCACCCCCTCTTTGCCGGCGCACCGCAAAGCACCGAGTTCAAGAAACTGCGCAAACGCATCGTCCGCATGACCCGCGAGGCGATCGATCAATACGGCATGGTTGAGCCGACCGCCCAAGGCGCGCCCAAGCCGAAATGGCTGGTCTGCCTGTCAGGCGGCAAAGACAGCTATACCCTGCTGGCGGTTCTGCACGAGCTGCAATGGCGCGGCCTGCTGCCGGTGGAGCTTTTGGCCTGCAATCTCGATCAGGGGCAGCCAAATTTCCCGGCGACCGTGCTGCCGGAATTCCTTGAAAAGATGGGCGTGCCGCATCGCATCGAATATCAAGACACCTATTCAATCGTGATGGATAAGGTCCCCGCCGGGCGCACCTTCTGCGCGCTCTGCTCCCGCCTGCGCCGGGGCAATCTCTACCGGATCGCGCGGGAGGAGGGCTGCTCTGCCGTGGTGCTGGGGCACCACCGGGATGACATCCTCGAAACCTTTTTCATGAACCTCTTCCACGGCGGACGATTGGCGACCATGCCGCCCAAATTGGTAAACGAAGAAGGCGATCTTTTCGTCTACCGCCCCCTCGCCCATGTCGCAGAAAGCGATTGCGAGCGTTTTGCCACGGCGATGAACTACCCGATCATTCCCTGCGATCTCTGCGGCTCGCAGGACGGGCTTCAGCGCCAACAGGTGAAGGCGATTCTCGACGGGTGGGAGGCCAACAGCCCCGGTCGTCGGCAAGTCATGTTCCGCGCGCTGATGAACGCCCGCCCCTCGCATCTGCTGGATCCCAAGCTTTTCGACTTCGCCGGGCTCATGCGGAACGTTGAGGGTACGGAGCAAGAACAATTTTAGATAATAATCCGCAAAAAAGCGGGCTCTGTTAACCCACAGCACACCCTAAAGGCGATATCCCTCCCCCGTCAGCGCAGGCATTGCGCGTATTGGGAAGGGATATCGCGATGGCAATTTACCGGCTTTCCGGGCTCACGCAACTGCGCCAGTCGTTCGCCGCTTTGCTCAGCGGTCAGGCTGCTTTGGCCTTCCTCCCCGCGCTGACGTTGCTGGCCTTTTGGATCGGCGGCGAAATGGCTCTGATCGCCGCCTCCGCTGCGCTGCCGCTTCTTTTCCTTGCGGGGCAGCGCTTTGGCGGGAATTCTCAGGCACCCCAAGACGCGCTCGGCTGCATCCTACAGCGCAGCGCTTTTGAGGAGTTGGCCGAACAAATTTTTCAAACCGCCCAATCTCGGGGGCGTTTGTCGGCCACATGTTTCATTGCGCTCGAAGGGCTTGACCAAATCACCGAACGCCACGGTCAGACCGCCGCCGACACGGTCCTGCGGCAAAGCGGAGAACGATTGCAGGGCGGCCTGCGCTACGATGATCTCATCGGCAAAATGGGAGAGGCGCGGTTCGCCGTCTGTACGGCCCCGGTACGGCAGCTTGACCTTGAACTCTGCATTCAACTGGCCGGGCGGCTACAATCCGCTTTGGAAGAACCGTTTTTCGTCGATGGGGTTACGATCCACCTCACGGCCTCCGTCGGCTTTTGCCTTAACACCCGCACCCCGGGCAGCGATGGCGCCGCATGGCTTGCCGCCGCTGCCACCGCCCTGCGCAGCGCGCAGCGGCGCGGCCCCTCATCCATTCGCGCCTTTTCCGACCAGATGCGCCGGGAAACCGAAAGCCGCGCCGAACTGCGCGAAGAGGTCGCGCAGGCCTTAGACAGCGGCCAAATACAACCATGGTTCCAGCCGCAAATCTCAACCGACACAGGCCAGATCACCGGCTTTGAAGCCTTGGCGCGCTGGAACCATCCGGTACAGGGCATGATCCCCCCATCGGATTTCCTGCCCGCCGTCGAAGAGGCCGGCCTGTTGGAGCGTTTGGCCGAAGTCATGATGTACCACTCTTTCGCGGCCCTCAAAGCCTGGGATGGGTCCGGCACCGTGGTGCCGCAGATCGGGGTGAACTTCGCCGGGGGTGAACTTGCCAACCCCCGGCTCATCGACAAAATCACTTGGGAGTTGGACCGGTTCGACCTGTCCCCCGACCGGCTCGCCATCGAAGTGCTGGAAACCGTCGTCGCCTCATCTGCCGACGATGTGATCACCCGCAATATCAACGCCCTGCGTAAGCTCGGTTGCCGCATTGATCTTGACGACTTCGGCACGGGCCATGCCTCCATCGCATCCATCCGCCGCTTTTCCGTCAGCCGGATCAAGATCGACCGCTCTTTCGTCATGAAAGCCGACCGCGACCCCGATCAACAGCGCATGATCAGCGCCATTCTCACCATGGCCGAACGACTGGGCATTGAGACCCTCGCCGAAGGGGTGGAAACGGTGGGGGAGCATGTCTTGCTCGCCCAACTCGGCTGCGACCATGTGCAGGGATTCGGCATCGCCCGCCCCATGCCGTTTGAGCAAACACTCGATTGGATCGCCCGCCACAACGCGAAACTGCAAGACGTGCCGCGCATCATGAATGGGCGTGCCACCTAGCGGGCTTTGTGCTTAGCACGGGGCCGGGGCATTAAGCGACGGAGGTCGCGACGGCCGAAGGGTCTGAGGCAGAGGAGAACACCCTGCACCCCGAAGTACGGCCACGCCCACCGCCCCCTGCCCCGTTCAATGCCGGGGCCACCGCTCCCCCGCAACCGCCCCGGCGAAACTCCGCAAAACCCATGCCAGATGGACCAAAACCACCCTGCATCCCCCTTCATCCCGCCCGATTCCACTTGACCTTTGGCCCCGCACTCTGTTGAACCCCCGTGATATTCAAAGACATCAGGTGGCGGTCCCCATGGACGAACAGAACAAGAATCTCATCCTTGCCACGGCGCTCAGCTTTGCCGTCATCCTCGTGTGGTTCCTCCTGTTCCCGCCCCCCGAAGCCGACCCGGCATTGGAAGCCGGTACCGAGATCAGCCAAACTGTCGAGGGCACATCGGTTCCCGCCTCCACCGCCGATACCGCCGATACCGCGGCCGCGCCCGGCACGGAAGAGGGCGAAGGCGCCGCCCCCGAAGGCCGCCGCGCGGCACTGGCAGCAGCGCCCCGCGTGGCAATCGCGACCGACAAGGTCAGCGGCTCCATCTCGCTCATGGGCGGTCGGATCGACGATCTGAAACTGAACGATTACCAAACCACGCTCGACGCGGATGCCGAAATCGTGACCCTGCTCTCCCCCGAAGGGTCGAGCGATGCTTACTATGCGCTGCACGGTTGGGCCGCCGGTTCGGGCCTCGCCCCCGATGCCGTGCCGGGTGTCGACACGCTTTGGACCCTGAGCGAGGGCGAAACGCTAGGCGTCGACAGCCCCGTGACCCTCACTTGGGACAATGGCGCCGGGCAGGTCTTTACCCGCACCATCTCGGTCGATGACCAGTATATGTTCGACATCACCCAGAGCGTGACCAACAACGGCGAAGGCGCGGTGAACCTTGCCCCCTTCGGCATGATCGCGCAGCACGGGCTGCCCGAAGACCTGAAAAGCTTCTTCATCCTGCATGAGGGCGCCGTGGCCATGGCCAATGGTGAACTTTCCGAAGTCGATTGGGACGATATCGCCGAAGCCGATGTGAACAGCACCTGGGGCCGCCCCGCCGTGGTCACCGAAGGCGTCACCGAGGGCTGGGTCGGCTTTACCGATCACTATTGGCAGGCGGTGCTGATCCCCGACGCGGGCGAAACCTTTGAACAGGCGCTCACCTATGATCCGCGCGCGGACACCTACCGCGCCTTCACCCGCCAGCCGACCCGCTCGGTCGCGGCAGGCGAAAGCGTAAGCACCTCCAGCAAGTTTTTCGCCGGTGCCAAGGAATGGGAAACCCTTCAGGATTACCAATCCTCCGGTGTTGCCAAATTCATCGACAGCATCGACTGGGGCTGGTTCTTCTTCCTGACCAAGCCGATCTTCTGGCTGCTGCATGAGCTGAACAAACTTATCGGCAACATGGGTGTCGCGATCATCGGCCTGACGCTGCTGATCAAGGCGGTTCTCTTCCCGCTGGCGTACAAATCCTATGTCTCCATGGCGCGGATGAAAGAGCTTCAGCCCGAGATGGAAAAGCTGAAGAAAGAAGCGGGCGACGACCGTCAGAAGATGCAACAGGGCATGATGGAGCTCTATAAGAAGAACAAGGTGAACCCTGCTGCGGGCTGCCTGCCGATCCTGCTGCAAATCCCGATCTTCTTCTCGCTCTACAAGGTGATTTTCGTCACGATCGAACTGCGCCACGCGCCCTTCTTTGGCCCGTTCCAAGACCTCAGCGCGCCCGATCCGACCTCGATCATGAACCTCTGGGGCCTCTTGCCCTATGCCGCGCCCGAGCCGGGTTCGATGCTGGCGCTGATCTTCATCGGCATCCTGCCGCTGCTCTTGGGTATCTCCATGTTCCTGCAGCAAAAGCTGAACCCGGCGCCCACCGACCCGACACAGCAGATGATCTTTGCATGGATGCCTTGGGTCTTCATGTTCATGCTGGGCGGTTTCGCGAGCGGCTTGGTGGTGTACTGGATCGCCAACAACACGATCACCTTCACCCAGCAATATTTGATCATGCGCAGCCAGGGGTACAAACCTGACCTTTGGGGCAACATCAAAGGCGGCTTCAAACGCACGCCCAAAAACGCTGCCGCCAATGCGGATGCCAAGCCCAAATCGGGCAAGTCGAAAAAGTGATGCAGGTCACCGCGCTCAATCGGCATCCGCTCAAGGCCCATGGCCGCGAGACGGTTGAGCGTGTGACCCTGCGCGCCGGGCAATCCATGCCCTATGACCGGCTCTGGGCCGTGGCCCATAACGCCTCCAAAGCCGCGCCGGGAGACTGGGCGCGGTGTTTGAATTTCACCCGGGGGGCCTCTTCGCCGCAGTTGCAGGCGATCACGGCCAAGCTGGATGAGACCACTGAGATGCTCACTCTGCGCCACCCGACGCGCGGCGAAATCACCTTCCACCCGGATCGCGAACAGGCTGCCTTCCTCGACTGGGTGCGCCCGCTGGTGGCCGAAGGCCGCGCTGCCCCGGTGGACATCCTCCGCCTTGATGGCCGCGGCTATACCGACAGCGCGGAGTCAACGCTGTCGCTCAACAGCCTCACCTCCCATCGCGCCGTCGAAGAACTGGCAGCTGCCCCGCTGCAAACCGCCCGCTGGCGCGGCAACATCTGGTTTGATGGCGCCGCCCCTTGGGCCGAGTTCGACTGGCTGGGGCGCGACTTGAAAATCGGCGAAGCACGGCTGCATGTCTCCAAACGCATCACCCGCTGCCTCGCCACCACCGTAAACACCGACACCGGCGCGCGCGATGTGGATACGCTCGCCGCACTCGACCAATTGGGTCACCGTGATTTCGGTGTTACCCTGACCGTCACCACCGGCGGAGAGATCGCCGTGGGCGACGAACTGGAGCTGATCTGATGCAAGTGAACTACACCATCGCCGAAGAGCCCGACGCCCCGAGCGCCGAGAAGGGCCGGATGCTTTTCGCCGGGGAGACGACATTCGTCAAAGGCGTGGTGGCGATGGACGGGCTGCCGCCCCCAGACCGGATGGAGGTCTGCTTTGCCGGGCGCTCCAACGTCGGGAAATCGACGCTGATCAACGCCCTGACCGGGATGAAAGCGCTGGCGCGGGCGTCGAACACGCCGGGCCGCACGCAGGAGATTAACTTCTTCACCGCCGGGGAAGAGCACTACCTCGTTGACCTGCCGGGCTATGGCTATGCCAACGCGCCGCTGCCGGTGGTCGAGAAATGGCAGCGCCTGCTGAAACAATACCTTTCGGGCCGCCAGACCCTGCGCCGCGCTTTCGTGCTGATCGACGCGCGCCATGGGGTGAAGAAGGTCGATGATGAGATCATGTCCCTGCTCGACAGTTCCGCCGTCACCTTTCAGGTCGTGCTGACCAAGGCGGATAAGGTCAAAGAAGCCGAGCGCGCGAAGATCCTGTCGCAGGTGAAAGACGCGCTGAGCAAACACCCCGCCGCCTACCCGGAGATTGTCGTGACATCTTCGGAAAAGGGCTGGGGCATCCCTACGCTGCGTGCCATCATCGCCACGCTGGTATAGCACCTCCCGCCGCTATCGGCTTCCCATGGGTCAACAGATGAGAACGCAAGACATGAACCGCGACTGGATCGCCACCGCCCAAACCCTCAGCCAGGCTCTGCCCTTTTTGCAACGCTACGCCGATGCCACCGTGGTCATCAAACTGGGCGGCCATGCGATGGGCAGCGACGAAGCGATGGACGAATTCGCCCGCGATGTCGCGCTGATGCGGCAGGTGGGGGTGAACCCGGTGATCGTCCATGGCGGCGGCCCGATGATTAACGACATGCTGGCGCGGTTGAACATCAAATCCGAATTCGTGAACGGCAAACGGGTGACCGATGCCGCGACCATGGAAGTGGTCGAGATGGTGCTCTCGGGCCTCGTCAACGCGCGGATCGTGCAGGCGATCTCAGAACAAGGTGGCCGCGCGGTCGGTGTCTCGGGCAAAGACAGCGGCCTGATCGTTTGCGACCCCGAAGACCCCGCTCTGGGCCTCGTGGGCAATCCGACACAGGTCAACCCGCGCATCCTGCGGGACTTTGCCGACAAGGGCATCATTCCCGTCATCGCGCCGCTCGGCATGGGCCACGGGGGGGAGACCTATAACATCAACGGCGACACCGCCGCTGGCGCCATCGCGGGCGCATTGGAGGCCGACCGCTTGCTGCTGCTGACGGATGTGGCGGGCGTCAAGGACGGCAATGGCGAGGTTGTGACCGACCTGACGGCGAGCCAGATCAACGAGATGATCGCCGATGGCACCATTGCGGGCGGGATGATTCCCAAGGTGCAAACCGCGCTGGACGCGCTCGAAGGCGGTGTGCGGGCGGCGGTCATCCTCGACGGGCGCGCGCCCAATGCCTGCCTGTTGGAGCTTTTCACCGAACACGGCGCGGGCAGCATCATTCGCAAGGGCTAGGCCCAAAGCGCTTGCCCCCTGCCCCTGCTTCACGCCTATGATGGGTCGAGCAGCGAAAGGAACGACATGCGCCGCCTGATCCTGATGCGACACGCGAAATCGGACTGGTCCCATGGGACCAGCGACCACGACCGTCCCCTGAACGCCCGCGGGCGCGGGGCGGCCCAAGCCCTTGGCAATTGGCTGCGCGCAGAGGCGCTGCTGCCTGATGCGGTGCTCTGCTCAACGGCGGCCCGCACCCGCGAAACCTGCGCCCGCTTGGCGCTGTCTGAGGGCTGTCAGGTGGAGCACCTTCGCGAACTTTACCTCGCCGAGCCTGATCAGATCATCACCAGCCTGCGCCAGCGCGGCACGGGCAACACCTTGCTGCTGGTGGCGCATAACCCCGGCATCGCCGCTGCCGCCGCAGGTCTGTTGCAGCAGCCGCCCGAACAGGAAGCCTTTGATCGCTACCCCTCGGGCGCGACGACGGTGATGGATTTCGCGGTTGAAGGCTGGGCCGAGGTGGCCCCCAGCAGCGGCCTGCTGCACGCCTTCACCGTCCCCAAACAGCTGGTTTGAAACGCAAACGCCCCGACCGAATGGCCGGGGCGCATGTTTTACCCTCGTCCGATTTGCCCGGCTCAGTGCCCGAGGATCTGGCTCAGGAACAGCTGCGTGCGCGGGCTTTGCGGGTTGTTGAAGAAAGCCTCAGGCTCGTTCTGCTCAACAATCTGGCCTTCGTCCATGAAGATCACGCGGTTCGCCACCTGACGTGCAAAGCCCATCTCGTGGGTCACGCAGAGCATCGTCATACCTTCTTCGGCAAGCTCGATCATCGTGTCGAGCACTTCCTTGATCATCTCAGGGTCAAGCGCCGATGTCGGCTCGTCAAACAGCATGATGCGCGGGCGCATGCAGAGCGAGCGGGCAATCGCCACACGCTGCTGCTGACCGCCCGAAAGCTGGCCGGGATACTTATTGGCCTGATCGGGGATCTTCACCTTTTCGAGGAAGTGCATCGCCGTTTCCTCGGCTTCCTTTTTGGGCGTCTTGCGGACCCAGATCGGCGCCAGTGTGCAGTTCTCAAGGATCGTCAGATGCGGGAAGAGGTTGAAGTGCTGGAAGCACATGCCAACCTCGGAGCGAATCTTGTCGATGTTCTTGAGGTCCGAGCTTAGCAGCGTGCCGTCGACCTCGATGGTGCCCTTCTGATGCTCTTCCAGCGCGTTGATGCAGCGGATCAGCGTCGACTTGCCCGAGCCCGATGGCCCGCAGATCACGATCCGCTCGCCCCGGTGCACGGTCAGGTTGATGTCGCGCAGCACGTGGAAGGCCCCGTACCACTTGTTCATGTTGTCGATGCGGATCGCGACTTCGTCGGATACTTTCATTTGTGCGGTCTCAGCCATGCGAGAACCCTCCCTTAACGATGGTCAGTCGCAAGACGGCGTTCCAGCCACTGCGAGTATTGAGAAATGCCGTAGCAGACGATGAAGAACAGCACGGAAGCAAAGAGGAAAAGCTCCCAGTAAACGCCGTTCCAATCGGTCGAGGCGAGGATCGGACCCCGGATCATGCCGATGATGTCAAACAGCGAGATGACCGAGACCAGCGTGGTGTCCTTGAACAGGCCCACTGCGATGTTGACGATGCCCGGGATCGAGATCTTCAACGCCTGCGGCAGGATGATCAGCCGCATCGCCTGCGGGTAGTCGAGGCCAAGGCTGTCGGCGGCCTCGTACTGGCCCTTCGGCAGCGCGGCGAGGCCACCCCGGATCACCTCGGCGATATAGGCCGAGGAGAACATGGTGATCATGATCACCACGCGGATGAAGAGGTCCACCCCCGAGCCCGGCGGGAAGAAATAGGCCAGCATCACGTTCGCCACGAACAAGAGCGTGATCAGCGGCACGCCGCGGACGAACTCGATGAAGACCACGCAGATGCCCTTGACGATCGGCAGGTGAGACTGACGCCCCAGAGCCAGTGCGATGCCGATGGGCAGCGACAGCGACACGCAGGTGATGCCCAGCATCATGTTGAGCATGAAGCCACCAAGGTCACGGCTGGGGATCGCTTGCAGCAGGGGCGATGCGGGGCGCAGCGCCTCGCCAATAAAGCCGCCGATA
Source organism: Sulfitobacter sp. R18_1 (assembly GCF_017743915.1). Taxonomy (NCBI): domain Bacteria; kingdom Pseudomonadati; phylum Pseudomonadota; class Alphaproteobacteria; order Rhodobacterales; family Roseobacteraceae; genus Sulfitobacter; species Sulfitobacter sp. R18_1. The sequence continues at coordinate 250,075 of NZ_JAGHRG010000007.1, forward strand.
TACCAGACGATCACCGCAGCGACGACGCCGCCCGCCAGCGCCATGGCAAAGCTCTTCTGCACCAGACGGCTATAGACGACATAGCCCGCCACGACGCCCAAGAGCGCGAAGATCGGCCCCCAGATCGGCCCGCCCCAGATCAGCCAGAAGGCAAGGAACGGGTAAACGCCGGTGAAAAGCAGCAGCTTGCGCGGCAGGTCGATGAAAAGCACGGGGGCCGCGGCAAGGAACAGCAGCACCAGCGCGAGGGTGGGACGCCAGTATTGGTCGCTGGGATATTTGAAGCCGAAGAGCAGTTGATGCCAACGCTCGCTTAGCACCGAGAAACAGGCCCCGGTCGCGCCGTCCAAAATCTCGCGACATTCCGACAGGCTGCTCGCGGACCAGACGCCGTTCAACAGCCATGGCAGAGAGCCGGAGACCAGAAGATAGAGGAAATAGAGCGCCACAATCGTCAGGATCGCGTTCGCCCATGTCGGGAAAAGGTTGTCCTTCACCCATTTCAGCGGGCCGCCGACCTTATCCGGCGGGGCCGCAGGCGGCAGCGAGGTTTCACGCACGAAGGCGATGGATTCAGCATGTGTGTTTGACATGGCTTAACGCTCCTTCAGCTTCGTTGCGTTGTTGTAGACGTTCATCACCATGGAGATGCCCAGCGAGATGACGAGGTAGAAGAGCATCAAAAGAACGACGCATTCAATCGCCCGCCCGGTCTGGTTCAGGGTGATCCCGCCCAGCGTGGCCGTGATGTCGGCATAGCCCACAAGGATCGCCAGCGAGGAGTTCTTGGTGATGTTGAGGTAGTTCGAGATCAGCGGCGGGATGATTACGCGCAGCGCCTGCGGCAGCACCACAAGGTTCATGATCCGGCCCGACCGCAGCCCCAAGGCAGCAGCGGCTTCGGATTGGCCCTTGCTGACGGCTTGGATGCCCGCGCGGACGTTCTCGGCAATGAACGCACCGGTGTAGATCGACAGGGCGAACCACAGCGCGATCAGCGGCGCGCCGATCTGGATGCCGCCGCGGAAGTTGAAGCCCTTCAGCGCGGGGTAATCCAGCCCGATCGGCATGCCCATGATGAAGAACATGATGATCGTCGGCAGCAACAGGATCGCGACCGAGGGCCAAAGCATCGGCAGCAAGCGGCCCGTGTCATAAAGCAGTTTCGTCGCATAGCGGCGGTAGGCAAAGACGCCGATCACCGAGGCGACAAAGGTCGCCACCACGATCATCGAGCCCGGCCCCCAGACCGGCCCCGGAATATAGACGCCCCGGTTGGTGAAGGCGAAAGAGCCCAGCATCATGGTTGAGGCCGGATCGTCACCGCGGAAGGCCGAAGGCGCGGGCATGGCGGCGGTCATGATGGTGTAGATGATCAGGATCCAGATCAGCACCGGGATGTTGCGGAAAATCTCGACGTAGCCGGCCATCAGCTTGCGCACGAGCCAGTTGTTCGACAGGCGCAGAACCCCGGCGATGACGCCAAAGATCGTGGCCGTGACACAGGCAAGGAAGGACACCAGCAGCGTGTTGATGATCCCGACCCAAGCCGCCTGAAGGTTCGACGATTGGCTGGTATAGGGGATCAGCGTCTGGTTGATGTCATAGCCCGCCGGATTGCCGAGGAACTGGAAAGAGATGTTCAAACCGGCGGCGCGCAGGTTCGCGGCAAGGTTCGATCCCAGATACCAGATCGCCGTGACCAGCAGCGCCAGCGCGATCACCTGAAAGGTGATCGACCGATAGCGGGTGTCGCTCAACAGCATAGATGGCCGGAACGACGCCTTGGGAGGGTCGGAGAATGTCGTCATGTATGTATCCCTGTGTTCCGGCTTGTTTTTTATCGGTGCATTTGGCGCACCTTGGCCGAATCATTTTTGGTCGTAGATCGATTTATCTCGATCGTGGGTTTTTATTGTCTCGTTGGGGTTTCGTCAGTCGTTTTTTGACCGTTTTTCTTGTCAGTAGGGAGCTTTTGTTGGCCAGAGGCAGGCAGCCCCACCGGCCAGAGGCGCAAGGGGCGCAGGAATTCCTGCGCCCCTCGCTTCGCAATTTAGCGGAAGGGCGGTGCGTAGAGCAGGCCACCGTCTGTCCACTGGGCGTTCAGCCCGCGTGCCAGACCGATCGGGGTCTCTTCGCCGATGTTCTTGGCAAAGATCTCACCGTAGTTGCCTTCGGCCATGATGGCGCGCTTGGCCCAGTCGGCGTCGAGGCCGATCATCTCACCCAATGTGCCCTCGGTGCCCAAGAGGCGGGCAACTTCGGGGTTGTTGGTGTTGCCGGTCATCTCTTCGATATTGGCCGAGGTGATGCCCAGTTCTTCGGCAGCGATCAGCGCGTTCAGCACCCAGCGGGTGATGTCGCCCCAGTCGTTGTCGCCGTGGCGGACCAGCGGGCCCAGCGGCTCTTTCGAGATGATCTCGGGCAGCAGCACGTGCTCATCGGGGTTTTCGAAGGTCGCGCGTGTCGCGGCAAGGCCGGAGGCGTCGGTGGTGTAGGTGTCGCAGGCACCGGCGAGGTACTGCTGCTGGCCTTCGGCGTTGGTTTCAACGGGGACCGGCTCGTAGCTGATGTTGTTCTTGCGGAAGAAGTCCGCGAGGTTCAGCTCGGTTGTGGTGCCGGTCTGGATGCAGACGGTCGCGCCGTCGAGATCCTTGGCCGATGAGACGCCAAGCGCTTTCGGTACCATGAAGCCCTGACCGTCGTAGTAGTTCACGCCGATGAAATCGAATTTCAGGTCGGTGTCGCGGCTGAAGGTCCATGTGGTGTTACGTGCGAGGAAGTCGATCTCGCCCGAAGCCAGCGCGGTGAAGCGGGTCTTGCCGGTTGTCGGCACGAATTCCACGGCGTTCTTGTCGCCCAGAACGGCGGCGGCAACGGCACGGCACACGGCCACGTCGAAACCTTCCCATTCGCCGTTGGCGTTCGGCGCGGCAAAGCCAGCAAGGCCGGTGGTCACGCCACAGTTCAGCTTGCCACGGGCTTTGACGTCATCAAGCGTGGCGGCACCAGCAGCACCGGCCGCAAGGCCAGCAACGGTCAGCGCGCCAAAAATTACGGTTTTTTTCATTTTTACCTCTTCCTGATAGTCCGCCACGTTCACTGGCGGTTAATCCGACGCCAGATGACGCCGAAAGCGATCTTGTGCAGGGTTTCCCCTGCTCAATGAAAAGCAGTGTGGGCGGATTCAGGTTTGAAGGTCAAGGGCGCGATGGGCAAAATCAGGGCGGGTTTTCACATCGCGGCGCAAAGCTTTTATCAAGTTAAGCAGCTTTGCAAAGCACTATTATTGCACATGCATGTAAAAACGCCTGCCGCTTGATTTCGGCCTCTTGCTCGGCCACGTCATCGCGGCCCCATTGCTCGGCCTGCCATGTCTCATCCAGCCGCGACAGGGCCCAAATCTCCTCGGGGTCAAAGGCCTGCTCGAGCGCGGCAAAGCCAAGGATCAGTGAGCCGGTGAGGCTTACAAGGTCATGAAACGCCGCCAGTTCAAAGGGATCGAGCGCCGCCGTCCGCCGGTGCAACTCGGCCAGGGCTTCGGGCGCTTGCGGCTCATGCATGATGCCCTCCCGCGTCTCCAACCGCACGCCAAGAGTTTGCGCCGCCCAGTCCAGCATCGGATCCCACTCAGACGCTTGCCGGGCGACCAGACCTTCGGGGCTGTCGGCGCGGTAGCACAGAAGATCGCTGTCGCCATAGGCCGCGAGCATCTCGACGACCTCGGCCTTTTGCATCGCGACCTTGTCGATCGCGGCATTGGCGGTCTTGGTCACCGGCATGGTACGCGGGTCGATCTGTTTCTCCTGCGCCTGCCATTCGGCGGCCACGGCCTCGGCCATGGCACGGGTCGGCAGGGTCAGGGGGCGCTTGGCCGGGGTTTTCACCCGGCGGCCGTCCAACTCGACGGTGAAACCATCTTCGACCGCGACCACGGCGGCGTCTTTCCAAAAGCGTTTGGCTTTCCAGTCACTCATGCGGGAATGCTCCAGATTTGTTCCAGCAGGGCGGGCAGCGCCGCGAAATCCTCAACCAGATGCGCGGCGGCGGCCAACCGTTCCGGGCCGTGATAGCCCCATTTGACGCCGATCCCGGTCACCCCGGCAGCGGCGGCCATGTCCATGTCGAAAGAGGTGTCGCCGATCATCACCGTGGCCTCAGGCCCTACCCCGGCATCGGCCATCGCCTGATGGATCATCGACGGATGCGGCTTGGAGGGATGGAAATCCGCCACCTGCTGCGTGATGAAAAGCCCCTCCAGCCCGTGACCGGCGATCAGCTTATCCAGCCCGCGTTTCGACTTGCCCGTGGCGACGCCCAACAGCACCTCCGGCTCTGCGTGAAGACGCCGCAACGTCTCAACCGCGCCGGGGTAAAGCGGCGAAGATTGCGCCACGCCCGCTTCGGCCCGCAGCGTCATATAGGCAGCCTTATAGGCTTCAACCATCGCAAGGTGGTCCCCCGCCGGGCGCGTGGGGGCCAGCACCGTCATCGCCACATCCAGCGACAGGCCGACGATCGACAGGATCTCGGCCCGCGTTGGCACGGGCGCCTCCACAGCCCCAAAGGCCGCCGTCATCGCCGCGACGATATCGCCTTGGCTGTCGACCAGCGTGCCGTCGACGTCAAAGATCACCAAACGGAGCGGTTTGCTCATTGCAGCGACTCGAAAGGGTCTTCTTCGGCCAGTTCTTCGGTCCAGCCGAAGGTGTCCCAGCTATGCGCCATATGGTCGGGCAGTTCGGCGGTGATCGTCACCACCTTGCGCGTATGCGGATGTTCGAAACGCATCATCCGCGCGTGCAAATGCAGCTTCTTCGAGATGATCCCGCCCAGTTGCGCGCCCCAGCCGTCACCGAGGTTCTCCTGCCCCGAGCCGCCGTATTTGCCGTCACCGACGATCGGATGCCCGATCTCGGCCATATGCGCCCGCAGCTGGTGGGTGCGGCCCGTGACCGGCTCCATCGCCACCCAAGACGCGCGCGAGCCGACGCGGAAGAGCGTGGCATAAAGCGTATGCGCGCGTTTCGCGCCCGGCGTGTCGTCCATGTCGCGCGGGTGCACGGCGATCATCTTCTCGCCCTCGCCCTTGCGACCATGGCCGCCCGCCTTGACCAGCCCGTATTTGATCTCGCCCAGGTAAGGCGTCGGCACGCCCGCCACGATGGCCCAGTAGATCTTGCGCGTCTCGCGGTGCCGCATCGCCGCCGTCAGCGCCTTGGCCGCCGCGCGGGTGCGCGCCAAGAGCAGCACGCCCGAGGTATCGCGGTCGAGCCGGTGCACCAGCCGCGGCTTTTCCTCGGCGTCGAAAATGAGCGCCTCTGACAGCGCGTCGACATGGCGGTCGGCCTGACCGGAGCCGCCCTGCACCGCCAGTCCGGCGGGCTTGTTCAGCGCGATGACATGGTCGTCGCGGTAGATCACGCAGTTGCGGATCATCTTAGCATCCGCCTCGGTGATGCGTGTCCGCTTGGGCGGCGGGGGCGGCGCGGCATCGGGCAGCGGCGGCACGCGCACCTGCTGGCCCGCCTCGAGCCGCGTGTTGGCCTTGACCCGGCCTCCATCGACACGGATCTCCCCCTTGCGGCACATCTTCTCGATGAGGCCCTGATTGATCTGCGGAAACATCCGCTTGAACCAGCGGTCGAGCCGCTGGTCGCCATCACCCTCGGCGACGGTCACTGTCTGTACGCGGCTCATGCCAATACCTCTCGGGCCAACCAGAGGCCCAGCAAACAGGCGGCCAGCGACAAGATCACCGAGGCCCCCACATATGAAAATGCGACAGCGGCGCGGCCTGCCTCGAGCAGGCGCAACGTGTCGAGTGAAAACGCCGAGAAGGTGGTGAAGCCGCCCAGAAGCCCGGTCATCAGGAAGGGCAGCAGCAGCGCCTTGTCGGCGAACGTGACCCAGACCAGCCCGATGGCGAGCGAACCCGCGACATTCACCGCAAGCGTGCCCAGCGGGAAGCCCACGGCCAGACCGACAAGGTAGCGCAGACAGGCCCCCAGAGCGCCGCCGAGCGCCACCATGATCAGTGTTTTCATCATCGACACCCCATCGCGCCTGCGCGGCCCGGAGTCAAGTTTTCCGCTTGGCGCGCAGCCCGGCGAAGTAATCCTGCCGCTTTTTCAACTCCCGCTCAAAACCGCGCTCGACCGGCTCGTAGAGGCTGGGGCGCTCCATCGCATCGGGGAAGTAGTTCTGGCCTGAGAACCCATCCTCGGCGTCATGGTCATAGGCATAGCCCGAGCCGTAGCCCTGCTCCTTCATCAGCTTGGTGGGCGCGTTCAGGATATGTTTCGGCGGCGGCTCCGACCCGGTGCTGCGCGCCAGACGCCGCGCGCCCTTGTAGGCTTTGTAGACAGCGTTGGATTTCGGCGCGAGGCAGATGTAGGTCAGCGCCTGCGCGATGGCCAACTCCCCTTCGGGGCTGCCGAGACGCTCGTAGGTCTCCCATGCCTGCAGGCAGAAGGCCTGTGCCTGCGGATCGGCAAGGCCGACATCCTCCACAGCCATGCGGGTGATCCGCCGCATCAGGTAGCGCGGATCCTCGCCGCCCTCCAGCATCCGCCCCAACCAGTAGAGCGCCGCGTCCGGGTCCGAGCCGCGCATGGATTTATGCAGCGCCGAAATGAGGTTGTAATGCGAATCCCCCGACTTGTCGTATTGCGCCGCGCGGCGCATGAGGCGTTTCGACAGGCCCGCCTTGTCGAGCGGCCCGTCGTCCTTCCACGCGGTCACCTGCTCGATCAGATTGAGCAGCGCCCGCCCGTCACCATCGGCCATCTCCAGCAGCGCCTCGCGCGCCTCGGGTTGAAGCGGCAGGGGCTTGCCCAACTCGCGCTCGGCCCGCTGCGCCAAGCGCTCCAGATCGTCACGCGGCAGGCGCTCCAGCACCAGAACCTGCGCGCGGCTCAGCACAGCGGCGTTGAGCTCGAAGCTCGGGTTCTCCGTGGTCGCGCCGACCAGAAGGATCGTGCCATCCTCCATATGCGGCAGGAAACCGTCCTGCTGCGCCTTGTTGAAACGGTGGATCTCGTCAACGAAGAGCAGCGTTCCCTGCCCCTGACGGCGGCGCATCTTGGCCGCGTCAAAAACCTTGCGCAGTTCCGGCACGCCCGAGAAAATCGCGCTGATCTGCACGAAATGCAGATCGGTCTCATCCGCCAGCAGCCGCGCGATCGTGGTCTTGCCGACGCCCGGCGGCCCCCAGAAGATCAGCGAAGACAGCGCCCCGGCGGCCAGCATCACCGAAAGCGGCGCATCGGGGCCGAGCACCTTTTCCTGCCCGATCACCTCGCCAAGGGTTTTTGGCCGCAGCCGGTCGGCCAGTGGGCGGTGGCCGCCCTCTTCCGCCTCTTCCGTCTCTCCGAACAGATCCGCCACGCTACCCCCTGAACCGCAGCGCCATGCGCCGGTCGCCCCGTTGTATCACCATTTGGATGCGGCGCACCTGCCCGGAAAGCAGCGCCACGAGGGCGGCGGTATCTTCCACCGCCACGCCGTTGACCGAGACAATCACGTCGCCGTCCCTGAGCCCCACGCGCGGGCCGAAGCGCCCCGTATCGAGCACCACCACGCCCGCGCTTTCCAAGGGCAGGTTCATCTCGGCAATGACCGCAGGGTTGATCCGCGCCGCTTTCAGCCCCGGCAGCAGGCTGCGCGCGCCCAGGGTGACCTCGGCCCGGTCCGGCACGTCAGGCGCGGCGATCAGGGCCACGGTCACCTCCTGCAGCCGCCCCTCGCGCATGACGCCCACGCGGGCGGAATGGCCCAGACCTGCCACCGACATGCGGTAGATCATCTCGGCGGGCGTGTTCACCGGCTGGTCGTCAACGCTGACGATCACGTCGCCAACCTTTAGCCCCGCGCCGTTGAAGGGGCTGGCGGGATGCAGCCCGGAAACGATGATCCCGCCCGGACGGTCCAGCCCCAAGGGCCCCGCCATGTCGGCATCGACCGGCTGGCCCGAAAGCCCCGCCCAGGGGCGCTGGAAAGCGGTCTCCCCTGCCCGAGCCTGTGCCACGAAGGCGGCGACCAGATCGGCGGGAATGGCAAAACCGATGCCGTTGCTGCCGCCCGAGCGCGTCAGGATCGAGGTATTCACCCCGATGAGCCGTCCGCCCATGTCGATCAGCGCCCCGCCGGAATTTCCGGGATTGATCGGCGCGTCGGTCTGGATGAAATAGCCCTGCCCGCCCCCGCCCGCGGCACCAGAGCGCGCCAGCCCCGAGACGATCCCGCTGGACACGGTCTGGCCCACGCCGAAGGGGTTGCCGATGGCCAGCGTCAACTCGCCCACCTCTACCGCGTCGCTGTCGCGCAGTTCGAGAAACGGCAGACCCTCGGCCCCTTCGAGCTTGAGGATGGCCAGATCGCTCTCGGCATCGCCCAGAAGCACCCGGGCGCTGTACTCGCGCCGGTCGTTCAGCACGACGCGGATGTCGGTGGCGGTGCCGACAACGTGGTAGTTCGACACAACGATCCCGTCAGCCGAGAGGATCACGCCGGAGCCAAGCGAGTTCTGCACCCGGGGCCGCTCGGAGAAGGGATCGCGGAAGAAACGCTCGAAGAAGGGGTCGGCCTGCAGCGGCGTGCGGCGGGCCTTGGTGATGGTGCGGGCGTAGATGTTGACCACCGCGGGGGTGGCCTGTTTGACCAGCGGCACAAAGCTCAGCTGCATCTGCGCGGCGGAGCTTGGCACCTGCTGTGCGGCCAGCGGGCCGCAGAGCAGCATCAAGAGCAGGAAAAGGGTTCTCATGCCCCAGATATGCGCAGGGAGTGGAGCCGGTGCAACTGCGTTTTCCGCGCCCCCCCGGCAAAAGAAAAGCCCCGCCAAGGGGCGGGGCTTTCCGAATAACCATGGCGGGGATCTTATTCCGCCGCTTCTTCCTCGGCCAGGCGCGCCTTGTCGGCGGCACCCTTGGCGTCGCGGTCGCGGTCGACGAATTCGATGATCGCCATCGGCGCCATGTCACCATAGCGGAAGCCAGCCTTCAGGACGCGGACGTAGCCGCCCTGACGGTCCTTGTAGCGCGGGCCCAGAACGTCGAACAGCTTGGCGACATACTGGTCTTCTTTCAGCTTCGACGCGGCCTGACGGCGGGCGTGCAGGTCGCCGCGCTTGGCGAGGGTGATCATCTTCTCGATGATCGGCTTCAGTTCCTTGGCTTTCGGCAAGGTGGTCTTGATCTGCTCATGCTCGATGAGCGAGCCTGCCATGTTCGAGAACAGCGCCTTGCGGTGTTCATGTGTACGGTTCAGGCGGCGGTATCCACGTGCGTGACGCATTGTCTTACTCCAATCGTGATGCCCTCTACGGGCGGTTTTGCTTTGTCTGGCCCGCGATGCGTGTCACGGGCTCTCCTTGGGGCTTGCGCCCGGTCTTCACGGCACCCGATTTCTTTGAAAGAAATCGGTGCCGGAAACTTTGAAAGTTTCCGGGCACCGTATCTTAGAACGAATCCTCGAACTTCTTGGCGAGGTCTTCGATGTTCTCTGGCGGCCAATCCTCGACGTCCATGCCAAGGTGAAGCCCCATGCCCGACAGCACTTCCTTGATCTCGTTCAAGGACTTGCGGCCGAAGTTCGGGGTGCGCAGCATCTCGGCTTCGGTCTTCTGGATCAGGTCGCCGATATAGACGATGTTGTCGTTCTTCAGGCAGTTTGCCGAACGGACCGAGAGCTCCAGCTCGTCGACTTTCTTCAGCAGCAACGGGTTGAACTCCAGACCGTCGTCGTCGTCCTGACGGGACGCCGATTCCGGCTCGTCGAAGTTGACGAAGATGCCAAGCTGGTCCTGCAGGATGCGCGCGGCGAAGGCCACGGCGTCATCCGGCGTGATGGAACCGTCGGTCTCGACCTTCATGGTCAGCTTGTCATAGTCCAGCACCTGACCTTCACGGGTCGGCTGCACGTCGTAGGAGACCTTCTTGACCGGCGAATAGATCGCGTCGATCGGGATCAGGCCGATGGGCGCGTCTTCCGGCTTGTTCTTGTCGGCGGAGACATAGCCCTTGCCGGTGTTGACGGTCAGCTCCATGTAGACGTCCGCACCATCGTCGAGGTGGCAGATCACATGCTCGCGGTTCAGAATCTCGATGCCGGCGGATTCGGAGATGTCACCGGCGGTGACGACGCCCGGACCCTTCGCGGAGATCGACAGGCGCTTGGGGCCTTCGACTTCCATGCGCAGGCTGACGCCCTTGAGGTTCAGAATGATGTCGGTCACGTCTTCGCGCACACCGGCGACGGAGGAGAACTCGTGCAGCACGTTGTCGATCTGCACGGAGGTGATCGCCGCGCCCTGCAGCGAGGACATCAGCACGCGGCGCAGCGCGTTGCCGAGGGTCAGACCGAAGCCCCGCTCCAGCGGTTCGGCCATGACGGTCGCCTGACGTGCGGGGTCATTGCCCGGCTTGACGTCAAGCTGTTGCGGCTTGATCAATTCAGCCCAATTCTTGTGGATCATGCGTCCCTCCATCCTTGTTTGTGCCTCATGTCCAAATGACACAAACGCTCGAGGTTTCTGAAAAGCGGTATGGGGCCGCACGCAAGGCGCGACCCCATGTAAAACAATCCCGGCTTAAACGCGGCGGCGCTTCGGCGGGCGGCAGCCGTTGTGGGCCATCGGGGTCACATCACGGATCGAGGTGATGTTGAAACCGGCGGCAGCCAGGGCGCGCAGGGCGCTCTCGCGGCCCGAACCGGGGCCCTGCACTTCGACTTCCAGCGTCTTGACGCCGTGATCCTGTGCCTTGCGGCCGGCATCTTCGGCGGCCATCTGGGCGGCGTAGGGTGTCGACTTGCGCGAACCCTTGAAGCCCATGGTGCCAGCAGACGACCAGGAGATCGCGTTGCCCTGCACGTCCGAGATCAGGATCTTGGTGTTGTTGAAGCTCGAGTTCACATGCGCCACGCCTGCGGCGATGTTCTTGGAGACCTTACGCTTGGTGCGTGTCTTATCGCGTGCCATTGATCGGACCCTCCCTTATTTCTTCTTGCCAGCAATGGCCTTCGCGGGGCCTTTGCGTGTGCGTGCGTTGGTATGGGTGCGCTGGCCGCGAACCGGCAGGTTGCGACGGTGGCGCAGGCCACGGTAGCAGCCGAGGTCCATCAGGCGCTTGATGTTCATCTGCGTGTCACGACGCAGGTCGCCTTCGACGGTGTAGTTGGCGTCGATGTGCTCACGCACGGCCAGAACTTCGGCGTCGGACAGTTCGTTGACCCGGCGGGTCTCGTCGATGCCGACAGCTTCGCAGATGGCCTTGGCGGAGGAGCTGCCAATACCGGTGATATAGGTGAGGGCGATGGGAACCCGCTTTGCAGTCGGGATGTTTACGCCGGCAATACGTGCCACGTTAGCTATTCCTTTTCGTTGCGGGTCCGTGATTCCAGACCCTTTTTTCACAACACAAGCCCGAGGCGGTAAGACCATCGGGCTAAGGCTGATCAGGTGATCTTGCGGGGTTGGGCGGAACCCTCGCCGCAATTTGATTCTCTTACGAGATAGGGGTGACTATGAGGTTTTTCTGAGGGCGTCAAGGCCCGCGCAAAACTCTGCGCCGATCGGCAGCGCGAAGGCAAAGGACAGCGCCCCCTGCCCCGCGCCGCCGGGAAATCACTTGTCGAGAACCTGCGCGATTGCGCCGCGGACTTCTTCGATCTGACCCAGACCATTCACACCGCTGAGCATCTCTTTGGCATAGTAATAGCCGATCAGCGGAGAGGTCTGTTTGTAATAGGCCATCAGACGGGTTTTGAGGCTTTCCTCATTGTCGTCGGCGCGGCGCTTGAACTCGGTCCCGCCGCAGTTCGTGCACTTACCATCCTTGGGGATCGGTTTGGTCAGGTCGTTATAAACCTCGCCACAGCTTGCGCAGGTGGAACGGGCGGTGATGCGCGCGACCAGCGCCTCATCGTCGACCTTCATCTCGATCACGGCATCGAGGGTCTGGCCCTCTTGCGCCATCAGATCGGCCAGCGCATCGGCCTGCGCCAGCGTGCGGGGGAAGCCGTCGAAGATAAAGCCGCCATGCTCGGCCCTGTCGGTGAGCTTTTCGCGGATCAGGCCAATTACGATCTCATCGGTGACGAGCGCGCCGCGGTCCATCACGTCGGCCACGATCTTGCCCATCTCTGTCCCGCTGTCCTTGGCCTCACGCAGCATGTCGCCGGTGGACAGCTGAACCATGTTGCGGGTTTCGACCAGATGACGTGCTTGGGTGCCTTTGCCTGCGCCCGGAGGCCCGAGTAGGATAATATTCATCGACGTACGGGGCTCCGTTTCTTGCGTGTACCTTTGCCTTTGCCCGCGCCCTTGCCGCGCAGCTGAGACTTCTCAAGCAGACCTTCATACTGATGCGCCAGCAGATGGCTCTGAACCTGTTGGATCGTGTCCATGGTGACCGAGACCACGATCAGAACCGAGGTGCCACCGAAGTAGAAGGGAATGGCGAACTGGCCGCGCAGAATCTCGGGCAGAACACAGACCGCCGCCAGATAGGCCGAGCCGAGGACAAGGATGCGATTGACCACATACTCCAGATATTCAGCGGTGCGCTTGCCGGGACGGATGCCGGGCACGAAGCCGTTCTGGTTTTTCAGGTTGTCGGCCACGTCATCGGGTTTGAAACTGACGTTGAACGTATAGAAATAGGCGAAGAAGACGATCATGCCGACGAAGAACAGCAGGTAAAGCGGTTGACCGGGGCCGAAGTTCGCCAAGAGCCAAGACATCACCGGGCTGGTGGAATTGCCCGAGAAGGTGCTAACCGTGACCGGCAGCAGCAGCAGCGAGGAGGCGAAGATCGCCGGGATCACGCCCGCCGGGTTCACCTTCACCGGCAGGTGGCTGGTGCCGCCGTCGTACATCTTCATGCCGACTTGGCGACGCGGGTATTGAATATGGATCTTGCGCAGGGCGCGCTCCATGAAGACCACGAACATGATCGTCGCGATCACCATGACCAGCACGCCCACGATGACGGCGGGGCTGATAGCACCCGAACGGCCCGAGGCGAAGAACTGCGCGATGGCGGCGGGAACCTCGGCGATGATGCCCACGAAGATGATCAGCGAGATGCCGTTGCCAATGCCGCGTGCGGTGATCTGCTCCCCCAGCCACATCAGGAACATAGTGCCACCCACGAGGGTAATCATACAGGCCGCGATAAAGCCGAAGCCCATCTGGCCATCGGCCACGATGTCACCGGCCTGAAGGCTCACGGCAAGGCCGTAGGACTGCAAAGTCGCCAGCGCCACGGTGCCGTAGCGTGTATACTGGTTGATCTTCTTGCGCCCCTGCTCGCCCTCTTTCTTAAGCTGTTCCAGCGCAGGCACCATGGAGGTCAGCAGCTGAACGATGATCGAGGCCGAGATATAGGGCATGATGCCCAGAGCGAAGATACCCATCCGGCCAAGCGCGCCGCCGGTGAACATCGACACCATGCCGCCGATGCCTTGGCCCGCGCTCTCCATAAAGTCACGCAGTGCGCCACCGTCGATGCCGGGAACCGGAATGAAGGTGCCAAGGCGGTAAACGATAAGCAGCCCGAGCGTGAACAGAATCCGGTTGCGCAGGTCTGTTGCCTTGCCCAATGCGGACCAGCTCGTGTTCGCGGCCATGTTTTCGACGGCAGATACCATGAGGGGTCTCTTCTCTTGTTGCGAAAACGCCGCCCGGGCCGTTTTCCGGCGGGCGGCGTTCGGGAAAACTTGAGGTTATGTAAGCGGCTGGCGCGCCGCTCACAAGCCTTAAGGCCGCTTTACTCGGATGCCTCGGCCGCCTTGGGGGCGGTCACGGTCACCTTGCCGCCTGCCTTCTCGACCGCCTCGATGGCGGACTTGGAAGCGCCAGCGACGTTCAGGTCGACCTTGGAGGTGATGTCACCCTTCGCCAGAACGCGAATACCGTCCAGCTCACGACGGACCAGACCGGAAGCGACCAGCGCTGCGGCGTCGATGGTGTTGCCCGCGTCGAGTTTCTTCGCGTCAATGAATTTCTGGATCAGGCCCAGGTTAACGACAGCGAAGGATTTGCGGTTCGGCTTGTTGAAGCCGCGCTTGGGCAGACGCTGGTAGATGGGCATCTGGCCGCCTTCGTAGCCGTTGATGCTCACACCCGAGCGGGACTTCTGACCCTTGATACCACGGCCACCCATTTTACCCTTGCCAGAGCCGGGACCACGGCCAACGCGCATACGCTTCTTGGCTGCGCCTTCGTTGTCGGAAAGTTCGTGCAGTTTCATGTCGCTTCTCCTTATGCCGGAAATGGCCCCCAGCGACGGGAGTGGCCAAACGCGGCGTTGCGATTCCATTGCGACCCAACACGGGCCACCGGGGGCGTATAGGGGATGGCGGGGGGCGTGACAAGGGGGGCATGGCGCCTAGGGCTTTTTGCGCAGCCACGAGGGCCAGCGCCTGCCCGTGGGGAGCCGATCTTAACGGCTATCCGACCTACTTCATGGCGCAGCGATACTGTACGCTATCAGAGGGGTGCCCAGCCCCACCAAATCGCCAGCCTGCCGGTACGCGCAGCCGATGGCCCGGCGCCTTCGGCTCGATTCCGGGCCTGCGGCCCCACGAAGCGACGCCCCCTGCCCCACAACGCAAAACGCCCCGCAGTTTCCTGCGAGGCGCTTTCGTAGGATGGTCCCCCACCCTACCGCTGAACCCGGGGTTCAGCCTTTCTCTTCAACGATCTCGACCATATGCGAGACCTTGTTGATCATGCCGCGCACGGAAGGAGTATCTTCCAGCTCACGGGTGCGACCCATTTTGTTGAGGCCGAGGCCGACCAGCGTTGCGCGCTGTTTGGCGGGGCGGCGGATCGGCGAACCGACCTGCTTGATTACGAGTGTCTTGGCCATGCTTATGCCTCCTCAGCCACTTGAGCGGAGGACTCTACGTTGTCTTCACGCTTGGGCAGAATGTCAGCCACTTTCTTGCCGCGACGCTGCGCGACGGAACGGGGCGATTGCTCTTTCTTCAGACCGTCCAAAGTGGCGCGGATCATGTTGTAGGGGTTCTGCGAACCGACCGATTTGGACACAACGTCTTTCACGCCCAGCATCTCGAACACGGCACGCATCGGACCACCGGCGATGATACCGGTACCTTCAGGTGCTGTGCGCATGATGACGCGGCCTGCGCCGTGGCGACCATGCATATCGTGGTGCAGGGTGCGGCCTTCGCGCAGTTGAACGCGGATCATCTGACGCTTGGCTTGCTCGGTCGCCTTGCGGATGGCCTCGGGCACTTCTTTCGCTTTACCCTTGCCAAAGCCGACGCGGCCTTTCTGATCGCCCACGACCACGAGTGCGGCGAAGCCGAAACGCTTACCACCCTTAACGGTCTTGGACACGCGGTTGATCGCGACCAGACGGTCAGCGAATTCCGGGGTCTCGTCGCGTTGGTTGCGGCGGTTGCCCCCACGGTTGTCATCTCTTGCCATCTGGCATCTTCCTTTTTCTGTGGCCTTACCGGCCCTTAGGATCAATCCTGGTGAGCCCATGGCCCCCGGATCATCGAGAGGGCCTTCCCGGCCCTCTTCGCAGGAGAGCTATGCACGGGGGCATAGCCTTCGTATGAGAGCGGGTGCGTGGTTGCCCACGCACCGCACAATCAGATCTTCAAACCGCCTTCACGCGCGGCTTCGGCCAGAGCCTTCACCTTGCCGTGGAAGAGGAAGCCGCCACGGTCGAAGTATGCTTCTTCGACGCCGGCTTTCTTGGCACGTTCGGCAATCGCGGCACCGACTTTGGTCGCTGCTTCGATGTTGTTTTTGCCAACCACGCCCAGATCCTTCTCCATGGAGGAGGCGGAGGCCAGTGTCACGCCGTTCACATCGTCGATCAGCTGGGCCGAGATGTTCTTGGACGAACGGTGTACCGACAGGCGAAGACGCCCGGCGTTGACTTTGCGGAGTTTGTTCCGAACGCGCATGCGGCGCTTCAGGAACAGCTGTCGTTTGGTATTTGCCATCAATCCGTTCCTTACTTCTTCTTGCCTTCTTTGCGGAAGATGAACTCGCCCTTATAGCGGATGCCTTTGCCCTTATAGGGCTCGGGCTTGCGCCATGCGCGGATGTTCGCGGCAACCTGACCAACGAGCTGTTCGTCGATGCCTTCCACAACGATTTCGGTCTGCTTGGGTGCCGTCACGGTCACGCCCTCGGGCGCAACGTAGTCGACATCGTGGCTGAGGCCGAGGTTCAGTTTCAGCGTGTTGCCGTTCATGGCCGCACGATAACCAACACCCTGGATTTCAAGCTCTTTCTTGAAGCCCGTGGTGACGCCGGTCACCAGGTTTTCGATCATGGTGCGGGACATGCCCCACTGCTGACGGGCGCGCTTGGACTTGCCGCGCGGTGTCACAGTGATTGCGTTGTCTTCGACCGCGAGGCTCACGTCATCAGTGGCACGGAAGCTGCGGGTGCCCTTGGGGCCCTTCACTTCGATGGTCTGACCGCTCACCTCTGCCGAGACACCCGAAGGCATAGCGACTGGTTTCTTACCGATACGAGACATTGTCTTCTCCTTAGAATACGGTGCAGAGCACTTCGCCGCCAACATTGGCAGACCGTGCAGATGCGTCCGACATCACACCTTTGGAGGTGGAGACAATCGACACGCCGAGGCCCTGACGGACGACGGGGATGTCATTGACGGCCATGTAGACGCGGCGACCGGGCTTGGAAACCCGCTTCAGCTCGCGAATAACAGGTTCGCCTTCGTAGTACTTGAGGCTGATCTCGATGGCGGGGTGGCCATCGGCGCCCCTGACTTTTTCATAGCCGCGGATGTAGCCTTCGTCGGCCAGCACGTCCAAGACCCATGCACGCAGCTTGGAAGCCGGTGTGGAGACGGTGGATTTGCCGCGCAGCGAAGAGTTACGGATGCGTGTCAGCATATCTGCGATAGGATCGTTCATCTGATGCGCTCCTTACCAGCTCGACTTGACCATGCCGGGAATCTGGCCGGAAGAGCCAAGGTCCCGCAGCGCGATCCGCGAAATTTTCAGTTTACGATAGTAGGCGTGCGGGCGGCCCGTCAGCTGGCAACGGTTATGCAGACGCACAGCAGAGCTGTTGCGCGGCAATTTCGCCAGTTTCAGGGAAGCGCGGAAACGCTCTTCCATCGGTTTGCTTTCGTCGCTCACGATCTCTTTCAGAGCCGCGCGCTTCTCAGCGTACTTTTTAACCAGTGCTTCGCGCTTCTTCTCGCGCTCAATCATGGATTTCTTAGCCATTTCTAATCCTTCCCGCGCTTATGAATTGAAGGGCATGTTGAATGCTTTCAACAGCGCCTTGGCTTCAGCGTCGGTTTTCGCCGTGGTGGCGATCACGATGTCCATACCCCAAGTCTCGTCAACTTTGTCGAAGTCGATTTCGGGGAACACGATATGCTCTTTCAAGCCCATGGCGTAGTTGCCACGGCCGTCGAAGCTTTTGCCCGAGATGCCGCGGAAGTCGCGGATACGGGGCATTGCAATCGTGATCAGACGGTCAAGGAATTCGTACATACGGTCGCCACGCAGGGTGACTTTCGCACCCAAAGGCATGTCCTCACGCACGCGGAAACCAGCGATGGATTTCTTGGCCACGGTTGTCAGAGCCTTCTGGCCTGCAATCGCGGTCAGGTCTTCCTGAGCCGACTTGGCTTTTTTGCTGTCGCGCACGGCTTCGGCACCGCAGCCGATGTTCAGAACGATCTTGTCCAGCTTGGGGATCATCATGTCGTTCTTGTAGCCGAATTCCTCTTTCAGGGCGGCGCGGATCTTCTCGCGGTATTCGGCCTGAAGGCGGGGTGTGTAGGTTGCGGTATCAAGCATCGATCACGTCCCCCGTGGTCTTGGCAAAGCGCACTTTCTTGTCGCCTTCGATTTTGAAACCCACGCGGGTGGCTTTGCCATTGGCATCCACCAGTGCGAGGTTGCTCAGGTCGATCGGCATCGCCTTGGGGATGCGGCCGCCTTGAGATGTCTGTGTCTGGCGCGTGGCGCGGATGGCGATTTTCACGCCGTCAACGATGGCCTTGTTCGACTTGGGGTCAACGGACGAGATGGTGCCCGTCTTGCCTTTGTCCTTGCCGGACAGGACGATGACCTTGTCACCTTTGCGAAGTTTAGCAGCCATGATTACAGCACCTCCGGAGCGAGCGAGATGATTTTCATGAAGTTTTTCGCGCGCAGCTCACGAACGACCGGCCCGAAGATACGGGTGCCGACCGGCTCGTTGTTGTTGTTCAGAATAACGGCGGCGTTGCGGTCGAAGCGGATGGCGGTGCCATCTTCACGACGAACTTCTTTGGCGGTGCGAACGACGACGGCCTTGCGGACGTCGCCCTTTTTCACACGACCACGCGGGATGGCTTCCTTGACCGACACGACGATGATGTCGCCGACGGACGCGTATTTACGCTTGGAACCACCCAGGACCTTGATGCACTGAACACGGCGCGCGCCGCTGTTGTCAGCAACATCCAGGTTGGTCTGCATCTGGATCATTTGGTTTCTCCCGACCTTCTGGGGGGCGATGCGGCCCTCATCCCAGGGTTTCGTTTAAGGGGCTCAGGCTTCGGTCTTATCCGAAGTCAGAACTTCCCAACGTTTGGTTTTCGACTTGGGGGCACATTCGATGATGCGCACAGTGTCGCCCACCTTGAACGTGTTGTTCTCATCGTGAGCCCGGTACTTCTTGGACTTACGGATGGTCTTTTTCAGAACCGGATGCGTAAAGCGGCGCTCTACGGAAACGGAAACTGTTTGTGCGTTGGCGTCCGATGTCACGGTGCCTGTAAGGATACGCTTGGGCATGTTTCAGGCTCCTATTATTCGGCTGCCGCAGCAGCGGCTTTCTGGTTCAGCACGGTGTGGACACGGGCCACGTCACGCTTAACAGTCTTCAGACGTGCGGAGTTCTCCAGCTGGCCGGTGGCCTGCTGGAAACGCAAGTTGAAGGATTCTTTTTTCAGGTTCACAAGTTCGTCGCGGAGCTGGTCCGGCGTCTTGTCATGCAGTTCGCTGGCTTTCACGGCCTCTTCCTTTCAACATCACCAGTAGGCCCCTGTCAGGGTGACCATGATTCTGGTGGAGTTCATGATGAAAGGTGCCAATACGCGTTGAGGTCGCACATGGCAACCCCCGTTGGCCCGCATCTGCGCTTTTGGCGCAAATAGGCTGGCGATAGGGGTATGTTCGGCGTAAGGAGGAGCCATGTCAAACATCAAATCGCTTTTCGCCACCCGCCTCTATCACGCCGCCCTGTCGGACCACGGCAAGCCCATCGACACCGATGAACTGGCCGCCTCTTGCTTCTCGATTGCCGAGGATGATGAGGCCGGTCAGGACTGGTGCGAGGAGAACGGCTATGCGGGCTACACCTCTTATGCCTCTCTGGATGACCTGCCCTACCGGTTCCCGATCTTCGCGGATCTGAAGAAGGTGCTGGACGCACATGTTGCGGCTTTTGTCGAGGATCTGCAGTTCGATCTGGGTGACCGCAAGCTGGTCTGGATTCGCTGTGGCTGAACATCCTGCCCGAGGGCGGCATCCACACCTCTCATATCCATCCGCATTCGGTGATCTCGGGCACCACCTATGTGACCATGCCCGAGGGCGCCAGCGCGATCCGTTTCGAGGACCCGCGCCTGCCGATGATGATGGCCGCGCCGGGCCGGACGAAGGACGCGCGCGAGGAACTGCGGCCCTTCATCTATGTGGCCCCCGAAGCCGGGTACGTGCTGCTGTGGGAGAGCTGGCTGCGGCACGAGGTGCCGATGAACATGATCGAGGAAGATCGGGTTTCGGTGAGTTTTAACTACAATTGGGCGTAAAAGACTGAGGGGCATCGCCTGCCCGCGGGTGGGCGATCCAACGGTGCCTCGTGCCACTTTATCTCTCAACCATGATGTGCGCCCGCGAAGTTGCGCCCAACTCTACCAAATCTCCTACCCGGTCGCACCAAAGGTGCGCCTCGTATATTCTGGCACGCCTATGGCGTGACGGGCGGGCAGGCGATGGCCCGGCGCCTGTGGCGCGGATCGGGCCGGGGTGGCAGTGACAGGCTTCTTGCCCTGATGGAAAACTTGACCGACAGTTGAACGCTTTCAAAAGGTCATTCGCATCGCCATGTTTCTCCGCCTGCTCTTCCTCGCCTCAGCCGCAGCCACGGTCGCCGCCTTCCTGTACCCCACATTCCGCGACCTGCTGCTCATCGCCCTGCCCTGCGCCATCGCCAGCGCGATCCTCCTCCTGCAATCGCTCCGCCGGGGGCGCAGAGACTGGGTCATCGTTGACGGCTCCAACGTCATGTTCTGGAAAACCGGAGCACCCGACATTCGCGCTGTGCGCGAGGTAGTGGACGCACTCCGCGCGCGCGGACAATCCCCTTGCGTGGTCTTCGACGCCAACGCGGGATACCGCCTCATTGGCCGGTACCAACACGACAAGGCGCTGAGCAACCAACTCGACCTGCCCGCATGCCGCGTGATGGTCGTCCCGAAAGGCACGCCCGCCGATCCCTACATTTTGAAAGCGGCCCGCGATCACCGCGGCCGGATCGTCAGCCGGGACCAGTTCCGGGATTGGAGCGAGGCCCACCCCGAGATCGGCACCCCGGGCCATCTGGTGAAGGGCGGCTACCGGGGCGGGAAACTCTGGCTCGCACTGAACCGCGAAGACTGACAAAACAAAACCCCCGCCGATCGCTCGACGGGGGTCTTTTCTTTCACCACCCCTTGCGGGGCCGCGGGCTTACCAGTCCTCGCGGACCACGACCCGGGTTTTGATCGGCAGCTTCATGGCTGCCAGACGCAGGGCTTCGCGCGCCACGTCTTCGCCGACACCGTCGATCTCGAACATGATGCGGCCCGGCTTGACCTTGGCGGCCCAGAAGTCGACGGAACCTTTACCTTTACCCATACGAACTTCGACGGGCTTGGAGGTTACCGGAACGTCCGGGAAGATGCGGATCCAGACACGGCCCTGACGCTTCATGTGACGCGTCATGGCGCGGCGTGCCGCTTCGATTTGACGGGCTGTAACCCGCTCCGGCTGCAGTGCCTTCAGGCCGTAGGTGCCGAAGTTCAGGTCAGACCCGCCCTTCGCCAGACCCTTGATAGAGCCCTTAAACTGCTTGCGGAATTTAGTACGCTTTGGTTGAAGCATTTGTCATTCCCCCTTAGCGACGACCGCCGGCACCGCGAGGTGCTGGGCCGTCTTGGAGTTCCTGTGCCTTGCGGTCACGCGCGGCGGGGTCATGTTCCATGATCTCGCCTTTGAAGATCCAGGTCTTGATCCCGATGATGCCGTAGGCGGTGGACGCCTCGACATGCGCGTAATCGATGTCGGCACGCAATGTGTGCAGCGGCACGCGACCTTCGCGGTACCATTCGGTACGCGCGATCTCGGCACCACCCAGACGACCCGCGAGGTTCACGCGGATGCCCAGTGCGCCCATGCGCATGGCGTTCTGCACGGCACGTTTCATGGCGCGGCGGAAAGACACCCGGCGCTCCAGCTGCTGTGCAATGCTCTCACCAACCAGATGTGCGTCGAGCTCAGGCTTGCGGACCTCAACGATGTTGAGGTGCAGTTCCGAGTTGGTCATCTTGGCAATCTTCTGGCGCAGCGTCTCGATGTCCGCGCCTTTCTTGCCGATGATGACACCGGGGCGTGCTGTGTGGATCGTGACGCGGCACTTCTTGTGCGGACGTTCGATGATCACACGGGCAACACCGGCCTGGTGGCACTCTTTCTTGATGAAGTCGCGGATTGCGAGGTCTTCCAGCAGAAGATCACCGTAATCCTTGGTGTCGGCGTACCAGCGGCTGTCCCAGGTGCGGTTCACCTGAAGGCGCATACCGATCGGATTGACTTTGTTACCCATCAGGCTTGCTCCTCAACTTGACGCACTTTGATCGTGATCTCGGCAAACGGCTTGATGATCTTGCCGAACCGGCCACGGGCCCGCGGGCGACCGCGCTTCATGGTCAGGTTCTTGCCGACATAGGCCTCGGCCACGATCAGCTCATCGACGTCCAGGTTGTGGTTGTTTTCCGCATTGGCGATGGCGGACTGAAGGCATTTCTTCACGTCCTGCGCGACCCGCTTCTTGGAGAAGGTCAGGTCGGTCAGCGCCTTGTCCACGGACTTGCCACGGATGAGGGCAGCAACCAGGTTCAGTTTCTGCGGGCTGGTGCGAAGCATGCGCAGTTTTGCCATTGCTTCGTTGTCTGCCACGCGGCGGGGATTCTTATCCTTGCTCATGGCTTATTTCCGCTTCGCTTTTTTGTCGGCGGCATGACCGTAGTAGGTCCGAGTCGGGGAGTATTCACCGAACTTCTGACCGATCATTTCTTCGCTGACGTTGACAGGAATGTGCTTGTGACCGTTGTAGACGCCGAACGTCAGACCCACGAACTGGGGCAGGATCGTGCTGCGGCGCGACCAGATCTTGATCACTTCGTTACGGCCGCCCTCGCGGGAAGCCTCTGCCTTTTTGAGGACATAAGAGTCAACAAAAGGACCTTTCCATACTGAACGAGCCATTGATTAACGCCCCTTCTTCTTGGCGTGACGCGAGCGGATGATAAGCTTGCTGGACGCTTTGTTCTTGTTGCGGGTCTTGGCACCCTTCGTCGGCTTACCCCAAGGAGTAACCGGGTGACGACCACCAGAGGTCCGGCCTTCACCACCGCCGTGCGGGTGGTCGATCGGGTTCATCACCACACCACGCACAGAGGGACGGATGCCCTTGTGGCGCATGCGGCCCGCTTTACCGTAGTTCTGGTTGGAGTTGTCGGGGTTGCTGACGGCACCAACGGTGGCCATGCATTCCTGACGCACGAGACGCAGCTCGCCGGAGCTCAGACGGATCTGAGCGTAGCCACCGTCACGACCCACGAACTGGGCGTAGGTGCCGGCGGCACGGGCGATCTGACCGCCCTTGCCGGGCTTCATCTCGATGTTGTGGACGATCGTACCGATCGGCATGCCCGAGAAAGGCATCGCGTTGCCGGGCTTGATGTCCACTTTGGCGCCGGCGATGATCTTGTCGCCGATGGCCAAACGCTGCGGGGCCAGGATGTAGGCCTGCTCGCCGTCTTCGTACTGGATCAGTGCGATGAAGGCTGTGCGGTTGGGGTCATATTCGATCCGCGCGACAACAGCGGACATGTCCAGCTTGTTACGCTTGAAATCAACGATACGGTAGAGGCGCTTTGCACCACCACCTGTACGACGCATTGTGATTCGTCCGGTGTTGTTCCGGCCACCGGATTTGGTCAGACCCTGAGTAAGGGCTTTGACCGGGCGGCCTTTCCACAGCTCCGAACGGTCGATCAGTACCAGTCCACGCTGGCCTGGCGTCGTCGGTTTGTACGACTTGAGTGCCATGTTCTCTGTCTTCCGTTTGCTAGGCACGCTCGCACCGAGGTGAAAGCGCGTTGGTTATAGGGCCCCGAAGGTCCCCTGTGGGAGTGGTGGATGGGTTTAAATCTCTTGCGAGGCAGGCATCCCAACCACCGGGATCGTTCAAATAGCCAAACCCCGGACGAATCCGGGGTCTGAGCCGATGTGGCGACCTAACAGGTTCGCAACAGCCCGTCCAGTGGGCATGGCGAAAATCCTCTCCCCCGCCCCGCACAAAAGAAAAGAAGGCGCCGAAGCGCCTTCTTCTATTGGTTTAGCAGTTACCCAAAGCGGGTATTAGTCAAGGCCAATGCTCTCGGCCAGACGCATACCGGGGTCGAGGATTTCAACTTCAGCTTCGTTGAATTCCGGCATGCTTTCCAGACGCTCCTCGGTCACGCCGGGGACGATGACTTCGTCTTCACGCATGATCAGCTTCTCAACCGGAATGGCGACTTCGTTTTCACCCATACCAAGGAAACCACCAACGCCGATGATTGCAACTACGGTGTCACCACGGACGCCGATAAAGTCGATTTCGCCAACGTCTTCACCGGTCTCGGTTGCAACGCTGCGGCCAGTCAGTTCTTCGGCGGTCAGGTTAAAGATCGGCAGACGCTGCACGTTCTCCTGATAGCGGGCACGGTCTTCTTCGGCCATATTGCCCTGCTCGTCGGCGTTGAAGTCTTCCATCAGTACGCGCGCTTGCTCTTGCTCAACGTCGATCTCGGCACCTTCGGCACCTTCAACGTTGACCTGGGGTGCTTCGGCTTCTTCGACGACAACATTCGCGTCTTCGCCCTGCTGCACGTTCACGTTGGCTTCTTGCTGCTCAACGTCGACGCGGGCTTCTTCGGATTCGGCCACGTTCACATCGGCTTCGGCCTGCTCAACGGTCACGCGCGGCTCGGCTTCTTCGATGGTTACTTTCGGCTCGGGGCGCACGAACTTCACGACGGGTTCGGGCTGCTCAAGATCAACGATCGGCTCGCCGGTGTCCACGTCAACCTGCGGTTTCGGCACCTGCACGGTCACGACCGGCTCGGGGATGCGCACGGTAACCTGCGGCTGTGCCTGCTCGACGGTGATGATCGGCGCTTGCTGCTGCACGCGAACGGTCGGCTCGGGAACGGCGACGTTCACTTCGGGCTGGCCCTGCTCAACAGTCACCACGGGAGCGTCCTGCGACACGTTCACATCGGGCTCGGGAACGGTCACGTCAACTTCGGCGTCTTCCTGTTCGACAACCACTTGGCCGCCAGCAACATTCGCGGTCGCGGCTGTGCCACCTTCGACCTCGGCTTCCATCTCGGCTTCAACTTCGGCGTTGCGCTCGATGGTCTCTTCCACGTTCTCTGTCGCATCCTGCGCCAGAACCGGAGCGGCCGCGAAAAGGGCAACGGCGGATACGCCAGCCATGAGTGTTTTGGTATAGATCATTAGGTCTCTCCCGTGTTCGTTTACGATAAGTGAGGCGCGCAGCACCCCGTCTTCCACGGTGAGACAACCGGCAGCTTTCTGCTCTGTTCCAAGAAAATTGATGGCTTTTTTTCGGAACTTTTTCGGGGTCGCCGCATGATTGAACGCGCAGCCGAGAGGATCGCGCGAAGGTAATGACAGCCCTCCAAACGCAAAGACCCCCGCCGAAGCGGGGGCCTAAATCATAGCCAAATCCTGGGGCTTCAGGCGACCCGGCGCGCCTGCGCGAAAGACAACAGGCGCTTGCTTTTCTCATCCCACAGATGCAGCCGCGCATTGGCGAGGCTCTCGCGGATGGTCATCCGGTTCCCCTCGGCCAAGGCGACATGGTCGCGCAGCACTTCCGGCAGGCGATAGAAGGGAATGCGGCTGTAGAGGTGGTGCACATGGTGAATGCCGATATTGGCGCTCAACCACTGCAAGGGGCGCGGCAGGATGTAATGCGAAGAGCCGTGAAAGGCCGCATCATGCAGGTCCCAAGCGTCATTCTCTTCCCAATGGGTCGTCTCGAACTGGTGCTGGACATAGAACAGCCACATGCCCGCCGTGGCCGCCAGAAGGGTGCTGGGCACGAAGATCAGCAGAATGGGCATGATCCCCCCGAAATAGAAGATCACTGCAAGTGCTGTGAGGATCGTCAGATTGGTGCCCATCGCGCTCAGCCAATAGCGGGTCTGCGCCATCAGCCCCAGCGGCACGCGGTTCTGCACGAAGAACAGATAGGTCGGCCCAAGACCAAAGAGCACGATCGGGTTCCGGTACAGGCGGTAATGCAGTCGCCCGAACAGCCCAAGCGCGCGATACTCCGCAACCGTGAGCGTGTAGATATCGCCAATGCCGCGCCGGCCAAGGTTCCCAGCCGAGGAGTGGTGAATCGAATGGGTGCGACGCCACACGTCATAGGGCGTCAGCGTCAGCACCCCGAGCGCGCGGCCCACCCAATCGCTCGTGCGGCGACTGCTGAAAAATGCCGCATGGCCGCAGTCGTGTTGGATCGCGAAGAGCCGCAGCAAGAAGCCCGCGTTCACCAGAGAGATCGCAAGCGCCAACCAGCCGCTGATCGAGAGCGCCCACCAAGCGAGCGCCCAAAGAAGGATGAAAGGACCGAGCGTGATCGCCAGTTCAAAACTGCTGCGCCAAGTGCTCGGCTCGCGGTAACGGGCCAGCACGCGCACCCAGTCGCGCGCGTTCGACACGTCCGCAGACGCGCCGGAGGTAGATTTTTCGTGGGACATGGACCTGCTTTTTGTCGTTATCCGAGGTCTTGTAGAGGAAAGCACGCCGCAAGCAACGCCCGCGTCACCCTTTGCCGTTACGTCGCGGCATTTAGGCTGGAAACAGCCTGCTTTGGGGGGAGGGTTGAGCCTGTGGCTAGTCCATGGCCGGGGTGGCATTCATGCTCCGAGGGCCAGCGCCTGCCCGCGGGTCGGCGATCTGACGGACCTTGGTGCCACTTTATGGTTCAACCGAGATGTGCTTTTGCGAGGTCACGTCCAGCCTCACCAAATCGCCTACCCGTCCGGGCGGGCAGGCGATGGCCCGGCGCCTGCGGCTTGTCCCGGGCCCCGGCGCATCCCCGAAACGAAAAAGGCCCCCGCAATGCGGAGGCCTTTTCCAAATGTCTAACCGGAAATCAGAGCCCGGTGGAGACGTCGATTGTGTTGCCCTCTTCGAGCGTCACATAGGCCTTTTTCACGTCTTTGCGGCGGCCCATCTGGCCCCGGAAACGCTTGACCTTGCCTTTGGTGATGGTCGTGTTCACGGCCTTCACCTTGACGTTGAAGAGCGCCTCGACGGCCTCTTTGATCATCGGCTTGTTGCTGTCGATCGCGACTTCAAAGACGACGGCGTTCTGTTCGGACGCCATGGTTGCCTTCTCGGTAATGACCGGCTTGCGGATCACGTCGTAGTGTTGATGCTTGGCGCTCATTTCAGGCGTGCCTCCAATGCTTCAATCCCCGCTTTGGTGATCACCAGAGTGTCACGCTTGAGGATGTCATAGACGTTTGCGCCCATCGACGGCAGGATGTCCAACCCATCGATGTTGCGCGCGGCCTGTGCGAAGTTCTCGTTGACCGAAGCGCCATCGATGACCAGCGCGCGTTTCCAGCCCAGGTTCGAGACCTGCTTGGCCAGAGCGGCGGTTTTGCCCTCGGAAGTAGCTTCGTCGATGATGACCAGCGAACCGGCTTTTGCTTTGGCGGACAGCGCGTGGCGCAGGCCCAGCTTGCGGAACTTCTTGGTCAGCTCGTGGCCGTGGCTGCGGGGCGTCGGACCCTTGTAGATACCACCCTTGCGGAAGATCGGCGCGTTGCGGTCACCGTGGCGTGCGCCGCCGGTGCCCTTCTGGCGATAGATCTTCTTGGTCGAGTAGCTGGTCTCGGACCGGGTCTTGACCTTGTGCGTCCCCTGCTGCGCGTTGTTACGCTGCCAGCGCACGACGCGGTGCAGGATGTCGGCACGCGGCTCCAGGCCGAACAGGGCTTCGTCCAGGTCTACGGACCCGGCTTTGCCACCGTCGAGTTTGATGACATCGAGTTTCATGCGTCACCTTCTTTCTTGTCAGCGTCGGCATCGGAATTGTCGGCATCCGAACCTTCAGCTGCGATTTCGGCTTCTGCGGCTTTCAGCGCTTCAGCTTCCTGTGCGGCTTGCTCTTCGGCCAAACGCTTGGCTTCGGCTTCTGCCTCTGCGGCGGCTGCGGCGGCGGCCTCTTCGGCGGCTTTCGCGGCTTCGTCAGCGGCAGATTTCAGAGCGGCGGGCAGGATCGCGTCTTCGGGGAACGGCTTTTTGACCGCATCCTTGACGGTGACCCAACCACCTTTGGAGCCGGGAACGGCGCCTTTGACCATGATCAGGCCACGCGCGCTGTCGGTCTTGACGACTTCAAGGTTCTGCGTGGTGACACGGGCAGCACCCATGTGACCGGCCATTTTCTTGCCTTTGAAAACCTTACCGGGATCCTGACACTGGCCTGTGGAGCCGTGCGAACGGTGAGAGATCGACACACCGTGCGTGGCGCGCAGACCGCCGAAGTTGTGACGCTTCATCGCACCGGCAAAACCTTTACCGATGGATGTGCCCGCAACGTCGACATACTGACCGGCGAAGTAATGGTCAGCGGTGATTTCCTCACCGACGTTGATCATCGCGTCCGCGTCGACGCGGAATTCGGCCAGCTTGCGCTTTGGTTCCACTTTCGCCGCGGCGAAGTGACCACGCATGGCTTGGCTTGTACGTTTGGCTTTCGCCGAACCGGCACCGAGCTGAACGGCGGTATAGCCGTCACGGTCCGCGGTGCGCTGTGCGACAACCTGAAGCTTGTCCAACTGAAGAACGGTCACAGGGATCTGTTTGCCGTCTTCCATGAACAGCCGGGTCATGCCGACTTTTTTTGCAATAACGCCTGAGCGCAACATATGATTACCCTCCCGGCTTTACGATTGCAGCTTGATCTCGACGTCCACGCCAGCGGCGAGGTCGAGCTTCATCAGCGCGTCCACGGTCTGGGGGGTCGGATCGATGATATCCAGCAGACGCTTGTGCGTGCGGATTTCAAACTGGTCACGGGATTTCTTGTCGACGTGGGGACCACGAAGAACGGTGAATTTCTCGATCTTGTTCGGCAGCGGAATGGGACCGCGAACCGAAGCGCCTGTGCGCTTGGCGGTGCTGACGATTTCCTGAGTGGAGGCATCGAGCACCCGGTAGTCAAACGCCTTCAGGCGAATGCGGATGTTCTGGCTTTGAACGGCCATATGCATATCCCTTGTTTTGGGATTCTAACGGATTGGAGGAAGCAGGCTCATCCGGCCCCCTCTTCGCGCCTTGGTAATAAATCAAACGGGGCGCGTCTAACGCACCCCGGTTCGATGCGCGTCCTATAGGGGGAATCAAAGCAAGTGGCAAGAGGGTTCTAAAAACCCCCGTGTTTTTAGAACCAGTGCGCAAAGTCACGCCGCCCCGGCGTGACCGCGCACCCCGTCAGCGTTCAATCACAACCAATAAATGCCCTGTCCCCCCGTATCACGCGCACTTCACAGGCCCCATCCCACAAAAGCAAAAGGCCGCAGCAAAAGCTGCGGCCTTTCGAATATCTGAACCGTGGTCCCCGGTCAGGCCAGGGGGTGGGCTCTCATCGCTCCTGCGGAGCGACTGTCGCCCACCGGGTCCGTTTCAAAATCACTCAGTGATTTTGGAAACGACGCCCGCGCCAACAGTCCGGCCACCTTCGCGGATCGCGAAGCGCAGGCCGTTTTCCATGGCGATCGGTGCGATCAGCTCAACGCCGAAGGACACGTTGTCGCCGGGCATGACCATCTCGGTGCCTTCTGCCAGCTGAACGGTGCCGGTCACGTCAGTTGTACGGAAGTAGAACTGCGGACGGTAGTTCGCGAAGAACGGCGTGTGACGGCCACCTTCCTCTTTGGTGAGGA